>CAWIPT010000001.1:0-26558 GCA_963838125.1 uncultured Chloroflexia bacterium
CGGCGAGACGGGTACGCGTTGCAGAACTCTCGCAACGCCCGGGCGGCGGGTCCTACCGGCAGGTTGTTCCACCGGTGGCGGCGGGCGGCCGGGGCGGCGGCGGCCGGGCGGCGGCGGCGGCGGCCGGGCGGGGCCGGGGGGGGGGGGGGGGGGGGGGGGGGGGGGGGGGGGGGGGGGGGGGGGGGGGGGGGGGGGGGGGGGGGGGGGGGGGGGGGGGGGGGGGGGGGGGGGGGGGGGGGGGGGGGGGGGGGGGGGGGGGGGCGGCGCGCCGACGATCGGGGCCACGGAGGATGGTTAGATTACGGCCACTCGTGCATGGCCATGTGGGCCGGATAGCGCCGATAGCGGCGTTGGGCGATCCAGTACACAGACGGACGCTCCGACGCAGATCACGATAGGGGCCACCCACATCAGGGTGAACAGGTTCGCGAAGTTGGTGGGATTGAGGGCGTCGAACAGGATGTCCATCGGCGGGCGAGTCTAGCAGCGCCCATTCCGTCAGTCGACGTGGATGTCTCCCAGCCAGAGCGCCGAGGAAGCGGCATCGGCAATCGACTCGATCAGCATCTCTGGGCCGGTCGCGCCATCAGCGACCGCAATGGTGTGGATCCGCTCGCTGCCTGGGATGTCGGCTTCGACCAGGACGGGCGATTGGCTGGCGCAGGACCAGCTCAGGCCGTCCAGGCTTGCGGAGGCACCGATGGAGGTGGGTTCGGCCCCTTCGGCCATGCCGGCATACAGGAGCAGGTAGCCGCCTCCAGCGCTGAGCATCCGCGGCAGGAAGATCGTCCCCGCATCCCACGAACCGCAGTGCCCCGGTCGATGACCGGGCCGTCCTCCTTCGTCCACACCACCCCGTCGGGTGACATCGCCACCCCCACGTGACCCTCGTTGAACGCGCTCACGCTGACCCCGGTGTAGACCATGAGGTAGCCATCCGGCCGGGCAACCACCGATGGGAAGTCCAGCCCGCCGCCATCCCAGGCGCCATCGGTCCCCTCCATGACCGGCTCCGGGTCACCTGTCCACGGGCCTGCAGGGGATGGAGCCGTAGCGCGCCAGATCTTCGCGCCCCGCTCGAGTGGAGCGGGAACGCCCCAGAAGTACATTGCCCACGTCCCGTCGGCCAGCTCCAACGCGCTGGTCGGGATGGCTCCCGGGCGGCTCAAGTCCCAATCGAATCCCGCCAGCGGATCGATGGGGTCCACCGTCCATACCATCCCGTCCGGGGAGGTCGCATAGTAGCCGTGGTGCTCCTCGGTCTCCTGGTCGAAGGCCACGCCCCACAGCTGGTACGTCCCCTCGTCGAACGCCAGCGCGCCGGGCAGCACCCAGTCGTCGTTCACCGCACTCGCCTCGAGGACCGGTGCGTCACCCACGATCTCGACTGAGACGGGCGATTCGCCGGCGTCGGACGATACCGCGGACGGGCTCGCGGATACCTCGGCCTCTGAAGCGGTCGGGGAGGGGCTGGGCTCCGCACAGGCCGCGAGCCCTCCGACCACCACAAGCAGCGGCACGATCAATCGACTTCGCACTGCCTTCACTAGGCGTCCCGTGGATCAGATGGTTCACGCCCGAATCCAAGGTGAAGGATTTCCACGGCCCGGTTGTCATGTCATCGTGGCGAATCGGTTAGAGGTCAGTGTCGTACCAGACGAGAACATAGTCGCGCTCGAGGGACCATCGGTCCGTGCTGCCGCCTTCACCCGCCTTGCCGATGAGCATCTCGATGCCAGCTATCGACTTGCCCACGCCATCCTGGGCAGCCGCGCGGAGGCGGAGGACGCCACCCACGACGCACTGATCCAGGCCTGGCGCCGGTGGGCGCAGCTGCGCGATCACGCCCGCTTCGAGCACTGGTTCGATCGAATCCTGGTCAACACCTGTCGCAACCGGCTGCGCCGGACCAACAAATGGCAGACGCGCGACCTGTCCCCGGAGCTGGCCGCCGCCGGCCGAGACGCCACCGACCAGGTCGACGACCGCGACCAGATGCGTATCGCTCTGGCGCTTCTCTCGCCAGACCACCGCGTTGTCGTCGCGCTCCGGTTCTACCGGGACCTTCCTATTGCCGAGATAGCCGCTCGGCTGGGCGTTCCGGAGGGGACGGTCAACTCCCGGCTCCATTACGCACTGGGCCATCTGCGCGAGACCCTCGGTGACGCCGAATTCACAGGAGCAGACCGATGACCGATCACGAGCTCGAACCGCGCCTGCGGGCCTGGTATCGCGCCGAAGTCGGCTACCGCGAGCCGGCTCCCGCCACCCTGCGCGCCAGCCTGCGGGAGATCACGGACGTCCCGCCTCGCGGCCTCTCCTTCGACCGCCGCACGCTCGTCTTGCTGGCTGCCGCGGCCATGCTTGCGGCCGCGGCCATCGGCAGCGCGCTTGCCATCGGTTCCGGACTCATTGACCTACCGTGGCGCCAGGAGGATTCGCTTTCACCCATCTACGGCGCTGGCTGGTGTGAGCCCGCACTCGCGGATGGCGTCGTCCTGACTTTCGAGCCCGATGAGCGGCCGACTCTCGCGGACCTCCCTCGATACTTCGTGTACGAGGACGGCAGGGTGCTGCGCCTAGACCCTTCCGCGACCTCCTTCGACCCCCCGATCCCGCCGGCCGAACGAAAGGGGTGGACTCAGCGGAACCTGACCGCACAGGGACTCGAACACCTGCTTGGGTCAGCCCGGGAAATCGACGGTACGGGTTGCGAGGCGATCTACATCGGCGACACCGGGTACCAGGAATACAACCTGAGGACTCGGACGGACGGAGGGGTCACCCAGGTGGTGTTCGGCACAGGCCTCTTTCAATCGGGAGCTCAGATCCGGCCGCAATGGCCGCGGCGACCGATCTCGCGAGCAGGTTCGCTGATCCGGAGCTCGGTCTCCCACCGTCGGACTGGGTAAGCGTCGACTGGCGTCATTGGGCGCCGGAGCGCTACATCGTGACAGCCGCTTATGCGAGCACCGTCGAACCGTATTCCCATGCGTGGGACGTCATCCTCCCCGACGGGTCGACCCCCCAAACGTTCGGTGAAACGGCGCCTGGGATCGAGGAGACCGATTCCCGCATCTGGCGCTGCGGGATCGTCAGCGCCGAGGAGGCAGAGGGGATTGTGGCGGCCTTCGACACAGAGGGCATGGCCGTCACGTTCGACCTACCAAGCGTGTCCAGCGGACTCGATTTCAGTGATGGCGGCGGGCTCTCCATGGAGGCGGCGCTGCCCGACCAGGTCGATTGCCTGGACTTCACGACTCGGATCTCCTATATGACTCCGCCGATGCCACGGGAGGTCCGGACGGAGACGCCCGATCCCGAGGTGGCTGGCGTCTCAACCTGCGGACTCGTCGCAGGGGACAGCTTCTGGGTCGCCGAGCCTGACTATGGAACCGATGGATGGGCGCTGTGCTACCAGACCTCCGGGTCCGACCAAGGTGTACTCGCGCATGAATCCGACCTCCGCGACCGAGGCGCTCGAGCTCGTACGCCTCGAATTCGGCCAGGACGGCTACGTGTCGGACAGCATCGCCGGGCGGACCGTCTATCTCAACGAGTGCGTGCAGTCGGTCATCCCCTGCGCACCGGCAATCGCGATCTCGGCGGAGCCGTACTACGTCATCATCAGGCTGGCGCAGACGGACCCGCCGCCCACCCCACAGATCGACTTTGAGGCGAGGCTGCGAGAGCTGGCCGCGCTCGTCATTCACAATCTCGGGGACTGAGCGCCCGCCCCGGATATACTCGCGCCACTGACGCGGGGGCGGCCGCAGCACGCCTCGCGGCCAGGAATTGACACGAGGTCCCCTGCTTGCGAGCCCTGCTCTCCGTTTCGGACCGCGAAGGGATCATCGAGCTGGTTCGCGCGCTCCAGGAGGCAGGGATCTCCTGTGCCGCGACGGCGGAGACCCACGCCCACCTCGCCGAAGCCGGGGTCGAGGTCGAGCCGCTCCCCGACCTGGCCGACGCGGACCTCCTGCGCGCGGTGAGCGTCCGCCGGGATCGCGGTGACGAGGTCGCGGCCCTCGCCCAGCGCAACGTCGAGCCGGTGGACATCGTCGTCGTCAACCACGATCCTCCGACCGCCGGTGCCGACGCCCGTGACCTCGCCGGCGTGGCGCTCCTCCGGGCCGCGGCCGCCAACCACCAATGGGTGGCCGCGGTCAGCAGCCCCACCCAGTACGCATCGGTCCTGCGCGACGTCAAACGCGACCAGGCTGTCGCGACGGAGACCCGTCACAAGCTCGCGGCTGAGGCGTTCGGCCTCATCGCCGCTCGCGACGCCCAGATCGCGACCGACCTCAACCACCAGACCGGGACCCTGTTCCCGGCCCGGCTGACGCTCGTCTTCGAGAAGAAGGCGGACCTGCGCTACGGTGAGAACCCCCAGCAGCAGGGCGCGTTCTACGCCGACCCTGACCACCGCGGCGCCGACCTCAGCCAGGCCCGCCAGATCGCCGGCAAGGACCTCTCGTTCAACAACCTGCTCGACCTGGATGCCGCCTGGCGGATCGCCTCGGACTTCAAGACCCCGACGGTGACCATCGTCAAGCACGGCAACCCGACCGGCCTGGCCAGCGTGGTGGACCTCGCCGACGCTTTCCGGCTGGCGCTGGAGGGTGACAGCGTGGCCGCCTACGGCGGGATCATCGGTGCCAATCGGACCGTGGACGAGCCCACCGCCCGGGCCATCGAGCCCGGATTCTTCGAGGCCATCGTGGCCCCCGGCTACACATCGGAGGCAGTGACCATCCTGGGCGCCAAGGACGGATTCGAGATCGTGGAGGTCCCCCCGGCAGAGGGCGAGGCGCCCAACCCGGGCACCAGCGAGATGGATCTCAAGCGGATCGGCGGCGGACTGCTGATCCAGACTGAGGACTCCATCGAGGAGGACCGTGACGAGCTCCAGGTCGTCACCCAGCGCCACCCGACGCTGGAGGAGCTCACGGACCTTTTGTTCGCGTGGCGGGCGGTCCGCCACATCCGGTCCAACGCGGTGGTCCTCACCAAGCACCACGTCATGATCGGGATGGGCGCCGGCCAGCCATCGCGCGTGGTGAGCGTCGAGATCGCGCTGCGCAAGGCCGGCGAACGGGCGCCGCTGAGCGTGATGGCCTCTGACGCCTACTTCCCGTTCCCCGACGGCATCCAGCTCGCGGCCCAGGCCGGGGTCACGGCCATCATCCAGCCGGGTGGCAGCGCGCGGGACGAGATGGCCATCGAGGTCGCGGACCGGCACCATATGGCCATGGTCTTCACCGGCCGCCGGCATTTCCGGCACTGACCGATAGGAACTGACCGATGAAAGCACGGCACAAGCTGATCACCGACGAAGCCATGGCCGCGACGGAGGCGGCGGCCCTGGCCGCTGCCCGCCAGATGGGCCGTGGCGACGGCCACGGAGCCGACCAGGCCGCGGTGGAAGCCATGCGCCATGCGATGGAGGCTGCCGATCTCAGCGGCACCATCGTCATCGGTGAGGGCGAGCGCGACGAGGCGCCCATGTTGTTCATCGGCGAGCAGGTGGGCAATCCGGAAGCGGCGGTCATGATCGATATCGCGGTCGATCCGCTGGAGGGGACGAACCTGGTGGCCAACGGGGCCCCGAACAGCATCACGGTCCTGGCCGCCTCCGAGCCCGGTGGGCTGATGCACGCCCCGGACACGTACCTGCGCAAGCTGGTCGTGGGGCCGGGCGCAGCGGGCAACGTCAACATCACCGACCCGGTGGACGCCACCATCCGGATCATCGCCACCAGCCTGGGAAGGGCGGTGTCGGACATCACGGTCGTGGTCCTCGACCGGCCCCGCCACGAAGAGCTCATTGCCGAGCTGCGCGACAGCGGCGCGCGGATCAAGCTCATCCCCGACGGTGACCTGACCGCGGGGATCAGTGCTGCGGTCTCGGGGACGGGCGTCCACGCGGTGATGGGCATCGGTGGCGCGCCGGAGGGCGTGCTGACCGCGGCTGCGCTCAAGTGCCTGGGCGGGGAGATCCAGGCCCAGTTCCGCTGGCGCTCGGAGGAGGAGCGTGAGCGTGGACGCGCGATGGGCCTGGCGGTGGACGAGCCGGACAAGGTCATGCACACCAACGACCTGGCCAGTGGCGAGGACGTCGTCTTCTGCGCCACGGGGGTGACGGACGGGGAGCTGCTGCGCGGCGTCCGGTTCTTCGGCGGCGGCGCGCGGACCCACACCCTGGTCATGAGCCGGGCCGAGGGCAAGGTCCGGTTCGTGGACACCGTCCACATGTTCGACGCCGACCAACCGGCCCGCGTCCGCCTCTAGGGGGTGCTCGACCTCGACCAGTTCGAAGTCCTGACCTTCGACTGCTACGGGACGCTCATCGACTGGGAGGCCGGCATCCTGGCCGCCATCCGACCCACGCTCGACCGCCACGGCGTGGCCCTGACCGATGACGAGGTCCTGGAGCGATACGCCCGGCACGAGGCTGCACTCGAGGGCGGGACGTACCAGTCGTACCGAGCCGTGCTCGCGGGGTCGTTCGGCGCCCTGGCCCAGGAGCTGGGTGTGGAGGTGACCGCCGAGGAGCTGTCCTCGTTCGGGGAGTCGGTGAGCGACTGGCCTGCGTTCGCCGACACGGCGGACGCCCTGCAGCGGCTCACCCCTCGGTATCGGCTGGGCGTGATCACCAACTGCGACGACGACCTGTTTGCGGCCTCCGCCCAGCGGCTTGGCGTCGAGTTCGAGTGGGTGATCACTGCCGAGCAGGCTCGCGAGTACAAGCCGCGCCCCGCACCATTCCTGCTGGCCCTCAAGACGATCGAGGTCCGGCCCGAGCGGATCCTCCACGTCGCGCAGAGCCTGTATCACGACCACGTCCCGGCCAAGAACCTGGGGCTGGCCACGGCGTGGGTCAACCGCCGCCACGACCGGCCGGGGTTCGGGGCCACGCCGTCGGCGACCGCGACCCCCGACCTCGAAGTGCCCGACCTCAGCACCCTGGCCGACCTCGCGCCCGACGTCCCAGCACAATAGGTCTGTGTCCAAGATCAGCGACGCCCAGCGGTCGAAGATGCCGAAGAGCGCCTTCGCCTACATCGACTCCAAGGGACAGCGGCGGCTGCCGATCTACGACGAGCCGCACGTCCGCGCAGCGCTGGGCCGCTTCAACCAGGTCGTCTTCGAGTCGGATGCCGCCCGCGAGCAGGCCAGGACCAAGCTCCTCCGCGCGGCGCGCCGGTTCGGACTGGTCCCGGTCGGCTTCATCGAGGGCCAGCTCCGGAAGGAGCGGACGCGGGGCCAGGCTGATACGCGGGCGCAACGCTCGGCCGCCCTCCCGACCGGAACGGTCACGTTCCTGATGACCGATATCCAGGGCTCGACTGCCCTGCTCGCCGAGCTTGGCGACGACTACGGCCCCATGCTGTCCGACGTCCGCCGGATCATCCGCGAGAAGGTCCGCAAGGCCGGCGGTCACGAGGTGGAGGTCCACGCCGACGAGTTCCTGGGCGTGTTCGCCTCCGCGCCGGCGGCCCTCGAGGCCGCAGTGATGATCCAGCGCCGGATGAAAGAGAAGTCGTGGCCCAGCCGACGCCCGGTCAAGGTCCGGATCGGCATCCATCGCGGACATCCGACCCTGTCGGACGGTGCCTACATCGGTCTGTCGGTCCATGCCGTGGCCCGTCTCTGCCAGGCCGCCCACGGCGGGCAGATCGTGGTGTCGCGATCCGCCCAGGGAGCAATCGGCCACGAGCTGCCCGAGGGCATCAAGTTCCGAAGCCTGGGACGGCACCGGCTCAGGGGGTTCCCGCACCCCGACCTGCTCTACCAGGCCCAGGTCCCCGGCATGGCCGGGCGCTTCCCGAAGCTGCGGACGGCGCTCTAGCGGGGGACGAACTCCACGCAGCAATGGCCGTTCCGCGGACGCCGGACGGCGGTGACCGAGGCGTTGGGCAGAGTCGCCGCGACTGACTCGAGCAGCGTCAGGTTCAGCCCGCAGGTCAGGTCGCGGTGTTCGTCGACCAGCGCGTCGAACGGGCAGTTGCGGAGCAGGATGTGGCCCTCGGCCTCCTCCGGCTCGAACCCGTGCGCGGCCAGCAGCGCCAGCAGTACGTCGCGACCTCCGTCGCCGGGAGCCTCGGCCGCCAGCCGCCGGCCGGCCTCACGGGCGGCGTTCTCGACACTCGATCGGACGCTTGGGCTTTCGGCGCGGTCCAGACCGTCGGCAAGGATGGTGGCCGCGAGCGCGTACCGCCGCGCGGGCAGGGTGATGTCCACCTGTGATTCGCCGGCCCGGCGATAGAACTTCGCCGGCCGGCCGGCACCGGGCCCTCGGCGGCCGGACCGATGGTGGTACTCGGCCTCCAGCAGCCCACCCTCCACCAGCCGGTCGAGATGGAAGGCTGCCAGCGACCGACCGATGGACAGCGCCTTCGCCGCCTGGTCGCGGTCCACCGGCAAGGCCGATCCCGCGACGAGCTCGTACAGCCGACGGCGGACGGGCTCGCCCAGCAGCCCGACCCGGTCGATGTCTTCCTCGGAGCCCTGAGACAGCGGCACGCCGACAGTCTACTCACAGCCCGGACTGGTTTTAGACCAACGTGGGCGGCGGACCTCCTGAGCGAAGACTCAGAAGGGTCGTTTCTAGACACATGAGGGCCAAATGCCATAGATTCCTCTGTATGGAGGTCCGGATCGGCGAGGCGGCGGAGATGCTGGGGGTGTCGGTCGAGACCCTTCGCCGATGGGAGCACGACGGCCAGCTGCGTACGGTCCGGACCTCCGGTGGCCAGCGGAGCATTCCCCTGCCGGAGGTCACGCGGCTGCTGGCCGAGCGTCGGAGCGAGGCCGCCGATCGTCCGATCGTGGCCCAGTCGGCACGCAACCGATTCACGGGCATCGTGACCCGCATCCAGCGCGACAAGGTGACGGCCGTGGTCGAGATCCAGGCCGGGCCGCATCGGCTGGTCAGCCTGATGACCGCGGAAGCTGTGGACGACATGGGGCTGACCGTGGGGGACGAGGCCATAGGCGTGGTGAAGTCCACGAACGTCATGGTGGAGATCCCCGCAGACCGATGAAGGGGCGGGCGGGGGGATCGGTCGTTCTCGTCCTGCTCCTCGTTGCGTGCCAGCCGTCGCCCTCGCCATCGGCCCAGGCTGTCGAGCTGACCGTCTTCGCCGCCGCGTCGCTCCAGGACGCGCTCGACGCGGTCGAGACCGTGTACGCCGATGCGGTCCCGGGCACGACCCTGGTCATCGCGACCGATTCGTCGGCGGCGCTGCGGACCCAGATCCAGGAAGGCGCGCCGGCCGACGTCTTCCTCTCGGCCGACACCGCAAACCCCGAGGCCCTCGAGGATCGCGGGCTCGTGACGGGCGAGACGGTCGCGTACGCCGGGAACAGCCTGGCCCTGGTGGTCCCGAATGCGAATCCGGCGGGAATCCAGTCGCCGGCGGACCTTGCCAACGACGGCGTCCAGGTCATCGCCGCAGGTCAAGAGGTGCCCATCACCGGCTACGCCGAGCAGGTCCTGGCCAGCCTGTCGAAACTGCCCGGCTACCCGGCGGGATTCGTAGACAGCTACGCGGCCAACGTTGTGTCGGAGGAGGACAACGTTCGCAGCGTCCTGACCAAGCTCGAGCTGGGCGAAGGCGACGCGGGATTCGTGTACCAGACCGATGCGCTGTCCTCACTGCAAGTCACCGCCATACCGATCCCCGAAGCGGCGAACGTCAGCGCGACGTACGTCGGGTGCGTGATCGCGACGTCGGACCACGTGGAGGAGGCCACCGCTTTCCTGGAGTGGCTCGCCGGTCCAGTCGGCCAGGTGGTCCTCGCCGAGTTCGGGTTCGTGGCTCCGTGACCGCGCGAACGGTGGGCGGCGTGGGCCTGTTCGGCCTCGCCACAGTCGCGATCCTGTTCCTGGCCATCCCGGTGGTGGGACTCGTTGGCCGGGCGCTTGCCGGCGGCGCGCTCCTCGATGCGTTCGCCACCCCGGCGGTCCGTGACGCGCTCGTCCTCAGCCTGGTCACGACCACAATCAGCCTCGTCCTGGCCGTGGCCCTGGGCACGCCGCTCGCCCTGCTCCTCGCGCGCCGGCGGTTCCGCGGCTCGGGCCTGCTCGAGACGGTGGTGGACCTCCCTATCGTCCTTCCGCCATCGGTGGCGGGCCTGGCGCTCCTGCTCGTGTTCGGGCGGAGCGGGCTGGTCGGTGGCGCACTCGAGGTGGCCGGCATCCAGATCCCCTTCACCACCCTGGCCGTGGTCCTGGCTCAGACGTTCGTCGCGGCGCCGTTCTTCGTGCGTACCGCACGCGCCGGAATCTCGAGCGTGGACCCCCAGATGGAGGATGCCGCCCGCGACCTGGGCGCCGGAGAGTCATCGGTCATTCGTCGCATCACCCTGCCCCTGGCGGCTCCGGCGCTGGCCACCGGCATGGTCCTGTGCTGGTCCCGGGCGCTGGGCGAGTTCGGGGCCACGATCATGTTCGCCGGCAACCTGCCGGGTGTGACCCAGACCCTGCCGCTGGTCGTGTTCAGCGAGTTCCAGTCCGGCGACCTGGACGCGTCCATCGCGGCGGCCACCATCCTGGTCCTGGCCGCGTTCGGGGTCTTGCTCGCGGTGCGCGCCCTGCGCTGGGGCGCCGCTCTCAACCTGCGCGGCGGAGGCCGACTGGCCGGCTCGTAACGGGACTGACTGCCGGATCCCCAAGCATCTCCGGGTGGTTACGACTACCACGGTCTTCCACCTCGGCTGCCATGGGCTCCCGAGTGTTACCCGGTGTCCCAGCCGTCGGCTAGGGTGAAGTTGATCTGGATGCTGTTCGGGCCGACCGCGCGACCCCGCATCGACTCCACTACCTGGCGAGCCGCCTCCAGCTCCTCTTGTGTGGTGGCGGGGTCCCAGGTGAGGTAGACGCACAACGTTCGGCCGTCGATGGGCAGGGCATAGGCTCCCGTCGTCTCTCCCCCTCGCGGCTGGATGAACAGCACCGACGGATCTTCGTAGGGTTCGACGTACAGGCCGTCCAGCCCGGCGATCGTGACCGGGACCGGCTCGGGGCCTTCCCCGCCAGCGAAGCAATCGTCTTTTGCCGCAAACATCAACTGGGTTTGACGGAAATCATTTGGCGTGCCGTTCAACACGACGCTGTGCATTCCCCTGATCGACCCCGGCGCGACGGTCGTGCCGTACACCCCAGCTGGGCTGCCCCGCGCCCCGGGCATGCGCTGAACCCACACAGTTGGGGGCTGTGAACCTGTAGTAGTGGGTGCTGGGCTCTCAACCGCGGAGGGGGTCGGCGATTCGACCGGCCACGGGTCAACCACGCCCGACCCGACGACAACCGCAGCCGAGATCGCGACGATTCCGAGCACCGCAGCCACCAGGAGCAGCGCAGGCCGCCCAAGTCGATGGGGTGGTGTGGCTTCCGGCCTGGTCGAGGCACGCAATTCAACCTCGCTCCAGTAGTCAGGTGCGGGCGCCTGGTCGTAGATCCGCATGCGGGTGCGCAAATCGGTCATGAGTCCTCACCCAGAAGCAGGCGCATCCGCTTGCGGCCTCGGCTGAGATGGGAGCGGACGGCCAAGGGGTTCATGCCCGTCCGACGAGAGATCTCGCCGACGGGACAGTCGACGTAGTAGTGGAGAACTATCACGAGCCGCTGCTGGGCGGTCAGGCCCTGGAGCGCAGCGACCAGCTCGTCGTCGAGGTGGAAGTCGTGGGTCACGCCCTCGGGCATCGGAACCCGCGCATAGTTCGATCGGTTCTTCAGGTCGCCCGCCGCCACGCGAAATGCCGTCCGCCAGACCCAGCGGCGTACGTCGCGGATGGCCGTTCCCCTGGCGACGGCCTGGGCGAAGGCCTCGGCAGCCGCATCCGACGCCAGTTCGGCGTCGTTGGAGTAGGCAAATAGGGCGCGCCACAGCCGCGCACCATCCTCGCGGTACACCGCCTCAAGGTCAGTGGTTGCTCCCGCCTGCTCGACGATGACTGCCACTATGCCTATAGAGGGAGCAGATAGGCCAAAAAGGTGGCAGCCCTGCGTGGGGCCGCCTCGAACGAGTTGGCGCCTACCCGGGTTTTCCAAGCTCCCCGAGGAAAGCCGGCGTCAGCCCCCGACCCGGAGCAGTCTCGCGATCCCACGCTGGCTGGCGAGGCCCACGAACGCGCGCAGGAGCTCGGGCCGCATCCGTGACACGGTTGCGCCGGCCTTCGCCAGCTCCGCCTGCGGCACGGTGGCGAGGGCCGCGAACAGCCGGTCTGCGGTCTCCGCGTCCAGGCGGCCCAGGACCCCGAACAGGTGGGCCAGCTCGGCCGGCGCGGCGCGAACAACGATGCCAATGCCGCGGTCGAACGCGTCCATGAACTCGACCAGGCCGTCCAGCCGCTCCGCCAGCTCTCCACCGCGATCGGGGAGCGCGTGGGCCCGTCGGCGACCTTCGGCCAGCACCGGCAGGATGGGATCGGTCTCGCGCTCTTTCCGTGCGCGCACCACCCGGCCGAACCATTGCCAATGGTCCCCGACCGTAATCCAGGCGCTGGAGGCTGGGCCTCGGCGTCCAGAGCGGATCGGCGCGGTACGTTCGATCAGGCCCCAGCTCTCGCACTCGCGAAGGGCCAGCAGGGTGGCCCGGTGGGAGAACCCGAGAGCCTCGCGGAGCTGGGCCTCGGTCAGTGGACCGCCGTGGACGAGCATGTAGCCCTGGACGGTGGCGGTGGACGGTGTGACTCCCCAGGCCAGGCCAAAGCGGCCCCAGGCCATGGCGAAATCTCTACGAATCTGCTCGGCTGCATCCATGAAACTTGTTCCTTGACAGTATCCAACTAAGGGATATACTCGTTACCTCAGACTAACAGGTAAGGAGAAGCTCCCGTGTCTGCCTCCACAGGTGCCCAACGGACCGAGAAGGCCTGGCTCGTCCTCATCATCGCCGCCCTGGCGATGGTCAGTGGCGCCATCCACCTCAGCCTGGGCGCTCCCATGTTCATCCTCAACGGCATCGGCTACTTCGTCCTGACCGCGATGCTGCTGGCGGTGACCTTCATCGACCACCCGCTGGCCCATCGCTTTGGCTGGGCGCCTCGCGTGGCCCTCGTCGGGTACGCCGCGGCCTCCATCGTGGCCTGGCTGGTGATGGGCGGCAGGTACGACCTCGCCTACCTCACCAAGGGCATCGAGCTGGCGCTCATCGGTCTGTTGGTGGTGGACATCCTTCGCCTGTATGGCAGCCCCATGGGCCTGCTCCGAACCGTGACCGGTTCCCTTCGCGGAGCGACGCCGGCGGTCTAGTCTTATCGGGTGACTACCGGGGACGGGCCAGGACCGACCTCGCCCGTTCCCCAACCCGAGCCGGCCCGCGAGGACCAGGCGACCTCGCTCTACACCGCCGCGCAACCTCGTTCGGCTGGCGTTCCTGGGCGCGATCATCGGTATTCCGGCCGCCCTGGTGGCGTTCGGCGTTCTTCACCCTGGTCCATGTCCTGGAGCACGCGCTGTGGACCGACCTCCCGGCCGCACTCGGTGCGGTGAGCCTCCGTGGTACCTCGTCATCGGGCTGCCGGTGGTCGGCGGGCTCATCGTGGCGGCGGCTCGGATCCTGCTGCCGGGCGACGGCGGATCATCTCCGCTGGCGGGATTCAGCCATGCTCCGACCGCGGTCCGTCACGCTCCCGGCGTCGCGCTGGCGGCCCTCGGGACGCTGAGCTTTGGGCTGGTGCTGGGTCCAGAGGCGCCGGTCGTCGCGCTCGGGTCAGCCGTCGGGGTGGCCGTCACGAACGTGGTCCGCGTCCAGTCACAGCACAAGGGAATCCTGTCCGGCGCCGGCTCGTTCGCGGCCATCTCGACGCTGTTCGGCGGACCGCTCATCGCCGGCGTGATGCTGACCGAGGCGAGCATCGGTCTCGGGCGCGCTGCTGACCATCGTGCTGCTGCCGGGCTTCGTGGCGGCGGCCGTCGGCTATCTCATCTTCGTCGGCCTCACTCCGTGGTGGATCTGCCACCGCCCCTCACCGTGCCTGACCTGCAGCCGTATCCAGGCGTCAGCCTCACGGACATGGCCGTCGCGGTCGCCGTCGGATTCGGAACGGCGCTCCTGATCGCCGCCGTGCACCGAGGGGCGTCCGCCTATCGGGTGTTCCGGGCGCGCCGCTCGGCACCAGTCGAGCAGGCCTCGTGTTGGTGTTGGTTACGGGCGGCCTGGCGGTCGGGATCATCGCCCAGGTGGCCTCCATGCTGGGCGTGAGCGCTCAGGACGTCCTGTTCTCGGGCCAGGTGGCCATCCCGGCGGTGGTCGCCGTGCCCACCACCGCAGCTCTGCTGATCCTGGTCATCGCCAAGCTGCTCGCGTACGTGATCACCATGGCGTCCGGCTTTCGCGGCGGGGGCATCTTCCCGGCCATGTTCCTGGGTATTGGCCTGGCCACCTTCCCGGTCCTGTGGCTCGGCACCTCCCCGACCCTGGCCATCGCCATCGGTGCCGCCGCCGGCATGACCGCCGCGAGCCGGCTCGTCCTGGCGTCAATGCTCTTCGCGGCACTCCTGGTGGGCTCAGCTGGGACCAACACCATTCCGGCCGTCGTCTTCGCCACCGTGGCGGCCTACATCACGATCATGACCCTGGACCTGCGTCGGGCCGGCACCGATCAGTCCGAGGCGGCCCACCGAGCGACCGCGACCGAGACGGCGGAAGCCTGAGCCGGCCATGACCCTGTGGGTCGTGAAGGGCGGTCGCGGCGGATTCCGCGAGGAGCGGTTCATGACCCGCTCGGTCATCGGTATCGGCTGGGGAGAGCTGGGAGACCTGTCGCGCTACCCGGACCGCGACGCGATGCGAGCCGCCTACCGCGGGAGCTTCCCGGGGCGTTCGGAGTCCCACGTCAACACCCAGGTCGCGCAGCTGTGGGCGTTCGCCGTCCGGATGGAGGTCGGCGACATCGTGGTCGTGCCGTTCCTGGGGCAGCCGGAGATCGCGGTCGGTGAGATTCGCGGGCCGTACCAGTGGCTCCGCCATGGCGACCCGGACATGCCCCACGTGCGCGACGTGCGCTGGGAGGTCACCGACGTGCCACGGATGGCCTTCGACCCGGACCTGCGGTACTCGTTCGGCGGCTCGGTGACGGTCTGCTCCGTCAGGCGCAACGACGCTGAACGACGGGTACGCACGATGATCTGGGGCGCGGAAGACCGGCCTCTCTCGCCGTCACCGCCTCGACAGCGGCGGGGCTCCACGCCATGAACCGTCGTCTGGGCACCGGCCTCAGGCGTCGTCTCCGAGCGCGTAGGCAACGGCTTCCTCGAGACTCAGCTTTGGTACGTCCGCAACGACGGGAGGAATGCGGGCCGCGTACTTGTCACGGTAAAACGCCCACCTGGCCAACGGTCCCTTGGCCTCCTCGACCTCGATGGCAGCCCACAGAACTCCGCCCGCTCCGGCTCGCCACGATCGGCCGCGGCCCAGGCGAGCATGCCGAGCCCGTAGACCGTCATCAGCCGGTCTTCCATCCCTCGAGCGAGCACGAGACATGCCCGCGCGTAACGTTCCCCAGCGTCGGTCCTGCCGGCGTTGAGGTGGTGCTCGGCAAGGTTTCCGAGTTGCTCCGCCTCCCACCAGGTCCAGCCGGCTTCGCGCGCCAGCTCGAGGCTCCTCTCGGCCAGCTCCCGCCCGCGTTCGGGGTTTCCGTGCTCGAACTCGAACCAGCCGATATTCCCGAGCGCCTGCATCTCGCCGACCCGATCGCCAAGGCGCTGCCACATCTCCAGGCTCTCTTCCCACAGCTGCCGTCCCTCTTCGATGTTGCCGGTGTGGCTCGCGATCACTCCGAGCCTGTAGACGGCCGTCGCCTCACCGCTCTCATCGCCCGCCTCCCGGAAGAGCTCGCCGCTCTTCGCGAACGCGGTCCGCGCCCGCTCAAAGTCGCCCGCGATATCAGCGCAACCCCCGTAGTCGCGCATGGCACGGGCGCGAAGGAGCAGGGGGAGGTCATCGGCTCGTTCGAGCAGCGCCTCGAAGCGCCGCATGCCTTCGGCCGGATCGTGCCCGACCCAGAAGTTTTCCAATGCGATTGCAAGGCGGATCCCAAGCTCGACATCGGCCGTCGGTTGCCCAATCGATCGCCGCGCGGAGATTCGCCTGCTCGGGGAGGACGAGATCGTGCCGCTGAGCTCCTCGACCGACCGCGTCGATGGAGAGGTTGGCGGACTCGGCGACCTGGAGATAGTGCTCAGCGTGACGGCGGCGAACCGTACCGGCCTCGCCTGACTCCTCGAGCTTCTCCAGCGCGAGCTCCCGAATCGTCTCCAGCATTCCCAGTCGATCGCCCTCCCAGCGCCGCAGCAGGCTGTGCGCCACGAGGGTTTCGACCTCATCGAGACCGACATCGCAGATAGCCTCGGCGCTCTTTACGGCGAAGCTCCCCGCGAACACGCCCAGGCGCGCGAAGATCCGCTGCTCCTCGATCGGGAGCAGGTTGTAACTCCATTCGATGGTTGCCCGCAGTGTCCGCTGACGTTCGGGGGCGTCGTGCCGCCCGCCGGTCAGGATGGGCAGCGCCTGTTGGAGCCGAGCCAGGAGCTTGTCGGGCGACAGGACGCGTGTCCGCGCGGCGGCGAGCTCAATGGCGAGCGGCAGCCCGTCCAGGCGGCGACAGATCGCGCGCACCGCTTCGTCTGGCTCACTGAGGAAGGCGCGCTCCCGGAACAGGGCCACCGCGTCGTCCGCTGGGAGCGGCTCCACAGGGTATTCGTGCTCTCCCGAGATCCGAAGAGGCGCGCGCGAGGTGACCACGAGATGCAGGTTGGGACACCGTTCCTGGAGCGCTGCGAGAACGGTCGAAACCTCCGGGAGCAGCTGCTCCAGGTTGTCGAGCACGAGCAGCATGCCCTTCTGGTCCACCTGCTGGGCGACGCCCTCTTGTGCACCAATCGTCATGGCGATCGTCGGCTCGACGATCGCGGGATCGGTGACCGCAGCCAGCGGCACCCAGAACACCCCGTCGACGAAGGCATCGACCGACTCCGCCGCGGCGTGGATCGCCAGACGCGTCTTGCCTGAGCCGCCCGGGCCCGACAGGGTGACGACTCGCCGGTCGCGGATGAGCTCAGCAAGCTCCGAAAGCTCCCGCCCCCGACCGATGAGCGGACCGGGTTGGGCGGGGAGGTTGGTGGCATTCAGCGATCGGAGCGGCGGAAACGCCTCGTCCCCAAGCTGGAACAGCTTGTCCGGGGCACCCAGGTCCTTGAGCCGATGCAGACCAAGGTCGAGCAACTCGGCGGTCGGCGGGAGAAGGTCTCTCGTCCGTTCCGACAAGACGACCTGGCCACCGTGGGCGACGGCGCAGATCCGGGCCGCTCGATGAACATCGATCCCGACGTAGCCTTCATCGGTCAGTTGTGGTTCGCCGGTATGGATCCCGACGCGAACCCGGATGGGTCCCTCGGCGCCCTGCATGTCTTCCGCCGCCGCGACCGCGTCCGCGGCACTCGAGAACGCGGCGAAGAAGGCGTCACCCTGGGTATCGACCTCGACCCCGTGGTGAGCGGCGAACGTGTCGCGGAGCGTCCGACGATGGGCAGTCAGCGCCTCCGTATAGGCCGCGGCGCCCAGCTCGCGCAGGAGCTTCGTGGACCCCTCCACATCGGTGAACAGAAAGGTGACGACTCCGGAAGGAAGGTCGCGCGGCATGATGCCCCGCAGTTTCAAACCTCTTGATGGGCTCCGCGCCGGATCGAGCGTCAGGGAGGCGGAGTTGATGCAGTAGCGCAGGCCGGTGGGCCGCGGGCCGTCGTCGAAGACGTGGCCCAGGTGCCCGCCGCAGGTCGCGCACATGACCTCGGTCCGCTTCATGAAGAAGGATCGGTCCGTCTCGGTGTCGACCGCGCCGTCGCCGGCGGGCTGGTAGAAGGACGGCCAGCCGGTCCCGGATTCGAACTTGGTGGCGGCGTCGAACAGCTCCGCGCCGCAGCCGGCGCATCGGTAGGTCCCCGACCGATGGTCGTCGTGATACTCCCCGCTGAACGGCCGCTCGGTGCCCTTCTCGCGCAGGACGTGGTACTGCTCCGGGGTCAGCTCCGCCCGCCATTCGGCGTCGGACTTCGTGATCTTGGTGGTCATGACTTCACTGTACGCCCGATGATTCTTCCGCACGAATCTGGTCATGATCCCCGAAACGGAAACCATGAGGTTCAAAACCTCGTTGAGCAGCACCTACGGCGGAAACATCTGGCGCCTCTTCGCGTCCCAGGCGCTGTTCATGTTCATCCTGTGGGTGCCCATCTGGGTCATCTTCCTCCAGGACAAGGGCATCACCCTGACCCAGATCGGCCTCCTCGAGGCGGTGGCGTGGGTGCTCACCGCGGTCGTCGAGGTGCCGACTGGCGCGCTCGCGGACCGATGGGGTCGCAAGACATCCATCGCCATCGGTTCGCTCGTGTACGCCGCATCAATGTTCCTGATCCTGGCGGAGGCGATGTCGCCGGCGTTCCTGCTGGGCTATGCGCTGTGGAACACCTCGTTCGCGTTCGTCAGCGGCGCGGACCAGGCGCTCCTGTACGACACCCTCAAGGCCGACGGCCGGGAGTCCGAAGCCGCCAAGCAGTCCGGGCGAAGCCAGGCCATCCAGATGGGATCCCAGGGAATTGCCGCGCTGGCCGGCGCGGCACTGGCGACGATCGACATCACGCTGTGCTTCACGCTATGCGGGTTCGCCGCCCTGGCATCGGGGGGCCTCATCCTCACCGTCAAGGAACCTCCGCACCGGGAAGAAGGCGAGGAGGAGCTCGGCTACTGGCAGAACCTGCGGACCGGCATTCGTATCGCGGCGCGCCGTCCTATCGTACGCACCCTGGTGCTCCTGGGCGCGGCCTTCTTCACCGTTCCGCTCATCGTCTACTACGTCCTCCTCCAGCCGTACGCGCTCGAGGTCGGACTGCCCATCGCGGCACTGGGCCTGGTGGTGGTCGGCATCCAGGCCGCCACCGTCGTGGCGTCGTGGCTCGCCCACCGGACGGAGGGACGCTTCGCCATCGTGACCGTCGTGGGCACCGCCGGCGTGCTCATTACGGCAGCCTGTGTCGTCCTCGCCATGCGTCCGTCCATCCCGACCATTGGTCTGATGCTCGTCGTCGCCCTGATGCCAGCGCTGGTCGGACCACTCCTGCTCGCCCGGCTCAATGACCTCATTCCCAGCGCCCAGCGCGCGACCATCCTGTCCCTGAGCGCATTGCTGGGCGAGCTGAGCCTGGCGGTGGCCGTGCCCGTCCTCCTGTTTGCCGCGGACGTCCTCGACCCACCGGCGGCCATTGGACTCGCCGCTGTCCTCTTCGCCATCGCCTTCGTGCCGCTGTGGCTCATCTGGCGCGGCCAGGACCATGGGCGCGAGGTCACGCACCATTTCGAGCGCCGCGGACGGGTAGAGCTTTTCGCGTCGAAGCGCCGCCGCAGGGTTGCCGCAGTGCCGGTGGAGGACAATTCAGGTCGCAACGCGAGGGCGTGGAGCCCGAGCCGAATTGCTCGAAGGGAGCGCCGACCATGGCGGCAACGTCTCAATTCACGCAGCCGAGAGGAACCTCGGGCTCCAATGGGTCGTTGCGGTCGTGGCCGGCTGGGCCATCGGCTTCTTCCTCTGTGAAGCCCTTGAGCAGTTTCTGACCACGTTCTTCATCGATGGGCTGGTCATCGGCTCGGCCATGGGCATCGCCCAGGGACTCGTCCTCCGCCGTCGGATCGCGCCAATCCTTCTGTGGGTGGTGGCCAGCATCATCGGCTTCGCGATCGGCAAGTTCGTCGCCGATGCCGTGGGCCCGGCGTTGCCCGAGATGGCGGCGACGGTGGTCAGCGGAGCGATCATCGGTCTGTCAGCGGGATCGCCCAGTCGCTGGTCTTCCTCAACAGGTTCTCGCGGGCCTGGTGGTGGGTCGCGGCCAACGTGGTCGCCTGGGCCGCCGGCTGGAGCCTGATCAGCCTGGCGGACGGATCGGACATGTCCATTGCGATGGTCTACGTGGTGGGCGCCGCCGGCGCCGCCGTGATTGGCGTCATCACCGGGATCGCGCTCCTTGGGCTGGTACGACATCCGACTCCCGTGGCCGCCAAAATCCGAGTAGACAGCCAGCGTCGCGGGGGCGCAGTGGGGTAGGCTCGGCTCGACAACCAACGCTGCCAGGGGAGATCTTACCGAAATGCGTCTCGTACGAGTCGTGGGCGCCGCACTGCTGCTGACGGCGGCTCTCGCCGGACCGGCTCTCGCAGGCTTGACCACGGCCGACCTGTCGGTCACCAAGACCGATGCCCCCGATCCGGTCGCCGCCGGGACCAACATCACCTACACCATCACCCTCGGCAATGCGCCTCAGGCCCTGACCGCGGCCAACGTCGAAGTGGACGACGTCATCCCGGCCGGCACGACGTTCGTGTCGGCCACCGCCCCGGCCGGATGGACGGCGACGACGCCTGCCGGTCGGCGGCACGGGGACGGTGACCTTCACCATCGCGGCGGTGACCGCTGGCTCGTCGCACGTCTTCACCCTCGTCGTCAACGTCAGTACCGCGAGCGCCCGGCGGGACAATCATCAGCAACACCGTCGACCGTCGACGACCACGAAGCAGACCGACCTGAACGTGGCAAACAACAGCCGAGACCGAGACGACCACCGTCGCGGCTGTCGCGGCGCCTCACCGACGCCGCAGGCAAGCCTGGCGGATGCCGCCATGCCGCCGAGCAGGGGGAGCCAGCAGCTGGCCATCCTTGGCTTCGCCGTCCTGCTGGTGGGCGTGCTGGGCGCATCGGCCCCTGCTGGCGGTCAGGCGGACTCGCACCTGACCTGACCCGGAAGTGGAAACCGGCCATCCTCCGCGCCCCCCTTCGGTTCACCGGGACCGATGGCTCGGGCCGTCCATGCCCCCCTGCTGGAGGCCGAGATCGGCGGCCGGACCACCCTGCTCGTCCTCGACACCGGCTCCGACACCCACCTCCTGACCACGGAGTTGCAGCGAGGCCGGCCTCCCCCACCGAGCCGGGCGAAGAAGGGACCGACCACGCCGGGATCTCGGTCGTCAGCGCCTCGGCCGGGGCGGTACCGATGCGGTGGCGACACCACCATCGCCCTCGAGTCGGTGGTCGTCATCCCGGCCCCGCCGCCGTTCCAGCCAAGGGCATCGGCGGGATCCTCAGCCCGCAGATCCTCCATCCCACCGCCTGGATCGTCATGTGCATGACCCATGACGAGCTCGTGATCGACCAGACCGATGAGCCCACCTTCCTGGCCTGGCTGGCCGGCCGTCACCCCGGCTTCCAGACCCTGGTCCTGGACCGGATCGAGGACGGCGTCACCGTGGTCGAGGCCGCCTTCGAGCCGCTCCCCGCCCTGCCCACCCTGCTCAACACCGGCGGCAAAGGCACGGAGATTGACCGCTCCCTGTCAAGGACCGTACCGCCGGGGAGGCGGTGCGGATCGGGGGTGGCGTGAGCGGCGCCGATGTCATGGCCGAGCGGCTGGGTCCCGCCACGCTGGCCGTGGGCGGGCACCGGATCCCCATCCCCGACCTTGCCGCGCGGGTGGACATGGAAGGCGTGCAGGCGATGGTCGGGATGGACGTCCTGCGCGGAACCGTCCTCGCGTGCACGGCCAATACCCGCGGCCGGGTGATCTGGCAGCTCCCTCCGGATCGCGTATCGCCCGATTGACCGATTTCGCGGGGACCCCGTGGTAGGCTCCAAATCGGGTCAATTCATTTCATCGGTCAGGGAGGGTTTCGAATGCGTTTCGCACGTGTTGCGGGCATCGCCGGGTTGCTGACCGTGGTGCTCGCTGCTCCAGCGTCGGCGGGGATCATCGTGGCCGACATGTCGGTCACCAAGGTCGACACCACGGATCCGGTCACGCCGGCGGGGTCATCACCTACAGCATCACCGTCCAGAACCTGGCTCGTCGTCCGCGCCCAACGTCGCGCTGTCCGACACCATTCCGGCGGGAACGACATTCGTGTCGCTCACCGGCCCCGCGGGCTGGACGCTCACGACGCCGCCGGTCGGGGGCACGGGCACCGTCACGGCAACCATCGCCACCATGCCCGTCGGCTCCGCCGCCTTCACCTTCGAGGTCCGGGTCGACGCGAACTTCAAGCCCGGAATCGTGACGAACACCGCGACCGTGACGAGCGACTTCAAGGAAGCCGACACCAGCAACAACACCAGCACCGCGACCACCAACGTCGTGGCGGCAGCTGCCTCGGTGCCGGATGCCGCCATGGCCGCCTCCCGACCGGGGAGCCGGCTCACCTTCCTGGGCTTCGCGGCCCTGCTGGTCGGGCTGCTGGCGACCACCGCGGTGATGGCGGTTCGGCGACCTCGAACCTGACGGCGACCGGGGCCGGCTCCTAGCCTGTCACCGGGCAGCGGCGGGTCACGGATCCACGGGGCGGCCCACTCGGGACCGGCCACCTTCTCGACGTCCTGGTCCATGACCGCGGCCAGGGCCTCGGCAACGGTCAGCTCGCGGTACTCGACCGGGCATTCGGCCCACGGCTTCAAATCGGGAATCAGCTCGGCCAGCGGCTCCAGGGCGAACCGGCGCTCGGCCAGCCGCGGATGGGGCACCACCAGGTCGGGCTCGTCGTCCACGCAGCGCCCGTCGATGGCCAGCAGGTCCAGGTCCACCAGGCGCGGCCCATACCGATCACCCAGCGGGTCGCGGCCGAGCCGCCGTTCAATCGCCTTCAGCTCGGCCAGCAGCGGCCTCGGCTCCAACTCAGTCACAAGCGCCAGCGCCGCGTTGAGAAAATCGGGCTGATCGGTGACCTCTCGCGGGGCCGATCGATACAGCGACGAAATCGGGCCAACTTCTCCACTCTCCAGCAAGGCAGTCATCGCTGACGCTAGCGCTAATCGGGACTTGTCCAGGTTGCCCCCCAGCCCAACCCAAACCCACATACGATTCAGCCTACGGTAATTGGCTGGTAAGCCAGCCCTTCGTACTCTCAAGCGTCGGAAGGCGCCTCCGGCCCGGAGCGCGCTCCTCTGCCGGAAGGTGCCCGCATGGGTGAGATCAAGACCGCCTATCCGCTCATTCACAACAAGGTCACGTCTCCGCATTACGTAACGCCAACTCTGCGGCGGGCGCGGCTGTTGGACTGGTTGAATGATCACTCTGGCTGTCGAGCTGTGGTGGTCGGCGCGGAAGCGGGCTATGGGAAAACGACTCTCCTCTGGCAGTGGGAGCGCGAGGCCGCGTTTCCTTGCTATTGGTACAAGCTTGATCGGAGCGATCGGGACTGGTCGTTACACATCAGCTACTTGATCGAGGCCGTCGGTCAGCGGCATCCAGGATTCGGCCATAGGGCACACAGCATGCTCCTCCAACTGGGCGGGCCGGGTTCCAGTCGACCCGGCGTCGCTGCTTACCTACTCGCCGAGATGCACGAACGGTTGACCGAGCCATGCACGTTCATCATCGATGACTGGCAGTTCGTGGCGAGTCAGACAGAGGTTCGCGGGCTCTGGAATCAGATCCTTCGGGACGCGCCGCCCACTTGCCGTTTCATATTCCTCTCCCGCGCAAAGCCACATCTCCAATTTGCGAGGTTTAGGACCCCACGGCGGATATGGCGAGATTCGAACAGACGCATTGCGATTCACCGAGGCAGAGATCGACGAACTGTTCCGGGATATTTACGCCGATCCGCTTGACCCAAGCGAGCTGGCAGAGCTGGATCGCCGCACTGAGGGATGGGCAGCAAGTCTGCAACTAGTCGAGGTCTCTCTTAGAGAACGAGAAGGCCCCGTCCAAAGGCGATCGTTCATCGAGTCGATTACGGCGTCATCCGACAGTGATCTGTTCGCGTTTCTCGCCGAGGAAGTTCTCGACCAGCAGACCGACGAGACGCGGAACTTCCTGCTGTGCACCTCCATCCTCCAACAGATCACTCCAGAGTTAGCAGAGCGTATGACCGGTGTTCGAGACGGCTCGTACCTACTTGCTGATCTTGAACAGCGAGGTCTCTTCACGAATCGGCTCGGGGATGAAGAGGAGCGGTATCGCTATCACGGACTGTTCCGAGACTTTCTCGAGCGTCGGCTTGTCTCCGAACGCTCTGAAGCGGAGGTCGTCGGCCTACATATCCACGCTGCCTCCTACTTCGAAACGACATTTCAGTGGCCCCAGGCCATCCACCATTACCTCCGGGCCGGCCTTCATCGACAGGCGGCGCGGCTGATCGCCAGGTATGGAGAAGGGGTCGTAGCCGAGGGTAGGCTCGGGCTTATCGATGAATGGCTGGAGCAGCTTCCACCCAAGATGATCCTCGGCAATGCCCGGCTGTCTCTGCTCCACGGTGAGGCGCTGGGCACCATCCGCGGCGAATGGGATTCGGCCCTAGGCGCTCTTCTGCGTGGCCGAAGGTTCTTCGACCGTAAGGGAGATCGGAGGATGACCGCGCTCGCAGATCTAAAACTGAGCACCCACTATCACTACCGCGGAGAGACCGAAAGAAGTCACGAAGCCGCACAGCGGGGGTTGAGCGAAGCGAACAGCGACGACTACGAGATTCGACTTCGACTGCGCGGCAACGTCGCCATCACCGGCACATGGCTGGAGTCTTTGGAGAAAACTGAGAGGGACTGCCAGGAGCTGGTAATTGAGGCGACTGCGCGAGGCCTAGCTCATTTCGCTGCGACAGGTCATCACAACCTCGGTCTAGTTCAGAGATGGCTTGGGAGGTTCACAGAGAGCCTGTCGAACTTTGAAGAAGCTAATCGGTTCTGGGGTGACATACCAAGTAGTCCATTCGGCGACAACGCCGACTTCGTCGAAACGCTACTAGTCCTCGGCGACATCCCCCGCGCTGAACTGGCCGCACAGGAGGGGATCCTTCGTACCCGAACCTGGCCACGTCCGCATGGCGAGGCGGAGTACGGGCGCGCATGCGTTCTCATACAGCGGGGCGAGTTCGATGAGGCAACCCGCATCCTGCGACGACTCCTTGCCCATCGGGAGATCTTGGGGGCGCTCGCGGAGCTGGTGGTGACGACTCTGATTGCGGCTTTGTATCTCGCGCAGTCGAGGAAGGACGACATCGAGGCGGCGAGCCATGTCCTCGCTCGGATGCGGCGCGACCCGCGACTATCAGCACCTTCGGCGACGGCGATTGCTCTTGCCGCCCACGCAAGGAATCGCTGCGTCGGGGAATGCACTGACGCGCTCGAGCAGCTGGGGATTTGGGAGGCGAAGGGAGCGCGATTTGTTGCTGCCTGCGGCTACGTGCAGGTAGCACCACTTCGTGTCGAGCACGAAGGTAAGAGCGGCGCGGCTTTTGCGCTGGAGGCGCTGACGGCTGCTGAAAAGCTCGGCGCTTTCCCATACCTCCGGTGGTGGCTCCGGCGGTACGGAGCGATTTCGGAGGTGTTGGTCGGAGAGGGGACTGGACATGCAGTCATTCTCCGAGTCGCGGCGAACGACCTCGACTACTGGGCGCCAAACCTTGTTAGTCTGCTGTCGAGCCTTCCCGCCTCCTCGCGATCGGAAGCGCTTTCCCTGCTTAGCTCGCACGGCACCCGCGAGATAGCCCAACTTCTCGTCGGCTGCGAGGGAGCCGACGTCGCGTTGCCCGTCGAGCAATTCTGCGGAGGCACGCAGAGCGTCTCTATCTCCGGGCCTTCGGGCCCCTGGCAATTCACCGGAACGATTGGAACGGGCAGGAGATTCAAGTCGACAAGAAGCGCCTGCGTCTACTACTTGGTCTCTTAGTGGCGAATCGCCACAGGTCACTCACCCGTGAGATGGCATTGGAGGCGCTGTGGCCCGACTGCGATCCCGCCGGCGGCGTGAACAACCTCAACCAGGCGGTCTTTCAGCTGCGGAGGCACCTGAACGCGGGCTCGAGGGATCCGGATCGCCCACAATACGTGGTGAGCAACTCTGAGACGATCGGTCTGGATCCGGATCTCGTTCTCACGGATCTTGATGAAGTTCGAAGACTCGCCCTCGTCCTCCAGGGCGCGTCCACAGCCGACGATCGACACGCCGCAGCCGTTGCCATGCTCGGCCTGATCAGAGGCGAGTTCCTAGCCGACCTTCGATACGAAGACTGGACGGCGGCGATGCAGATGTCTGTTGCAGCGGAAATTAGGGAGCCGCTCTTGGAGATTGCTAACGCGAATCCGCCTGACATTCCTCAGCACGTCTCCCTTCGAGCTGCCGAGGTATTGACTGAGATGGATCCCTTCGACGAGTCGGCCCAAGTGGCGATGGCCCGGAAACTCTATGAAATGGGACGCCGCGCGGCGGCCAGGCGACTTATCACGGATTTCGCCGAGAGCATTGAGGAAGAGATGCAAGCGCCACCGTCACCCGCTGTAAACAAAGCGCTCGCCGAGATCGGAGGCTCTTCGACCAACAGAGTCCAGTAGTTGTTGACTCGGAACGGAAAGGGCTTGACTTCTCGATTGCCTAGCGGTAGGGTCCTGCTCAAAGCCGGTACTTTCGTACTGGTGATAGACGATCCGGACGCAGAGATCCGCGCGCTGAACGTTGGGCACTTGGGCGCACGGGGAGCAAGTAGTGCAACCGACCAATCCAGAACCGGATAGGTCGGTTG
>CAWIPT010000002.1:0-9807 GCA_963838125.1 uncultured Chloroflexia bacterium
GCGACATGCGAACCAACGGAATCTCGCCGAAGTCGGGAGGGAGGTCGATGCCAAGCCGCTCGGCGATGCGCTCGCGAATGACGTCCCCTTCACCGAGGTCCGATGGATCGGGGAGCTCCACGTCATCGGGAATGATCCCGGTGTCCTGGAGTCGTTCGAGACCGACGATGATCACCGGCAGTACGCCGATGCTGAGCTCGCCATCCGTGCTGTCGAGGACCGAGTCGCGCCGAAGCACGGCGACGACCGCGGTGTGCGCGACCCGGTTGGCTGCGGCCCATGCGTCGGCGAATACATCAGTCGCCATGAAAGCGGCGATCTGCTCGGCGAGCCAGTTCTCGGAGCAGCGGCTTGACCAGGACGTGGGATGTCGAATCATCGACGACCTGCTCCGCCAGACGGGTGCCAACCGCCTCGGTGACGTGAGGATCAGTCGCGGCCCGACTGACAACCGAGACGTATCGGTCGGTGTTCAGAGCAACTTGGTGGACCCATAAAGTGGTCGCGGACAGGATGATCGCGATGCAGGCCAGAATACCCAGGGTCGCCGACCAGGACGTTCCGTCCGCGTGACTGCTGCGGGCTCCGTCCCGAGGAGCATACGCGCCGTATCCAATCGTCGAATCCGGCGGAATCGCCGATCATCGGTGATGACATGTCCGCGAGCCCGATCACATCGATTCCCGACGGTCGGAGACCGAGCGGCTCCTGATGCGTGGCTTCAAGGTGCAGGACGTGGACGGCCTGTTTGCTCTGGCCCAGGACCCGCTGATCGCCGAGTACGTGACCTACAACAACGCTCCCCTGCGGGAGGCCTGCTGGCGGTCGATTGGGTTGTGGATCGGGCATTGGGCGCTGCGCGGGTTCGGGATGTGGGCGGTGGAGGAGCGCGCCAGCGGCACGTTGATCGGTCGGATTGGTCTCTGGCAGCCCGAGGGCTGGCCTGGCATCGAGGTCGGGTGGCTGTTGGGGCGCGACTACTGGGGGCGTGGCTATGCCACCGAAGCCGCCCTCGCCTCTTTGCACTGGGGATTCGCCAACCTGGAGGTCGCCCGAGCTGATCAGCCTCATCCATCCGACAAATACGGCGTCGATCGCGGTCGCCGAGCGGATCGGCGAACGGCATAGGGGCATGGTCCCATTCCGCGGTGGCGAGACCGGGGAGTGGGTCATCACCCGCGAGGAATGGGCGGCGCGGCGGGAGATCGCCGGTTGAATCCGTTGGACATCCCGAACCTCGAGACGGAGCGCCTGCTCCTCCGGCCATTCGTCGAGGACGATGCCGATGTCTTCTGCGCCCTGCTCCAGGACCAGGACGTGGTGCGTTACATCGGGGACGGCACGATCCCCAACCGCGAGGACTGCTGGCGGGCCGTGGCCGGGTGGCTGGGCCATTGGGTGCTGCGCGGGTACGGGCCGTGGGCGGTCACCGAGCGGGAGACAGGCACATTCATGGGGCGGGTCGGGATTCATTTCCCGTATGGCTGGCCCGGGCCGGAGCTGGCGTACACCCTGGGCAAGCCGTTCTGGGGCCACGGCTACGCGACCGAGGCGGCCCGCGCGGCCCAGGACTGGGGGTTCACCCACCGCGACTTCCTGGCCCTCATGAGCCTCATTTATCCGGACAACACGGCCTCCATCCGGGTCGCCACCAAGCTCGGTGAGACGCTTCGCGGCGATGCCGCGCTCCATGGCAAGACGGTCTTGCGCTACGTCATCACCCGCCCCGAGTGGGAGGCCGCCAGGGAGGCGCCGAGCTAACCGGCCAGCGCCTCGAGGACGGGGAGGTCGACGGTGTCGCCCTTTGGGGTGACGGGGATGAGTGCGACGTGGTCGGCACCAGCGGCCAGGACCTCGCCCAGCCGGGCGCGGAGGGCGTCGGCGTCACCCCAAGCGACCATGGCGTCGACGAGGCGGTCGCTCCCCGGCCGCTCCCAGTCGGCGGCCTCGAACCCCTGCTCAGCCCACGCGGCCTGGTAGTTCGGCGTGCGCAGGTACGGCAAGAGGTAGTGCCGTGCGGCTGATCAGAGCCGCGGCCCGATCGGTCTCCAGCACGACGGGCAGGCTGACCGCCAGGACCGGGCGGGCGGCAGCGCCGGCGGTCGCGGCGGCATCGTCGAGCACGCCCCGGATCCACGCCAGCCGCTCGTCGGTGACCAGGTACGGGAATGCGCCGTCGGCGGCGGCGGCGGCCAGGGTCAGCATCCGCTCGCGGAGCGCGGCGAGGATCACCAGGGGCTCCGGCATGCCCGCCGGCATCGGTCCCTTGTAGAGGGCGGACCGATAGGCGGCGAGGTACTCACGCATCCGGGTCAAAGGCTTGTCGTAGACATGGCCGCGGAGCTTCTCGGCAAGGTGCTGGTGCGACACGCCGAGCCCGAGCGTGAAGCGGCCGCCGGTCGCCTCCTGCAGGGTGAACGCGGCCATCCTGGTGGCCTGCGCATCACGGCCCCAGATGTTCACCACGGACGTCCCCAGGCCGATGGAGGAGGTCACGCCGGCCAGCAGGCCGGCCAGGGTGAACGGCTCCCGTCCGACGACGTCCGGGATCCACAGCGTCCCATACCCGAGCTGCTCGACCCGAGAAGCGAAAGCGAGCGCGTCCTCGATGGCGAGCGAGTCCGGATCGGTCCAGACCCCGACTCTGCCCAGTCCCCGGTCGCCGTCGGCCACGGACCGATGCTACCCGCTGCTCCCCGACGCCGAAGCGGTAGCGAAGGAACAGCTCGTCCCCGTGTCGGTGGACGCTCACCAGGGTCGCCGGCCGCGGATTCTGAGTCGGGGGATCCGGGGCGATCATGGGCAGCCCCTCCCCGCCGAGCAGCCACGGACCCACCGTCCAGTACAGCTCGTCGATGAGCCCCGCGGCGTGGAAGCGGGCGTTCACGGTCGGGCCGCCCTCGAGCAGGACGGAGCCGATCCCTCGCTCCCGGAGCGCGCCAGCCAGCCAGTCTGGCTCGGGATGGTCAGTCGGCGCGACCAGCACCTCGGCACCGGGGACTTGCGGAGGACCATCCCGCCCGACCACCACCAGCCGCGGCTGGTCGGTCGTGAACCAGCGCTGATCGGTCGGAATCGGTCCCTCGCCCGCGATGAGCACGCCCACGGGCTGCGGCGGACGCCCGGCTGCCTCCCGAATGGTCGCCAGGTCGGCAGGAAGATCGGTCCAGCCGTCGACCGCGCGGAGGGTTCCGATACCGATGGCCACCGCGTCATAGGGAACTCGCAGGAGGCGCATGAGCCGCCGGTCAGCCCGATCGCCGATGTCGTCGGCGGTTCCGTCGCGCTGGGCGCGGCCATCCAGGCTGGTGACCATGTTCAGCCCGATCCACGGCCGATCGGCTGGAGCAGCCGGCAGAGCCAGATCGGCGTAGGCGGCGTCCAGGTCCAGGCCGGTAGCGGGATCGGGCCATAACCGGTCGATGACGAACATCGGCGCCATGCTAGTGGCCGGGACTATCCGGGGCCCTACGATGCGGCGGTGAGCCTGATCCTCATCCTGCTGCTGCCGGTGGCGATCTTCGCCGGAGGTGTCGCGGCTGTCGCCGGGTTCGGGATCGGGAGCCTGATGACACCGCTGCTCGCGATCGAGTTCGGGACCAAGACCGCGGTCCTGCTGGTCGCGATCCCACATGCCACGGCAACCGCCCTCCGCCTGTGGCTGCTGCGTGGCAACGTCAACCGTCGCGTGCTGCTCACGTTCGGAGCGGCGAGCGCGGTGGGCGGCCTGGTCGGGGCGCTGTTCCTGACCGTGCTCGCCAGCCGGACTATGGGGATCGTCCTGGGCGTCCTGCTCATCTTCTCGGGTCTCGGCGGACTGACCGGACTCACCGCGCGGCTGCAGATCCCGGCTGGGCCGTGGGCGGTGGCTGCCGGAATGGCGTCTGGCGCATTCGGCGGCCTGGTGGGCAACCAGGGCGGGATCCGCGCCGCCGCCCTCCTCCATTTCGGGCTGACACCGCAGGCCACCGTCGCAACGGCCACCGGAATCGCCCTTGCCGTGGATGCCGCCCGCCTCCCGATCTACCTCGTCACCGGCGGGGAGGAGATCGCGGCCAACTGGCCTTACGTGATGGTCGGGGTGGTTGGCGTGGTGGCGGGCACGCTCCTGGCGACGCCCATCCTCCGCCGCCTGCCGGAGGACACCTTCCGCCGCTTCGTGTTCGTCCTCGTGGTGGCGCTGGGCGTGCTCCTGATCGTGGCTCCGGGCGGCTAGATCGGGTGGACTCCGGCGGTACGACCCCTCGTGATAACGCGCCGGCTGAATCGGTCAGTCGAAGATGCGCTCCAGGTGCCAGGTGCCCCGGATCTCGTCCAGGAAGACGGTGCACAGCAGTCCGTCGCGGGTGACGAGCTTGAAGTAGGCGCGGGCGACCGGCTCGCGCCACCAGTCGTCGACCAGCCGCCAGTGGTTGCAGATGCCGATCTCGCCATGGGTCTCGCCGTCCAGCCGGAGGCGGATGGGCGTGCCGGCCTCGTCGGTGTCGACCTGGACCAGGGGGTGGCTGGCGTGAAGGCGGGTCACGGTTGCGTGCCGGTTTCGTGACCGATCTCGACCAGCCGTGCCTGGCGCTCGGGCAGCGCCGCGGTGGGCCGGTCGACCACCGCCCGCCACAGGCGACCGTCGCCGAACCGGGCGCCGATCCGTTCCACCGACCAGCGCAGCTCCTCCCATCGGCCGGCCTGGGGCTCGAAGGCAGGGAGCTGCCGCGTGGCGGGGTTCGTGAGGCGGTCGAGGGTGAGGGCGAGGGCCGTGATCTGCGCTTCTTCCTCCTCGCCGGCACTCCCCCGCAGGCTGGCCTCGAGACGGGCGAGCAGCAGGCGCGTGATCCAGTCCGGGTCGGTGCTGGGCTCGGGGAGGGCAAGGTGGACGGCCAGTAGGCGGGGCCGCTTCCCGGTCCAGGGTGAGGACCGCCCGGCCCGGGGCGAGGTGACGGCCGGCGAGCCGGCCGGTCAGGGCCGTCGCCGCCCGACGCAAGGCGAGGGTGATCTCGGTCACGCCCTCCGCCGGCGGCTCGAAACGGACCGTGGTGGCCAGCCGCTCCGGCCGGCGGCGCGGAACGAGGGGTCTCGGGTCCTCCCCGCGCGCGAGCGCCTGGAGCCGCTCCCCCACCTCCCCGAACTGGGCGGCCACCGCCGACCGCGGCAGCCCGGCCAGCTGGCCCATGGTCGTCAGCCCGAACAGCCGGAACCGGTCCTCCACCGCCGGCTCCGCCGGCAACAGACCGATGGGCATCGGGGCGAGCGTCGCTCGCCCCTCGCCGGCGGCCAGGATCAGGCACGCGGCCCGGACCTCGACGCCGTTGCCGCCATCCCCTGGTCGTGCCAGTCGGACAGCGAGTGATGCCAGCCACCTGTTGTCCCCGATCCCGGCCCGCACCGGGTACACCCCGGCCAGGGCTACCGCCCTGGCTGCCACTCGCCGTTCCGAGCCGTGCATCGGCTCGAGGCCCGTCACGTCGACGAGCGCCACGCCCTCTTCCAGCGCCTCGATCCGCGGGGAGAGGTCATCCAGCCGATCGAGCAGCGCCTCCCACCGGGCGGCCGTCTCCAGCCCGTCTGCGTCGGTACGGAGGGTGGGCCATACCAGGACCAGGAGCCGCATGGGACGACCGTCAGGCGCTGAGGACGGTCAGCGCGGGCAGGTCCTCCGTGAGTTCGGCGGGCCGCACGACGGTAGTTGGTTGCGGCGCCGCCAGGGCGGGGAGGAGCGGGTCGATGCGGCGACCTTCGCCGAAGTACAGGTCGAGCTCGGCGTGGCCGCCGGCCAGGGCCCAACGGTGACGGGTCACGGATGCCGCCGTGCGGAGGCCGACGAGGTCACGGCCGACCGCCAGCCAGGCCCGCCGCTCGAGACGAAGGCGGACCCCGGCCACCCGGCCGGCGGCCTGGCGCAGGGCAGGCGGGGCGATGAGCAAGGCGGTGGCGTCGGAGCGGGGCAGGAGCGCAGCCAGCCGCTCGAACCGCGGGGCGGACGGGCCGTCCAGGTCCAGCACCAGCAGGTCAAGGAGGCGGGAGCGGGCCAGCCAGGCGGCGAGCTCCAGCGCCTCGGCCCCGTCGGCGGGACGGACGAGGAGCAGCCACTCGAGATTCACCCCGTGGCGAGCGGCGCAGGCCGGGTCGAACGTGCCGGCGCGGTCGATCCACGCCACCAGTCCCCCGGATGCCTGGCAGGCGGTGGCCGCATCGAGCGCAAGCGACGTGGCGCCGTGGCCGGGTGCGGCATCCAGCACGGCCAACGCTCCCCGGGGCCAGCCACCGGTGGCCAGCGCCTCGTCCAGCGCGGGGTGACCGGTGGGGACGGCGGGGACCACCACCTCCCCGGGGAGCGGCGTCATGCCTCGCCGCAGGCCGCGCTCGCGAAGCGCATCGAGCACCTCGGGGAGCGGCTGAACAGCGGGCAGGGTCACATCGGTCAGTCTAATAGAACAGATGTTCTATGACAATCCCCCAGAATGGCCCGTGCTATCCTCGCGGACGCCTCTAAATGCGCCTTGGATGGCGCCCCGTGGGGATGTAGCTCAGCTGGGAGAGCACCGCGTTCGCATCGCGGGGGTCAGGGGTTCGAGTCCCCTCATCTCCACCATTCCCCGCCCGGTGCGGCTTACTGGAAGAGCGGGAAGTCCTCGGCCTCGATGACCTGGTCGGCCGGCGGTGCGCTGATATCGAACGCAGTGTTGTAGTCGCTCAGGTCGAGGGTGACGGACGCGTCGCCGCCCTCCCCCTCCGAGGCCATGGTGATCGAGCGGAGCCACAGCCCGTTCTGCTGGACCAAAAGGTCCACCACCGCTGGCCCGCTGAATTCGGGGTTGGGAATGAGGTCGCCAATCCCGCCCATTTCCCCACCCATGTCCGGCATCCCTTCGCCGTGGGCGGCCAGCGCCTCAGCCGAGATCGAGAGCTGGAGGTGGTAGCAGGTGTCGTCGCCGCACGGCTGGTCGGCGAGCTTGGTGATGCCTACGCCATCCGTGCTCAGGAGCTCGTCCACCTTGGCGGCAATCTCCTCGTCCGTGGGCGGCTCGCCCTCGGACTCGTCACTCTCGTCTGCCGTCGAGGTCAAGTGAAGCCACTGGTCGCCGGCCATGGGCGTGAGGAGGTACATGTCCTCGCCGATCACGATCGCCTCGCCGGAGAGGCCAAACAGCATGGGCAGCGCGAACGAGACCTGTGCGGCCTTGCCGGCCACGTCGATGTCGCCCTCGACGCTCACCCCATCGAGCGAGACCGGATCGCCGCTGTCCTGGTCCACGACGCTGCCCTCGACGGCCAGCGACAGGTGGAAGGAGTCGGCCCTGGCCGTGGCCTGGGCGCCCTGGGTCAGGATCTCGGCGGGGTCGGTCAGGCTGCCGCCGCCGGCGACGGCGAACAGGACCCATGCCCAGAAGAAGACGAGGCTGAAGACGACGACCGCGATCGGGAGCGCGCGGGAGCTCAGGTTGGTGGTCACCGGCGCAGCATAGCGGCTCTCCGGATGTGCGCCGGATGCCCAATAGATCCGGTCCGGTCATGATGCCCGGATGAAGGCCGTCGTCACCGGCGGGGCCGGGTTCATCGGTCAGGCGCTCGTCCGACAGCTCCGTGGTCGGAATGACGAGGTCGTGGCCGTCGTCCGTGATCCTGCACAGGCTTCAGCACTGACCGATCTCGGCTGCACCCTCGCCGAGGCCGATCTCGGCTCGGTCACGGTAGACCAGCTGGCCCGCGAGATCGCCGGCGCCGATGCGCTGTTCCACCTGGCCGGCAGCTACCGGGTCGGCATCCCCGAATCGGAGCACGTGGCGATGTTCACCGCCAACGTCGTTGCCACCCGGACGACGCTCGACGCGTCGGTCCAGGCCGGCGTGAAGCGAGTCGTGTACGCGTCGACGGCCAATGTCTTCGGCGACACCCACGGAGCGGTGGTGGACGAGAGCTACCGACGAACCCAGCCGCCGGCGTTCCTGTCGTACTACGACGAAACCAAGTACCTCGCCCACCTCGCCGCAGAAGAGCGGATCGCGGCCGGCGCCCCGATCCTGATCGTCATGCCGGGCATGGTCTACGGCCCGGGCGACCACTCTCAGGTCGGTGGTGTTATCCGCCAGGCCATGGTCGGAACATTGACCGTGCTCAGCGCTGCCGATCTGGGCGGATCCCTGGTCCATGTCGACGACGTGGCCGCCGGGATGCTGCTGGTCCACGACAAGGGGGAGATCGGCCACGCCTACGTCCTCGGCGGCGAGATCGCCACCCTGCGGGAAGTGGTCCGGCGGGCGTCCGCGATTGCCGGCCGGGAGCCACCACGGCTCACGACGCCGTCGTGGATGCTGCAGGCCATCGCGCCGCTGAGTGGGCTCATCGGTCCGGCGCTCGGGGGGTCCGAGCCCAACCTGGCAGAAACCATCCGCTCCTCGGATGGAGTCACCTACTGGGCGTCGAGCGAGAAGGCGAAACGCGAGCTCGGCTACTCCCCGCGCGACCTGGAGGCCGGCCTCCGAACCCTCCTGTGAGGAGCGGTGCGCCAAAACCACCGGCACCGCCACGGCTGAAGGACCGATCATGCGGCGCGCAGCCGTCAATACGAGGGATTCACCGATGACCGATTCCGCCTGGCGCACGCATACCTCCCGGCTTGGCTGGCTCATCGCCGTAGCGCTGCTGCTTGGCGCCGCCATCTACGGGTTGAAGATCTTTCACGTCATCGTGCCCGAGCCCACATTCACGCCCAACGGGACGTTCGTCGACAACATCCTGGCCGGATTCGAGCATGCCCAGGAGCACTGGCTCGAGGACCTCACGTCGTCGCTGCTGTTCGCCGTTGCGTTCGCGGCGATTGCCGTCCTTGGGCTCGTCCTCCGCCATGCGACGAATCGTGACGACCCGCGGGGCGGGCTGATGGCAGTCGGCTTCGTCGTTGCCGGCACCCTGGGAGTCGCGGTGCAGCTGATCTACCTCGGCGCCATCGAGGCCGCGACTACCCCCGAGTACTGCGACTGCGGGTTCCTGGCGGAAGAGCTCGTGAGCCGAGAGATGATCAGGCACGTCGTCGAGGGAATCGTGTTCTGGCTGAACGGCGGAGTGGTGGTCCTGTTCGCCGTCGGTCTGCTCGCCTTCGCCGGACTCGCCGGCTCGGCAGGCTGGGTTCCTGCTGGCCTGGCGATCTTCGCGCGGGTCGTAGCCGTGCTTGGGCTGATCAGCGTCGTCTGGGACCACGTGGCCGTCCCGCTGATCATCGACTCGGCCCCCGAGTTCGATTTCTTCATGCTGTCGCAGATCATCACCATCGTCCTCGCGGGCATCGTGGTTCCGTTATGGGCCGCCTGGCTGGCGCGCGCCGCCGGGGCGAAGGACGAAGCGGAGCCCGCGGCAACTGAGGCAGCGGAGGTTTAGGGGGCGGGGTAGAGCTCCCACACCAGTAGAGCGCCCGGCTGGCAGTCGGGGTCGCTGAGCGCCGGGGCACGCTGAGCCTCCACGTGGGCCTGGGCGCCTTCGAGCACTCCGCGGCCATCCTCGCTGCTGAAGATGTGCTCCCCCTGGACATAGGCCTTGCCAACGAGGGAGTAGCGCTCACCGTCGACCTCCAGCCACGGACAGCCTGGGTCGTCGTAACCGTACGTCCCGATGAAGGTTTCGACCTCTAGCAGAGATTCCTCGGGTTGCCATGCCGTGCCCCCGAATATCGGCGGTTCCTGACTCTGCATGGCAAGCGCGGGCCAGGTATCACCGTCGAGTTCGAAGAACTCGACCCCGAGGGTGAGCTCGCCACCATCCGCCGAGCCGGACGCCACCGCGGGCACGTCAGTCCACGGGCCGGCGATCAAGAAGCTG
>CAWIPT010000003.1:0-20494 GCA_963838125.1 uncultured Chloroflexia bacterium
ATTCCGAGCCGCGGGACGCCCGCCTCGGGGGCCACCGCCGTGTCCGCTGCCTGCGGTTCCTGCGCCATGGCCGCCGATGCTATCCCACCGCCTGCCCGAACCGCTACGATCCGGGGCGTGGCGACCGTCACCTTCGATCACGTCACCAAGCAGTTCGGGTCCGAGGCGACCGCCGTCAACGACCTTAACCTCGAGATCTCCGACGGCGAGTTCCTGGTCCTGGTCGGCCCGTCCGGGTGCGGGAAGACGACCCTGCTGAGAATGTGTCGCGGGCCTCGACGGCGTGCGACGGACGGCGTAATCTACTGATCGGTGACACGGTCATCAACGACGTCGATCCCTAAGGATCGGGACATCGCGATGGTCTTCGAGAACTACGCCCTGTACCCGCACATGACGGTGCAGAGAATATGGCGTTCACGCTCAAGATGCGCCTGCCCCGAAGGCCGAGATCGACACAGGCGGTAACGTCGAGGTGGCGAGCATCCTGGGGCTGCAACCGCTCCTGGAAGCGCGGGCCCCGAGCAGCTTTCCGGCGGGCAACGACAGCGGGTCGCAATGGGCCGGGCGATCGTCCGCGGCGCGAAAGGTGTTCCTGATCGAGAGCCGCTGTGGAATCTCGACGCAAGCTCCGGGTCCAGGTGCGCGATCAGATCGCCGGATCCACGAGCGCGTCGGGGGCGACGATGATTCACGTCACCCACGATCAAATCGAGGCAATCACGATGGGCGACCGGTCGCGGTCATGCGGGATGGCATTCCAGCAAGTCGCGCACTCCTCAAGAAGGTACGATTGACCTTGAAAATGTTCGTCGCCGCGTTCATCGGCTCTCCGCCGATGAACCTCTTCGCCGCCCATACCGACGGTTCGGCGCTCCGGGTGGGCGAGCTCAAGCTGCCCATGACCGGCAAGGCGGCAGAGATCGTGGCCGGCCTCGAGGATGGCAGCTCGGTCACGTTCGGCTTCCGGCCCGAGCATCTCGAGCTGGGGGAGGCGGCACCCGCCGACGCGCTGCGCATCCCGGCCAACGCCGAGGTCGTCGAGTTCCTGGGCGACGAGGAGCTGATCCACGCCCGGGCGGCCGGTGGCGAGATGCTCGCGGCGTCAGCTCCGACCATCGCCTCAAGCCCGGTGACCGGGTCGAGTTCTGGCTGGCTCTGCCCAAGGTCCACCTCTTCGACCCCTCGACCGAGCTGGCCCTGCTGCACTGACGGCGCCCACGTGGGCCCTTGACCTCTGGTTGGCGGTGGGCCTTGGGCCGATCGGCGGTGGTAGAATTCCGATGCCCACCCGACACTACTGGCCGTCCGCGAAAGCATGATAGGTTCCGGCCCCCGGTCCGGCGAGCCCGGACCACGGGAAAGCGAGGAGCGAACCACGTCGGGGCATCGGCAACGCTCCTCCCGGTGCTGTGATCCTGCCTCCCGCAGCGACCGAGAGGGAGGTCACATGCCACGAGGCAGATTCTTTGCCGCCCTGGTCGTTCTCTCGATGCTGGCCGTTGCCTGCCAGCCGAGCGCGAGCGAATCGCCGGCCGAGTCGGCGGGCGGGAGCCAGGCCGCGGGCGGTAGCTACTTGGAGCGCGCCGAAGCCGGCGAGTTCGACGGGACCAGCGTGCAAGTCTGGGCACAGTGGATCGACGCCGAAGGTGAGAATTTTGAAGGCAATCTCACTGACTTTGCCGAGCGCACTGGGATCGAAATCCAGTACGAAAGCACCACCAACTACGAGTCAGACCTGATCCGCGCGGTCGACGGGGACGAAGCGCCGGATGTCGCGCAGATCGCCCAGCCGGGCCGGATGCGCGAGTTCCAGGCCGACGGCAAGCTCGTCAACCTGTCCGAGTTCCTCGACCTGACTGCATTCGAGGAGAGCTTCGGATCGTGGGTTGACCTGGTTTCGGTGGACGGCGACGTGTACGGCGTCCCGTACCAGGCCGCCTTCAAGTCCATCATCTGGTACCCGAACGCCGCGTTCGAAGAGGCCGGCTACGAGATCCCTGAAACGTGGGACGATTTGCTGGCCCTGACCGATGAGATCCGGGCGACCGGAGTGACCCCGTGGTGCATCGGCATCAAGGACACCGACGCCACCGGATGGGTGGCCACCGACTGGCTGGAAGACATCGTCCTTCGCACGGCGGGGCCCGAGTTCTACGACCAGTGGGTTGCCCACGAGGTCCCGTTCAACGCTCCTGAGGTGCTGGAGGCCGCCGAGGTGATGGCGGAGATCTGGTTCACGGAGGGCAACGTCTACGGCGGAAGCACCGCCATCAACAACACGTGGACCGGTGACGCGCAGACTCCCATGTTCGCCGAGGGCGGACCAGACTGCTTCTTCCACAAGCAGGCGTCCTGATCTTCGCCCTTCTGGCCGGGATATGACGCCGATACCACTCCACCCACCGTGGTGAACGAGCCTGGCGTCGACTCCACGTTCTTCTACTTTCCGCCCATCGACGAGGCGCAGGGGCGTCCGGCGCTTGGGGCGGGCGACATGTTCATGCAGTTCAACGACCGCGACGAAGTCCGCGCGGTGATGGAGTTCCTTACGACGCCCGAGGCTGCCGAGCACTGGATCAGCACTGGCAGCTTCGTGTCCCCGAACACGCAGGTGCCGCAGGACTGGTACAGCGTGTACCCGGCTTCCGGACTGGCCGAGATCCTGGCCACAACGGACACCTACAAGTTCGACGCGTCCGACCTGATGCCCGCGGAAGTCGGGCAGCGGACGTGGTGGGACGGCATGGTTGATTGGGTGGCGGCCGATGGGGCCAACACCGAGGAAAATTCCAGGCCATCGAAGACAGCTGGCCTGAGTAAACCGATGACGGGGGCGCGCCGCTCTGGCGCGCCCCCGTTCACACTGCCCCAGCACGCGCTGATGGCCACCCGAGCCGGCTCGATCGCACGTCCGAGGGACCTGCGCGAGTTGGCCCTGCGCTTGGCCGCGCCGATCGGCGCGGTCCTGGCGGTGCTCGCCATCCTGTGGAGCGTCGGCTTCCTGGCCGATCTCGATAGCCCGCAGAACGCCCTCATCGGCCTGTACAACACCTTCGGCCTGACCGATCAGGCCGCGGCGCTGAACAGGAGGGGCTCGATCCCGTCCTGTCCAAGGCGATTCTTGGGATCGTCGGCCTTGCCGTGGGGATCGGCGGCATCTGGTTCATCTACATCGGTGTCCATTCCATCCTGGAGATGCTCGGTCCGCGCTGGCACGGCCGCCTGGTGCCCTGGCTGTTCGTCGGTCCCGCGCTCTTCCTCGTCGGGGTCTTCCTCGTCTTCCCGGCCATCACCACCATCGTCACCAGCTTCACCGAGGGCGAGGGGTTCGCCGAGAACTACGGCTTCGTCTTCACCGACCCCGACATGCTCATCGCGCTTCGCAACAACGCCCTGTGGCTGGTCCTGGTGACCGGCGGCAGCGTGATCATCGGCCTGCTCATCGCCACGCTCGTCGACCGGGTCAAGGCCGAGTCGCTGGTCAAGACGTTCATCTTCCTGCCGCTCGCCATCTCGATGGCGGGTGCGGCCGTCATCTGGCGCTTCGTCTATGCCTGGCAGCCACCGCAGGAGGCGCAGATCGGGCTGCTCAACGCGGTATGGGCCGGCGGCCTGGGCAACGATCCGGTGGCGTGGCTCCAGACGCCGGGGATCAACACCTACCTGCTGATCCTGATCATGGTCTGGCTCCAGACCGGGTTCGCCATGATCGTCCTGTCAGCCGCGATCAAGGGCATCCCGAGCGAGATCATCGAGGCTGCACGCTGCGACGGCGCCCGCGAGTCCCAGGTCTTCTTCCGCATCATCGTGCCCTCCATCTGGGGGTCGATCATCGTGGTGGCCACCACCATCGCGGTCTCGGTCCTGAAGGTGTTCGACATCGTCTACGTGACGACCGGCGGGAGGTTTGAGACGGAGGTCGTGGCCAACCGGATGTTCAACGAGATGTTCCTCTTCCGTGACCTGGGCCATGCATCCGCGCTGGCGGTGATCCTGTTCATCGCGGTCATCCCGATCATGGTCATCAACATCCGCAATATGCGCCACCAGGGTATCGGCGCATGACCGAGGACGCGCTTACTACCCCGCTGGCCGAGACCCGGCGTCCGTCCTTTGGAAAATGGTCTGGGTACGTCGGGGTCCGCGCCGCACTCGTGTTCATTGTCGTTCTCTGGTCCCTGCCGACCACCGGCCTCCTGGTCTCGTCCCTGCGCGACCAGGATCGGCTGGTGGAGACCGGCTGGTGGGATGCCCTCCTTCATCCCTTCGAGGCCGCGGAGCAATGGTCGCTGGCCAACTATGAGACGGCGCTCGGATCGGAGGGGATGGCCGAGGCGTTCATCAACTCGCTGATCGTCACGATCCCCGCGGTGGTCATCCCCATCACCATCGCGGCCTTTGCCGCCTACGCCTTCGCCTGGATGCGCTTCCCGGGGCGGGCGATATTGTTCGCGATGGTCGTCGGCTTGTTGGTCGTGCCACTGCAGATGGCGCTGGTACCTATCCTGCGGCTGTACGGCGGCCTGGATCTGAATGGGACGTTCCTCGGTGTCTGGCTGGCGCACACCGGGCTTCGGCCTGCCGTTGGCCATCTTCCTGCTCTACAACTTCATCAGCCAGCTGCCGAAGGACCTCATGGAGTCGGCCTTCATCGACGGCGCCTCTCACCTGACGGTGTTCATGCGACTCGTCCTGCCGCTCTCCATCCCCGCGCTGGCGGCGTTCGCCATCTTCCAGTTCCTGTGGGTTTGGAATGACCTGCTGGTCGCCCTGGTCTACCTGGGGGTCGGCTCGGACGTGGCGGTGATGCCCGCGCGCTTGAACGAGCTGGTCGGGACTCGCGGCGACCAGTGGCACATCCTCACCGCGGCGGCGTTCATCACCATGGTCGTGCCGCTCATCGTGTTCCTCGGCCTCCAGCGCTACTTCGTGCGCGGGATCCTGACCGGATCCGTCAAGGGGTGACCGCCCACCCGGCCGCGCCCGGGTCCGATGACGCCATCCTCGGACGGCTCATGCTCGCCTTCGACGGCACCGACCTGCCGGCCTGGATGGCCGAGCGGCTGGAAGCCGCGCCGGCGGCAGGCGTGACGCTCTTCCGGCATGTGAACGTCGCCGGTGCGGCCCAGGTTCGGTCGCTCACTGATGCGCTGCAGGCCGCGGCGCCCGCGGGTCCGCCGTTCCTGGTGGCCGCGGACCAGGAGGGCGGGCAGCTGATGGCCCTCGGCGACGGCACGCCGTTCGCGGGCAACATGGCGCTTGGCGCGACCGATGACGCGGATCTGGCGGAGCGGGTCGGTCGGGCGATCGGGACGGAGCTGCGCGCGGTGGGGGTGACCGTGAACTACGCCCCGGTCTGCGACCTCGCGTCCAACCCGGACAACCCCGGTCTCGGAGCGCGCTCGTTCGGCGACGACCCCGCTGCCGCGGCCCGGCTGGCGGCGGCGACCGTGCGCGGGCTGCAGGCTGTCGGCGTGGCGGCCACCGCCAAGCACTTCCCGGGCAAGGGCGACGTCGGGGTCGACACTCACCACGAGCTCGGGACCGTGCCCCACGACCTGACCCGGATGGAGGAGGTCGAGCTCGCACCGTTCCGGGCCGCCCTCGACGCCGGCGCGCGGGTCGTGATGTCGGGACATTTCTGCATCCCGGCCCTCACCGGCAATCCCAGCCTGCCCGCGACCGTCTCGAGCAAGGTCATGGATCACCTGCTGCGCGGTGACCTCGGGTTCGAGGGGGTGGCCATCAGCGACGCGCTCGACATGAAGGCCCTGTCCCAGGGGCCGACCCAGGTCGTCGAGCTCATCGCCGCCGTGCGCGCCGGCGTGGATCTGCTCCTCTGCACCCCCGACCGCGCCAGCCAGGAGCAGGCCACCGAGGCCCTTCGGCTCGCGGCGCGCCGCGAACTCTTCGATCCGGTCGCGCTGGCACTGAGCGCGGAACGGGTTGCCGTCCTCCGGGAATGGGCCGGGCAGGGCCCGCAGCCGGACCTCGAGGTCGTGGGGTCGCCAGACCACCAGTCGTTGGCCGGCGAGCTGGCGGAGCGGTCGGTCACCCTCGTGCGCAATGACGCCGGGATCATTCCGCTCCGCCTCGACCCGGGTGCTCGCGTGCTCGCGGTCATGCCCCGCCCGCGGAACCTGACCCCCGCCGACTCGTCGGAGACCGTGGAGCCGGGGCTGGCTGCCGCCCTGCGGCGCCGGCTGGGTTCGGTCGAGGAAGTGGTGACCGGCCACCCGCCGGCCGCTAACGAGATCGCTGCCGCCCGCCAGCGGGCGAGCGAGGCGGACCTGGTGGTGGTGGGCACGATCAACGCCTGGTTCGACGCTGCCCAGGCGGACCTTGTGGAGGCGCTGCTCGGAACCGGGACCCCGGTCATCACCGTCGGGCTGCGGGTGCCCTTCGACCTCGCTCGCTATCCGACGGCCGCCACCCACCTGTGCACCTACTCCATCCTGCCGCCCTCGCTGGACGCACTCGTCGACGGCCTGATGGGCGACTTCCTGTTTCGCGGCCGGCTTCCCGCCGCGATTCCCGGCCTCCACTCCACCGGGCACGGCCTGGACGCCTGAGAGGCACGAGAGCGGACCGATGGGCATGCGCGACGAGATCCTCGAACAACCGGCGGTCGTCGAGCGCCTGATCGCCGACCAGCGCACCCCGATGGCCAGGCTGGCGGCTCGCCTCCGCCGCCGTGCGATCGACTCGGTGGTCATCGCCGCCCGGGGGACGTCGGACCACGCCGCGATCTACGCCCAGTACGTGCTCGGCACCCGGCACCGCCTCCCCGTGGCGCTCGCCACGCCGTCGGTGCTCTCGCTGTACGGCGCCGCGCCCCGCTTCCGTCGGGCGCTGGTGGTCGGCATCAGCCAGTCGGGCGCCTCACCCGACGTGGTGGGCATCCTGGAAGCGGGTCGCGCCCAGGGCGTGCCGACGCTGGCCATCACCAACGACCCGGGCTCGGCCCTGGCCGCCGCCGCGGACCACGTCGTCGACCTCGCGGCCGGGCCCGAGCTGGCGGTGGCCGCGACGAAGACGTACACCGCCGAGCTGGCCGCGGTCGCCATGCTGTCGACAGCGATGGAGCATGGTCCGCGGTCCGCCGCCGACGCCCTGGCCCGCCTGCCCACCGCCCTGTCCGGCGCCCTGCGATCCGAGCCCGAGGCCGAGCGGATCGCCACCGCCCAGCGGGCGATCAGCCACGGCGTCGTCCTGGGGCGTGGCTACGAGTACGCCACCGCTCGCGAGTGGGCGCTGAAGCTCCAGGAGCTGACCCAGGTGTTGGCCGCCCCGTACTCGGCGGCGGACTTCCAGCACGGCCCGATCGCGCTCACCGGGCCGGGGTTCCCGGCATTCGCCGTCGTATCGGGCGGCGGCGCATCGGCGGATCTGCTCGGCGTCCTGCGCCGGATGCGGTCGCTGGGCGCGGACCTGCTGGTGGTGTCCAACCGCCAGGCCCTGCGCGACGCGGGGGCGCACTCCCTCGCGGTCCCCGGCCGGATCCCGGAGTGGCTGATGCCGATCGTCAGCATCGTTCCCTGCCAGCTCCACGCCATGCACCTCGCGCGGGCCAAGGGCCTGGATCCGGACGCGCCGCGCCACATCCGCAAGGTGACGCTGACCCACTGATCGCTGCTCGCGGCGCGCGTCAGCCGGGCGGCACCTCCCGCAGCACGATTGCCTCATGGGGGCGGAGGGCCGGCGAGCCGCTGATCGTCGGCCCGGCCCCGTCCGAGTGGGTTCCGAGGAGGGTCTCCCAGCCTCCGGCGGGCGTCGGCAGAACCAGGCTCGCCGGTCGCGGCCGGGTATTGATGACGACCAGGATCCGTTCGTCGCGCGGTCGTGCGCCACCAGGCGAGGACGCCATGGCGCGCCCGCACCTCCCAGTCGAACGCCCCGATCTGGAGCGCCGGGTGAGCGCGGCGGACCCACAGCAGCCGGCGATAGAACGACAGCACCGAGGCGGAGTCCGCGGACTGGGTGGCGACGTTGCGAGTCGCGGCATCGGCCGGCACGCGCATCCAGCTCCGCTCGACCGGATCCGCGGTCCACGGCAGCGGGGCCCGCGCGGCGTCGCGGTTGCGCCAGATCGGCAGCGGCCAGTACCGGCGGGCCGGCGGGTCGACGATCTCACGCCGTGGCACGCGGACGTCGCGCATCCCGATCTCCTCGCCGTAGTACAGGAATGGCGTGCCGCGGAGGGTGAGCAGCAGCACCGCGGCGGCCTTCGCCACCGCGTCGCGGTCTCTCGCGCGCGCCACACTCGAGACATGCCGGGGCTGGTCGTGGTTGGACAGGACGACCGTCGGCCACCCGTCCGGACCGAACGCCGACTCGCGCGCGTCGATGGCCGCCGCCAGCGCCTCCGCCCGCCAGGGGGTGCCGCACAGGGAGAAGTCGAAGACCAGGTGCCGCGGGCTGGAGTAGCTGGCAGCGATGGCGGGCACGCCGGTGAACAGCTCGCCCACGCTCATGCGCCCTGGCGCAGCGTCGAGCACCGCCCGGAAATCGGCCAGGAAGTCACGCAGCTCCGGCTGGTCCTTGTCGAAGACGTGTCGCTGGCGGTCCCAGGCCCGGACGCCGCCGGGCAGGCGGCGTGGGTTGGATCGGAGAGCGGCGTCCTTGAAGAAGACGTTGAACACGTCGAGCCGGAACCCGTCCACGCCACGCCCCAGCCAGAAGCGAACCATGTCCAGCATGGCGGCGGGAACCGCCGGGTTGCGCCAGTTCAGGTCCGGCTGCTGGGGCGTGAAGATGTGCAGGTAGTACTGGCCGCGCCCCTCGTCCCACGTCCAGGCCGATCCGCCAAAGAACGAGGGCCAGTTGTTCGGAGGTCGCCGCCGCCCGCCCGCCCCGCGCCCGTCGTGCCACACGTACCAGTCCGCGTACGGGCCGGTGCGGTCCGCGCGGGAGGAAACGAACCACGGGTGCAGGTGGCTGGTGTGGTTCATGACCAGGTCGATGACCACGGCCATCTCCCGATCGTGGGCAGCCGCCACCAGCCGATCGAAGTCCTCCATCGTCCCGAAAGCCGGGTCGATCGCCTGGTAGTCGGAGATGTCGTAGCCGACATCGAAGCCCGGTGAGGGATACATCGGGGAGAGCAGGACCGCGTCGACCCCGAGCGAACCCGGCGTGCCGTCATTGAGGTGGTCGAGGTGGGCGAGCAGGCCGGGCAGGTCACCGGTGCCGTCCCCATCGGCGTCGGCGAAGCTGCGCAGGTAGACGTGGTAGGCGACACCGCGTTGCCACCAGTCGGGGTCCATCGCCCGCTTCCTACCTTCCACGGCGCGATCGCACGTTCCCGACCTCACGTGGCGCAGCTGCCGGGCGTTTCATGCCCATGGACAGCTGGCAGGTCCGGGTCGCGCTAGTCGGTGTCCCCGGAGTACATGTCCGCGCTGGGCGGATGGAGGCGGTCGCGGGCCGGCTCCAGCAGACGCGCGTACAGGCCCGGACGCCGGTCGGCGATGGTGTCCCACTCGTGCTCTCCGGGGATCCGCCGATGGTGCGTCTGGCGGGCCAGCTCCCAGTCGACCTCGCCGACGATCGTCTCCTCCTCGGTGTCGCTGGCGGTGGCCAGCGCCTTGCCGTTGGTGTCGAGCAGGATCGACCGGCCGATGAACGTCGTGCCCCGCTCCTCGCCGACGCGGTCGCAGGCCAGCAGGTAGACGTGGTTCTCGGCCGCGCGGGCGGGGGCGAAGATCCCGGGGTGGAACTGGACGCCGACCGGCCAGTTGGTGGGCAGCGCGATGAGGTCGGCTCCCTCCAGGGCGCAGATGCGCGCCGCCTCCGGGAAGCGCAGGTCATAGCAGATGAGGACCCCGACGCGCATCCCGGCCAGGTCGTACACCTCCGGCGCGTCCGGCCCGGGGGTGGCGAATCGGTCGACGCCCAGGTACGGCAGGTGCATCTTCCGGTACCGATAGCGGCGGCCGTCCTCGGCGAAGATGAGGGCGGTGTTGAAGACCCCCCGGCCCTCGGCCTCGAGGCTGCCCACGATCAGCGCGACACTGTTGGCGGCAGCCAGGTCCGCCAGCCGCTGCTCGGCCACCACCGAGGCCCGCTGGGCCACGGTCAGCGCCTCGTCGAGATGCTCGAACACGTAGCCGGTGACCGCCGCCTCGGGCAGGACGATGAGTCGAGCGCCCGAAGCCACGGCCTCTGCCACGGCGCGCTCGATGCGCTCGAGGTTGCGGTCGACCTCGCCAAGCTGCGGATCGATCTGGCAGGCAGCGACCCGAATCGTCATCGATTCAATCCTCTGCTAGGCTCGGCGGACATCCCATGGTCCCGAGTGTAGCCCCGTCATGAGCTCCCCACCCACCCCATCGCTGGCGAGCGAGCGCCGCTGGCTTCTGCCGGCGGCCTTTGTTTTGCTCGGCCTGATCTGGGGATCGTCCTTCGCCTGGATCGAGATCACGATCGAGGAGCTGCCGCCGGCAACCCTCGTCGCCGAGCGGATGACCCTCGGCGCGGTCGCCATGCTCGTGCTGCTGCTGTTCACGCGTCCACCGCGACCGACCCGCGGGCAGGTCGGTCACCTGGCGGTCATGGGCGCGGTGAACGCCGGCCTGCCGATCTTCCTCATCAGCTGGGGCCAGCAGTACATCGACTCCGGCACCGCTGCGGTGCTGAACTCGCTGGTGCCGATCTTCTCGCTGATCATCGCCGGCGCGATCCTGCGCACCGAGTCGTGGTCCGCCTTGCGGGTGTTCGGCATCCTCCTCGGCTTCGCGGGCGCGGCCGTCCTCGCCAGCCGGGAGTTCGCCTTCAACCCGGGCCCGGCCGCCATCGGCGGGGCGCTGGCGGTGACCGCCGCGTCTGCCAGCTACGCCGTGGGAGCCAGCTACGCGAAGTACCGCATCCAGTCCACCGACCGCTACGTGGTCGCCGGCGGCACGCTGGCGTTCGCGGCCCTGTACCTGTGGATCGGGGCCTTCGTGGCGGATGGCGGCCCCGTCCTGCCCACCCAGCCGGCGACCATCATCGGCCTGCTCTGGCTGGGGCTCCTGGGCTCGTTCTTCGCCTACGTCCTGTACTTCTACCTCATCACCCATCTCGGGGCGACGGTCTCGACCATGGTCACCTACGTCTTCCCGGTGGTCGGGGTCACGCTCGGGGTGGTGGTCCTGGGCGAGGTCCTCGACGCGCGGCTCCTGCTCGGAACCGGGTTGGTCGTGCTCGGGATTGCGATCGTGGGCCTCCGATATGATGCGGTCGTGAGCCTCGCAACCCGCGTGGCGCGGCGGTGAGCGGGATCGAAGAGCCACCGCACGACGCCTCCACTCCTCCAGATCGACCCCCCGACGACGGGTCGACCTGGCCGACCCAGGATGTCCCCACCGGTCGGGACGTCACCACCGAGGGGCCGTGGGACGTCAAGACCTATGGCAACCGCCGTCGTCCGACCCGCGCCGAGCAGGCCGTCCCGTGGCTGATCGGCCTGGTCCTCGCCCTGTCGGGGATGATGATCGTGCTCCTCGCCCTGATCTTCTCGAGCAACGAGGGGCTGCTGCCGGCCTACGGCACCCCGTCGCCTGAGCCCTCGGTCGGCCCGGCAGCGACCCCCCGACCCACGCCCACCCCGGAGCCGAGCCTCCAGCCGTCCGCCTCGGCTGAGCCGTCGCCCACGCCCGTGCCCGGGCCGGCCTATCCGCCGTTCGAGGTCGTGTTCATGCAGCGGACCTCCGCCGCGGGCCCGACCCACCTGTTCACCCACGACTTCGCCGGCCAGGCGGCGCCCGTGCCCCAGGCCCGCGACAACCGGGGCGTGGACTGGTACAGCTGGGCGCCCGACGGCACGAAGGGCATCGCCCTCGTCGACGGCAACCCGCTGCTCCTCAACCCGGGGGGCACCGCGACCGACCTGACCGACGGCTTCGACAGCGTCGCCTACACCGCCGACTCGATCACGGCCTACGGCCTGCGCTCGACCCTGGCGGGCGCGAACGATCGCGCCGATCTCGTGCGGGTGGACACCTCGACCGGCGTCGTCACCGCGGTGGCCACCTATACCTACCCCCATCCGGTCACCTTCCGGGAGTCCGCCGTCAGGGAGGCTCGTTTTGCCGACGATGGCGGCTTCGAGCGGGTCTACGTCCTCGAGGACGGGAGCGTCGTGGTCTGGGTCCTCGGCGCGCCGGCGATCTACACCTTCGACCCCGCATCCGGCACGGGCGGCACGACGGGCCAGATGCCGCTCCTGTGGTCCCCGAACGAACTTCTGCGGGCCACGGTGACCGACTCCGGAGACGACTCCCGGATTGCCATCCTCGGCCTCGCCGGCGAGGAGCGCAGCGCCCTGTCCGTGTCGGGCCTGGTGAGCCACGTTCGCTGGTCCGCGAACAGCAACCAGATCGTGTTCACCATCAACCGCGCCACATCGAGCAGCGGTTTCTCGCAGGACCTGTACGCGTGGGACCTGCACACCGGATCGGCCGCCCAGCAGCTGACCCAGGACCTGCGGTCCCTGGGGGCCGGGTATCGTGGCGCGCCGGAGGTCTGGAAGCCGTGATCAACGAGGTGATCAACCCGATCGGCGTGGAGCTGGACGAGACGGCCCGCCTGATGCGGATCCGGTGGGACGACGGCCACCTCGGCGTCTGGGGCTGGACCGAGCTCCGACGCGCCTGCCCCTGCGCCCTGTGCGCGGGGGAGGGGTCGCTGCCCGGGGTCGTCACCCTCGAGACCGTGTTCCCGCCGGAGGCGGTGACCCTCGAGCGGGTGAAATGGATCGGCCGATATGCCCTCGCCCCGATCTGGGCCGACGGCCACGACACCGGCCTCTTCACCTACAACAAGCTGCGCGCCACCTGCGCCTGCGGCGACCATGAGACCGATGCACCTGGTTGATTTCTCCCTGGCGCTCGGCGGCGGCGGGGCGCGAGGGTACGCCCACATCGGGGTGGCACAGGCTCTTGCCGAGCGCGACCTGGTCCCCGGCCGGATCGTTGGGACCTCGATGGGCTCGGTGATCGGTGCCGGGATGGCAGCCGGCCTGAGCGCGGAGCGGATGACGGCCATCGCCGCGCGCATTGACCCGTGGCGCGTAGCGCGGCGGCCGGCGCGGCTGGCGATGTTCGACCACCGGCCGCTCATCGAGCGAGTCGTGGCCGAGGTCGGACATCCGCTGATCGAGGATCTGCCGATTCCGTACGCCGCCGCGACCTACGACCTCGTGACCGGACGCCATGAGCTCGTCACCCGCGGGCCGGTGGTCGATGCCCTGATGCGCAGCTGCGCGATCTCGGTCGTGTTCCCGCCGATCGTGGATGGCGACGCCATCCTGGTCGACGCCGGCGTCTGGGAGCCGGTGCCCATCTCACTCGCGCGCCGCTGGGCTCCCGACCGGCCGGTGGTCGGAGTGCAGGTCATCTCCCCCAAGCCAGCCTGGTTCGCTTCGCCACCCCTGACCTGGTCGCTCCACGCCGGCGCGCGCCTGCTCGGAACCGCGCCCAACGGGAATCGGCTCAACGCGCGCCGCTACTCGGCATTGCTCGCGACGCGGATCACCGAGCCGGTGGTCGATGCCCGGGCGGACGTCCTCATCCTCCCGGAGCTGGGCCACCTCAGCTGGATCCGATTCGGCACGGTGGACGAGCCGCGTCACCGCGGGTACGCGGCCGCCCTGCGCGCGCTGGACGCGGTTGCGGTTCCCGAGCCAGCGGGCACCGCCGCATGAGCGGCGGCACGACACGGACGGCACGACCACGGGCGGCCTGCTGCTGATCCATGCCCACCCCGACGACGAGGTGATGGCCACCGGCGGAACCATTGCCCGCTCCGTATCCGAGGGACGCCGCGTCGACCTCGTGGTCTGCACCGGCGGCGAGGAAGGGGAGATCCACGATCCGGACCTCGACCCGGTCGAGGCCCAGCCGCGCCTGAAGGAGATCCGCCTCGCGGAGCTGCACTGCTCGCTGGATGCGTTGCGGGCGCCGGGTTCCGGCTCGGCAGGCACGCTCGACGAGCACCTGCTCGGCTACCGCGACAGCGGAATGATGGGCACCGCACCGAATGACCACCCCGACAGCTTCTGGCGGGCCGACCTCGACACCGTGGTCGCCGGAACCGTCGCGTTCATCCGGACCGTACGTCCCGACGTGGTGGTCCATTACAACGAGCGCGGAGGCTACGGCCATCCGGACCATATCCAGGCTCACCGGCTGGCGGTGGCGGCATGCGAGGCCGCGGCCGACCCCGCTCGGTTTCCCGAGGCAGGTCCACCGCACCGGGTGCGGAAGCGGTACGAGACCGCGTTCAGCCGCGAGCGATGGCTGGGCCTGATGGCGACCATGAACGCCCGGGGCCTGAAGCTGCCGTGGGACTTCGAAGAGGAGATCGTCCAACTCGCCGCCGGCCGTCCGCTGGATGAGCTCTACCCGGCCGATGTGGAGGCCCTCCGCCAGGTCGGCCAGACGCTGGCCTCGGGCGCGGAGGTGGGCGAGGGTTTCGGGACCTCGGAGTCGGAGCTCACGACGAAGGTCGACGTTTCCGAGTGGCTGGAGGCCAAGCGGGGGGCCATGGCCTGTCATCGGACCCAGCGCCAGGACATGGGCTGGGCGCTTGACCTGCCGCCGGACCTCCAGGCCGCCGCGCTCGGCGTGGAGGTGTACGTCCTGAAGGAGCTGGACGGCAGCGCGCCGCCCTCCGGGCTGGCCGAGGCGAGCCTGTTCGACGGGCTGTAGGCCCGCTACAGTTGGCGCCCTGATGGGGATCCTGCGGTGAACTGCCCTGCCTGCGGATCCGCGAACGAGGCCGGCCGCAAGTTCTGCGGCGAGTGCGGCACGTCGCTGGCCGCCGCCTGCCCGAACTGCGGAACGGCCAACGCGCCGGGTATGAAGTTCTGCGGCGAGTGCGGCATGAACCTGGGCGGCAGGGCGGCAGCCTCTTCGACGGCGGCGGAGGTCGGGCCGACCGCCGCCTCCACGGTACCGGCCGGATCAGAGCGGAGGTTGGTATCGGTCCTGTTCGCGGACCTCGTGGGGTCCACCACCCTGGCCGAGGATCGCGACCCGGAGGAGTCTCGGGAGCTCCTGACCCGGTACTTCGAGGTCGCCTCGGATCTCATCGGCCGCTATGGCGGGACGATCGAGAAGTTCATCGGTGACGCGGTCATGGCGGTTTGGGGAGCGCCGGTGACCCACGAAGACGACGCCGAACGGGCCGTTCGCGCCGCGCTCGACCTGGTCACCACTGTTGGAGCGATGACCGACGCGTCCTCTGGGCAGCCACTCCAGCTGCGGGCTGCGGTGCTGACTGGGGAAGCGGCCGCCACCGTCGGGGCACAGGGACAGGGAATTGTCGCCGGCGACCTGGTCAACACCGCGTCCCGTCTGCAGGGTGTCGCCCCCCCGGGGGCGGTCCTCGTGGGCGAGTCGACGCGCCGCGCGACTGCCGACGCCATCGCCTACGAGGAGGCCGGCGAGCAGCTGCTGAAGGGCAAGACGGCTCCGGTCGCGGCCTGGCGGGCGGTCAGCGTAACCGGGATGCGAGGCGGCGCCGGGCGGCGCGATGCCCTGGAGGCCCCGTTCGTCGGTCGCGACGAGGAGCTGCGCCTGCTGAAGGAGCTGTTCCACGCGACTGTCCGCGAGCGCAAGCCACGCCTGGTCACCGTCATCGGTCAGGCGGGGATCGGCAAGAGCCGCCTCGGCTGGGAGTTCGAGAAGTACATCGACGGGGTGACCCAGACCGCGTACTGGCACGCTGGCCGCTCCCCCTCCTACGGGGAGGGGATCAGCTTCTGGGCGCTGGCCGAGATGGTCCGCGAGCGGGCCGGCATCGCCGAGGGTGAACCGCCGGCCGAGTCCCGGCGCAAGCTTGCTGCGAGCCTCGACGAATGGGTGACCGATCCGGAGGAACGCCGCTGGGTCGAGCCCCGCGTGGCAGGGCTGCTCGGCCTCGAGGAGATGCCTGGCGGACAGCGAGAGGAGCTGTTTGCGGCGTGGCGGACGTTCTTCGAGAGGATTGCCGACGTCGATCCGGTGATCCTCGTGTTCAAGGACCTCCACTGGGCGGACGCCGGTCTGCTCGAGTTCATCGAGCACCTCCTGACGTGGTCGCGGACCCACCCGATCTACGTGCTGGCCATGACCCGCCCGGACCTCCTGGAGCGGCAGCCAGGGTGGGGGAGCGGCGTGCGCAACGCGACGACCATCGCGCTCGAACCGCTGGCCGACGAAGCCATAGGCGAGTTGCTCCGGGGTCTCGTTCCCGGGCTACCTGACGAAGCGGTCGCCGCCATCGTCGCGCGTGCCGAGGGGGTGCCGCTGTACGCGGTGGAAACGGTGCGGATGCTGATCGACCGCGGGCAGCTCGTTCCGGCTGACAGCGGATTCATGCTGGAAGGACCGATCGATCGTCTGGCGGTGCCGGAGACGCTCCACGCCCTGGTGGCTGCCCGGATCGACGCGAACTCGTCCGAGGACCGATCCCTCCTCGCGGATGGGGCGGTACTCGGGCAAAGCTTCGCGCTCACCGCGATCACCGGCATGTCCGGTCGTGCCGAGGACGCGGTGCTCGCCGGCCTCGATCGCCTGGTCCGCCGCGAGCTGCTGATCCACGACGATGACCCCCGCTCTCCGGAGCGCGGCCAGTACCGATTCGTCCAGGCCGTTGTCCGCGAGGTCGCATACGACACGCTGGCCAAGGCTGACCGGCGGGGCAAGCACCTGGCGGCCGCCCGCTACTACGAAGCGCTCGGCGATGAGGAGCTGTCCGGCGTGCTGGCCAACCACTACCTCGAGGCCCTCCGCGCCACGCCAGCCGGCCCGGAGGCTGACGCCCTCGCCGCTCAGGCACGCATCGCTCTGCGCGCCGCCGCCGAGCGGGCGACCGCGCTGCACGCGTGGACGGTCGCTCAGCGCCACCTGGCCGATGCCCTGGAGATCACCAGTGATCCGGCCGAGCTGGCGGCCGTGCACCTGGCGATTGCCCAGAACGGCAGCTACCCGTCGCGATCGGATAGCGTCGACCACGCCTTGCAGGCGGCCGAGCTCGCGGTTCAGCTGGGCGACCGCGCGATGGAGAACCGGGCACGTGCCCTCGCCGGTCAGATATATGTGAACCGCAGCATGGGCGCGGAAGCATTGGCGATCCTCGAGCCCGCGGTGGCCAACCTGGGCGAAACCGAGCCGAATGCGGCGCCGCTGTTCGCAGAGCTGGCGCGCCTGTACATGGTCACCGATCGGAACGAGGAGGCTGTCGAACGCGCCGAGCAGGCGCTGCGGGCTGCCGCGCCGAGGCGGGATACCGAGGTCATCGTGCAGGCCCTCGTCAGCCGAGGGTCGGCGATCTCCAACCTGGGCCGGTACGACGAGGCCGAGGCGATCCTGCGCGGGGCGATAACCATCGCGGATCGCGAGGGGCATGTTGTCGCCGCCCTGCGGGCACGGAACAACCTGGGCTCACTCCTGGTCGGCGAAGCCCCCATGCGCACGCTCGAACCGCTCATGAATGAGAGCGTGGAGTTGGCCCTCCGCTACGGGATGGCCGGATGGGGAGCCCAGCACCTGACTTCCCGGGCCTGGGCCGCGCTGCTCATGGGCGACTGGGACCAGACCCGCGCGGACCTCATCCTCCTCGCCGACTGGGACTTGTCAGAGACGCACCAAGCCATCCGTGCGACCAGTCATGCCTTCCTGGCGGCCGCGAGCGGGGAAACGGCCGGGGTCGACGTACGCCTGGCCGAGGCTCGAGCTCAGCTGGAGCACATCGATACCCTTCCGCAGGTGACATCGGTTGCGCTCGCGATCAGCACGGTGCTTGTCCTGCTCGGCGAGTGGTCCGGCGCGCTCGACGCGTTGGCGGGGATGGAGGGCGGCGGGAACGACCACCTCATCTGCCATTACCTTGCATTCGCGGCGGCAGGCGCCGGTGACCGGGAAATGGTCACCCAGGTAAGGGAACGGACGAAGACGCTCGGTGAGCTCCGCGTCGCGAACGCCGTCCGCGGACACGTGAGAGCCAGCGACGCGGCGACGAATGGCCAATTTGACGAGGCGAGAGCCGCCTATGCCGCTGCCGGGGCCGAGCACCGGGCGCTCGATCTCAACCTCGAGGCAGCGCTCATCGGGCTCGAGTTTGCGGCCTACCTCGGTGACCGATTTGAGGACGCGCGGGCAGCGGGCGAGGCCGCCGAGGCCTGGTTCGCAGAGCGCGGCGCTTCGAGCGTCGTGGAGCGGTACCGTGCCGCGTTTCGGGGAACGCCAGCGCCCCCGACGACCGGCGCCTCGCAGAAGCGCGCGGCGCTCCCCGTAGACGCGGAGCAGCCCGCCTAGCTCTCGGTCACGGTCACTGAGGGCTGCCTCCAGCCGGTCGATGAGCGGGATCTGCGAGTCCTTGATGCGCCGGCGGGCCTCGTCCGGCGTCAGCCACGCCACCTCGTCGAACTCGGGGTAGTCGGCGAACCTCCCCGAGCGGGGCGGCCACTCCACGCGGAACATGTTGCTCTGGGCGATGGCCGGGTCGAGGTCGCCCTCGGCCGCCCAGGCGACCACCCGCTTGCCGCCCTTCTGGGTGATCTCGCCCAGCGGCAACAGATCTTCCAGCGCACCCGCGACGGGGCTGCCGGTCTCCTCCTCGAACTCGCGGCGCGCGACCAGGCGCAGGTCCTCCGCCTCGGCCTCGCCCCCATCGGCCTCGCCCTTCGGGATCGACCAGTGCCCGTCACCCTTGTTCGTGAAGTACGGGCCGCCGGGGTGGCCAAGGAGCACTTCGAGTGCCTCGCCTCGCCATCGGTACATCAGGATTCCCGCGCTCACCCGACCGGCCATCCCGGCAGTCTAGGATGCCGAGACGTGACGCACGATTCGCTCCCCGCGGACCAGCTGCGGGCCGCCGCCGACCGATGGGGCACGCCGCTCTATCTCACCGACCTCGACGCCGCGGCCGCCAACCTGGCCGAGTACCGGGCGGCCTTTCCCGGTGCGCTGATCGCCTACGCCGTCAAGGCCAACCCCGACCCGCGGCTCCTTCGTCGGTTCGCCGCCGAGGGGGCCGGAGCGGAGGTCGTCAACGCGGTCGAGCTGGCGCTGGCCCTCCGGGCGGGATTCCCCGGCGAGCGCATCGTCATGAACGGTATCGGCAAGACCGATGCCGACCACGTCGCGGCCCGCGATGCCGGCGGCCTGGTCAACGTCGAGTCCCTCGCGGAGCTCGACGCGCTGCTGGCCGGTGACGCCGACCGCCAGCTGCGGCTCGGGCTCCGGCTCAACCCCGGTCTCGCGGCGGACACCCACCCCACCTCGCGACAGGCGCGGCGGACAGCAAGTTCGGCATCGCCTGGACCGACCTGGACGCGGCCATCGACCGATGTCGAGCGGCCGGCCGCCCGATCGAAAGCGTGGGCGCGCACATCGGCTCGGCGATCGATGACGTCGGTGCCTACGCCCGCCTGGCGGGGCTTCTCGCCGAGGCGGCCGGCCGCGCGGATGCGGAGCGCATCAACCTGGGCGGGGGAGCGGGGACGGCCGTTTCCGTCTCCGCCCTCGCTGACGCGGTCAGGCCCCACCTCCCCGACACGCGCGCCTCATCCTCGAGCCCGGCCGGAGCCTGGTGGCCGAGGCCGGCTGGCTCCTCACCCGCGTCGTTCGGGTCCAACCGCGCCCCGAGGCGAACCTCACCTACCTCGTCGCGGATGCGGGCATGGCGGAGCTCATCCGCCCCGCCCTGTACGGCGCAGATCACCCGGTCACGCTGCTGGAGCCCGGCGCGGCCCTTCCCGATGACCCGGGCACGGTCCACCTTGCCGGTCCGGTCTGCGAGGCCGGCGACATCGTCGCCCACGATATCGGTCGCTGGTTACCAGCCGCTGATCTCGCGCTTACCGGCGCCGGCGCGCTCATCGGTATCGGTCAGGCGGGCGCCTACGGCGCCGCCATGGCATCGGTCTACAACGGTCGGCCGCGACCCGCGGAAGCCGTGATCGACGGCGGGGAGCTGGCTCTCTCCCGAATCGGGAGACGGTGGACGACCTCATCGCCCGCGACGTCGATCCCGCCGACCGCCATTCCATTCGCAGCCCGGCCCATCGGCTGGACCTGCTGAACGAAGGACTGACCATGGCGCTCTACGTGAGCCTCTCGCTGCTCGCCGTGATGCTGGCCTTCCCGACACCCGACCAGGCGGACCCGGTCGGGGCGGCGGTCGAGATCGGCCTGACCGCGGCCGGCTTGATCCTCGCCCACCTGGTCGCCTTCCGCCTGTCCGCTCGGATCGTGCACGCCGGCCAGCGGACGCCGGAGACCGCCGAGCTCGTGGTGGCGCAGGTGACGGGCGGGTTCGCCGTCACCGCGGTGGCCATTCTCCCGTTCGTGCCCTTCGCTCTGGCCAACGCGCGGGTCGTCGCCGAGCTGCTCCTGCTGGCGTTCATCGTGGTGGCGGGCTACGCCGCCGCTCGGATCGGGGCCATGAGCCGGCTCCGGGCGTTCGCCTATGTCGGCTTCGTGGTGCTGGTCGTGCTCGTCGTGCTGGGAATCAAGTCGCTCGT
>CAWIPT010000004.1:0-433142 GCA_963838125.1 uncultured Chloroflexia bacterium
CTCCGGCTATCCGGCTGTCCCCTCCTCGGCCCCACGATGCCGGGCTCGGCGCGCCGGACGAACGGCGGCAGGAAGGGCGGGACGAGCATGCTGGTGAGCACCACCATGCCCACCACGCCGCGGCCGCGGGCAGAACGTCGTTGTCGAATCGAACGGGAGCGTCGCGACTCCGCGGGTGGGAGCAGAACGTCGCGTTCGGCTGACTGGGCGCCTGGCAGTGCCTAGGCGCTTGGAAGAGGCGCCTGGGGCGAATACACCCAGAACAGCTTCAGCGAGCTCGCGCCGGTGTTCCGGTGCTGGTGGTGGACGCCCCTCGGAACCCACATCGCCTGCCCGGTCTCGAAGGCGACCTCCTCGCCCTCGGACACGAGGATGCCGGATCCCTTCCAGCACGAGGTTGATCTCCTCCGAGTCGGGGTGGACGTGATAGGAGCTCGACTCCCCCGGCTCGAAGAGGGTGATCCCGGCCATGAACTCCTCCGAGCCGATGTCGGGCGACACGAACCGGAACACCTTGCGCCGCATCCCCGGCTCGTCGAGACCGATCCAGATCTGCTCGCCATCGAGGAATGGCGAGATCAATCGGACCTTCATTCAGCTGCCTCCTCTGGCTCGTACCCCGGGAGCGGATCGCCGTCGTACACCGCCGCCGTCGGATCGATGATGCGCATCGGCCGCTCGCCGCGCGCTGTTCCTCCACGAAGTGGGCGGCGAGCCCGAAGCTCCTCGCGATGGCGAACAGGAAGTCGCCGTAGATCCGGGTCCAGCTTTAGGCGCGGTCAAGGCGACCGCAAGCGCCCCATCGATGTTCACCGGGGTCGGATGCCCGGCGTGACGGCTGACCCGGGCGGCCAGGGCACGGATGGCGGCCTCGTGGTTGCTGTCGGACACGCCGGACGCCACCTCGAGGAGCCGCTCCACGCGGAGGTCGTGCCGGTGCCAGCGGTGACCGACCCCGGGGAGACGCCGCCCGGCGGCGCGCTCCGCCTCGAAGACCTCGCCGGCCCACTCGTCCAGCTCGCCCTCGGCCGGCGCGCTCGCCAGGATCCGCATCGCGCGGCTCACGACGGCGCCGTGCAGCTCGCCGAAGGCCAGGATCCCGCCGGCCAGACCGGCCATCGGCGTGGCGAGGGTGGATGCGATGGTCCGGGTCACCAGCGCCGAGGGTGCGAGGGGCCCATGGTCGATCGACGCCACGAGGCAGGCGCCCATCAGCGCCGCTTCGTCCTCGCTGGCCGCGTCGCCCCGCCAGAGCCGCAGGAGCATCGCCGGGAAGGCCTCGCGGCCGATCGCCTCGTCGAGGGCCACGCCGCGCACGAAGACCCGCTCGTCGGTCGTCGCGGTGATGGCCGTCGCCCAGGCGTCGGCCCGGTGGGCCTTGCCCGGCGGCGGAGCCCTCGTGCGCCCGGGTCGGGCGCCGCGTCACTGGGCCACCTGGTAGATCCGCTCGATGTCCCACTCGCCGGGCGTCATCACCGGCGTGTTCCGCATCGGGCACGTCGATCACGTACGGGCCGCGCCGGATTGGAGGGCGCTGCGCAGGGCGGGCTCGAGGCTCGGCCGCGCTCTCGATGCTGATCCCCTCGGCACCGCAGGCGCGAGCGATCGGCGGCGAAGTCCGGCGGTGTACGGCGATCCATCCGCCTCGAACTCGCACCCGTAGCCGGTCCCGTAGTGCTTCCGCTGCAGCCCGGCGATGGTGCCGAAGGCCGAGTTGTTCATGACGACCCAGATCGGGGCGAACTCCCATCTCCATCGCGGTCGCGACGACGCTCGGGTTCGAACCGAAGGCGCCGTCGCCGACGAGCGCGATGGCCGGGCGGCCGGTGGCGGCCGACGCCGACGCCCAGGACGGCCGCCGGGCCGAACCCCATCGTCGAGAAGCCGCCGGGGGTCAGGAAGGAGTCCGGGCTGTCGACCGGGTACTGCTGGCCGACGCCGTTCTTGTTCCAGCCCACGTCCGTCACGAGGATCGCGTCGGGGATCGCCGCGCCGAACGTCGGCGAGGATCCGCTCGGGCAGGAGGGGGAACTCGTCGGAGGCCGCGTTCTCCCGGCTCGGGGCGAGGAACGCCTCGCGCTCGTTTCGGAGCCGAGCCCAGTCGTAGCCGCGCTCGGGCGTCGGCTCGCCGTACGCGTCGGCGATGGCGCGCAGCGCCAGGGCGGCGTCGGCGGTCGCCGCGATGAACGCCGGGTAGTTCCGCCCCGGCTCGTGCGGATCGATGTCGACGTGGATGAGCCGGGTCGGGGGGATCTGGAACGTGACCCCGCCCTCCCAGCTGCTGCTGTCGGTCTCGGGGAAACGGGTCCCGACCGCCAGGATCACGTCCGCCTCGCGGGCCAGCCGGTTCGCCGTGGGTGACGCCCCAGAAGCCGATCATGCCCAGCAGCTGGGGGTGGTCCGGTGGCAGGATGCCGGTCCCCATGAGGGTGTGGGCGACCGGGGCACCCGTCCGTTCGGCCAGGTCCTGGACCTCCGGGGCGGCACGCCGCGTCCCACCGCCGGCCAGGATCAGCGGGACGCTCGGCACGTCGCAGCTCCTGGGCAATGCCGTGGGCCGTCGCCGGTGCCAGTGCCGGGCGGAGCGACCGGCGTCGCAGGGACGACATCGGCCTCGAAGGCCTCGGCCAGGATGTCCATCGGCACCGAGACGAGGACCGGGCCCGGGCGTCCCGCCAGCGCGAGATCCCAGGCCCGCGCGAGAATGCGGGGGAGCTGGTCGGCACGACGGACGCGCCACGCGCGCTTGACGAAGGGCTCGTAGACCGAGGTCTGGTCGGCGTCCCGGCGCAGGTTGAACTCCTGGTGCGGCCCGCGTCCCTCGTAATAGGACGGCACGTCGCCCGCGATGACGAGCAGCGGCACCGAGTCGAACGCCGCGGTGGCGACGCCGGTCGTCGCGTTCGTGATGCCGGGCCCGACGTGGAGGAGCACGACGCCGGGTCGTTCCGGAGGCCCGCGCATAGCCGTCGGCGGCGTGCGCGGCCACCTGCTCGTGCCGGGTGGTGATGAACCGCACGGTCGCCCTGCCGCTCAAGGGCGGCGAGGAGGGAGATGTTCGTGTGGCCGCACAGGCCGAACACGCGATCGACACCACGGTCCGCGAGGAACGCAGCGATGTGGTCGGCGACGGTGGGCTTCATCGGGTACCTCGCGTCGGCCATCGGCCGGCGTCGAACGGCTGTCAACATCGGGATCGACGTTCCACATACTGGAACGTAGTCGCAGTCCATCACGAGGTCACAGTATCGGTCTCTTGACATCAGGTGCCCATCGCTGTAGCCTCCCGGACCAGTGCCGACAGGCCCCACACCGGAGACCGATCGATGCCGCGATCGATCACTCCCGAGGAAACCGCCCACGTCGACGAGCTCGTGGCCCGTGGCCGCGCGGCGCTGCGCGTCCTTCGAGGGCGCCACCCAGGAGGAGGTCGACCGCGTCTGCCGGGCCGTCGCCTGGGCGGTCGCCAACGAGGCGACCTTTACCCGCCTTGCCCACATGGGCGTCGAGGAGAGCGGCATCGGCGACCCGGAGAGCCGCGTCGTCGAAGCGCTTCAAGGTCATGGGCATCCTGCGGGACGTCCTCCGCCAGACAGAGCGTCGGCGTCATCGAGGAGCTTCCCGAAAAGGGCATCGTCAAGTACGCCAAGCCGGTCGGCCTCGATGGCCTCCCTGGTGCCGACCACCAACCCGGAGCTGACACCGCCCGGAGTCGGCCTGTTCGCGATCAAGTGCCGGGACGCGGTGATCTTCTCGCCGCACCCGCGCAGCCAGCGCACGACCCGGGAGACGGTCGAGATCATGCGGCGCGCGCTGGCGCGGGAGGGCGCCCCGCTCGACCTCGTCCAGTGCATCGAGCGGCCGAGCATCCCCGCAGCCCAGTACCTGATGAGCCAGGCGGACATCGTCCAGGCAACCGGCGGGCGGGACATGGTGAAGGCGGCGTACAGCTCGGGGACCCCCGCCTACGGCGTCGGCGCCGGCAACTCGACGATGGTCATCGACGAGACGGCCGACGTCGCCGAGGCCGCCCGCAACACGCGGATCAGCAAGACGTCCGACTTCGGGTCCGGGTGCTCGGCGGATGGAAACCTCATCGTCGAGGACGACCGATCTACGACGTCATGCGCGCCGGCCTGGAGGCCGAGGGGGGCCACGTCGTCACGCCGGAGCGAGGCTGAGCAGCTCGGGCAAGTCCTGTGGGACGACGCCGGCCGTCGAACGCCGGACACGATCGCGATCTCCGCCGCAGGCGCTGGCCGCCAAGGCCGGATTCGACGTTGGCCCGGAGCGTGCGGTTCTTCGTCGTGGAGCAGACCGAGATCGGCCCGGAGCAATCCGTTCAGCTCCGAGAAGCTCAGCGTGGTCCTCTCGATGTTCCGGTACGCCGGCTTCGACCAGGCACTCGAGATGGTGGAGGCCATCTACGAGGTCGGCGGCAAGGGCCACTCCTGCGGCATCTACTCGTTCGACGACGATCACATCGACCGCCTCGCGCGCCTCGCCCCGGTGAGCCGGATCATGGTCCGCCAGCCACAGTCCAAGGCGAACGCCGGCTCATTCACGAATGGGATGCCCATGACCTCCAGCCTGGGGTGTGGCACCTGGGGCGGAAACATCACCTCCGAGAACATCCACCTCAAGCACTACATGAACTACGACCTGGGTAAGCCGGCCGATCGCCGAGGACCGGCCTTCGGAAGAGGAGCTGTTCGGCGAGTTCTACGGGACATCGGTAGACTGATGTCGGTCCTCGCCAAGGCCACGGAGATCCTCGACCTGGTGGCGGAGTCGCCCGAGGACGCGACGTTGACGGCGATCGCCCAGCGTCTCGGCCAACCGCGTTCGTCGACGCACCGGCTCCTCTCGGAGCTGGTCGAGCTGGGTCTTCTGTTCCGAGTCGGCACGGCGAATTACGTGCCCGGGCCCAGGCTGACCCGGTGGGCCGAGGTGGCGGGCGGGGCCAACGACATCGTCCGGATCTCGAAGCCGACGATGATCCGGCTCCGTGATGCTGAGGGAGAGAGCGTCCACCTCTACGTGCGCCAGCGGGATCGGCGGGTGTGCGTCGCCGCCGTGGAGGGCAACTTCGAGCTCCGCCACTTCACCGAAGTGGGCAAGCCGCTCCCCCTGTCCGTCGGCGCCTCGGGAAAGCTGCTGCTGGCGTTCGCGGACCCCGCCACCCAGGCCCTCGAGCTCCGGCGCGTCGCACGGGCACCTGTCTCGGCCCGCGCGCCGGGGATCGACGAGCTGACGGCGCAGCTGGAGGAAATCCGCGTCACCGGGTGGTCGATGTCATTCGGCGAACGAGAGGAGGGACTGGCGGCGGCGGCGGTGCCCATCCGCAATCCCGCCGGGACGGTTCAGGCCGCCCTCGCGATCTCCGGCCCGACTGGCCGCCTTACGGCAGAACGCCTGGTCGACCTGAGGCCCCAGCTCGCCGCGGCGGCCGACGAGATCGGTGCCGCCCAGGGCTGGACGGCGCCTTCCGTCTCCTCGTCGCGGGCCGGCCGTGGCGCCGCCGCCGCGGAGTCGTCCCTCAGCCGCGCCTGAGGAGGGCGCTGATCTCGGCCGCGCTCTCGACCAGGGGACGCCGCATCTCCTCGAACCGGTCGGACCCGAGGCGCGTCGTCGGGGCCGAGACGCAGAGGGCGGCCACGACGTGGTCGCGCGAGTCGACGATCGGGAGTGGCCGCCGCGGAGACGCCTTCTTCCCGCTCGCCCACCGACGTCGCCCACCGGGTGGTCCGGATCTCCTCGAGCTGATCGCCCAGCCGGCTGCCGGGGGCGTTCGGCATGGTCGTGGCGTCCTCGAGGGCCCGGGCCAGCTCGAGGCCCTGGACGTCCTGCTCGGCAAAGGCGAGCAGGAGCTTGCCGGCGGCGCCAGCGCGAAGTGGAAGGGGCCGGCCGAGCTGGATGAACGGGCGGAGCTCGTGACGCGCCTCGACCGCGGCGATGCAGATCCGGGTGTCGTGGTCGCGGACGTACAGGTGAATGCTCTCGCCCAGCGTCGTCCCGCAGGCGCCGCATCGGCTGCTCGGCCACGTCGCGCAGGTCGAACGTGTCGGCGGCCGCCTCGCCCCAGTACAGGAGCCGTGGCCCGAGCGAGTAGCGACCATCGTCCGTCCGCCGGACGATGCCGAGGCCGCGAGCTCCGCCAGGAGCCGGTGGGTGGACGACTTCGGCATTCCGAGCGCCGAGCGCACGTAGGCCAGCGTCACCGGCTCCCCGGCCTGGCCGAGGCAGTCGATCAGTTCGCTGGTCTTTTCAGTACCGACATCGGTCGCTCGCGAGCTCAGAGTCCGAGGGCTTTCGGCAGCCACAGCGTCAGGGCCGGGATGTAGGTGATCAGCAGCAGGACGATGATCATCGCCGGGAGGTAGAACGCGGCGCCGCGGAAGACCCGCTCCACCGGGATGCCGGTCACCGAGCTCAGCACGAAGGCCACGCCGCCCATCGGCGGGGTGATCAGCCCGATCATGAGGTTGAAGATGATGATCGACCCGAACTGGATCGGGTCGATCCCGTATTGCACGGCAACTGGCAACAGGATGGGGGTGATGATCAGAAGCGCCGACGTCGGCTCGAGGATCATCCCGCAGATGAGCAGCAGGACGTTGACGATCAGCAGGAAGACGACGCGGGTTGTCGGTAAGCTCCAGCAGGGCAGCGGCCACGGTCTGGGGAACCTGCTCCCGGGCCAGGATCCAGCTGAGAAGGGACGAGGCGCCGATGATGAGCATGATCTGGGCGGTGATCAGGGCCGTGTCGCGAAAGATCAGGGCCGTGCCGCGCAGCGTCATCGTCCGGTAGGAGAAGGCCAGGAGGAGCATGTAGAGCGCGCCGATGCCGGCGGCCTCGGTGGGCGTGAACACGCCGCCGAGGATGCCGCCGAGGATGAGGACCGGCGCGCCCATCGGCGGGAGCGCCCGCAGCGAGCGCGCGCCGCGTCGCCGCCCAGCTGTACGGGCTCGCCCACGAGGTCGGGGCGTCGGCGTGCCCACAGATAGACCGTCACGCCAGCGCGAGGGTCATCAGCAGGGCGGGGACGACGGCCGCCGCGAACAGCGCACCGGTGGATACCGCGGCCACGGAGGCGAAGACGACGGCCGGAATGCTGGGCGGCATGATCGGGCTGATCAGGGCCGAGCTCGCGCTGAGGCCGACCGAGAACTCGGCCGGGTAGCCCTTCTTCCGCATGTGGTCGACCTCGATGGAGCCGATGCCGGCCGCGTCGGCCAGGGCGGCACCGCTCATCCACGAGAAGCCGAGGCTGACTCCGATGTTGACGTAGGCGAGGCCGGCGCGGAGCGGTCCGAGCAGCAGCACCGCGGCGTCGTACAGCCGGTCGGCGATCTCCGTCCGAGTCGCCACCATCCCGACCAGGATGAACAGCGGGACCGCCAGCAGCGGCCAGCTGTTGATGCCCCGCATGACGGTCCGGACCGCCGAGCCCGAGGGTGTAGTCCTCCACGAGCGAGGTAGACGAGCGACGGGCCCAGGATGGCGAAGGCCATCGGGACACGCAGCAGGAAGAGAAGGAGGATCGCGATGAGCAGGAGCGCGAGGGTCATGCCGCGCCCCCGGTCGGCGCGGATCGCTGGGAGGTCGATGACGGCGATGGCGAGCGCGGCTCGCAGCGCGGTGGAGCGCGAAGCCGATGATCGGGACCGAGTACACCAGCAGCGAGCGGGATCTCGGCCGCCGGCGTGACCTGGCCGACGTCGTCGGCGATGAACTCGATGGTGGCGTACACAAGTGCGAGGCAGGTCACGACCACGACGAGGTTGGCCACGAGCTTGACCGCCGCCAGGGCCCGCACCTGCAGGACGTAGTCGACGACCTTGATGGCGATGTGTCTGTCGACGCGAGGTGAGGTAGCCGGACAGGACGAACGTGCAGCCAGACCATCGAGAGCCGGGCGACCTCGCCGGTCCAGGGCAGCTGACCGCCGGGCAGGTAGCGCTGGGCGACCTGGGATAGAACCAAGGCGAGGATCACGACGACGAGGAGCGCCCCGGCCGCCTGCTCGACGATGCCGATCCCGTGCACGAGCGAGCGCCACGGCTCGCGCCCCGGCAGGATCTCCGGGTGGACGGTCTCCTCGAACAGCTCGGCGTCGGTCGGCGGGGCGGACTCGAAGGCTGACTCGACCGATGCGTCGGCGGCGGGGCGGTCGTTCGTCAGAGGCCATCAGGGCTCACCATCCTCCGGTGCCGAAACGGCCTCACCACCTCGTGAGGTGCCGGGCCTGAGGCGGGCCGGTGCCCGAGGCTGGGCCCCGGACACCGAGTGCCGATGCTACTCCGCGGTGGACCGGATGGCGTCGAGGACCTCGACCTGCTCGGGAGTGAAGTTCTCCCGGAGGTACGGCTCGGCCTTCGCGCGGAAGGCCTCGCGGTCGACGTCATCGACGATCTCCATCGCGCCGCCGGTCTCGCCACTCGTCGAGGATCGCGTCCTCGGCCTCCACGACGCACACCGGCTCTTCGACCATGGCCTTGTCGACCGCGGCCGTGAGCGCCGCCTGCTGGTCCGGGCTGAGCTCGTCCCAGACCTCGCCGATGATGACGAGGTTCGAGCTGAGCTGGTGGCTCGACAGGCTGACGTGGGTCTGGACCTCGGGCAGGTTGATGGCCTCGATGTTCGTGAGCGGGTTCTCCTGGCCGTCGACCGTGCCCTGCTGGAGGGCGAGGTAGAGCTCCTCGAAGGCGACCTCGACGGGCTCGCGCCCATCGCGGCGGCGTTCATGAGGAACTGCGGGGACGGCGGGAAGCGCATCCGGAGCCCCTCGAGGTCGGCGGGGGTCCGGATCGGCTTGTTGGCGGTGAACTGGCGGGCGCCGGTGTTCCAGGCGCCGAGGATGTGCACGCCGGTCTCCTCCTCGAATCCCTGCTTGAGCGCGTCCGAGGCTTCGCTCGGTGAAGAAGCTGGTACATGTGCTCGCTGTCGTCGAACACGAACGCGCCGTCGACGGCGCTCATCGGTGCGTAGACGGCGCTCAGCGCCGATGCGCCCTGGATGTCCATGTCGATGTCGCCGGCGACGACCGAGTGGATCCGCTCGGCGTCCGGGCCGAGCTGGCTCCGCACCGAAGATCTCGATCGTGAACCCGACGTCCGCCGCCTCGACCTCGTCCTTGATGACCTCGGCGCCGCAGGCCACCTGGGGCTGGCGTAGGCTGATACGCGTGCGCGAGGCTGAGCTCGAACGGCTCCTGCGCCGCCACCGACTCGGCGGGCTCGCGGCCGCGCCGCTGGGTTCGCCGGAGGGCTCCCCGCTGGCGCTGCTCTGGCAGGCCGTCAGCACGAGGAGCGCTGCCACCACGAAGATGAGGGATGGGTTACGCCTGCTCATGGAATCTCCCTTCCTTGATGCCAATCACGAAACCGCCAGAACGGGCATGCGGGGCGCGAATCTCGGAGACCGTGACCCCCTGTGTCGCGCGGACGAGCGTTCCGCATAGTTGGACACGGGACTAGGATACGGGACAGGGAAGCCCACGGTCAAGAATTCTCACGGCTTCGGAGCGACCCGAATCCAGGACTTGCCCGCGGCTGACGAACCCTCCTCGAAGGCGGCCTGGGCGTCCTCGAGCGGGTACTCGTGGGCGACGATCTCGCCCGGGGTCAGGCGTCGTTCCGAGAAGGCTGCCACGGAGGCGCGGAAGTCGTCGGGGTGGTCGTAGGTCAGCGAGCCGCGGATCAGGAGCTGGCGTCGAACGATGGCCTGTGCCGTCAGACCCATGGGACGGCTGTCCAGCCCGATGATCAGCAGGGTCCCGCCCACGGCGACGGAGGTCATGGCGGTCTCAGCCGATGCCGGAGAGCCGACGGTGTCAACGACCAGCTCGAACTCCCGATCTTGTTCGCGACCGAGCGGATCCGCACCGTGGTCGACGGCGAAAGCCAGGCGATCGGGGTTGATGTCGGATATCGCCACGCCGATTCCGCGCTCCTGAAGGACGAGCGACATCAACAGGCCCTGGGCGCCCGCGCCGATGACCAGGGCAGAGGATGGTATCCGTGAGCCAAGGCGTCGAAGGGCGGCGAAGGCCACTGTCGTCGGCTCGACGCAGACCAGGTCCGTAGGGTGGAGCCGAGCGATCGGCCACGCGAAGGGGGCAGGAACGACGAGCCGCTCGGCCAGGCCGCCCTGGCGGTTCATGCCGATGGACTGACGTGACACGCATGCCGAGGGCCATCCCCGCTGGCATTGGGCGCACGTGAGACAGGCGATATTCGGCTCCACGACGACGGTCTCTCCCACCCGCGACTCCGAGACCCCCGGTCCGACGGCGACGACCGTGCCGAAGATCTCGTGGCCCATGACCCACGGGTACCGCGGGGCCTGCCAGTGGCCGCTGAAGACGCTCAGATCCGAACCGCATAGACCAACCCCACCGACGGCGATCTCGACGTCATCCGGTCCAGCCGATGGATCCTCAATTTCGTCGACCACGATCTCGCCGGGACGAACCAGCATGGCGGCCTTCATGCCTGTCGCTCCAACAATCGCCGGGGATTTCGGGTCAGCATCTGCTCGATCGCGTCGTCCGGAACGCCGGCGTCGCGCAGCGTAGGCAGGATCTGGCGATGGATCGTGTCCATCCGCCACCTGGGCGCGGACGCCGCGCGCCACGACGGCGGGGTGACGTGACTGTAGAAGGCGGCGTCATGGGAAAGCACCATGCGGTCGACGTATCCTGCTTCGAGGAGGGTGAGCACGGTCCGGATGCGTCGATCATCAGGCAGGACCTGCTCCATGCCGAAGCGGTCCATCCCGATCGTGGACCCGTGGTCCATGAGCGCCCTCAGGTAGTCGATATCCTCGCTGTCGCCCGAATGGCCGATGATGATGCGGTCGGGCGGCACGCCGCGCCCGACGAGAAACGACTGCTGCTCGAGCCCGTTCCGCGTCGCGGGGAGGGAGTGGGTGGTGATCGCGACGCCGGTCTCCTGCTGTGCAACCGCAGCCGCCGACATGACCCGGGCGACGTCCTGCGTGATCCCGTCGCGGTCGGTCATGACCTTCAGCATGCCGGCGCGGACGTGCGTCCGACCGATGCCCTCGGTGATGTCCCGCACGAACAGCTCAGTGAGTCGCTCGGGCCCCTCGATCGCGCGCCCGGGGCCGTGGAACTTGAAATAGGTCGGCAGGACATCCGGCGTGTACCAGCCAGTGGATGCAACCAGGTGGACGGGAACCCGGTTGGCCACCTCGGCCACGAGCGAGACGTCGCGGCCCAGGCCCGGCACGGTGAGGTCGACGACAGTCCCGACCCCCAGGCTGAACAGATCGTGGAGGCCCGCAACGGCGGCCTGCACAGCCTGCCGAGGAGCCCACTCCGGGTCGGGGAGGTTCACCTCGAGCTCGAGATTGCGCACGAAGAGGTGCTCGTGGATCAAAGTCGGCCCCAGATCGGCCGGGTCGACCGCGCCACGGAAGGTCTGGACGAGTCCCACGCGATGGAAAGCTAGCGAGTTGCTTCGGAGTGGGTCGGCTCCGCCGTGGCCTCGCCTCCGTGGTCGGTCCTTCGACGAATCGCCTCGCTTGAGGCTCCCAGCTCCTGGGCCAGATGCGGGACACGCCCTGGCGTCCGGGACAGCTTGGGCACCACGCCCGGAACGAGCAGCGGACGGTCGAGCCGGTCGTCTTCCACCGGGATGAGCATGTCGCGAGCCAGGAACTGCGGGTCCGCGACGATGTCCGCGATGGTGTTGATCCGGCTCACCGGGACCTGGTGGGCTCGCAGCGTCTCAACCACGTCCTCGGATGCCCGCGACTCGGTCCAGGCCGCAATGGCCGCGTCGAGCTCGACGGCGCGCTCCACGCGCCCCTCGTTGGTGGCGAGGACCGGATCGGCAGCGTCGTCCTCTCGACCCATGATCGTGAAGAGGGCTCGGAACAGCCGGGCCGTGTTGGCTGCGATGCAGACCGATTCCCCATCGGCGCAGGTGTACACGTTGGTCGGCGCGGAGTTGTGGGCGATGTTACCGGTTCGTTTGCGAACGACCCCGAAGTAGCCGTACTCCGGCAGGATCCCCTCGAGCATCGAGAAGAGGGCCTCGGTGAGGGCGACGTCCACGATCTGTCCTCGGCCAGAGGTCTCTCGCTCGTGGAGGGCGATTAGGCAACCGACCACCGCCTGCAGCGAGGCGATCGAATCGCCCAGGCTAAGCCCCACCCTGGCCGGTGGTCGGTCCGGCTCGCCCGTGATGAAGCGCAGGCCACCGGCTGCCTCGGCAATCGCCCCGAACGCCGGCTGGTCGCGCAGTGGACCGGTCTGCCCGTACCCCGAGATCCGCATCACGATGAGGCGGGGATTGGCCCGCATGAGGTCCTCTGGGTCCAGGTTCCACTGCTCGAGCCGCCCCGGCCGGAAGTTCTCGATGAGGATGTCGCTGTCCGACGCCAGTCGCCGGACGAAGGCCTGGTCCTCCGGGTCGTGGAGGTTTGCCGTCACGGAGAGCTTGCCCCGCGACTGGACCAGGTGCCACAGCGAGTCCGACCCGTCCCAGGTCATCCCCCACTTGCGGAGTGGGTCTCCTCGGTCGGGATGCTCGATCTTGATGACCTCCGCACCAAAGTCGGCGAACACGCGGCCGGCGAGGGGTCCCGCAATCAGTGTCCCGAGCTCCAGGACCCGCAGGTCCGCCAGCGGGCCACGCCCCTCGGCCGGCCCGCCCGCGCCGCCGGCGCCGGGGCGTTCCGGATTTCTGGACATGGTTCCAGCATATGGACCGCGTGGAGGGCGGTCAAGGATTGCCGGGTTCGGCCATCCACCTGAACTGAACGAGATCAAGAAGCTGGTCTGGTCGAGACCATGGAGATCATCCCCGGCGGAGATAGCCGACGGCGGGCGGCCCGCCGCCGACACGCTGAGAGTGATGGAGGCCCCTCGTCCGCGAGGGGCCTCCGGCTACCCGGCCGGTTCCGCGTCCGCGGCGGCCACCTCTGCCAGCGCGATCCCCGGTTCCGCGCGACGGACGAGGGGCGGCAGGAAGCGGCGGGACCAGCATGCTGGTGATCACCACCATGCCGACCACCACCAGGTAGAGGTCCGGGCCGAAGGCGCCGGCCGCCAGCGCCAGGCCGGCCACGATGATCTCCACCTCACCGCGCGGGACCATGGCCCAGCCAATGAGCAGCGCCCGGTCCCGTCCAACGCGGAGCGCGCCGAGGAACGAGCCGGCGAACTTCGTGACGATGGCCAGGGCGGTAATGCCCAGCAGCAGGGCGACCGTGCTCGGAGTCCCGAACACGGTGGGGTCGATCTGCGCCCCGATGAAGCCAAAGAAGAACGGGGTGAACAGCGCGGCGATGGGTGCGGTCTCCTTCTCCAGCGCGTCGCGCTCGGATGACTCGCCCACCACCATCCCTGCCAGAAAGGCGCCGATGATTGCGGCCAGGCCGATGGCCGCGCTCAGCGCGGCGAGGCCGAGCATGAGGATCATCCCCGGGAGCAGCGGCGTCTCCGCGAACCGCGGCTCGGTCAGCAACGAGGGGCGGCGGGACAGGATTCCGGTGCCGGCGACGAGGACGATGACGATGAAGGCAGCGGCCAGGCCAAGGGTCAGCAGGATGTCGCCCGACGTCCACCCCGCCGGTGGCCATCCCCACCGCCACGGCGACGATCAGCATGGCCAGGACGTCGTCGATGACCGCCGCGCCAAGGACGATCCGGCCCGAGCCGGTCCTCAGCGCCCCGAGCTGGTCGAGTGCGCGGGAGGTGATCCCAACCGAGGTCGCCGTGAGGGCAGCCGCGAGGAACACCCGGCCCTCGAGCGAGAAGCCCATTGCCGTGGCCACGGCGAAGCCTGCGAGGAACGGGAGGATGACGCCGAGCACCGCGACCATGGCCGCCGTGCCGCCGACCCGGACCAGGTCGCCAACACGGGTATGGACGCCGACCTCGAACAGGAGGAGGACGGCCCCAATCTGGGCGAACAGCTCTGTCTCGGGCGTGACCTGGTAGAGGCCCAGGATCGCCGGACCGACGATGACGCCGGCCAGGATCTCGCCCACCAGGGTCGGCTGGCCGAGCCGCTTGAACAGCTCGTCGCCGATCTTGGTGGCGGCCAGCAGCACGAACAGCTGGAACAGCACCTGCGCCAGGTGATCCACGGGCACGACCTCGTCCAGAAACCAGGAAACTGCGCAGCGGCTGCGCAGTCTCCACCTCGGCCGGCGATACGGGCCCGGCCGGGCCCGGAACCGAGTCTAGACCGATGTCACCGGGCTGGGCAAGGGACCGAACGCCGCGTCGAGCCCATCGGAGAGCTCCGCCAAAGAGTCGATGACCAGGGCCGGCGTGAACCCATCGGGGAGCTGCTGGATCCTGCCCCATGGGCCACGGCGAATCCAGATCGACCGGAGCCCGGCAGCCGCGGCGGGCAGGACGTCGTTGTCCATCCGATCGCCGACGTGCGCCACCGACGCGGAGGACGGGCCGCCGAGCAGCTCCAGGACTCGGGCGAAGTACGCGGGATCGGGCTTGGCAAGCTCCATTTCATCGGACATCGCAATCGTCTCGACCGGCAGCTCCAGGGCCTGCAGGTCGGCCGTCCGTCGAGCAGGCTGGTTGCCGAAGATGGCCAGCCGATACCCTGCGGCCGCCAGTGTCGTCATGGTCGGCCGCACGTCGGGGTAGAGGTCACCGTCCACGATCGCGCCGTACGAGGCTTCGAGCTCGTCGCGGTGATCAACCCAGTGCGGCAGGTCCAGCTCCTCGAAGACGCTCTGGTGCGCCCCGCCGCGGGCGATGGTGGCGCCCAGGACGGCCATGAAGGTCAGGCGCGGAACTCCGACCGCATCGGCCCAGGTCGACCACACCCGGGTCTCATCGACCAGGGTCTCGCCCACGTCGAAGACCACCCATCGGCCGTTCCAACGCTCCATGGCGCGACTCTACCGGGTCCCCGCCGCGGTTGACACGAGGCCATTCCTGACCGGGTAGCATCGGGCGTCCATGAGCCTCGTCGTGGACAGCATCACCAAGCGGTTCGGCGAGATCGTCGCCCTGGACGGGGTGAGCTTCACCGCCGAGCCGGGACGCATCTTCGGCCTGCTGGGGGCGAACGGCGCGGGCAAGACGACCATGATGCGGATCGTGCTCGACATCCTGCGCGCGGACAGCGGGTCGGTGACGTGGAGCGGCCGCCCGAACACGGAGGTCCCGCGGCGGACGTGGGGCTACCTGCCCGAGGAGCGCGGGCTCTACCTCCAGATGACGGTGATGGAGGTCCTGCGCTTCTTCGCGCGGCTGTACGGGGTGCCCGGCAGCGAGGCGACGACCGAGGTCGAGGACTGGCTCGAGCGGTTCCGGATTCCCGACTACCGAGACCGCAAGGTCCAGGAGCTGTCGAAGGGCAACCAGCAGAAGATCCAGTTCATCGCCGCCATCCTCCACGACCCCGACGTCCTGATCATGGACGAGCCGTTCAGCGGCCTCGACCCGGTCAACGTCCAGCTCCTGAAGGAGGCGTTCCTCGAGATGCGCAGCCGCGGCAAGGCCCTGATCTTCTCCACCCACCAGATGGAGACGGTGGAGGAGCTGTGCGAGTCGATCGTGATCGTGGATCAGGGCCGGATCGTGGTGGGCGGACACGTTCGCGACGTGAAGCGGGCCATGGGCCGGCAGGTCGTCCGGCTGGCCACCGACGGTGCCAATGGGACCGATGAGCTGGCGTGGGTCGAGTCCATGCCCGGCGTGTCGCTCACCCGCCGCGGCGAGGACTACCTCGAGCTCCACGTCCGATCAGACACCGATCCCACCAGCCTCCTGACCGCCGCCCTCGAGCGGGGGGAGCGGGTCACACGGTTCGAGATCTCCGACCCTTCGCTGGAGGAGGTGTTCATCGAGCACGTCGGCCGCCCTGCCGAGCTGGCCGAGGAGCGCCACCTGGCGCCGGCGCAGGCGAAATCCTGATGGGCGGCCTGTTCCCCAACGCGTGGACGGTCGCTGTTCGCGAGTATCGGAACCGTGCTCGAAGCAGAATTTTCCTGGCCGTCACCCTCATTCTGGCCATCATCGGCCTGGGTCTGGCGCTCATGCCCATCGGCATCGAGGCGCTGGGCTTCGACCAGCCGGCAACCGTCTCGGTCGTTGCCGATGACCTGGGCGCAGACCGCGGGGCGGTCGCCCTGGTGGCCAGCCTGAATGGAATGGAGGAGTCGGGGATCGAGGCCGAGTTGGTGGAATTCGAGGCGGATGCGCGGTCCGCGGTCGAGTCCGGCGAGCTGGACGGGCTGGTGACCGTGGACCGCGGCGCCGACGAGGACCTGACATTCGACCTGTTCACCGCGGAGGGACCGACCAGCACCCTGGTCTTCACCGTGAACACGGCCGCCAGCCAGGTGACGGTGGCGGACCGCCTGTTCCGGGCGGGCGTGGATCCGAGCCAGGCGGAGGAGATCTTCGCGCCGACGGCCTTCGAGCTGACGCCCGTTGACCCCGACGCGATTGATCCGGAGGAAAACTTCGGGCCGCGCTACCTGCTGGGCACTGCGCTCGTCGTGCTGATGTTCATGGCGATCATCACCTACGGCCAATGGGTGGCCGCCAGCGTGGCAGAGGAGAAGGCCAGCCGGGTCATGGAGCTGCTCATCACCGCGGCCACGCCCCGCCAGCTGCTGCTCGGCAAGGTCCTGGGCGCCGGGGGCGCCGGGCTGACCCAGTACGTCGTGGTGGTGGGGGCCGCGCTGCTCGGGCTGGTCATCGCCGGCCCGCTGGGCGAACTCATCCTCGGCGAGTCGGCCGGGACGCCGGTTGATCTGCAGGCCCTGAATCCTGGGGTCCTGCTGGTCGTGGGGCTGTTCTTCGTCGGCGGCTTCGCGCTCTACGCCACGCTGTATGCCGCGCTGGGATCGACCGCCAGTCGTCTGGAGGAAGTCCAGAACATCACCGGTCCGATGATCCTCGTCGGCGTGGCCGGATACCTGATTGCCTTTGCCGCGTTGAACGTCCCGGATGCGGACTGGGTGCGCGCGCTGTCCTTCGTGCCGTTCTTCAGCCCGTACCTGATCCCCACCCGCCTCGTGCTGGGCTCCATCGAGCCGTGGGAGATCGGGCTCTCGTTCCTGCTGCTCCTCGCCGGCGCCGCGGTCGCGCTATGGCTGGCGGCCCGCATCTACTCAGCCGGCGTCCTGCTCTACGGCCAAAGAGCCGGCCTGCGGGCGGTGTGGCGCGCGGTCCGCGTCAACCGCTAGCCGGCGAGCAGCTCCCGGACCCGTTCCGCGACGGCCTGCAGCTCCTCCTCGGGAACTGGCGGGAATTCCAGGCTGGTGATGCGGCTGGCTCCGCTGGGCAGGCGCTCTTCGACGACCTCGCCACGGATGAGCTGCGTGTTCAGCGCGTCGCCGGTCCGGTGTGGAGTGAGGTGGATGTGGAGATGTGGAATGCCGCCACCGAAGACGTAGAGGTACACCAGCTCCGCACCGGTGGCCTCTTTCAGCGTCGCCGTCGTCCTGGCAAGGACCGCTCCGAGGCTTGCCGCTTCCGGGCCGTCGAGGTCGGTGATGTACGGGATGTGACGCAGCGGCTCGAGGTATGCGAAGCCGAGGACCTCGGACTCGACGCTCATCGTCAGTCGCCAGAGGTCGTCACGCCAGACCTCGACCCGGCCCAGCTCGGGGTCCCCGCCAGGCCCACGACACAGCGCACAGTCCGGCGCGGGCGTTTTCATCGGTCTAGGCGGCCTTCACCCCGGAGACGAGCTCCTGGACGGTGCTCTTGGCGTCGCCGAACAGCATGGCGGTCTTGGGATCGCCGTACAGCGGGTTGTCGATGCCGGCGAAGCCGGCGGCCATTGAGCGCTTCAGGACGATCACGTTCTGGGCATGGTCCACGTTGAGAATGGGCATGCCGTAGATGGGCGAGGTGGTATCGGTCCGGGCGGCCGGGTTGGTCACGTCGTTGGCCCCGATGACGAGGGCGACATCGGCCTTCGCAAAGTCGTCGTTGATCTCGTCCATCTCCTTGAGCCGCTCGTACGGGACGTTGGCCTCGGCCAGCAGGACGTTCATGTGCCCCGGCATCCGGCCGGCCACCGGGTGGATGGCGAACTGGACGTCCACGCCCCGGGCAAGGAGAAGGTCCATGAGCTCGCGGACCGGTGTCTGGGCCTGGGCCACCGCCATCCCGTAGCCCGGAACGATGATCACGCTCTTGCCGTAGGCCATGAGCACTGCCGCGTCTTCCGCGTTGATGGTGCGGACGTTCTGCTCACCCGCCGCTCCCGCGACCACGGCTCCGCCGCCGGTCCCAAATGCCCCGAACAGGACGTTGAGCAGCGACCGGTTCATGGCCCGGCACATGAGCTGGGTGAGGATCGCGCCCGACGCCCCGACCAGGGTGCCGGCGATGAGCAGCGCGTAGTTGCCCAGCACGAAGCCGGTGGCTGCCACCGCGATGCCGGTGTAGGAGTTCAGCAGGCTGATGACAACCGGCATGTCGGCCCCACCGATGGGCATCACGATCAGGACGCCGGCCACCAGGGCCAGGGCCACGAACACGAGGAACAGGGTCACGTCGTTGGTGACGAAGGCAAGGGCGACCGCGATGGCGAGGAGCGCTACCAACAGCGCCCCGGCCACGAACCGGGAGCCGGGATAGGTCACCGGCCGGGCGGCGACGAAGCCTTGCAGCTTGCCGAAGGCGATGACCGATCCGGTGAGCGAGACCGAGCCGATGACCGCGCCGAGGAGGGTGGCGATCATGGGGATGGTCGGCAGCAGCGCGGCGCCTGGGCCGGCCTCGCCGGTCGCCGTCAGGAACTCTGAGACGGCCACCACGGCCGCCGCCCCACCACCGGCGCCGTTGAAGATGGCCACCATCTGGGGCATGGCGGTCATCGGCACCCGCCGCGCCCCGATCACCCCGATCACGGCACCGATGAGCCCGCCGACCACCAGCACCCACCAGTTGTCGAGCAGGCCGGGCTCGGTGGCCACCGTCCAGGCCACGACCAGGGCCATGCCCCCGGCGCCCAGCAGGTTCCCGGTCCGCGCCGTTTTCGGCGATGCGAGGAACTTCAGGGCCAGGATGAAGCTGACCGATGCGACCAGGTAGACCCCATAGGTCGCCAGGTCGAGGAGGGTCATGTCCTCGGTCACGGCTTCTTGTCACCGTCGCTGTCTCGCCGGCCGCGGAACATCTCGAGCATGCGGTCGGTGACCACGAAGCCGCCCACCACGTTGATCGTGCCCAGGATGATCCCGACCAGCCCGAGACCCAGCTGGAGCGGCGACTCGGCGGTGGCGGTGACGATGATCGCGCCGACCACGATCACGCCGTGGACAGCATTGGCCCCGGACATCAGCGGGGTATGGAGCATGGTCGGCACCTTGCTCACGATCTCGTAGCCGACGAACGCGGCGAGGACGAGGACGAACAGCGCGTCGACCAGCGCCCGGGGGTCGAGGGCCTCGGTCATGCCTTGCCCTCCCCCGCCTGGGCGGCCAGGACGGCGGCGGTCGCCTCGTGGACCACCTTGCCGCCGTGGGTGATGGTCGCGCCCTTGGTGATCTCGTCGTCGAGGTCCAGGGTCAACGTTCCCTCATGGACGAGGTGGTCCACCAGGGTCTGGACGTTCTTGGCGTACATCTGGGTGGCATGGGTGGGAACCGTGGCCGGCAGGTTCGTGACCCCGATGATGGTCACCCCGTCGACCACCACCTCTCGACCCGGCTCGGTGAGCTCGGTGTTGCCTCCCGCCTCGGCCGCCATGTCCACGATCACGCTGCCGGGCTGCATGGTCCGCACCATCTCAGCGGTGATGAGCTTGGGCGCCGGGCGGCCGGGAATGAGGGCGGTGGTGATCACGAAGTCCGCGGCCTGGACCCGTTCGGCGATGAGCTCGCGCTGGCGGCGCTGGTAGTCCTCGCTCATCTCCCGGGCGTACCCGCCCGAGGTCTGGGCCGAGGCCTTCTCCTCATCGGTCATCGGCACCTCGACGAACGTCGCGCCCAGGCTCTCGACCTGCTCCTTGACCACCGGTCTGACATCGAATGCCTCGACGACCGCCCCGAGCCGCCGCGCGGTGCCAATCGCCATCAACCCCGCCACCCCCGCGCCCATGATCAGGCCGTGAGCCGGGCGCACCGTGCCCGCGGCGGTGGTAAGCAACGGGAAGAACTTGGGCAGTCGGGTCGCGGCCAGGAGGACCGCCTTGTAGCCGCCGACCGTGCTCTGGCTCGACAGCGAGTCCATGGACTGGGCACGGGTGATGCGCGGGATGGCGTCCATGCTGATGGCCGTGATCCCCCGCTCCGCCAGCTGCTGGGCGAGCTTCGGGTTGGACAGGGTGCCCAGCGTCCCGATCAGGACGGCCTCGGGGCGGAGCATCTCGATCTCCTCGGCGCTCGGCCGCCCGACGCGCAGGACGAGGTCTGCCTCCCCGTAGAGCGCCGCCACGTCGGGGACGATCCGGGCGCCGGCTTCGGTGTACGCCGCATCGAGGAAGTGGGCCGCCTCGCCGGCACCGGACTGGACCAGCACCTCGTTGCCGGCCGCGACGAGCTGGCCGGCAATCTGCGGAGTCAGGGCGGCGCGAGCCTCACCTTCGGCGGTCTCGCGCGGAACGGCGATCTTCACGGCGGAGCAGGACCCAGAGGGCAATTGGAGGCAGAAGGACGACCGCGCCCGGCACGGGCCACGGCCGGGCGAGAGTCTACTCCAGCGACGCCGCCACGCGCATGGCCGACGCCAGGTCGGGAGCACCCTCGACCCGGAGGGCGAGGCCGGCTTCCTCCCAGATGAGCGCCGAACCCACCAGCCGCAGGGAGGTGTCCACCATCTGCCCGTTGGCGTCGCGGTAGAAGAAGGCGTGGAAGCCACCCTCCACCCACCAGCCCCGCTGCCCGTTGACGGTCACCGCCTCCACCCGGGTCCCTGCCAGGACCATCTTTTCGAAGGTTTCCGGACCGATGTCGGCCAGGAACTCGGTGACCACCACGCCCAGCCCGTCGGCGCCGGCCGGATAGCCGGGGCGGTCGCCCCAGGCCTGCGTCACCGTTCCGCCTTCCGGCACGGCTGCCAGGTACACCGCATCCGGCTGGCCGAGGGCCGAATCGGCCGGCATCCGGATCGTGAACGGCACCGCGGCCTCGGCCGCCGCCAGGGTGGTGGGCTGCCCGAACCCACCGTTGGGGACCGATGCGACCGGGGTGGGCAACGGGCTTCCATCCGCGAAGCGGATCTGGATGGCGCCGATGCCGATGCCGATGGCTCCGGCGACACCGGCCACCAGGAGCCCCGCCACCCCGGCCAGGACCAGCGAGCGACCGAGCGGCCGGCCAGCAGGGGCGAGCGGCGCCCACCAGCGTGGGCGGGACGGCGCCTGGATCTGCGCCAGCACGGCGGGGACGAGCGCGGGCGTGGCCGGGAAGCGGATGGCGGACGACAGCTCGGCGAGCGCGCTCTCGAGAGACGCGGTCGCCGCCCGGCGCGAATCGGTCAGACATCGGTTCCGACCTCCGCCCGCAGGCGGCTCATGGCCCGCGACAGGCGCGACTTCACCGTGCCGCGAGGCACGTCGAGGGCTGCCGCCATGGCGACCTCATCCAGGTCCAGGAACCAGCGCAGGCCGATGACCAGTCGATCGTCGGCACTCAGCCGGCCGATGGCTGCGAGCAGCACCTCGCGTCGCTCGGCGGCGAGGACCGACCCCTCGGGCGATGGGGCTGCACCGCCCGATAGGGGGTCCTCCGCCAGGCGCAGGCCGAGCGCGGCCTGCCGGCCGGCGCCGCGACGGCGGTTGCGAGCGGCGTTGGCCACGATGCGCAGGAGCCACGGGCGGGGCTCCGACCCGGCCCGGAATCGGGGAAGTGCGCGCCAGGCCCGGACGAACCCTTCCTGCGCGGCGTCGCGAGCCTCGTCGGCATCGCCACAGACCAGGTACGCGGTCCGGTACGCGACTTCCTCGTATCGGCGCACGAGCTCCTCGTAGGCCGCGACGTCACCACGCCGCGCCCGTTCCATCAGTTCACGGTCGGACAGTGGACAGCCCTCCACCCGGCACGCTTGATACACCGCTCGACCGGTTCCGGTTCCCCCCTGCTCATCGGTTCAGTATGGGAGGCGGTCGTCGGGAACCGATGGCGGCGAACCGGGGTATGGGTCACGTCGCAGATCACCACTGGAGGTAGCGCCGTGTCTCGCTCTGTCACCCGGACCCTCGTCCCGCTCCTGGCCGCTTCGGCCCTTCTGCTCACCACCGCCGGTGGCGTGCTGGGCAAGTGCGAGCACGATCCAGACGCATGCGAGGGTGTGTCCGCCACCTTCGATCCTGGCGGGACACTGATGGCCGGAGGTCCGGAGACGGTCGGCGTCTGGGTACTCGAGGACGAGCAGCCTTACGACGCGAACCGGGTCGAGCTCTTCTTCCACCGGATCGAAGACGGGACCCAGCTCAGCGTGGACGCCAGCCCGACCTCGCAGGCGGGTCGATGGCAGGCGGTCGTCAACCTGCCGGAAACCGGGACGTGGGAGGTGGCGGCCGTGGTGCAGGGGCCGGAGTTCGCGGGCAGCTTCATGCTGGACACCGTGCGCGTGAGCCCGGCAGCGGCAGCCGCCTCGACGGCCAGCGCGTCCACCAACGTGGCGCCGCAGCTCGTGCCCTGGATCGTGGCCTTCGCCCTTGCCGCCGGCCTGCTGGGAGCCGCGCTCCGGGCGCGCCGGCAGACTGTGGCCGCGCAGCACGGATAGCCTCGCGGGCAGACCCGCACCTCGAATCGGCGGTCCGTGGGGGAACCAATCTCCCCCGGACCGCCGTTTATTGACCCGTTATCACCGGCTGCGTAGGCTACGCGGCCCATGGCCACCGTAGCGCGACGCCGCGCGGCTCCGGCTGTCGCGGCGCTTCCCGCCGTCGTCACCAGCCCCGATCGGTTCCTCAACCGCGAACTGTCCACCCTGCAGTTCAACGAGCGGGTACTGGCCCTTGCCGAGGATCCCGAGACACCCCTCCTGGAGAGGGTCAAGTTCGCTGCGATCTTCGCCTCGAACCTGGATGAGTTCTTCCAGGTTCGCGTCGCCGGCCTGAAGCGGCAGGTCGCGGCGGGCGCGATCACCACCTCGCCCGACGGGCTGACCGCGGCGCAGCAGCTGAATCGCATCGACCGGCGGGTGCGCAAGCTGGCCTCGCGCCACGCGCGGCTGTTCGCCGACGACATCCGGCCCGCCCTGGCGGACGCCGGTGTCCCGATCGTGCGCTGGAGCGAGCTCGATGACAAATCCCAGACCACCCTGCGCGAGACGTTCAACGACCAGATCTTCCCGGTCCTCACCCCGCTGGCCGTCGACCCGGGCCACCCGTTCCCGTACATCTCCAACCTGTCGCTGAACCTGGCCGTCCTCGTCCGCGACCAGGCCAGCCGGCGGCGCCTGTTCGCCCGGATCAAGGTCCCGCCACTCCTGCCGAGGTTCATGCATGTCCCCAGCAATGGGCACAGCGAGGCGTGGGTGCCGTTGGAGGACTTGATTGCCGCCAACCTGGACAGCCTGTTCCCCGGGATGATCATCGCCGAGTCGTGGTCGTTCCGGGTCACCCGCCACTCGGACCTCGAGATCGACGACGACGAGGCGGAGGACCTGCTCGAGACGATCGAGGAGGAGCTCCGACGGCAGCGCTTCTCGCGCGCCGTCCGGCTCGAGGTCGAAGAAGGGATGCCGGACCACGTCATCTCGCTCCTGACCCGGGAGCTGCAGGTCAACTCGGCCGACGCCCACGAGCTCGCGACACCGCTGGGCCTGACCGATCTGTGGAGCATGGTCAGCCTCGACCGGCCCGACCTGAAGCCACCGCCCCTGCACCCGGTCACCCCGCGAGCCCTCGCGCCCACGAGCGACGGCCCGGCGGACGTTTTCGGCGCCCTGCGCGCCTCCGACGTCCTCATCCATCATCCGTATGACTCGTTCGCGGGGACCGTGCAGGCGTTCATCGAGCAGGCCGCGGTGGACCCGGACGTGCTGGCCATCAAGCAGACGCTGTACCGGACATCGGGCCAGAGCCCGATCGTCGACGCCCTCATCCGCGCCGCCGCCGCCGGCAAGCAGGTGGTGGTCCTGATCGAGCTCAAAGCGCGGCTGGACGAGGAGGCGAACATCGCCTGGGCCCGCAAGCTGGAGCAGGCCGGTTGCCACGTGGTGTACGGGCTCGTCGGCCTGAAGACCCATTGCAAGGTCTGCCTGGTCGTCCGCCAGGAGGGCACCCTGGTGCGGCGGTACGTCCATATCGGTACCGGGAACTACAACCCCTCGACCGCGCGGGTCTACGAGGACCTGGGCCTGCTCACCGCCGACGAGCGGCTGACCGAGGACGTCACCCACCTGTTCAACGTCCTGACCGGCTACTCGCGCCGGTCGGAGTACGACGCGTTGATCCTGGCTCCCCTCAACCTACGGCGCCGGATGACGGAGATGATCGAGCGCGAGGCCGAGCGCTCGACGCCGAAGCAGCCGGGCCGGATCTCGATGAAGATGAATGCGCTGGTGGACGCCGGGATCATCGACGCGTTGTACGCCGCCTCTCGCCGCGGAGTGCAGATCGACCTCCTCGTCCGCGGGCCGTGCGTCCTGCGCCCCGGCGTCACCGGCCTGTCGGAGTCGATCCGGGTCCGCTCCATCGTGGGCCGCTTCCTGGAGCACTCCCGGATCTACCGCTTCGGGGTCGACGACGAGTCGGAGTTCTGGATCGGCAGCGCCGACATGATGGATCGCAACCTCGACCGGCGGTTCGAGGCGCTCGTCCGCGTGGACGAGCCGGCGCTCCAGGAACGCCTGGACGGGATCCTCGACCTTGCCTGGACCGACAACACTCATGCGTGGAGCCTGCGGGCCGATGGGAAATGGGCGCGCGTCCACGCCGGGCCGGAGCCGATCAGCCTGCAGGACGAGCTCGTGCGCCAGACCCAGCAAGCGTGAGCGAAGAGCTCGAGCTGAAGTTTGCCGTCGGGCGGGCGTTTGCCATGCCCGATCTGATCGGCGCCGGATCGGTCGCCAACGTCCTGTCCATCCCCACCCAGGAGCTCGAGGCCACCTACTACGACACGGTGGATCGGCGCTTGGCCCGCTGGGGCATCACCCTGCGTCATCGCACCGGCGATGGGGACCGCGCGATGTGGACCCTGAAGCTGCCTCGGACCGCGGACGACGTTTCTGGGATCAAACCCGCGTCTCGGGAGGAGATGGAGGTCGAGGGCGGACCGGAAGCCATTCCCGAGGTCCTGATCGACCTGGTGACCGCGCACATCCGGTCACACCCGCTCACGCCGGCCGCGGTGCTCGCCACCACCCGCGCCGGGTGGCGGCTGGTGGCCGACGACGGGCACCCGGTCGCCGATCTGACCAACGACGACGTGTCGGTGATGGAAGGCGGGGATGTTCGCGCGCGGTTCAGCGAACTTGAGCTCGAGGCGCGGGAGGCCTCGCCCGACGACCTGGCGGCGTTGACCGATCGGCTGCTGGCCGCCGGCGCCGTGGGCACCGAGCCGATTCCGAAGGTGGTCCGCGCCCTCGGACCGACCGCCACCGGACCACCGGACGTGGTGGTCCCCGAGTTCGGTCCGGACGACCCGGCCGGGTGGGCGGTCCGCGCGGCGCTGGCCGACGGGCTCCTGCGGATTCTCCGCCGCGACCCGGGCACTCGGATGGGATCGGAGGAGGACCTCCACCAATTCCGGGTCGGCGTTCGGCGGCTGCGGAGCGACCTGCGGACGCTCGAGCCGCTCCTCGACCCGGGCTGGGCGCCGGGACTCGATGCCGACCTCGAATCGCTCGCCGACCGCCTGGGTGCCGTCCGCGATCTCGACGTCCTGATGGCCCGGGTGGATTCGGTCCACGGGGACCTGGGGACAGCGCTGCGACCCATGGTCGCCGACCTGCACCAGCGTCACACCACGGCCCGGGCCGCCCTCCTCGACGAGCTGCGCTCGGATCGGTATGCGCAGCTGCTCGAGCGGCTGGTGGTGCTGGCGCGGGACCCGGAGCTGACCCCGGCCGGGCGGGCTCCCACCGGGCAGGCGCTGCCCACCCTGGCGGGCATAGCCTGGCGGAAGCTCGAGCGCCGCGCGGATCGGCTGAACCGGCGATCGACCGATGATGAGCTGCACCGCGCCCGGATCCGCGCCAAGCGCGCGCGGTACGCAGCCGAAACGGCCGCCCGCGGCCTGGATCCGAACCGGGCGAAGGCAGCCCAGAAGTTCGCGGACAGGCTCGGCACGTTCCAGGACCTGCTGGGCCGGCACCAGGACGCGGTGGTCGCCACCGACGAGGCCCACGCCGCAGCCGCAGCGCATGAGGATGACCTCGGTCTCGTGGTGGCCGCCGGACGGGTCATGGAGCGGGAGATCCAGGCGGCCCGTCAGGAGCGGCGACGGGTCAAGAAGGCGTGGAAGGAGCTCAATCGCAGGAAGCGTCGGCGCTGGATGAAATTGTGAGCACTCCGATCATCCGCGCCGCCGGTGGCGTCCTGTGGCGGCCGACCGAGTCACCCACCGGCGAGGAAGGCGTCGAGGTGGCGGTAGTCCACCGGCCGCGCTACGACGACTGGAGCCTGCCGAAGGGAAAGCTCGCACCGGGTGAGCCGGAGGTCGAGGGCGCGGTGCGCGAAGTGCTCGAGGAGACCGGCTTCCGGGTCCGGATCGGCCGTCCGCTGGGCGAGACGCGCTACATCAAGGTGGTGGCCGGGATCGAGCGGCCCAAGGTGGTCCATTGGTGGGCGATGCGCGCCGACACCGGTGCCTTCACCCCGAATGACGAGATCGACGACCTCCGCTGGCTGTCGCTCGACAGCGCAGCCGGGATCCTGTCGCGGGAGAGCGACCGGGTCGTGCTCGAGCGGTTCGCGCACGGCCCCACGCCGACCCGAAGCGTCCTCATCGTCCGTCACGGGAGTGCGAGCTCGGCCTCGACCTGGACTGGGGATGACGCTCGGCGGCCGCTGGACGAAGAGGGCTGGGCACAGGCCGATGGGCTCGCGCGTCTGCTGTCCCGCTTCGACATTGCCGAGATCGTGTCCGCGGACGTGGACCGCTGCGAGCAGACGGTCGCTCCGTTGGCCGAGGCGCTGGGGCTCACCGTCCGGCTCGATCCCGTCCTGTCCGAGGTCGGCTACCCGGGGCGCGAGGACGAGGCCGTCATGCTCGTCCGCGGTCTCGTCATGCCGGGTCGCGATGGCGTGGTATGCAGCCAGGGCCAGGTCATTCCGGACCTCCTGCGCCGGGTCGCGGAGCACGACGATCGGGCAGTCCCCGACCCGCTGCCCTTTCGCAAGGGGAGTGTCTGGGCGCTGACCTTCAGCGAGGGGCGTCTGCTCGAGATGGCGTACATTCCGCCTCCCGAGATGACCGCGGACGAGGTCATTCCCGTCCCGGCCTGACCGCCGCCTCGGATGCGCTAGGCTCACACCGTGGTTGCCGACACCAAAGGCCCGTCCACTCAGGCAGCCGAGCCTGCCATCCGGACCGATCACCTGACCAAGCACTACGGTGGCAGTCGCCGGCCGGGACGGCATGGCGGCCCGATCCGGGCGCTGAATGACGTCAGCCTCGAGGTTGAGCGCGGCGAGATCTTCGGCTTCCTCGGCCCCAACGGGGCGGGCAAGACGACCATGATCCGGACGCTGCTGGGTTTCCTCCACGCATCCAGCGGGACGGCGACGGTGCTCGGCCTCGACATCGTCCGAGACTCAGTGGCGCTGCGCGAGCGAGTCGGATATCTGCCGGGCGGGATTGCCGCCTACGGGTCGTTGAGCGGCTCCGCTTCGCTCGACTACTACGCGGACCTCCAGCAGCGCGAGCCGGTTCTTCGCGACGAGCTGGCTCAGCGGCTCCAGCTGTCCACAGCGGACCTGAAGCGCAAGGTCCGTGACTACAGCCGCGGCATGCGCCAGAAGATCGGTGTCATCCAGGCTCTCCAGCACGATCCCGAGCTGGCCATCCTGGACGAGCCCACCGAGGGCCTGGATCCGCTCATGCAGCTCGCGTTCTACGAGATCCTCGAGGAGCGTCAGACAGCGGGCCGCACCATCTTCATGAGCTCGCACTACCTGGGCGAGGTGGAGCGCATCTGCAACCGGGTGGCCATCATCCGCGCCGGCCACCTCATGGCCGTGCAGCACGTCGACGAGCTGCTGGCCAGGCGAAAGCGCAGGGTCTCCCTCCGCTGGCGCGGCAGCGCCCCCGACCTGTCCGAGGTGCCGGGCCTCGGCGACGTGGTCGTCTCCCGCGATCGGATCACCGCCACCCTCTCCGGGGACGTGGCGCCGTTCGTTCGGGCCGTCGCTTCCCCCGCCCTGGTGGACCTGCTCATCGAACCGGCCCGTCTCGAAGAGGTGTTCTTCGAGTACTACGCCGGCGAGGACGGCGCGGGGCCCGGAGGCACGCCGTGAGCCTGCGCGTCCTCCGCCAGTCGCTGTACTGGCAGCGCGGACGGCTGGTGGTGGTCGGCATCGTCGCGCTGCTGTGGGGGGCCCTCATCCCGACGTTCTACGTGACCTTCCAGGACCTGTTCGAGGGACTGATCGAATCGGGCTTCCCGGAGAACTTGCTGAACTTCGGCTCCGGCAGCCTGTTCACTCTGGGTGGGGCCATGACCATCGGCTTCCAACACCCGATCGGCATCGGTCTGGTAGCCGTCTTCGCGGTGGGCGCTGCCGCCAACGCCGTTGCCGGCGAGCGCGAGGCGGGCACCCTCGAGGTGCTCCTGGCCCGCCCGCTGTCCCGTCGCCGGCTCTACACCTCGGTGGGTGCCGCGGTGAAGATCTCGATCGCCGTGGTGCTCGCCCTGCTGCTGGCCGGCCAGGTCATCAGCATGGTGGCGCTCGGAGTGGAGGACGAGATCGACCTGGCCATGATCCCGGTGGTCTGGGTGGTGGGACTGCTGCTGTGGGCGGCCTTCGCCACGTTCTCGCTGGCTGCCAGCGTGACCTTCGACCGTCGCGGACCGGCCATCGCGCTGAGCCTGGCGTACCTGGGGATCAACTACTTCCTGGAGATCCTGGGCTCGTTCCTGCCCGACATCGCCTGGACCCAGGAGTACTCGCTGTTCCACCACTTCAACCCGGGCGAGATCGTGACCGGCACGCTGGACCCGGTGGACCTGCTCATCCTGGGCGTCGCCGTCGTCCTGCCCGTCATCTGGGCGCTGATCGTGTTCCCCCGTCGCGACCTCGGGGCCCCCGCCTAGCTCGCGGCCGGCTCCCCGCCGAGCGCCAGCCGCTCCACGTCGGCCAGCTCCATCCGCTGACCCACCGCGAAGTTCGCGGCGAACTCCGGGTTCTCAGCCCGAAGCCGATCGGGGTCGAAATTGGCGAGGTCTCGATTCGCCGCGCCGAGGCCGGACCCGGCCAGGTGCTCGGTCGCGGTCGCAAAGCCGGACAGCCGCGCCGCTTTGACGTCGTCACCTCCCTGATGCGCAGCAGCGGCGAACGCGTCGAAGACCAGGATGTAGCCGGTGACATCGTCGGTCCCGCGGAAGATCTCGTATGCCTCGCGCAGGTCCGCCTCCATCCCGGCGAGGTCGTGGCTCATCCGGACGAGGGCCCGCATGTACAGGGACCATCCAATCATGAAGCGGTCGTCGAGCTCGCGGAAGATGGCCAGCGCCTCCTCGAGCCTCGTGGCCGCCTCGTCCCAATCGCTCTCGAAGTAGTACGTGCTGGCGACGGCCCACAGCGCGCGGCCGATGCCCAGCCGGTCGTCGAGGCGCCGGTTGACCGCGAGCGACTCCTCGGCCACAACCCGGGCCTCTTCCTGCGCTTCGGGCTGCCAGGCGTAGGTGAAAGTCATGTTGTACAGCGCATTCGCTTCCGCCCGGTCGTCCGCGCGGGCCCGGGCCAGGTCGAGCGTCTCCTGGTACCACACACGAGCTCCATCGGCGTCTCCCTGCCAGTACGCAATCCCACCGGCCGCCTCCAGCGCCGCCTCCCAGGGCTCTGGGAAACTGCGAGCATCGGACAGCGCGAGGACGGCCTCGGCGAACGCGCGACCCTCGGCCAGGTAGCCGCGGATCTGCCAGTACCGCCAGCACGAGGTCAGGAGTCGGAGCGCGATCTCGGTATGGCGGCTCCCGAGGGCCCAGCGGCCCGCGCCGCGAATGTTGTCCCGTTCGAGCTCGTATCGGTCCAGCCAGTCCCGTCCGTCGCTACCCATGACCTCCCGGGCACCCGATTCGGTGAAGGCCAGCACGGCGGACGCATGTCGGCTGCGCAGGTCCCCCGCCTCGCCGCTGTCCTCGAGCTGCTCGGCAGCGAACTGGCGGATGGTCTCGAGCATCCGGAAGCGGGGCGTATCCCCGGCGGACTCCTCGCGGAGGAGGGACTTGTCCACCAGCGAGCTCACAACATCGAGGGCCTGGGACCGATCGGCGGGCTCGAAGCACACGTCCTCGATCTGCTCCAGGGTGGCTCCGCCGGCAAAGACCGATATCCGCGCGAATGCCCGCCGATCGGCTTCCTCCAGGAGATCGTGGCTCCAGGCGATGGCGCCGCGGAGCGTCTGCTGGCGCTCGGGCAGGTCTCGCGCGCCACCCGACAGGAGCCCGAGCCGGTCGCTGAGCCGGTCGAGGATGGCCTGCGGGGTGAGCACCCGGACGCGGGCCGCTGCCAGCTCGATGGCCAGCGGCAGCCCGTCGAGGCGGACGCAGATCTCGGCCACCGCCGGCGCGTTCGCGTTGTCGACCGCGAACCCGGGCTTGACCGCGACCGCACGCTCGACGAAGAGGGCGACCGATTCGAACTGGGTGAACTGCTCGAGGTCGGGGAGGTGGCGCGGGTCGGGCAGGCCCAGCGGTGGGACGGGGTACTCGCGCTCGCCGTAGACCCGGAGCGGGCTCCGGCTGGTGGCGAGGACCGATGTCCTGGCCGCGAGCCCCAGCAGGTCCCCGATCTGCGGGGCCGCATCGCCGACCTGCTCGGCGTTGTCCAGGACCAGCAGGAAGGTCCGATCCCCGAGGTGGTCTGCCAGGCGTTGGACCGATGCGGAGCCGGGATCGGATAGACCCATCGCCTGGGCGATGGTCGGGACCAGGAGCGCAGCGCTGGTGATGGGTTCGAGGGCGACGAAGTACACGCCGTCGGGGTACCGATCGGAAGCCTCGGCGGCGACCTGCAGGGCGAGGCGGGTCTTGCCCGTCCCGCCCGGCCCGGTGAGGGTCACCAGCCGGTTGGCGGCGAGCAGCTCGCGCACGTCGGCCACCTCGCGCTGACGGCCGAGGAAGGAGGTCAATTGGAGGGGCAGGTTGTTCGGCGTGGCGTCCAGGGTCCGGGGAGTCGGGAAGTCCGCGGGCAGCCCGTCGACGGTCAGCTGCCACAGGTGCTCCGGACGCGAGAGGTCCTTGAGCCGATGCTGTCCGAGGTCGGTGAAGCTGACGCCGGGCGGCAGGCTCCCGGCCGCGATGGACTGGGTCGCGCCGGACACCAGAACCTGGCCGCCGTGGCCGGCGGCCGCGACGCGCGCGGCGCGGTGCACATCGAGGCCGACGTAGCTGTCCCCGCCGAGCGTGCCTTCGCCGGTGTGAAGCCCCATCCGCACCCGGACGGTCGCCCCCTCCGGCCACGGCTCGGCAGCCAGGGCGCGCTGTGCGGCGCCAGCCGCTGCCACTGCCCGGGGAGCTGACGGGAAGGCCGCGAAAAAGGCGTCCCCCTCGGTGCTGACCTCGGTGCCGTCGCCGGCTGCGATCGCCTCGCGGAGGAGTGCGTGGTGCCGTTCCAGGAGGGGCTTGAACGCGTCGCCCAGCGACTCGAGCAGACGGGTGCTGCCCTCGATATCGGTGAACAGGAAGGTGACGGTGCCGGTCGGCAGGGTGGGCATCGGGTTCGTAGTTTCGGGCCTCGGTTCTGTCGCGGCAAGGTGAAACGGATACCGTACGGCGCAGATGAGCGACGAGCTGGCCGCACCCCTCGACCGGCTCGGTTCCCGCCCCATCCTCGCCGCCGTCCTCGGCGCGCTCGCCATCTCGTTCACTGGCGTCAACGTGCGGCTGGCCAACGTCGAGCCGGCCACCGCCGCCGTCTTCCGCTGTCTCTACGCCTTGCCGGTGCTGTGGTTCCTGGCCCGGGCGGAGGAGCGGCGCTTCGGTCCGCGGGCTCCGGGCCAGCGACGGCTGGCGATCATCGCCGGGCTGTTCTTCGCCGCCGACCTCGTCGCGTGGCACTACGCCATCCAGATGGTTGGTGCCGGCCTGGCGACGGTACTGGGCAACACCCAGGTCGTGTTCGTGGCCATCGCCGCGTGGCTCTTCTTCGGGGAGCGGCTCACCGCGCGACTGATCGGCGCCCTGGTCGTCGCCCTCAGCGGGGTCGTGCTCATCTCCGGCGTCCTGGGCGGCGGGGCCTATGGCGAGAACCCGGTCGCCGGCGTATTCCTGGGCCTGTTCACCGGCGCCATGTACGCCGGATTCCTCCTCGTCCAACGGCTGGGCAACCGTGACCCACGGCGGCCGGCCGGGCCACTGCTGGACGCCACGGCGTCGGCCGCGGTCGCGTCCGCCGTCGCCGGCCTGGTCCTGGCCCAGATCACGTTCCTCCCATCGTGGCCCGCCCACGGCTGGCTGGTGATCCTGGCACTGAGCGCCCAGGTCGTTGGCTACCTGCTCATCAGCGTGGCCCTCCCCAGGCTCCCGTCGGCGCTGACCTCGATCGTCCTCCTCATCCAGCCGGTGGCGGCGGTCGGGCTGGCCATGCTCATCCTCGGCGAGGCCCCGTCTCCGACTCAGCTCCTGGGCGTGGGACTGGTGGTCGGTGGGGTGGTGCTGGCCACCGCGCGTGCGCCACGGGCTAGCCAGGCGGCCGTGGCCGACGCCGCGGAGGGCCCGTAGGACGGAGCGGCTATGGTTGGTCCGATGAGCGACGAGCCCCTGCTCCTGACCGGCACTGGCCGGCTCCTGATGGCGCAGGTCCACGCCGCCGACCCGCCTACCGTGCTCTCGCCGTGGGCCGTCCTCGTCCGCCACGGCCGGGTGGCGTGGGTCGGGTCGCCCGACGCGGCGCCGGCGACTGACCGATGGGAGGACGTGGGCGTGGCGCTGGTCACCCCCGGGCTGGTGGATGCGCACACCCACCCGGTGTTCGCCGGTGACCGAGCCGACGAGGCGGCGGCCCGCCTGGCCGGCCAGCCATATGCCGCCGGCGGCATCCTCCGCACCGTGGCCTCGACGCGCGACGCATCCGACGACACGCTCGAGGCCCTGGTCGAGGAGCGGTTCGGGGCCGCGCTCGACTCGGGCACCACGACGCTGGAGGCCAAGTCCGGATACGGGCTCACCCTTGCCGACGAGCTGCGAAGCCTCCGCATCATCCGGGCCGCCGCCGAGCGTGTCGGCATCCGGGTCGTTCGCACCTTCCTCGGGGCGCATGCCGTGCCGCCCGAGGCGGGCTCGGCCGACGACCACGTCGAGGAGGTCGTCCACAACATGCTGCCCGCGGTCGCCGACGAGGCGGAGTTCGTCGACGTGTTCTGCGACCGCGGATTCTTCACCACTGAGCAGGCGGAGAGAGTGCTGTCCGCTGCCCGGGACCACGGCATGGCGTTGAAGCTCCACGCCGAGCAGCTGGCCCGTACCGGAGCCACCGAGCTGGGCGTCAGGTTGGGAGCGGTGTCGGTCGACCACCTCGAGCACCTGGACGCGGACGGCGTGCGCGCCCTCGCGGCCTCGAGCACGGTTGCCACCCTCCTGCCCGGGCCGTCGCTCCTGCTGCGGGACCACCGGCCGCCGGCTCGTGCCCTGCTGGACGGCGGCGCGACCGTGGCCCTGGCCAGCGATGCGAACGCGGGAACGTACGCCAACCCGTCCATGCCGCTGGTGATCGGCCTTGGGGCGGCGACCCTGGGCATGACCGTGGACGAGGCGGTCGCGGCGGCCACCGCGGGCGGTGCCGCCGCCATCGGTCTGTCCACCGAGGTCGGCATCATCCGGGAGGGGATGGCAGCCGATCTCGTGGCGTGGGACGCTGAGCATGAGGGGTCCTTCGCCCTGCGCATGGGTGATGTCGGGCCTCTCCGGATCTGGATCGGGGGCGAGGAGCGTGGACATGGATCGGTTTGACTTCGTGGTCATCGGTGCCGGGGCGGCCGGCGAGGCCGCCGCCAACATGGCGCGCGAACGCGGAGCGAGTGTGGCCATCGTTGATCGCGACCTGGTCGGGGGCTCGTGCTCGTTCTGGGCCTGCATCCCGTCGAAGTCGCTCCTCCACTCGGCCGCCGTCCACGCCGGCGGCGGCGACTACCCCTGGCCCAGGGCCGCGGCCCGACGCGACTACAACATCAACCGCATCGACATCCCCTATCCCGATGACGCGTTCCACGTCAAGCGGCTCGAGGAAGTGGGAGCGGTCATCGTCCGGGGCACGGCCCGCCTGGACGGCCCTGGCCGCGTGGTGGTGACCCACGACGACGTGACCCACGAGCTGGAGGGAACGCACGTCGTGGTGGCGGTGGGCTCGGAGTCGCGCATCCCGGACCTGCCCGGCCTCGACCAGATCACGTACTGGACCAACAAGGACGCCACCTCCGCCAGCGAGCTGCCCGAGAGCCTCCTCGTCCTGGGCGGCGGGCCGACCGGCGTGGAGCTGGCCCAGGTCTACGCCCGCTACGGGGTGCCGGTGACGTTGGTCGAGTCCAACCCCCGGATCCTGGCCCGCGATCACCCAAAGAACTCGGCCATCCTCGAGCGCGCCCTGAAGGCGGCCGGGGCGACGATCTGGACCGGCGTCAAGGCGGTCCAGGTCCACCCCGGCCCGAATGCGTCCGGTCCCCACCAGGTGGAGCTCAGCGACGGGAGCCGAGCGGCGGGGCATGCGGTGATGTTCGCCATCGGCCGCGCCTTCCCGCTCGAGGGCCTCGGCCTTGAGACCGTCGGCGTCGAAGTCGAGAAGGGACGCGTCACTCCGGACGAGCGCCTCCAGCTGGCACCCAACGTGTGGGTGGCCGGCGATCCGGCCGGTCCCGAGCTCCATACCCACGTCGCCCATTACGAGGGCGAGATGGTCGTCCGCATGGCGCTCGGCGACGACGTGCGGCCGGATCTGCGGGCCATCCCGCGAGCCACCTACACCGATCCGGAGACCTCCTCGGTCGGGCTCCAAATCGGCGAGGCGCAGGAGGCTGGCATCGACGCGGTGGAGTTCGAGGAGGACCTGGCCCACTCGGCCAAGGGATATACGGCAGAGGCCGACGGCCACGTGATCGTGGTCGCCGACCGCGCCGCGCGGACCGTAGTCGGCGTCTTCCTGGCCGGTCCGGGAGCGTCGGAGGCGATCCACGAGGCGGTTCTCGCCGTAAAGCTGCGAACCACGCTCGACACCCTCGCCGACACCATCCACGCGTTCCCGACCCTTTCCCGGGTCATGGGCGGGGTGTTCACTCGCGCCGCGCGGGAGCTGAACGACTGACCGATGCGGGTCATGGAGCTGCGCCAGCCGGCGCCCGTCTCCACCGGCCCGCTGGTCCTCGCCGAGCGCGATCCGGCCGAGCCGGGTCCAGGCGAGCTGGCGCGTCCAGGTCACCGCCACCGCAGTCTGCCGCACCGACCTCCAGCTCGCCCAGGGAGAGATCGAGGCCCGGCGCCTGCCCATCGTCCCGGGCCACCAGGTCGTGGGCCGGGTCACCGCCGTCGGCGATGGGGTCGCGGACTGGCAGGTCGGCGACCGCGCCGGCGTCACCTGGCTGGCGGGCTCGGACGGGACCTGCGACTACTGCCTCTCGGGCCGGGAAAACCTCTGTCCCAACGCCACGTTCACGGGCTGGGACCGCGATGGGGGCTACGCCGACGCCATGACAGTGCGGGCCGACGTCGCCGTCCGCCTGCCAGACGCATACGCCGATGCGGATGCCGCCCCGCTGCTGTGCGGCGGGGTCATCGGTCATCGCGCCCTGCGCCTGGCGGGCGTGCCCGGCCTGGGTGACGATCCCGACCTGGAGTGGCATCGGTCTACGCCGTTCCGCCTGGGCCTGTACGGCTTCGGGGCATCGGCGTCGCTGGCCATCCAGGAGGCCATCCATCTCGGCTGCGTGGTGCACGTCGCGACGCGATCCGCCGCCGAGCGGGAGCGGGCCCTTGAGCTTGGCGCGGCGACTGTCAGGCGGCTACGCCGAGCCGCCGGCCGAGCCTCTCGACGCGGCCATCTCCTTCGCCCCGGTCGGGACGGTGGCCGTGTTCGCCCTGGGCGACGTCGCGCCGGGCGGAACGGTGGTGATCAACGCCATCCACCTCGACCAGGTTCCCGCCTTCCCGTACCGGCTGCTGTGGGAGGAACGGGTCCTGCGCAGCGTGGCCAATGTCACCCACCGCGATGCCGTCGAGTACCTCGAGCTTGCTGCCGCGATCCCGGTCAGCGACATCGGTCCGCACGTATGGCCTGACCGATGCCAATGCCGCGCTCGCCGACCTGGCGGCGGGCGCGATCGGTGCCGGGAGCAGCCGTCCTCCTGCCGGAGTAGCGGCCCCTGGCGTGGGCCGCCCGGTCTACGTCTAGGTCGGGCAGTCCAGCTCGGCGTTCAACGCGTCGACGGCTGAGGTCACCGCAGCCAGCTCATCCTCGATTGACGCCAGCGCCTCCTGTGGCGTGGAATCGTCGGGTACGTCGTCGAGAGCGGCCTTCACCTCGTCAACGGCCTGGTTGACCTCCGTCACCCGGTCATCGGCCACCTTGGTGGCGTTCTCGCGGAAATCGCGGAAGGTCCGTTGGACCGATATCCACGCCTCGCGGTACTCGTCGATGGCGCTCGCCGATGGCTCGAGGGCACGGAAGGCCTCCAGGCTTGACTGGAATGCGGCCTGGCTGAGGCACAGGTCGCCGGTCTGCGGCGTGCTGGGCGTCGGCGCGCAGGCGGCCAGCAGGAGTCCAGCCAGGAGCAAGATGCGTGCTCGGTTCATGGTTTGCCTCCTCACGTGGCTCAGGCCCGGAATCGATCGATGAGCAGGCCGTGGCGCAGGCCCCGGTCGCTGACGGTCAACGAGTCCTGGCCGAGCTTGTCCATCACGGTCCTGACGATGCAGGCCCCGGCCAGGATCACTTCTGCCCGTTTGGGCTGCAGGCCCACGATCTCGCGACGCGCGTCGGCGTCGCGCGACCGGTAGAGCTCGATCTGGCGGTCGAGCTCCGCTCGGTCCAACACCGTTCCCTGCACGACGTCCGGGTCGTACGTGGCCAGGCCGTGCTTGACCGCGGTGATGTTGGTGATGGCTCCGCCCATCCCGACCAGCGCATCCGGGGGCGGGCGGCCATCGAGGCTGCTCAGATCGGCTGCGATGGCATCCATGGCCTGCTGCAGCACGTCTGGCGAGACCTCGCCATCGAGCCCGAACCGTTCGGCGTAGCGCACCGCGCCCACGTCAACGCTGAACCGCTCCTCCACCGTCGCCCCGCGTCCGAACGTGAACTGCGAGCTGCCGCCGCCGGTGTCGAACACCACCAGCGAGCTGTCCGGCAGACCGATGCCCTGCTGCACCGCGAGGTACGCCAGCCGGCTCTCCTCATCGCCGGGGATGACCTCCACGGTCACGCCGGCTCCGCTCGCGAATGGCGGCAATGACCTCGTCGCGGTTGGCGGCCTGTCGGGCCCATGCGGTGGCCACCGCTGCGATGGCCCGCACGTCGTGCTCGCGGGCCTCCGTCACCATCTGACCGATGGCCGTCGCCGCGCGCTCGAGCGGCTCCGGCCCGACCTCTCCGTTGTCATCAAGGCCCTCGCCGATCCGGGTGACCTCGGCCCGGTCGACCAGCGTCCGCCACGATCCGTCGGGGTGGCGTTCGGCAAGGTGGAACTTGATGGAGTTGGTCCCGATGTCGATGACCGCGAATCGCTGCGGCGTGCCGTCGATGAGATCGGCCAGGCCCCGCGGGTAGCTGGTGTTCACGTAGTCCGCCAGGCCGATCGAGCGGACGGCGGCGATGACCGCGGCCGCATCCTCCGACTCGATCGCCACCGTCCGGATCTCCCTCCCGCCGGCGGTCACATCCGACAGCTCCGAGGTGCAGCCGCCGATCACGTACCGCACCCGCCGCTTGTGGACCGGTACCGCCCGCAGGCCCTCGGTCGGCGCCACCAGCTCGTCGCGGAACTGGTCCAGGCTGTACGCCTCGCGCGTGAGGGGCGGAACCGGCCGGCCCAGGGCCTCGTACACCTTCCCCACGTCCGAGGCAGCCAGCGGGAAGCCCACCTTCATGACCGGGATCCACTGCTCCAGGCCGTCGGGGTTGACCTCCTTGAGGACCTTGATGTCCATGAGGTCGTCCCGGATCTTCACGTTGTCGGTGGCGCCGGAGAGCAGGTACAGCTCGTCGCTCTCCTGGATGCCGGTCGGCGTGAGCACCCGGAGTACCACGTCGGCTGCGCCAAACCGTGTGCCGAACGAGCGCCACTCCCAGCGCGGGATGATCTCGGTCAACCGGTGCTCCCCGAGGCCTCGTCGTCGGACTCACCGAGCGGGGCTTCCTCGACTGGCTCCTCGTGGACGCGGCTCGCCTCCACGATCGTTGGCCGCCCTTCCCGATCCTTCCACCGGGTCTCGAGCTGGACGGTGTTATCGCCCTCCCCCACCAGGAGCAGCACCGCTCGATATCCGCTGCTGGTCGTCTCAACTGCACGCGATCGTGGCTGCGGTCAGCGGGAGCGGCAGCATGGCCACGATTGGGCCCAGGTTCGCATGCAGCTCCCGGCTCATGTGCTCGGCTGCCTGACCGATGTCGCCGGTCATGAGCGCAGCACAGAAAGCCTGGGCGTGTTCCCGGACGGCCTCTTCATTCATCGATTTGGCACCTGGCGAGTTTGGCTGGGGCGGAAGGATTCGAACCTTCGATCTCCTGATCCAGAGTCCGTCCAACCGGGCTCAGGATACCAATCCGAGCGTGCAGACCGTCCCCCTGCGTCCACCCGTTCCCCCGAAATCCACACGCTAAGGGATACCAATTAGGGTACTGAATGGCCGCCGTCAGCCGCTCGACGTGGCTGGATTGAAAGTCTGCGTCCCTTCCTGGCTCAAACTGAGTAGGCACGGGATGCGGTTCCGTGCCACAACTGGGGAAGGCATGGATAGAGAGCTCGTGAGTCGCGCTCAAGGTGGTGACCGGGAGGCATTCGCTCGCCTGGCCTCCGCCGTGACATCGTCGTTCCTGTCGGTCGCGTACCGGATCCTGCGCGACGCCGATCTGGCCGAGGACGCCACGCAGCAGTCCCTGCTGACCATCTGGGAGCGGCTCCCGCAGCTCCGCGACCCGGAACGATTCGAGGCGTGGGCGTATCGGACCCTCGTCCGTGCCTGCTACCGGGAAGGACGGAAGGCAGGACGGTGGGCGCAGCCCATCAGTGTGCACGCACTCGCCGAGCAGCGGGTGCCGGACGAAGCGGGCGCGGTCCTCGACCGCGATGCGCTCGAACGCGCCTTCCGACAGCTTTCCATGGATCACCGCGCCGTGGTGGTCCTGCGCCACTACCGCCACATGTCGCTCGAGGAGGTATCTGCGGCGCTCGACATACCGGTCGGCACCGCCGCCTCGCGCCTCCATTACGCGCTGCGCCAGATGCGCGCCGCGCTCGAAGCCGATGCTCGACCGGGCGTCGGGAGGGCCGCCGGATGACCAGGGAAGACCACGCCCCTTTCGACCATATCGTCGAGTCATGGCTCGATTCGCCCGATGACTTCCTCGATCCGGACACCGTCCTGGACCGAGTGATGGCACAGGTCGATACGAGGACGCAACGCCGGGCTCGCTGGCCCGAGTGGAGGATCCCGCCCATGAACAAGATCGTTACCATCGGCCTCGGCGCAGCTGCCGTGGTCGTGGTGCTCCTCGTCGGTTCCAACCTGCTCAGGTCCTCCAGCCCGCCGCCGGGCGGGGCGCCGTCCGAATCGGCTGCGCCGTCCGAGGCACCCTCATCGGTCAAGCCGTCAAGCTCAGGCGACGGCAGCCTGCCGGTTGGCCTCCACGTCATGAACCTCGATTACGGCTTGAACGAAGCTAGGGCGACGATGACCATTCCCGCCCCGGGCTGGTTCGCGGAATCGGACGGAGAGATCGGTGACCAAGGATCTCGGGGGAGACGACCGCGTGACGGTGGTGGCTGTCCCCAATGATTACTACCGGGTGCCACTGAACATCTGCAACTGGCGAGAACCAAAGTAATGAAGGGAGCCGAGGCGCCGACACGGTCGACGAGCTCGCGGCGTATCTCGCGGAGCAGACCTATGACACGCCAGAGGGATCGCTCACTTGGGAGCTTTCGACCCCGGTGGACATCACCATCGACGGATATCCCGGTCAATCGATGACAGGTGTCGTGCCGGTTTTCCCCCCGGTGGCTGCGATGAGCAGCGGTTCTGCAGCATGCTTGACCGGGACAGCGCTCAGTGCCTGCTGTCCCACCTTGAGCCGAATGCGCTTATCACGCTATGGATCGTGGACCTGGGTGATTCCCGCCTGCGGGTCGTCGCCGCGTCCTATTGGCCGACGACGAGTACCGAGCTTCTCGCCGAAATGAACGCCATTGTCGACTCGATGACCTTCCCCCGCGATTAGCCCGGCGCTCGAACGGCACCCTACACTCCGTGCCGATGGGACGAGCTGACACCTGGCTGTCATCGGCGACCTCGATCACGCGCCCAGCGAGTGGTGCTGGAGGAGCTCGAGGCCGAGATCAACCAGATCAAGCGGGCCGCCGGCTTCCACCACGTTCCCGACCACGGAGCGCTGGCGACCTGACCCGGCCCAGCTCACCATCGAGGCCTGGAAGCGACGGAACAAGCTCGTCCGCTGAGAGCTGGCGGGGGGTGCTAACTGGGGTACTCGCCGGAAAACGAAGAGACCCCGGACTGCTCCGAGAGATCGATTCGTGCTCAGAATGTTGGCTGGGGCGGAAGGATTCGAACCTTCGATCTCCTGATCCAGAGTCAGGCGCCTTACCACTTGGCCACACCCCAGCGAGGCCGGCCGATTCTAACAAAGCGCCTTCGCCGGACCCGATCGGCCCATACGGGTCCCGGGTGCCGATCGTCCCGTCACCCGTAGCCCGAGAGGGCGACTACGCCTCGCCCGGCGAGGTGGGTAGGGTCATGGTCGCTGATCTGAAGCATCCGAATATCGAGGAGATGGAAGGGGGGTCCTGCGCACCATGACGACTTCTGTGGAGCCCCAGACCTGGCGCCGCTACGGCTTCGGGGGACCGCCAGAGCCCTGGCCACGAGACGCCCAGCGAGACCTGGATCGGCTGGCGACCTCGTATTACGTCGACGTTCTCGAGTTCCGGCGCATGGCGCTGGCCGCCGAGGACCAGCCGCCGCCCGAGGTCGAAGAGCTGTTCATGCTCGCGACCCGGCACAAGCAGGAGCTGGACTTCACGCTCCGCTACTGGGCCACGCCCGCCGAGCGAGCGCGTGCCGAGGACCGGCTGGGATCGCTCATGCGGATCGCCCGCCGGCTGCGCGACATCGCCGAGACGGTTCCAGAGCCCGCCTAGACTGCGGGGGTGGTCGCACCCCCACTCCCGACGGCCCTGGATGTTCTCCGCGCGCGACGCCGCATCGGTGACGCCGCCAGCCGCACGCCGCTGATCGGCTCCCTGCCCCTCGCACAGGCTGCCAAGGCCGCCGAGATCCGCCTGAAGCTGGAGAACCTCCAGCCCACCGGCTCGTTCAAGGTCCGCGGCGCCGAGTCGGCGGTCGCTGCCGTCGCGGCGGTGGGCAGCGGAGCGCGGCTCGTCACCGCCAGCAGCGGAAACCACGGAATCGCGGTGGCGCGGGCAGCCGCCCGCCATGGCCTGCCGGTCACCATTCTCGTCGGCGGATCGGTTTCGCCAGCCAAGCTCGAGCGCCTGCGCGAGCTCGAAACAGACCGATGCACGGTCGAGATCTTCGGCCGCGACACCGATGACACCGAGCCGGAGGCGCGACGGCGCCACGGGCTGGGGGCGGCCGTCTACATCTCGCCGTACAACGACCCGAACGTGGTGGCCGGGCAGGGGACGGTCGGAGTCGAGATCCTCGAGGACTGGCCCGACGTCGACACGATCGTGGTCCCGATCGGGGGCGGCGGGCTCATCGGCGGCATCGGCCTGTGGGTGAAGACCATCAGCCCCACCGTACGAATGGTCGGCGTCCAGCCGGAGGCCTCGCCACCGATGTACGCGTACCTGGGCACCGGCAGCGCGAAGCAGGTCGCCATCGGGCCAACCCTGGCCGATGGAGTGGCCGGCAACATCGAGCGCGGCTCGATCACCCTGCGCCTGGCGAAGCGGTTGGTGGACGAGGTGGTGGTCGTGGACGAGGACGCCATCGCGGCCGCGATGCGCTGGGCGTGGAGCGGCCCCCGCCATCGGTTGGAGGGAAGCGGGGCGCTTGGGCATCGCCGCCGTCCAGGCGGGGAAGCTCGGCTCGCTGGCCGACCGCCGGGTCGCGGTGGTCGTGACCGGCGGCAACGTGGACGGGTCTATCTTCGAATCGGTGGTCACCGGTAGCATGGACGCATGACGGCCAATCGCCAGGCGCCGCAGGGGGTTGTCCTGGGCGGGCTGCTCATCGTCATCGGTCTGTCGGTCATCGCCGTTCGCTACCTGGACCTGTTTGCCGGCGAGGACATCTGGCCCCTGTTCATCATCGGTCCGGGACTGCTCGTCCTCGTCCTCGGGCTGTTCCTGCCCAACAGCGGGATGACCATCGGCGGGTCGGTGGTGACGACCATCGGGCTCATCCTCGCCTGGCAGAACCAGACCGGCCTGTGGGCGACCTGGGCCTGGGTGTGGGCGCTCATCCCGACGGCCTCCGGCGTCGGCTCACTGCTGGCCGGGCTCCGGGTCGGTGACCGGGGGATGCGAGATGCCGGCCTGTGGCAGATCGTCATCGGCCTGGCCTTGCTCGCCGTCTTCTACGTGTTCTTCGAGCAGTTCATCGGGCTGTCCGGCGGCCTGGTGCCGGTGCCGGAGTGGGCCATGCCCGTGGTCCTCGTCGCCCTCGGCGTCCTGATCCTCATACGCGGATTCTTCGGGCCGCGGGAGACTGAACAGCCGGCTTGAGCCTTCATTTCCGGCGGCCGCGTCCGGGGCTACGATTCCGTTGTGCCTGAGGTCGAGCCAGCGAGCGAGGAACGCAAGCTCGCCACCATCCTGTTCGCCGACCTGGTCGGCTCGACCGCGCTCGCCGATGAGGAGGACCCGGAGCGGACGCGACTGGTCCTGAACCGTTTCTACGTCGCCATGGCCGAGGAGATCGAGCGCTGCGGGGGCACGGTCGAGAAATTCGTCGGCGACGCGGTGATGGCCGCGTTCGGAGCGCCGGCAGCGCTCGAGGACCACGCTGAACGGGCGTTGCACGCGGGCCTCGCAATGCAGCACCGCCTCACCGAGGAGTTCGGGGAGCAGTTGGCTCTTCGGATCGGCGTCAACACCGGGAACGTCGTGGTCGGACGCCCTCGGGAGGGCAGCTCATTCGTCACAGGCGACGCGGTCAACGTCGCCGCCCGGCTGGAGCAGGCTGCTGCGCCGGGAGAGATCCTGGCCGGAGAGCGGACGGTCACAGCCGCCGCGGGCGCGTTCGAGTTCGGCGATCCGGCGACCGTTGAGGCAAAGGGCAAACCCGGTGGGCTCGTCGCTCGCCGAGTGCTCCACGCCTTGACCCTCATGCGGCCGCGCGGGGTGCGCGGCCAGGCATCGGTCTTTGTCGGTCGGGAGGCCGAGTTCACCGAGCTGCAGGACCGATACGGCCGAGTGGCGGCCGAAGGGGAGGCGCACCTGGTGTCCATCCTCGGCGATGCCGGCGTGGGCAAGACGCGGCTCACGCGCGAGATGTGGAGATGGCTGAGCACTCTGGCGCCGGAGCCGATTCGCCGTACGGGGCGCACCCTGTCATACGGGCAGGGCACGACCTACTGGCCGCTTGGTGAGGTGCTCAAGGAGCACTTCGGGATGGCCGAGAGCGACCCGCCCGAGGCGGTCGCGGCAGCCCTGGCCGATCGACCATACCTGGGCCTGACCCTTGGTCTGGCCCCCGAGGAGGAGCTCCATCCTCTCGTGGCGCGCGAGCGCCTCCACGACGCCTGGGTCGACTTCCTGGGCGAGCTGGCCCGCGAGCGCCCGGTTGTTCTCCTGCTCGAGGATATGCACTGGGCCGAGGACGAGCTGTGCGACCTCATCGACACGCTGGTCGCCCAGGTCCAGGGGCCGCTGCTGGTCCTGGTCACCGCCCGCCCCGAGATGCTCGACCGCCGCCCGGCATGGGGAGGAGCCTGGCACCGCACCTCGGCCATGCGTCTCGAGGCATTGCCAGCAACCGACAGTGATCGACTGGTGGCCGGGCTGCTGGGGGCCGACGCCCCGGCTGCGATCCGCGAGCTGGTGGTGGAGCGTGCTGAGGGCAACCCGTTCTTCGTGGAGGAGCTGGTGGGGACCCTGATCGATCGAGGCGTCCTGTCACGCCGAAACGGCAGCTGGGCGTTCGGGGAGCTCCCGAAGGGGTTCCATGTCCCCGACTCGATCCAGGCCGTTCTGGCCGCGCGGATCGACCTGCTCCCAGAAGCCGAGAAGGCGGCCCTCCAGGCGGCATCGGTCATCGGGCGCACGTTCTGGACGGGGCCCGTGTACGAGCTGGTTGCCGGGGAGAGCCCCAACTTCGGTCTGCTCGAAGAGCGGGACTTCGTCCGACGTCGAGCCGGATCCTCGCTGGCCGGCGAGCGCGAGTACGTCATCAAGCACGCGCTGACCCGCGAGGTGGCATACGGGAGCCTGCCCAAGGCCGGCGAGCGCGGATGCACGCCGCGTTCGCCGCGTGGCTCGAGCGGAGCGCCGAGGGTCGCGACGAGATAGCCCCGTTGCTGGCCCACCACTATCTCGAGGCGGTTCGACCCGAGGACCAGGACCTCGCGTGGGCCGCCGAGGATGCGGAGGTGGAGCGGCTTCGGGCCGCGGCCGTTGCCTGGGCTCGTCGGGCGGCCGAGCTTGCGGTGGGCCGCTACGAGATCGACGACGCGCTGACGCTTCTCCGCCGAGCGGTCGAGCTGGAGCCGGATCCCGCCCAGCGGGCCGAGATGTGGTACGAGATCGGACATGCCAGCGCGCTGAAGTACGACGGCGAGGGGTTCGTGGCAGCAATGGAGAAGGCGCTCGAGCTGGGCGCGCCCGAGGCCCTGGTGTATCCCGAGCTCGCCTTCCAGACTGTTCAACGCGCGGGCATGTGGCAGCGTCGCCTCGACGAAAGCATGGTGGACAGGCTGGATTGCGCGCGCCGCGGCGGTGGCACGCAGGCGGGCACGGCGGCGCACGTACGGTCGCTCGTGGCCCGAGCGCTATGGGACGACGATCTTGACGCGGCGCGATCAGCGCTCGCGGCCGCTGACGAGCTGGGCGACGTCCAGCTCCGATCGGAAAGCATGGGTGCGGTACAAGCCGCGCTCCGAGAGACAGGCGAGCTGGATGAGGCGCTCGCTGTTGCGGTGGCCAGAGCCGAGCTCCTCCCGCTGATCACCGATCCCGATGAACTCGCCGACGCGCTGCTCAACAACGCGATTCTCTACGGGGGTTTCGCAAGGCTGTCTGACGCCCGGGCCATGGTGGAACGCTTGGAGGAGACGAGCTCGGGCCTGACGTCACATCACCGGGTACACGCCCTCGGGATGCGGATGCGATTGGAGTGGGCCGTCGGCGCGTGGAATGCAGTTCGGGGGCTCGCCGGTCGTGCAGAGGAGACGGTCGAGGCCAACCTGGCAACCCCCTGCCCGTTCAACATCGGGCTGTTGCGCATGTCGGCGCTGGGCATGCTGCATGGCGGCGACGTGGATGAGGCAGCCCGGCTGGTGGCCAAGTCGGAGTCCATCGGGATGGTCGGCTACGAGGGGTTCCTCTCGGATAGCGCGATGGCTCTGGCCATCGCCCGCGGGGAGCGCGACGAACTGCAGGACATCGTGAATTCGGTCGAGCAGCGTTACTTCACGCCCGGCGCTTGGGAGCGATGGGCTACGTTGCTGGACGGGCTCGCCATGCTTGGCGACCGGGAGCGGATCGAGGCCGATGCTCCGCAATGGATCCGCCCGGACTCGTATGTGGCCCCGTTCGCGGTTCGGGCCCTGGGCGTGGTCCGCCAGGACCGCGATCTGTTGGCCGATGCGATCGCGCGCTTCGAGGCGATGGGCCTGACGTGGCACGCGGAGCAGACGAGATTGATGGCGCAGGATCTGCCGGCATGACCGATGTCGAGGTTCGGCCCCTCACCACGGAGCGCTGGAACGACCTGGTCGAGCTGTTCGGGCCAAGCGGCGCCTTCTCCAACTGCTGGTGCACGTGGTGGCGGCAGACCGGGGGCGAGTTCGAGCGCGGCATCCGCTCCAAAGGCGCCGGCAACAAGGCCCTCCTCCACGAGCTGACCGAACGGCAATCGGCAGCCCGGCTTGATGGCCTACCGCGACGACCGGCCAGTGGGCTGGATCAGCGTGGCTCCCCGGCCGGACTACGGGCGGGTCATACGCTCGCCGAGCATCGGTCCGGGCCGCCGGAGCCCCGAGGCGGCGGACGAGGGAGTGTGGTCGATCGTGTGCTTCTGGATGCCGCGGAAGGAGCGGGGTAAGGGCAATGCCATTGCCCTCCTGCGCGCGGCCATCGAGCACGCGCGGGCCGCGGGGGCTGATGTGCTCGAGGGCTACCCCATCGACACCGGAAGCGGCCGCAAGCCGGACCCGAACGTGTTCACCGGCACGCTCGCCATGTTCACCCGGGTCGGCTTCAACGAAGTGGAGCGGCGGGCCGAGGGCCGGCCCATCGTCCGTCTCCAGCTCCGCTAGCTCAGTCCACGTCCTGCCAGGCGACCTCGTGGTGCTCGACGAACGGCTCGAACTTGAGCAGGTAATCCGAATCCTCGGGGTAATACCTCGCCCGCTCGGGCTCGTCCCCCGCGAACGAGCGAATGGCGTCCATGGAGTCCCACAGGGTGAGCACGGTGAACTCGGCAGCGCCTTCCGTTTCGCGGCGAAGCACGAGGACTCCGCGATTGCCGGCGGTGGCGCGATAGTCCGCCAGACCGGTGTCCTTCAGGACCGCGAGGTACTCGTCGGATCGGGTGGCGAGGGTCCGCCCCCGCCAGATTCGGGCGATCATATGCAACCTCCTCCGGTTCGCTTGAGGGGCGAAACCATAGTCCTCGCAACCCGGACCCGGGCCGCCTCTATCCTTAGCGGACATGCCCGCTGACGACACCAACGGCCGCTCCCCGCTGGAGGACGCCCTCGAAGGGATGAACGCCGGCTACGTGGCGGCGGTCTACGAGCAGTACCGATCCGACCCGGCCAGCGTCGAACCGGAGTGGCGGCGGCTGTTCGACGCGGGGCTCGAAGGGTTCGAGCCGGTCCGCCCTCCGACGCCGGCCGCGCCGTCCTCAACCGCGCCATCCTCGCCAGCGTCCGAGGGCGACGAATCCCGTCGCCTCCGGGCGCCACGCCGCTCCGCGGGCCCGCCGCTCGACTCGCCGCCAACATGACCGCCTCGCTGGCGGTTCCCACCGCCACCTCGTTCCGCGAGGTCCCGGTCGGCGTCCTCGAGAGCCAGGCGACGGCAGCTGAACGAGGCGATCGCGCCGAGGAAGGTCGAGCTTCACCCACCTCGTCGGGTTCGCCCTCGCCCGCGCCGCGGCGGAGCAGCCGGGCATGACCCGCGCGTTCGCCGAGGTCGGCGGGGCCGCGCACGTCATCGACCCGGGTGCCGTCAACCTGGGCCTGGCCGTGGACGTGGAGCGGCCCGACGGCAGCCGCTTCCTGGTCGTGCCGGTCATCCGCGGCGCGCAGGGCCTGGATTTCGCGGCTTTCCACTCGCGATACGAGGAGCTGGTGGCCGGCGCGCGGGACGGCAGCCTGGGCCCCGACGACTACGTGGGCGCGACCATGACCCTCACCAACCCGGGCACGCTGGGGACCACGGCCTCGGTCCCGCGACTGATGCCCGGACAGGGGTGCATCGTGGCCACCGGCGCGATCCGGGACGTCGGCGACGCGCGAGTGATGACCCTCACATCGACCTACGACCACCGGGTCATCCAGGGAGCGGAGTCGGGCGCCTTCCTCCGCCGCGTCGACGGCGCTGCTGGACGGTGCGGACGGCTTCTACGACGCCGTGGCGACCAGCCTGGACGCCGGCGCGCTGCCAGCGCTGGCCGTTGCACCTGCGGCACCCGCGGGAGCCGCCTCCGCAGCCGTTTCAGCCGAGCCCGCCCAGCCCGCCGCCCCAGTGGTGGCCGGCCCGGCAGGCCCATCGGTCACCGTTTCAGGGGCCGACCTGGGTCGGATGGCCTCCGCCATGGCGCTGGTCGATGCCTATCGGCTGTACGGCCACCTCGCGGCCCAGCTCGACCCACTTGGCACAGCCCCGCCCGGCGACCCTGCCCTGGACCCGGCGTTTCACGGCCTCGACCAGCAGGCGATGGACCGCATTCCCGGCGACCTGCTCCGCGTCCACGTCGGCGGCGACACGCTGGCCGAGGTCCTCGTTCGGTTGCAGGCCACCTACAGCGGGACGATCGCGTACGAGGTCGAGCACATCGCCAACCACGCCGAGCGCACCTGGCTGCGGGAGGCCATCGAGTCAGGGCGCCATCGGACCCCGCTCAAGCGCAAGGAGCAGAAGCGCCTGCTCTCCCGGTTGACGGAAGTGGAGGGTCTCGAGCACTTCCTGCACAAGGCCTATCTCGGGCAGAAGCGGTTCAGCATCGAGGGTCTCGACGCGATGGTCCCGATGCTGGACCTCGTCCTGGAGCTGGCGGCCGAGGGCGGGACCAAGCGGGCGGTCATGGGGATGGCCCACCGCGGGCGGCTGAACGTGCTGACCCACATCGTCGGGCTGCCGGTGAAGTCGGTGCTCGCCGAGTTCGAGGCCGGGAAGGGTGCGCGGGCGCCGACCGAGGACCGTGAGATCGATGACGTGAAGTACCACCTCGGGGCGACCGGCACGCACGAGACGCGGCAGGGCGACGTGGCGGTCACGCTCATGCCGAATCCGTCGCACCTGGAGGCCGTGAACCCGGTGGTCGAGGGCCGGGCCCGGGCCGAGCAGGCGGACCACCGCGGGCCGGAGGTCAAGCTCGACACCCGCCGCACGGTGCCGATCCTCATCCACGGGGATGCCGCCTTTGCCGCGCAGGGCGTGGTGGCCGAGACCTTCAACCTGTCCCGGCTGGATGGCTACGTCAACGGCGGCACGGTCCACATCATCGCGAACAACCAGATCGGGTTCACGACGGCACCCGGCCGATGCGCGGAGCACGACGTGGGCCTCCGACCTGGCGAAGGGCTTCGACGTGCCGATCATCCACGTCAACGCCGACGACCCCGAGGCCTGCCTCGACGCGGTTCGGCTGGCGATGGCCTACCGGACCAAGTTCCACGGGGAGGTGGTCATCGACCTGGTCGGCTACCGCCGCTACGGCCATAACGAGGCCGATGAGCCCTCGTACACCCAGCCCGGGATGTACGACCGCATCGCTCGCCAGGCCCCGGTCCGGTCCGTGTACGCCGAGCGACTGGTGGCGGCGGAGGTCGTGTCCGTCAAGCAGGCCACCGAGCTGGTGGACGAGGTGCGCCGCGACCTGACCGCGGCCCAGGCTGCGGTCCGCAAGGCGCACGCCGAGCCGCCGCTCGATCGAGGCGCGGAGGCCATCGAGAGCGAGAGCCCGGACGAGCCCCCGACCGGGGTGGGGATGGACGTCCTGCTCGCTCTCAACGAGCAGGTCCATGCCGTGCCGAACGGCTTCACCGTCCATCCCAAGCTCGTGCGCCAGATCGCTCGGCGGCGAGAGGCCATCGGGTCGGATGATGCGGGCGTCGAATGGGGGCACGCCGAGACCCTGGCGTTCGCCTCGCTGCTCCGCGATGCGGTGCCGATCCGGCTCACCGGCCAGGACACCGTTCGCGGCACCTTCAGCCAGCGGCACCAGGTGCTGGTGGACGTCTCGACCGATGAACCCTGGACTCCGCTCCATCACATCGAGGGCGGGCGCGCCAGCTTCGAGATCCACAACTCCCCCCTGAGCGAGTACGCGTGCCTGGGCTTCGAGTATGGCTATGCGGTCACCGTGCCGGATGCGCTGGTGCTGTGGGAGGCGCAGTTCGGCGACTTCGTGAACGGTGCCGAGATCGTGGTCGACCAGTTCATCATCGCCGGCCTGGCCAAATGGCGGCAGACATCGCGCCTGACGCTTCTGCTGCCTCACGGCTACGAAGGACAGGGCCCCGAGCACTCGAGCGCACGGCTGGAACGGTTCCTGGCCCTCGGCGCGGAGGGCAACATCCGGGTCGCCTACCCCACCACCTCGGCGCAGTATTTCCACCTCCTCCGCCGGCAGGGCCTGCATCAGGAGCTGCGTCCCCTGGTGGTGATGACCCCCAAGTCGCTCCTGCGCCTGCCCGACGCTGCGTCGCGACCGTCCGAGCTGGCGGGAGGCGCCTGGGCACCGGTCATCGACGATCCGCAGCGCCAGACCGATGCGGCGGCAGCGGCCGTGCGCCGGATCATCCTGTGCAGTGGCAAGGTCTACTACGACCTCGCCCTGTCCGAGGCCCGGGCCGCCGCCGCCGACGTGGCCGTCATCCGGGTCGAGCAGCTGTACCCCTTCCCCACCGAGACCCTGGCTGGCGTCCTGGCCCGGTACACCAAGATGCGCCGCGTGAGCTGGATCCAGGAGGAGCCGCGGAACATGGGTGCCCGCAAGTTCGTCCTGCCCAAGATTCGCTCCATCGTCGCCGCCCGGATCCCGCTGGGCGACGTGTCCCGCCCCGAGCGCTCGCGCCCGGCCGAGGGGTACCCAGCCGCGCACGCCGCCGAGCAGGCGCGCATCGTGCGGGACTCGTTCGCTCCGTAGGCCTCTGGGATGTCCTCGTTGGCCACGTCCACGCCCCACTTGCCGCTGCTGGAGCGCTACCGCGACCTGCTGGCGCGGCCGGACGAGACGTTCGCGGTCAGCCTGGGGGAGGGCGCCACGCCGTTGCTTCACGCCCACCGGCTGGGAGCGGCGATCGGTGTCGACCGCCTGTTCCTGAAGTTCGAGGGCACCAACCCGACAGGGTCCTTCAAGGACCGGGGCATGGTCCTGGCCGTGAACCGCGCCGTGAGCAGCGGGGCTTCGATGGTGGTCTGCGCCTCGACCGGGAATACGAGCGCCTCCGCCGCGGCCTACGCGGCCGCTGCCGGAATGACCTGTGGCGTGGTCTTGCCGGCGGGCAAGGTCGCCCGCGGCAAGCTGGCCCAGGCCCTCGCCGCCGGAGCGCGGCTGGTCCTCACCGATGGCAACTTCGATGCCGCCCTCGACGCCGTGCGAGAGCTCGGCGCGTCGGGGGAGGCGGTGGTGGTGAACTCCATCAACCCCGACCGGCTCGAGGGCCAGCAGACGGTGGCGTGGGAGATCTGTGATGCCCTCGGCGGGGCGCCGGACGCGGTGGCCCTGCCGGTGGGCAACGCCGGCAACATCACCGCCGCGTGGCGTGGCTTCACCGCCTACGCCGACGCGGGCCGGACCGAAAGCCGGCCCCGCATGCTGGGCTTCCAGGCCGCCGGTGCCGCTCCCATCGTGGAGGGGGCGCCAGTCGCGGAGCCGGAGACGGTGGCGACCGCCATCCGGATCGGGAACCCCGCCTCGTGGGCAGGGGCCGCCGCCGCCCGAGATGAGTCCGACGGGCTGATCGAGGCGGTCACTGACGGTCAGATCCTCGACGCGCAGGCCGACATCGCGCGCCTGGAGGGGGTCTTCTGCGAGCCCGCGTCGGCGGCCGGCGTGGCCGGCGTTCGGCAGCTGGCGGCCAGCGGCCGCCTCGAGCGCTCGGGGACGGTGGTGTGCATCCTCACCGGGCACGGCCTGAAGGACCCCGACACCGCCCCCGGCGACATGGGCGACCTCACTCCGGTTCCGGCCACCGCCGCTGCCATCCGCGACGCCCTCGGTGGCTGACGCCGGGCCAGTACGGTGCCGGTGGGTCACCGGTGCGGCTCGCAACATGCTCGCCTACCACGACGACGAATGGGGTGTGCCGCTCCATGACGACCGGGCCCTGTTCGAGCTGCTCACCCTCGAGGGCGCCCAGGCGGGCCTGAGCTGGACCACCGTCCTCAACCGGCGCGACGGCTATCGGCGCGCGTTCGGCGGCTTCGACATCGCCACCGTGGCCGGCTACGGCCCCGACGACAAGGCTCGATTGCTCGAGGACGCCGGCATCATCCGCAACCGGGCCAAGGTGGCCTCCGCCATCGGCAACGCCCGAGCCGCCCTCGAGGTCATCGGTGAGCTGGGCAGCCTGGACGCCCACCTGTGGTCCTTTGTCGACGGCCGCCCCGTCCAGAACCGCTGGCAGGGACTGGAGGAGATCCCGGCCGAGACCGATGCCTCGCGGGTGATGTCGAAGGACCTCAAGCGCCGCGGTTTCACGTTCGTCGGACCAACCATCCTGTATGCGTTCATGCAGAGCGCGGGCCTGGTCAACGACCACCAGGTCCAGTGCTTCCGCTACGCCGAGGTGGCCCGACTGGCCTGACCGATACACTCCGGCGCGTGGCCACGCCCATCGCATCGGTCGACGTCCCCGCCAGCACCGCCAACCTCGGCAGCGGCTTCGACTGCCTGGCTGCCGCGCTCAGCCTGAAGCTGCGGGCCGAGCTCCATCCGGGAAACCTGCCCGGCATCGTGCTGACCGCCCACGGCGAAGGAGCGGCGGAGGCCGAGGGAGCCGGATCCGACAGCCTGGTCGTGCGTGCCTTCCGGGAGGGCCTCCGAGCAGCCGGGGGGCCGCCAGGTGGCAGCGCCTCGTGGCGGATCGAGGTCTCATCCATGATCCCCGCTGCTCGCGGACTGGGCAGCAGCGCGGCGGCCATCCTGGCCGGGCTGCTGCTGGGGGCCAGCGCCGGGCGCCTGCCCACCACCGCCGACCAGCTGTTGGCGCTCGCAGCCAGGCTCGAGGGCCACTCGGACAACGTCTCGGCCGCGCTGTACGGCGGCTTCACCCTGTCCGTGATGGAACAGCACGACGTCACCGTGCGCCGTTTCCGCGTGCCAGAGGCCTGGATTCCGGTCCTGTTCATCGCCCAGACCGAGAGCCGCACCGAGGACATGCGCGCAGTGTTGCCCGGGCGCGTCCCCCTGCCCGACGCGGCCTCCCAGGCCGCCCGCGCCGCGTTGCTGGCCACGTCCATCCTGACCTCCGACGCCGCCCTCCTGCGCACGGCGATGGACGACCGGCTCCACCAGCCCTACCGCCTCCCCCTGTTGCCGGGTGCCTCGCGCCTCATCGAGACCGCGTACCGGATCGGTGCGGCGGGCGCCTGCCTGTCCGGCGCCGGGCCGTCGGTGTTGGCCATCTGCGACTCCCCGATCACTGCCCATTCGGTCGAGAAGGCATGGAACGCGGACGGGCAGGGCGGGATGGCCACCCGGCTCCGGTTCGACACGTCCGGTGCCCGACTGAGCGCAACCGAGCCGCGCGGCTGACCGGCTCATGAGCCTCGTCTCGTTATCGGGGGTCTCGAAGAGCCACGGCGCCCAGCACCTGTTCAGCGACGTGTCGCTCCAGGTCAGCGCCGGTCGCCGGGTGGCCATCGTGGGCGCCAACGGAACGGGCAAGACGACCCTGCTCGAGATCATCACCGGCGAGCAGGACGCCGACAGCGGAACCGTCGCACGCGGGAAGGACGTGGTCATCGGCTACCTGCGCCAGGAAGTGGCCGAGGCGCGCGGCCACTCGGTCCTGGCCGAGGTGCTGGCCGGCGCCGGGACGGTGACCGGGATCGCCCGGCGGATGGCGCACATCGAGCAGGAGATGGCCGAGCTCGGATCGGCCCAGACCGATGACGCCAGGGCCGAGCTGGCGGAGCTCATGGACGAGTACGGCCGGCTCCAGCATCGGTTCGAGCAACTGGGCGGCTGGTCGATCGAAGCCGAGGCCCGCCGCATCCTCTCCGGTCTCGGATTTTCGGAAGGCGATGCCGAGCGGGACATCGGTGAGTTCTCCGGCGGCTGGATGATGCGGGTGGCGCTGGCCCGCCTCCTGCTGGCCAATCCCGACCTGCTCCTGCTGGACGAGCCGTCCAACCACCTCGACCTGGCATCGGTCGAATGGCTGCAGGGGTTCCTGGCCGAGTACGCCGGCGCGGTCATCCTGGTCAGCCACGACCGCGACTTCATCAACGTGGTCGCCAACCGGATCGCGGAGCTGCATCGCGGCACCCTGACCGAGTACGTGGGCGACTACGCCGACTTCGTCGAACAGCGGGAGACACGCCTGGCCGAGCTGGAGCGCCAGGCACGGGTCCAGGGCCGCGAGGTCGCCCGGATCGAACGGTTCATCGAGCGGTTCCGATACAAGAAGTCGAAGGCGCGACAGGCTCAGGCCAAGATCAAGTACCTCGAGCGGATGGATCGGGTGGTCGTGCCCGAGACGCGGACGAAGTCCATCCGCTTCCGCTTCCCGCAGCCCGCGCGCAGCGGGCGGACGGTGATCTCGCTGAGCGGGATCGTGAAGCGCTACGGCGACCACACCGTGTACGACGGCCTCGACCTCGAGCTCGAGCGCGGCCAGAAAGTGGCGCTCATCGGTCCGAACGGGGCGGGCAAGAGCACCCTGCTGAAAATCCTGGCCGGCGTGCTGGAGTTCCAGGATGGCGCTCGTGCGCTGGGGCACAACGTGCGGGTCGCGTACTTCGCCCAGCACCAGATCGAGGCGCTCAACCCCCGGAACACGGTGCTGGAGGAGCTGGAGGAGGCCGCTCCGCGCATGTCGAGCGCCGAACAGCGGCGGCTGCTGGGTACGTTCCTGTTCTCCGGGGACGACATCCGCAAGCCGGTGAAGGTCCTGTCCGGCGGGGAGCAGACCCGCCTCGCGCTGGCCAAGATGCTCGCCGACCCGGCCAATCTGCTGTGCCTCGACGAGCCGACCAACCACCTCGACATCGCCAGCCGCGACGTGCTCGAGGACGCGCTCACCGCCTTCGGCGGGACGCTGGTCCTGATCACCCACGACCGATACCTGATCCGGACGGTGGCCAACACCATCGTCGAGGTCAACGGCGGCACCGCGGTGCTGTACCCAGACGACTTCGAGACGTACGCCGAGGCGCGGGGCATCGACATCGAGCGTCCCGGTGCGGCCGAGGGAAAGGCCACGCCGCGCGGCGTGGTGGCGGCCGCTCCCCGACGCGAATCGGCAAACGAGGCGACCGCCCGCAAGCGGACCGAGGCCGAGGCCCGGAACGAGCGGCATCGGCGGACCCGCGAGGCGAGGGCGGCGCTGGAGCAGACGCAGGCCGAGCTGGCGGCCACCGAGGTCGAGCTGGCCGATCTCACCCAGCGGCTGGGAGAACCGGCGACGTACACCGATGCGGCGCTCGTTCGGCGGTTGATCGAGGAACACAATGCTGCCCTGGACCGATCGGCTGCGCTGACTGCCCGCCGGGATGAGCTGACCGCCGAGCTGGAGACGGCCGAGGCCGTTTCGTGAGCGGTCGGCGACCGACGGGCGACGGCCTGGGTGCCACGCTCGTCATCCTGGCCGCGGTCTGCTTCGCGACGCTTGGCCCGACGTCCCGCTACGCGTACGCCGCCGGCGTCGACGCCTTGACTCTCGTCGCCTGGCGCGCGGTCATCGGCGGGCTGGTTGTTGTCGTGGTGGCGTTGGTCCTGGCGCGATTCGGCCAGGTCGTGGCCCGTCCGTTCGGCGAGATCCCTCGCCGCGAGCGGCTGATGAACGTCTTCGCCGGCCTCACCAACGCGCTCCTCAACCTCACGGTCCTGGTGGCCATCACACGAATCAGCATCGGTCTGGCCCTGCTGGTGTTCTACACCTACCCGGCCATGGTTGCGGTGGTGTCGACCGTGCTGTTCAAGGAGCGGCTGGACGGGACCCGGTGGGCCGCGCTCGTGGTCAGCCTGATCGGGCTCGTCCTCGTCCTGGTCGGTGCGGGCCAGGTGGGCGAGCTGGATCCCATCGGGGTCGGGCTCGCGTTCGCCGGCGGAGTGTGCCAGGTGGTCTACGCATTGAGCGCGAGGCACGGGTTCTCATCGGTCCCCGCGCCGCAGGCCGGCGGGGTGACCTTCGCGGTCGCGGCCACTGCCTACCTCCTGGGCGCGGTCGCGGTCGGCAACGTGGATGCCCTCGGCGCGCCGCTCGAGTCGAGTGCGGCGCTCGTCCCGGTCCTGTGGGCCGGCATCATCGGCGCCGGGATCCCGACCATGGCCTGGATCATGGGCATCCGGATTCTCGGTGCCCCACGGGCAGCGATCATCTCCACCCTCGAGCCGGTGGTCGGCGTCCTGCTCGCCGCGCTGCTCCTGTCGGAGGTGCCAACGCCCCTCCAGCTCGTGGGCGGGGCTTTCATCGTCATCGCCGCGATCGTCGTCCAGCGACGACCGGGCGTCGAACCCGCCGAGCACGAGGCGGCGCCGGATGGCTCTATCCTGCCCTCGTGATCTCGCGCCGCCGGCTGCTCGTGCCCGTCCTGGGCGTGGTCCTGATCGCAGCGTGCACGCCTGGCGTCGCCGGTGAGCCATCACCCCCGGCCAGCGGTCAACCCGCTCCGACCGCCCGGCCGACACCCGAGCCCTCCCCCACCCCGGAGCCCACGCCCACTCCCGAGCCGCTCATCCCGGACAACGCGCTGCTCCCGAACCTGGTCATGGAGCCGCTCGCGGAGTGGTCAGTCGAGTACGACGACGCCGGCCGCCGCCTGCTCCACGTCACGACCGTCTTCAGCAACTACGGTGTGGGCCCGTTCGAGGTCCGGGGCGGCCGCACCTCGCCCGACGATCCGGTGATCATGCTGGACCAGGTCATCTACACCGAGTCCGGCGGCATGCGCCGCGTGCCGACCCGCGTCGACGCTCGCTATGCCGGTGACGGGCACAACCACTGGCATGCCCAGCAGGTGGTCACCATGGAGCTGTCCCCGGTCCTCAGCCCGGGCTCGGTCACCAACGGCAACAAGATCCACTTCTGCTTCTTCGACAACACGTCCACCAACAGCGCCCTGGAGGGGTACGTCGGCACCCCGTACTACAAGAACCGATGGTGCGGGAAGCCGGACTCGTACGGCGTTCGGATGGGGCTGTCCATCGGCTACGGCGACCGCTACGGGTGGGACTTCGTCGGCCAGTACATCGACATCTCGAGCCTCGCGGGAGGCACGTACAACCTGAAGGCGACCGTCGACTGGGTGAACAACTTCTACGAGACCGATGACACCGACAACTGCACGATGAGCCGGGTCCAGATCCCGACCGCCGGCGAGGGCCGGATCGTCACCGTCGAGGCCGCCGAGCTGCCCTGCCCGACCTAGGCCATCACCGCCGCATGGACTGACTGGGCTGCCTGCGCGGCGAGCCCGACCGGGACCTCGGCCCACACCACCCGCAGACCGCCTTCGTCGAACGAGCCCTCCCCGTGGGCAGGCAGCGGCAGCAGCTCGGGCATGCGGGCCGCGGGTCCGACCAGGCTGATCCGCGCGATCCGCTCCTTGCGGTCGACGGCCAGGATCAACGACCCCGGATCATCCTTCGCCGGACGAGGCACGACCTCGGTGGCGGGCGCCCCGCCGTCGAGTGAACGGACCACCAGCCGCAGGCGGCCGCGGCGCGCTCGCCGCACCGCCACCGGATGGACCACCTCCGCTCCCAGCTCCCCGAGCAGCTCGAGCTGAAGGGCGCTGATCGCCGGCAGCAGCCTGGCGGTGGGGACCAGGTGTGGATCGGCCTCCCACACGCCGCCGACGTCCTTGAACAATTCGCAGCGGTCGGCGCGGAGCGCCACGGCGAGGGCTACCGCGGACAGATCGGTTCCACCCCGGCCCAGCGTCGTCAGCTCACCGTGGGCCCCGATGCCCTGGAAGCCGGCCACCACCGGCACCAGCCCGTCGGCCACCGCCGTCCTCAACGGGCGGGAATAGACGCGTCGGACGGCCGCGCCCAGGTGAGCGGCCGCGGTCCGGATGCCGGCCTCCGCCCCGCTGAACGAGCGGGCGTCGAGGCCGCGCGCCTCGAGTCCGAGGGCGAACAGGGCGGCGGACAGCGCCTCGCCGGTGGCCAGCGCCCGATCGGTTTCGCGCGCCAGCGACGAGTCGGGCGCATGCGCCACGTCGCCGCGAAGGGAGGCGCCGCCGTCGGGCAGCAGCACCGCCGCGGACGACAGGATGGCGTCGGTTACCCCCTCGAAGGCGGAGACCACGACCACGGGACGCAGTCCCTCGGCCCGCTGGCCGACGACGACCTCGACCGCGGCGGCGATGTCCTCCGGGCGGGTGAGGACCGATCCCCCGAACTTGTCGACCACCACCGGTCCGCTGCGCATGGCGCGGACTGTAGACGACCGACCGCCGCTTCAGCAGTACCCTCGCCCGGTGCCTCCGCCACCGACGTCCGGCTCGCTGCGGACGGTTCGCAACCGCATCCTGACCTGGTACGCAGACGATCATCGCGAGCTGCCGTTTCGCCGCAGCCGCGAACCGTGGCCCGTGCTGGTGGCCGAAGTCATGCTCCAGCAGACCCAGGCGACCCGCATCGCGGAGCGGTTCGACGACTTCCTGGACCGATATCCCACGCCCGCCGACATGGCCGCAGCGACTCCGGCCCAGGTCCTGGCCGCGTGGAGCGGGCTCGGCTACAACCGCCGTGCGTTGATGCTTCATGCCGCGGCCACCCAGATTGTCCGGGACGGATGGCCGTCATCGGTGAAGGGATTGGAGCGGCTGCCCGGGATTGGCGCCTACTCGGCCCGTGCCATCGCCTCCATCTCCCTCGGCCAGCCGGTCGGAGCGGTGGACACCAACGTTCGGCGCTGGCTGGTTCGCCGCTTCAGCGCTGACCCAGCCGACCAGCGTGTGCTTCAGGACCTGGCCGATCGGCTCTCCCGGCTGGCGCCGGCCGCGGACCCGATGGAGCCGGGGACCTGGACCCACGCCACCATGGAGTTCGGCGCCCGCATCTGTGTCGCACGAACGCCCCGCTGTGAGATCTGCCCGGTGCGCCGAGGCTGCCCGTCCCGATTGGACCCGCGCCGGGTGCCCGTCCCCCGTCAGTCAGCCGCGACGGCCCACACCCGAGCGGCGCGCGGTGCCCTGCTCCGGGCCCTGGCATCGGCGCCCGCCCATCGGCTCACCTTCAACCGCGCGCGGGCGCTCATGGACGGCCGGGTAGCGGTGGATGACTACGACGCGCTCGTGGACAGCCTTGAGCGTGATGGGCTGCTGCACCGCGACCGCGGCGCCCTGGCCCTCGGTCCGCTGGCCTGACAGTCGGTCAGGAGACGGCGACCGCCTCCGGCTTGTCCGCATCGGTCCTCTGGGCGTCGGGCGCTTCGGCGTAGTGATCCTTGGCCGGGAAGGCCCGCATCAGCCGTCGAAGCAGTCGGTGGAGCTGCTCGCGCTCGGCCTTGGTGAGCGTGCCTGCGATGAGCGCCTCGTTGATGGCCTGGGTCCCGACCGTCTTGTCCCAGGTGGCGTGGCCGGCCTCCGTGGGCTCGATCAGCGTCCCTCGCCGGTCGTTTGGGTCAGGGAGCCGGCGAATGAGCCCAGCTTCCTCCATCCGATCCAGCCGGTTGGTCATGGCTCCGCTCGACAGGTGCATGTCGGCGGCCAGCTGACCTGGGGATCGCTGGTACGGCGGGCCGTAGCTGCGGAGCTTGCCGAGCAGGTGGAAGGACCGGGGCTCGAGGCCGAACTCTTCGAGGGTTGCGTCCATGGACTCGCGGAACTCCTTGTTCAGGACCTGGATGCGCTCGACGATGCCCTCGGTCAGCGGATCCAGGTTCGGGATCTCGCGTGCCCAGACGAGCAGCATGTCGTCGAGCCGGTCCTGTTCGTCTTTGGGTGTCGTCACGGCGACAGTATTAGTGTCATGTTGGTTTCATGTCAAGCATTTTGTCATCGTAATGCTTGACATCGAACGATTCTCGTCCTAGAGTGGGGATCGTTCGATATCAAACCTCTTGACATGAAGGAGCTCAACGCCAATGTTCGGTACTACACCGATGACGGCCTGGGAGCTCGAGGCCGACCGGCGACGCGAACTCGCAACCCACCGGCGGCCCGCGTACCTGGCCGCTGAAGTCACTCCCCGCCGTGACGGGCCCGCCGCGTCCGATCGGCGCCTCATCTTCGGCTGGCGCCTGACGGCGCTGGTGAACCGATGGGAGGACGCTCGCTCCTGACCTTGGGGAAGCCGGCGCGGCCCCGGATACAATCGCCGGGTGAGTCGCGCCACCGCCTCTCTCAAGGTCCAGGTCGGAGACCCGATCCCCTCCATCGGCCTGCGCGCCACCGACGGTTACCTGCTGAACCTGCGCTCGTGGGTCGGCAAGTCTCCGGTGGCGCACGTGTTCTTCGCGGGGCCAAGCCTGAGCGGCGCGTCCAGGACCGTCGGCGAGGCGCTGGCCGAGAGGCTCGCCTCCGAGCTGCCTCGACTGACCGAGGCCGGGATCGCGATCGCCGGGGTGACGACCGACAGCGAGCAGCAGCAGACCGATTTCGCGCGCGACCTCAACCTGCCATTCCTCCTGCTCAGCGATGAGCGGAAGATCGCCGTGGAGAGCCTGGGCATCCCGCTCGTCGAACGGCGCGGAAACGTGAACGTGGCGGCCCCGGTGCTCATCGGCGCCGACGAGGCCGGCTTCGTCCGCGGCGTGCACCACGATCCGGACCCGCGCGTGATCGCGGGCATCATTCTCGAGATCTTCCGAGAGCCCCTCCCGGCCTAGACCGATGCTGGCGGTCCGGACGTACGCCGCCGGCGAGCCATTGCGGCTCGAGGACGTGCCCGTGCCCACGCCCCGTGGCACCGAGATCCTGGTCCGCGTGGCGGGGGCCGGGGTGTGCCATACCGACCTCCACATCGCCCGGACCGACCGGATCCGCGTGGAGCGGCCGGTGACCCTGGGCCACGAGGTGGCCGGCTGGATCGCGGGCATGGGAGCCGATGCCGGTGGCCTTCTCCGCAAGTCCCGGCTCAAGGAGGACGAGCCGGTCGCGGTGTTCGGCGGCTGGGGCTGTGGCGAGTGCCGCGACTGCAAGCGCGGCGACGAGCAGCGGTGCGAGAAGAGCCGTGCGCCCGGGTTCCAGGTAGACGGCGGCTACGCCGAGTACCTGCTCGTTCCGCACCCTCGCCACCTCGTGTCGTTGGGCAAGCTCGATCCGGTGGAGGCGGCGCCGTTGGCGGACGCGGCAGTGACCTCGTTCCGTGCCGTCCGACGGGCGGCCCCGTGGCTGGGCGAGGGGTCGCGTGCCCTGCTCATCGGTCTGGGGGGCGTTGGCCAGTTCGCCCTCCAGTTTCTTCGCCGGCTGCCGGAGGTGTTCATCGGCGTCCGCGAGATCGACCCGGACAAGGTCCAGCGTGCAGCGGAGCTGGGCGCGGACGTGGGATTCCTGTCAGGTGAGGAGGAGCTGATCTTCACCGGCATGGGCGGGCCGGCCGATGTCGTCTTCGACTTCGTGGGATCGGACGAGACGTTGGCCCTCGCGGCCCGATTCGTGGCACCCGGCGGGCTGGTGTCCCTAGTCGGCGAGGCGGGCGGCGCGCTGACGTTCGCCTTCGAGTCGCTCCCGCCGGAAGCGTCGCTTACGACGACGTCCTGGGGCTCGCACGACGACCTGCGCGACGTGGTCCAGCTGGCCCGCCGCCATAGCCTGCACTGGCGCGTGGACCGCATGCCGTTGGTCGAGGCCGCGGCAGCCCACGATCGGCTGGCCGCCGGTCAGGTCCCCGGAAGGCTGGTCCTCGTCCCCTAGGGCGCGGTCGCCGCTCCGAGTTCGGCGAGCTGTTTCCGCGTTGCGTCCGCGCCGACCAGGTGACCTTTCTGCTCGTAGAGCTCGAGCGCGCTTCGGAGCTCACGGATGGCCTCCTCCTCGCGGCCGGCGAGATGCAACACCTCGGCAAGGTCTGCATGTGCGCGAGCCATCCAGTCGAGGTAATCAGTCCCATCGAACGACGCGACGGCTTGTCGTCCCAGCCGCTCCGCCTCCTCGAATGCCCCTCTCCGCGCGAGGACACGAGCCGCGACCCCCAGCGCTGGTCCCTTCGCTGCAGGATCATCCTCGACGCCGATCTCGCGAGCGACCGTGGCCCAGTGGTCCGCTTCCTCGTCACGCCCGAGTTCCAGCATTGCCTGGGCAAGGTGCGCGGCGACGGTGTTCGCGAAGCCTGCGAAACCATGCGCAATCATCCACTCATAGCCGGCAAGCTCCAGTTCTGCCGCGCGCGTCGCGTTGCCCGCAAGGAGCTCCACTGGACCCATGAAGTGACCTTGCACCGCTGAGATGACGTAGGCATTGCCCAGCTCCTGGCTGCTGGCCATCGCTGCCTCCAGCTCATCACGGGCTTCGGCAAAGCGTCCCTGCTCTGCCAGCAGCGCGCCACGACTGCGTGCCACGCGGTTCGCTGCCCACTGCGACGTTCGAACCTGGATAGCAAGCTCGTCCATGAGCTCGAGGGCTTCGGGTATTGGCATCGGACCCCAGTAGGCGGCCGCTGACATCCATCCCAGCAGATCGTCGCGGATCCTGCTGTGGGGTAGGACCGCCGCCTGAAGTTGCTGCAGGAGCTCCAGCGCGCTTGCGGCGTGACCGTTGAAGAAGCGGAGCTTTGCCACCTGGAGGCCGGCAAGCCCCGCCCCCTCCTGATCGCCCATGGCTCCAAGCTCCCGATGAAGCCGCGCGGCGTCAGCCTCGAGAACCTGGATCGGTTCCTTCGCCAATGAGACGCGAGCGTTGAGGCGGAGTGCCTCGGCCATTGCAGCGGAACGCTGGTCGCCGACCTGGTCGGCAATTGCGCGTGTCGCCTGAAGGTACGCATCGGCCTCCTCGACCGTGGTTGCGAGCAGTGCCTCGCCTGCCATGAGACGCCAGGGCAGGGTCGAGCCCGGATCGGCGTCGACCAGGATGACCGCTCGCTGGAGAAGGTTGGATGCAGCTGTACTGTCCCCCCGATCCAGCGCGGCGCTACCAGCCTCCGCGAGATGGTCCGCCGCCCGGCGGGCGAGCCCAGGCAGCGCGGGGTCGGACGCATCCAGCTCGCGACGATATCGGACCGCTTGCTCCAGGTGGTAGGCCAGGATGGGCCGGTATTCATTGATACGGTCACCTAGCGCGCTCTCGAGCCAGTCGGCGTAGCGCTCGTGGAGCTCGGCGCGGCTCTGCTTGGCAATCGCCTGGTACGCGGCATCGCGGATGAGCTGGTGGCGGAATCGAAATGCCTCTCGGCCCGTGAGTTCCGCGCGGTCCGGGGAAACGAACTCGCGGCGGGTCAACGTCTGCAGGCTCGGGCCGACCGCCTCCTGGAGTCCCTCCGGGGTGAGCGCCGCTACCGCCTCGCGATGGAACACGGTTCCCTCCACCGAACCGCGCTCCAGGATCGCGCGATCCGCACCAGCCAAACCGTCGAGACGGGCCGACAGCAGGGCCTGGATGGTGGGCGGGACCGCCAGGCTGGCGAGGTCGCGACTGGCCGTCCAGTTGCCATTGCTGCGGGCCAGCGCGCCCTCGTCGATCAGCATCTCCAGCAGCTCCTCGACGAAGAGCGGATTGCCCTCGGCGGCGGCTCGGATGCGGTCGAAGATAGTCGACGGAAGCTGGGCCTGGCCCAGGAGGTTGTCGATGAGCTGGGTCGTCTCGTCGGCGTTCAGCGGTTCGAGGGAGATGCTGGTCGCGGATCGCTTGCCGCCGCCCCAGGCCGGGCGCAGTTCGAGCAGCTCCTGGCGCGCGAGGACGATCAAGAGGATCGGAGCGTCGCGCGACCAGTCGGCGATGTGCTCGACCAGATCCAGCAGCAGGGGCTGGGCCCACTGCAGGTCGTCCAGGACAACAACCAGCGGCTGTTCGGCAGCAAGCGCCTCAAGGAAGGACCGGATTGCCCACGGTGTCTCGTCGGGAACCGGTTCTCCCCGGGTCAGACCGATGGCTTCGCCCACTCGCTCCGTGATCCGGTCGCGGTCCGGGTTCTCGCCCAAAACGGCGCCGATGCGAGCGACGTCGGCAGCCGGGTCGCCGCCGGGAGCTCCACCGATACCGGTCGCCTCGCGCACGATCTCTGCGACTGGCCAGTAGGTGATCCCCTCGCCGTAGGACAGGCAGCGCCCGCGTACCACGCGAGCGCCGTCGCCAAGGGAAGCGATGAACTCGTTCACCAGCCTCGACTTCCCAACGCCGGCCGCGCCCAGGATGGTGAACAGGTGACAGATGCGCTCGTCGCGAGCCTCGGCGAACGCCTCGTCCAGCAACCGGCGCGGTCGCTCGCGCCCGACCATCGGCGAGTCAAGCCGTCGCTCATGTCCGGCGGCCAATCGGTCCACCGCGAGCAGTCGCAGCGCCTCGATTGGAGCCTGCCGGCCCTTGACCGTGACCTCGCCCAATGACTCGACCTCGACCGCGTCGCGGACCAGACGGTGCGTCTCGCCGGTGATCAGGATCTCGCCCGGCTGCGCGGTCTGCTGGAGCCGGGCGGCGACGTTCACCGCGTCGCCGGTGACCAGCCGCTGACCGCCGGTCGCGTCGCCGGCCACCACCTCGCCGGTCGCGATCCCGGTCCTCCAAGCCACCGTGGCCGATCCGGCGGACCCGGCGGCATCGGCCAGGGCCTCGCGGATCTCGGCCGCGGCACGAACCGCGCGCAGCGCGTCGTCCTCGTGGACGCGCGGGATGCCGAACACGGCCATCGCCGCGTCACCGATGAACTTCTCGACCACTCCGCCGTGGCGCTCGACGATGGCACTGACCCGATCGAACGACCGGGTGAGCAGGCCGCGCAGCGTCTCCGGGTCGATCTGCTCGCCCATGGCCGTCGATCCGACCAGGTCGCAGAACAGGACGGTCACGGTCTTGCGCGACTCCGCTGCCGGTCCCGCCGCCGCCTCGAGCGCCGCGCCGCACGAGAAGCAGAACCGGGCCTCGGCCGGGTTCTCCGTCCCGCAGTTCGCGCACACGCGTCCTGGCGCAGCCGTCATGCGGTCCACTCGTCGATCAGACGCTGCGTGCGCTCGACGTACAAGGTCGCGCCCTTGCGTTCGTACAGGCTGACCGCCTCGCGGGCGGCCGCCACCGCCTCCTCGGCCTTTCCGGCTTCGCCGAAGAACGTGCGCCAGGTGGACCAGGACGTCCGGCGTGCTGATCGAGGTAGTCGGTCTCGCCCATGATGTCGACGGCCTCACGGGCAAGCGCTTCCGCCGCCGCGTGCTCGCCGCGCCGCGAAAGGACTCGCGCCTGGACCGCCCGGCCCCCCGCCTGGGAGACCACATCGTCGCTCGACGATGTATCCCTGGCGATCGCACCGAACCGCCACGCCTCGTCGTCCTGGCCGAGGTCGACGAGGATCTCGCCGAGATTGACGGCGACCGTCGAAGCGAACGACCGGTCACCTATGGCCGTCATGGCCTGATACCCCTCACGGGTCAGCCTCGCGGCCTCATCGAGGTTGCCCGCCAGTGCGTTGGATCTGCCCCTCGAAATCGCAGACACGAGGCCAGCTGCTGCCGGTTTCCGAGCTCCTCGAATGCCGCGCTGGCTGTCGCATTCAATTCGCGCGCCTCGTCGAGCCGCCCTGGAGCGCCATCATGCGTACCGATGCCCCGGATGGGGCCGAGGATCGCCCGGATGCGTCTCTGGCTGCGCCTGGAGGTCGGCGATTGCCTCCTCCGCAGGCGTGGGGCCGTAGACCATGGACACACCCCTCGCCATCCGGGCCTCCCGCTGCCACGGCTCATCCCCATCGCCAAGATCGAGAAGGGCTTGGGCTCGCTCTGCTGCCTCCCCCGCCCGGCCGAGGGCGAACAGGTTGAACGCAGCGAAGGCGTGCGCCAGACGTGCGCCGGCTTCGTCACCGACCCGATCCAGGATTCCGGCGAGCCGTTCCAGTCTCGCGGATTGCATCTGACAACTCGGTCGACGCGTGTCGACATCTGGGACCATGACCAGCATGAGCGCGGCCAGCGCGCTCGCGCCTTCGTCACCGGCGCGATCAGCGTCGGCGATCGCATCGGTCAGGATGCCGTTCGGCGCGTGGGCGCATCGCCGGCGTCGTAGCACCGGATACGCGAGAGTGATGAGCAGCCTGTCGTCGCCGGGGAAGGTCTTCCGGCAGCAGCTCGACCGCGCGCTCGAGCAGGTCGACGGTCGCCGACGACGTCGGCGCGGACGGTCAGCGCGCTCGCCGGCGTCTGCCGAGCAGGGTTCCGGCCCGCAGGGCGAGATCTCGGGCGTGCGCGTCGGGCGGACCCAGCTCCGCCCGATACCGATACGCCTGCTCCAGGTGGTAGGCGATGATCTCCTCGTACTTCGATCAGCGCGCTCGGCGGCCACCCGCTCCAGCCATGCTGCGAACCGCTCATGGAGCTCGGATCGGGTCTGCTTGGCGAGTGCCTGGTAGGCGGCGTCGCGGATGAGCAGATGGCGGAACCGGTAGGCCTCCTCGCCCGCGAACGAGGCCTGGTCCGGCCGGACGCAGCTCCATCCGCATCAGGCTGGCCAGCCGGTCGCGGAACCTGCCCTCGCATTGGCTCGGGGGCGAGCTCGGTCACGGCCCCCCGGTGGAAGACCTTGCCCTCGACCGATGCTCGCTCGATGACCGTCCGCTCCTCCCCGCTGAGCCCGTCCAAGCCGGGCGGCCAGGAGCGCGTGGATGCTGGGCGGGATCGCCAAATGCTGAAGATCGCCCGTCGCCGACCAACCGTCGCCGGCTGTCACCAGGAAGCCGTCGTCGATGAGCTTGCCGAGCAGCTCCTCGACGAACAGCGGATTTCCCTCGGCAGCGCGGCTGATCTGGGCGCGAAGCTCAGCCGGCAGCTCCGCACGGCCGAGCAGGCTGCCGACCAGCTCTTCACTCTCGACGTCGGATAGCGGCTCGAGCGACATCGTCGTCACCCAGCGTTTGCCTCCGCCCCAGGCCGGCCGCTTCTCCAGGAGCTCGGCGCGGGACATGGCAATGAGCAGAATCGGAGCGTCTCGAGTCCAGTCAGCGATGTGGTCGATCAGGTCCAGGAAGGTGGGCTCGCCCCAGTGGACGTCGTCGAAGACCAGGATCAGCGGGCGGTGGCGGGCCAGCGCCTCGAAGGTCTTGCGAATGGCCCAGAAGGTCTCGTCCGGTGCCGGGGGGCTGTCCCGGATGCCGAGGAGTCCCCCCACGATGTCCGCGATCCGCTCGGCTTCCGGCTCCTCGCCCAGCACCTCCCGGAGCCGACCCACGGCCATCTCCGAGGCGCCACTCTCCGCGATTCCGACGCCGTGTCTGATAGCCTCCGCCACTGGCCAGTAGGTAATGCCGTGGCCGTACGCAAGACACCGACCGGCCGCCACTTGTGCCTGGTCGCCAAGAGACGCGACGAACTCGTCCACGAGCCGAGACTTGCCCACCCCGGCCACACCCAGGATGGTGAACAGGTGGCACACCCGCTCCTCTACGGCCTCGTGGAACGCGTCGTCGAGCAGGCGCAACGGCCGGCGGCGCCCCACGAGCGGAGCCTCCAACGGCCGCACGCGGCGTCCGACGGTGCCGCTCACGGCGGTCAGCCGCCAGGCGGCCACCGGCTCCGCCTTGCCCTTCAACGTCAGCGCCTCCACCGGTTCGGCCGATACGTCCTCGCGGACCAGGGCATGGGTGTCGGCGCCGAGCAGGATCTCCCCCGGAGCGGCCGCACCCTCCAAGCGTGCAGCCACGTTGACCGCGTCGCCGGTGACGATCCGCTGACCGCTGACCGCGTCGCCGGCCACCACCTCGCCGGTGTTGATCCCCATCCGCCACTCCACGCTCGCGCCGCGTTCGGAGCGGATGGCCTCGTCCAGCCGGCCCAGCCGGTCGTGGATCTCGATCGCCGCCCGACAGGCCCGCAGCGCGTCGTCCTCGTGGACCGTGGGCACCCCGAAGACGGCCATCACCGCATCACCGATGAATTTCTCGACCACCCCGCCGTGGAACTCGATCACCTCGCGCATGACGTCGAAGTAGCGGGTCATGACCGATCGCAGGGACTCCGGATCCAGCCGCTCACCGAGGGCGGTGGAGGACGTGGCATCGCAGAACAGGACGGTGACCGTCTTCCGGGTCTCGGCCACCGGCTCGGCGGCCGCTCCAAGGGGCGTGGCACACGAAGAACAGAACCGCGAACCGGGCTGGTTCGACGCCCCGCAGGCTGGACAGGTGAGCGTCGCTGCTCGTTCCGTCACGCCGCCGCACCCGAAACGAGCCGTTCCAGCGCCCTGTTCAGGCGGGCCAGCGTCCCTTCTCGCCCGAGGAGGACCATCGAGCCGAACAGGGGCGGGGAGACGGCCTTCCCGGTCACCGCGACCCGGAGAGGGCGGAAGAAGTCGCCCGCCTTCCAGCCGAGCCCCTCGGCCGCATCGCGACCAGCGGCCTCGAGCGCCTCGGCGGTCCAGTCGCTGGCGGACAGCGCATCCAGAGCGGCCGACATGGCCCCGGCCGCCTCGCCGGCCTCCCGGCCCTTCGGCAGCAGGTCGTCGACCGTCCACCAGGACGCCACAACGTCGTCGGGCTCCGCCAGGAAGCCCGACAGCTCGGCGACATCGGTCAGGCGCACCATCCGCTCCTTCACCAACGGAACCAGCCCGGAAAGGGCCTCGTCGGACAGCGCCGGCGAGACGAACGGGCGCAGCCGGCTGGCCAGCTCGGCATCGGTCAGGCCGCGGATGTACACCCCGTTGAGGTAGTCCAGCCGATCCCGATCGAAGACCGCGCCGGCCTTGTGGACTTCGGTGATCTCGAACCGAGCCGCCAGCTCGTCGAGCGTGAACAGCTCCTCCTCGGTGCCCGGCGACCAGCCCAGGAAGGCGAGGAAGTTGACCATTGCCTCGGGCAGGTAGCCCTGGGCCCGGTAGTCGCTGATCGCGGTCTGCGACTTCCGTTTGCTCATCTTCGACCGATCCGGGTTGAGGATGAGCGGGATATGCCCGAACACCGGCTCGCGGTAGCCCAGCGCCCGGATCAGGGCGATGTGCTTGGGCGTGTTCGACAGGTGGTCCTCGCCGCGGAGGACGTGGCTGATCTCCATCTGCTCGTCGTCGATGACGACCACGAAGTGGTACAGCGGGCTGCCGTCGGCGCGGACGATCACGAAGTCGCCGAGCAGCCCGTTGTCGAACTCCACTTCGCCTCGGATGAGGTCGTCGAAGCGGATGGTCTCCGCCGGGACCCGGAAACGAACCGCCGGACGGCGACCCTCGGCCTCGAACTGGGCCCGATCGGCATCGCCCAGGTTCAGGCAGCGGCCGTTGTAGCGGGGCGCTTCCTTGCGAGCCTCCTGCTCGCGTCGGACGGCGTCGAGCTCCTCGGTCGTGCACCAGCAGTGGTATGCAGCCCCGCTCTGGAGGAGCCGATCCGCCTCGCGGGCGTATCGGTCCAGCCGGAGGCTCTGGCGGTACGGCGCATACGGACCGATGTCGTCGCCGCCGGCGTGCTGCGGCCCCTCATCCCACGTGATGCCCAGCCAGTGGAGGTTGTCCAGGATGTCGCGCTCGAACTCGGCGGTGCTGCGGGCAAGGTCCGTGTCCTCGATGCGCAGGACGTACGTGCCCCCGGTATGGCGCGCGAACAGGAAGTTGTACAGGCTGGTGCGGGCGGTCCCGATGTGGAGCGGCCCCGTCGGGCTGGGCGCCATCCGAACCCGGATCGGTCGGTCGTCAGGCTGAGCGGTCATGAGCCTGCCGATGGTACCCGTCCGACCCCGTGCTATCGGTCCAGAAGGTCGGTGACGACGGGCTCGATGGCGTCCACCCACAGGGCGTACTGGGCGCCGCTGGGATGGAGCCCGTCCTTCGCCACAAGCGAGGTGTCGTCGGCGGCCTGCTGCGAGATGGCGAAGATCTCCGGCACGAACGCGATCCCGCGTGACTCGGCGGCAGCCTGGAACACCGCGTTGTAACGCGCGATCTGGGCGCTCATCCGGGCCGGGTTGCCGAAGGCAGCGCCCATGGGCGTGACCGTGTAGTCGGGAGTGGCCACCGCCAGGATGCGGTTCGCCGGCAGCCTCCCCAGCAGGTCATCGAGGATGAACTCCACGTTCTGGCTGTACGTCGATTCCGGCACGCCCTGGACGACGTCGTTGACGCCGATGAGGACCGAAATGAGCTCGGGACGCAGCCCGTCGAGCTGTGGCAGCTGGTGGAGGATGAGGTCCTCGCTGGTAAACGCGTTGGTGGCCAGGTTGCCGGACAGCGCCAGGCTCCCGTTGCTACGGTCCACGAGCTGCTGGGGCCAGGTGTCCGCCGGCGCAATCGAGGTTCCGATGGTGTACGAGTCGCCCAGCGCGACATAGCGGAGCGCGGTTGGACTGACCGATGGACTGACCGATGGGTCCGCCTGGGTGGGCATCGCACAGCCTCCGGACAGAACGAGCGTGATCCCCGCCACCATCCACAATAGGGCTCGTCCGGGGCTGGCTCGGCTAGGGACGAGCAGCGCCTTCCAGGCTGAAGGACGCTCGCACCTCTCCGACGTCCTCGCCACGGGCCAGGTCATGGACGGCCGGTGCGGCATAGGCGCCCAGCTGGCTGAGTTCCACCTCGCCCAGGACGCCGACCTGGCGGAGTGCCTCGCAGGTCGACGCTGGTCCAGCCCGGCGAGCGGCGTCGCCATCTTCGACTTTCACCGCCAGGCCCATGGCCAGGGCATCTCCCGAAGAGACTCCGGGCAGGACCCCAACCGATCGCAACCCCTCGGCCCCGCCCTTGGCCACCAGCCGGCCCGGAGCCGCTCGCATGAGATCGGTGTCGAACTGGCGTCGCTCGCCCGAGATCAGCTCGGGATAGGCCAGCATGGCATCCCGGATGCGGGTCAGCGCCTCGCGCAGGGCCGCATCGGTCAGTCCTGAGGGGTCGGCCAGGTGGGCGAACGCCCGCGCGATGGCGTGCAGCGGCAGCGCGAAGCTGACCACCCCACAGCCGTCGGTCGCGGTCCCGACCCGGGCCTTCCGCACGCCGGATACAGCCGCGACGACCTCGAGCGCCGCCTGCTGGGTGGGGTGGTCTGTCTGCCAGTAGGTGTCCACGTCCCACCCGGCCGCCTTGGCGTGGAGAGCCATGGCCGCATGCTTGCCCGAACAGTTGTGACGCAGCTCGTTTGGCGGCTCGCCGTCCCGGGCCAGGCGCTGGGCCGTCTCCGCGTCGAACGGGGTGTGGGTGCCGCACTGGAGCGCGGATCGGGTCAGGCCACCGGCGCGCAGCGCGGCCTGGACCAGTCGGACATGGCGATCCTCGCCGGCGTGGCTGGCGGCCATGACCGCCAGGGTCTGCTCCGGGTCGGGAAAATCGTAGGCGTCGAAGTGACCGGACACCACGAACGGGGCAAGCTGGAACGGCTTCGCCGATGAGCGGAGGAAGACGACCTCGTCCGGGTCACCGAGATGGGCGAGGAGCGAGCCGTCGGCCTGGGCGACGGCGATGGTCCCGCGGTGCCGGGACTCGACCCGGTTTCCTCGCGTGACCTCGACGAGGAGCGGTGGGCTAGCGGTCGTCGCCTGGGCCGGTGGCCTGCCGGCTGCTGCCGGCCGCGGCCGGGGTGGGCTCCGCGATCACGTCGTTTGTGAAGAGGCTGGACGAGGCCTCCGAAGTCTGGGCAGCAGTCGCGGCGGCCTTGGCCGAAGCGGCGGATGATCCGCCGCTCCCCTTAGCCGACGAGCTGGTGCTGGACTCGCTGTTCGCGGGAGCGGCTCCACTAGCCCCCTCTGCCGGTGTCTTCCGAGCCATCAGGACGGTGCCTTCGAAGAAGGCCCCTTCCTTGATGACAAGCACCTGGGTCTTGATCTCGCCCTTGACCCGGCCGGTCGAGCCGATCTCGAAGCGACCTCCGGAGTCGACGTTGCCCTCGTAGTCGCCGTTGATCACCACGTTGTGGGCCTTGATGCTGGCCCGAACGCGGGCCTGCGGGCTGAGGACGAGCGTGCCCTGGCACTCGATCTCGCCCTGCGCCTCGCCATCGATCCGCAGGTCACGGTCGCTGACGAACTTGCCGTTGAAGCGCGCGTGCGAGTCGAGGATGCCCTCGCTGGGTTCGCGGCGGTGTTCGGCCGATCCGGGAGCGGCGGGCGTGGCAGGTGCTGCGTCCCGCTCGTTGCTGTCCGAATCGGAGTACAGGGTGCCGATGATCTCCTCCTGGGGGGCGTCGCCCCGCTTCCCAAAAACCATATGCACACCTCTCGTGCGGCGGGCGGGCACGCTCTGTCACGCGCACGCGATGTCGACGTGGACGGATAGCCTATCAGCCCTGCGCTTTGTGCGGTAGTCCGCCGGTCTGGAGTCGGGACGTACTTCCGGCGAGGCTAGAATCGCGACCGATGCCTGACGCTCTGCCGGCCACCGTTCATCCGTCCGCGCACCCGCTGGTCGCCCACAAGCTGTCGCTCCTCCGCGACCGGACCACCGAGCCCAAGAAGTTCCGCGAGCTGGTGCGCGAGCTGTCCTGGCTGCTGGGTTACGAGGCCATGGCCGACCTGGCGACCGAGACCTATCGGCTGGAGACGCCCCTGGAGCCGATGGATGGGACCCGGCTGGAGCCACATGTCGGGCTGGTGCCGGTCCTCCGGGCCGGGCTGGGCATGGTGGAGGCCATGCTCGAGCTCATGCCCATGGCCGAGGTGTGGCATATCGGCCTGTACCGCGACGAGCGAACGCTGAAGCCGGTCGAGTACTACAACAAGCTGCCCGACGCGGCCACCGTCCAGGTCTGCCTCATCCTGGATCCAATGCTGGCGACCGGCGGCTCGAGCGCGGCGACCGTCGACATCCTGAAGGCGTGGGGTGCGGTCCGGATCAAGCAGGTGTCGCTGATCGCGGCACCGGAGGGAATCGAGACCCTGACCGCCGCTCATCCCGACGTCGAGATCCATGTTGGAGCGGTGGACCGGCAGCTCAACGAGCGCGGCTACATCATGCCCGGCCTCGGGGATGCCGGTGATCGTCAGTTCGGCACCTTTCCGCCCGGGTCCGGCGCCTGAGCCGGATCTCGACCCTTTCCCGGCGCGGGTCCCGATGGCATGATGGGCGCCCGTAGCCGAAGGTAGTCGCCCATGTGTCTGATCCTCAGCGTGCTCCTGTTCGGGCCACGAATCGTGCTCGTCTTCTGGTGGCTGGCGGACAGCGCCCGATGGGCCGCGACCTTTGACACCATCCTGCTCCCGATCCTCGGGTTCCTGTTCCTGCCCTGGACTACGGTGATGTACGTCCTGGTCTTCCCCCAGGGCATCGTGGGTCTGGACTGGCTGGTGCTGGGCCTGGCCCTGCTGGCCGACGTCGGATCCCTGGCCGGCGGAGCCTGGCGCGGGCGCGGTCAGATGCAGGGCTACCAGAGCCCGCCACCGACCGGGCCACAGCCACCCCCCTGACCCGAGGCGCATCCCGTTTGGGGGCATGGAAATGTCCCGAAGTGACCGCCTCCGAAACCGTTGATGTGACTCCGCGGCGTCGGTGGCTGTCCCTTCGGGACGCTCAGAACTGTACTGATCCGTGACGCTGCCGCGCAACGGGCTTATCCCCGACTTTCTGGACGGGTGTTGACGATTGTCCACACCCTATCCCCAGAGGGGCCGGGCGGGTAGCATGGCGGTCAGTCCAGGACCCAATCCGTAGCCCGGAGGTTCCCCGCCCATGTGCCTGATCATCGGCCTTACCCTGTTCGGGCCCAGGATCGCGGCAGTCATCTGGTGGTTGGCCGACAGCGCACGCTGGACGCTGGCCTTCGGCGAGAACTTCCTGGTGCCGGCCCTCGGCATCCTGTTCCTGCCCTGGCTGACGATCGTGTACGTCCTGGTCTCCCCTGAGGGCATCACCGGGCTGGACGTGGTCTGGATCATCCTCGCCGCGGTCGCGGACGTCGGTTCATACGCTGGGGGCGGGATCGGCGGCCGGCGGCAGCGGCAGAAGTCCAGCTACAAGGACTGCCAGTAAGGGGCTGAACGGGGGCAGCGGCCGGGGGCTACACTCGGGCCTCGTCAAGGAGATCCGATGCCCGACCAGCATGTGACGGTGGCAGTGACCGGCGCGGCCGGCCAGATTGGCTACGCGCTCGTCTTCCGCATCGCATCGGGCCAGGCCTTCGGACCCCACACCACCGTCGAGCTGCGCCTCCTCGAGCTGGAGGCCGCGCTGCCGTCCCTCGAGGGCGTGGCCATGGAGCTCGAGGACTGCGCCTTCCCGCTCCTGCGCGGAGTCGTCACCACGGCCAGCGCCGACGAAGCATTCCGCGGCGCCAACTGGTCCCTGCTCGTCGGTGCCGTCCCGCGCAAGGAGGGCATGGAGCGCAAGGACCTGTTGGGCATCAACGCCGGCATCTTCTCGGCCCAGGGTCGATCGATCGCGGCCAACGCGGCGGACGACGTCCGGGTCCTGGTCGTGGGCAACCCGTGCAACACGAACTGCCTGATCGCGGCACAGTCGGCGCCGGACATCCCGCGTGACCGATGGTTCGCGATGACCATGCTCGACGAGACGCGGGGCCGGGCACTCCTCGCCAAACGAGCCGGCGTGACGGTGGCGGAAGTACGGGACCTCGTCATCTGGGGCAACCACTCCTCGACCCAGTTCCCCGACGCGTACCACGCCACCATCGGGGGACGCGCCGCGGCCGAGGTCATCAATGACGACCCGTGGCTCCGCGGCGAGTTCATCACCACCGTCCAGCAGCGGGGAGCCGCGATCATCGCGGCCCGCGGCTTGTCGTCCGCGGCCTCCGCCGCCAACGCCGTGATCGAGACCGTGCGCAACGTGGCCGCCCCGACCGGTCAGATCTTCTCCGCCGCCGTGCCCTCCCCGGGGAAGAGGATGGCTACGGCGTCCCCGAAGGGCTGGTCTTTGGATTCCCGCTGCGCGGCACCGCGCCGGGCCAGGTCGAGATCGTGCAGGGCATCAACCACGACGACTGGGCGGCGGAACGAATCTCCGCCACCCTGGCCGAGCTCATCGAGGAGCGTGACGCGGTGGGAGCGCTGGTCGCATGAGCACCGATGGACGGACCGGTGGCGAGACGCTGACTCGACCGGCGTCCGCATCGGTCCAGGCCGGCGACCGTTCGACAGAGCTGCCCATCGTGGAGGGCACCGAGGGTGACGCCGCCCTCGACATCGGTCAGCTTCGGTCCGACACCGGGCTGGTCACTTTCGACCCGGGCTACAAGAACACCGCGGCGTCCGCATCGGCCATCACGTTCCTCGATGGGGAGGCGGGCGTCCTTCGCTACCGCGGCTACCCGATCGAGCAGGTCGCCGCCCGGTCGAGCTTCCTCGAGACCTCGTACCTGCTGATCTACGGGGAGCTGCCCACCGAGAAGGAGTACGAGCAGTGGCTGGACGACATCGTCCACCACACGCTCATTCACGAGGAGATGCGCCGCTTCTTCGACTCGTTCCCGTATGACGCCCACCCGATGGCCGTGCTGGCCAGCGGGACGGTGGGCCTGTCCACCTTCTACCAGGACAGCCACGACCCCTTCGACCGGGCCGCGGTGGAGCTGACCATCCGGCGCCTGATCGCCAAGGTCCCGACCCTCGCTGCCTGGGCCTACAAGAAGAGCATCGGTCAGCCGTACGTCTACCCGCGCAACGACATCGACTACGTCGGGAACTTCCTGCACATGATGTTCGCCGTCCCGGCCGAGCCGTACGAGGTCGGCTCGGTGGTGAGCTCCGCGCTCGAGCAGCTGCTGATCATGCATGCCGACCACGAGCAGAACCTGTCGACCGCCACCGTCCGCAACGCGGGAAGCGGCCAGGCCAACCTGTACGCCTGCATCAGCGCCGGGATGAGCGCCCTGTGGGGACCACTGCACGGCGGAGCCAACGAGTCGGTGATCAAGACCCTGGAGCGGATCGCGGCCGACGGCGGCGACGTCGCCAAGTGGGTCGGAAAGGCGAAGGATCCGGAGGACCGATTCAAGCTGCCGGGATTCGGCCACCCGGTGTACCGCAACTTCGACCCGCGGGCCAAGCTCATCAAAGCCACTGCCGATCGGGTCCTCGCCGCCCTGGGCGCCGACGGGGAGCTGTTCGATATCGCCAAGCGGCTGGAAGAGACCGCCCTCAACGACGACTACTTCATCGAGCGCCGGCTGTACCCCAACGTCGACTTCTACTCCGGCCTCATCTACCGCGCCATCGGGTTCCCGAAGAACATGTTCACCGCGCTGTTCGCCATGGGCCGGCTGCCCGGCTGGATTGCGCAGTGGAAGGAGATGATCGAAGACCCCGAGACGAAGATCGCGCGGCCGCGCCAGGTGTACACCGGCGTGCCGGCCCGCGACTACGTCCCGATCGAGTCCCGCTAGGCCCAGCGCTAGCCACGCCGTGCGATTCACCATCCTCGGGCGCTCGCCCGCCGTCCCCAACCCGGGCGAGGCGTGTGCCGGATACCTCATCGAGGGTGGTCGGACCAGGGTCATGGTCGACGTCGGGCCCGGTACGGTGGCCCAGCTCCTGCGCCTGTGCAACCCATGGGAGCTGGATGCGGTGATCGTCAGCCACATGCATACCGACCACTTCCTCGACCTGGTGACCATGCGCTACTCATTCCCCTGGAAAGACGAGGCCAACCCCAAGCTGAAGGTCTACATGCCCCCGGGGGCGACAGCTCAGATGGAAACGATCGCCCAGGGAATCGGCATTCCGGAGTACTTCGCCCGCAGCTTCGCGTTCTTCGAGCACGACGGGGTGAGCGCGATCGAGACCGGCGACCTGCGTTTCGAGCCCACCTCGACCGTGCATTTCGTCCCAACCTGGGGGTTCCGGATGACCGCCCGGCCCGCCTCGGGCGAAGGGGCAGGGACGATCGGCTACTCGGCCGACTCGTCGCCGACGCCGAACCTGGACATCCTGGCCGAGCGGGCCGATCTGTTCATCTGCGAGGCGGCCCTGCGCAAGGTGAGCGATGACGCACCGCCACCAGAACGGCGAGGCCACCTGGTCCCCGAAGAGGCCGGAGAAGTGGCCCAGCGCGGCCGGGTCGGACGCCTGGTCCTGACCCACCTGCCCGTGAACTCGGACGGCGGCTCGTGGGCGGTGAACCAGGCGGCGACGACCTACGAAGGGCCGGTCGAGGTGGCCGACACCCTCAAGGCCTGGGAGGTCTAGCCGTGGAAGTCAAAGAGCTGGGGCACATCGTTCTCTACGTGCGAAACCTCGCGCGGTCGCGGCACTTCTATGGCGAGGTCCTGGGCTGGAAACAGTTGGCTGACATGGGCGACATGGCGGCGATGTTCTCGTCGGGACGCACGCATCACGAGCTGCTGCTGCTCGAAGTTGGCGAAACCGCCACCGCGCTGCCGCCCGGCCGGCGGGTGGGTCTCTACCACTTCGGGCTGAAGGTGGGCGAGACCGATGACGAGCTGCGCGACGCGCTCGCACGGCTGCAGGCCGAGGGAGTCCCGATCAGCGGGATGGCCGATCACGGAGTGACCCACAGCCTGTACATCACCGATCCCGATGGCAACGAGATCGAGCTGTACATCGACGTCCAACCCGAAGTCTGGCGGGAAGATCCTGCTGCCATCCTGGCCCCGACCAGGCCGTTACGCCTCTAGAGGCCGCCGATCCTTAGGTCGTGGCGACAGCCGCGTCCGTTGGCGTAGCGCTTGCCAGTTCTGCTGGCTCATCGGACAGTCTCTGACTTGCCCCATGGCCTCGTCGAGCCGGGCGAGAAACGGACGCGCCCCAACACGGGTGAAGAACGCTCGAGCGGCCGCGGCTGGAGGACGGACTTCCGGAACCGATGGTCCAAGGAGGATCGCCATGTCGAGAGCCGTGAACGCCTCGTCATTGGCCAGGCCGAGCTCGCGCCACGCTTGGAGGGCATCGCGGTAGACAGCGACCGCCTCGGCAATCTGGCCATCGAGCGCGGCGAGGCCGGCCCGAACAGTGAGGCGACGCGTCTCGATGACCCGGCCGTGGACGCCGGTCGCGTCGAGCTTCGCGAGATCGGACCGCGCACCGTCAGAGTCTCGACCCCACAGCGCTGCACGCGCCGTCTGGTAGTAGTAGCTCGGCCCCGCGCCTGGATCGAGATCGATCATCCGGTGCCACTCGGAACGCGCCTCGGCGAGCCTCCCGTCCGCCAGCGCCTTGTACCGAGCGCGTCCAGCAGGCTGGCTCTCGGCAGATCGAATCTGGTGCTTCGCGCACCAAGCGCTCGAGCTCCGGCAGCTCCTCGGTCAACGGCTCGCCACGACAGGCCCGAATGACCAGCGCATTGCCGCCTAATGCGATTCGGTTGCTCCAGTCCAGATCTTCCACGTAGAGGGTGCTCGAGGGTTGCCAGGCCCGTCGTCCCACTGACCGACGAGGAACTCGCTGAAGCCGACGTTGTTTGCAAGTCGCAGCAGCAGGCGACGGTCGCCGACGCGCTGAGCGATGGCAAGGCCTTCGCGCATGCCCTCCAGCGCGCGGACGGTGTCTGATTCGAGCTCCCAGTATGTGCGCGACAGGATCCCGCGGATCTGGATCGCGGTAAGTCCCGCGTCGCGCGCCATGTCTTCGCCGGCGCGGATGACTCCAGTGCCCTCGCGAACACGGCCGAGACCGGCCAGTGCTGCCCCTTTCGTCATGAGGGCTTGAGCGAGCGTCTCGGTGAGATCCTGGTGCTCTGCGACATCGAGCACTCGATCGGCCACGACGAGGCAATCCGCGAAGCGATTGGCGGCGAACACGTAGGCGACGGCCAGCATGTCGTTCAGGGCGACGACCGATGGATCCGGCCAGAGGTCGTCGAACTCGGCCGCCGCGCGGCTCGAGGAGCTCGAGTGCGGCGTTCGCCTCGTGCCCCCAGAGGAGGGCGGCGCCGAGCTTCGCTGTTCCTCGGGCCATCGCGACACGGTCGCCAATTGGCCGGTACGCTCGATCGCCCGCTGGGCAAGCGCTTGGGCCTGCTCGAACTGCGCCCCGGCTTCGGCGGATTCGCTCGCCCGCTCCAGCATCTCGCCCTGCTCGGCGGGATCGGCGGTCACCGTCAGGGCCTGCTCGAGAAACGCGACGGCCTGGTCGTGGGCGCCGAGGGCACCGCTCGGTCGGCCGCGCTCGCAGCGCGATTCGAGCCTGGGCGGCCAGGGCATCGGCCTCGCGCCCCGGGGGCCGCATTGGAATGCGCGGCGAGGTAATGGCCGGCCAGCGCACCCGCCAGCTCGTCCGAGCCCAGCGACTCGAAGTGGCGTGCGGCGGCGAGATGGCGGGTCTTGCGGTCCGCGCGGGCCAGAGTGTTGTACGCGACCTCACGGATGAGGGCCTGGACGAACGCGTATTGGCCGCGCTCCGGTGAACGCGGATCGACCGACTGGACCAGGAGCTCCCGCCGAACGAGGTCGCGGAGCCGTGGCTCGAGCTCGGAGGGATCGAAACCGGACACGGCCGCGAGCCCGGCCAGGGTGAACGACTGGCCGAGGACGGCGGCGTCGTGGACCAGCCCGCGGTCGGCCGGCATCCAGGCCGTCGAGCCGCGCGGCGACGAGGGCGGTCAGGGTATCGGGGACGGCCAGGGCGGTCAGATCGCCATCGGGGCGTAGGCGCCATCTCGCTCGACCAGGCGTCCTTCGGCCAGGAGCATGCGGACCGTCTCGACCGCATAGAGCGGGAATGCCATCGGCGCGGGCCACGATCGCGTCGGCGGCCGCGTCGGGCAGACCTGGGATGAGTCCGGCCAGGAGCTCGCGCATCGCTGGCTCGGGAAGCGGCTCGAGATACAGCGAGGTGAAGTGAGCGCTTGCCGGCTCCCCAATCGGTCCGCCGTTCGATGAGGTCAGGCCTCGCGAGGGTAACGACGTAGATCGGCACGCCGCGGCTCCACTCCTGGAGGTGGTCGATGAAGTCGAGCGTCCCGAGTCGGCGAAGTGGAGGTCCTCGAAGACCAGGACGACCGGCGCACGTGGCCGCGATGCGCTCGAAGAACGTGCGCCACGCTGCGAACAGCTGGTCCGATGCGACCTCGGATTCCAGCCCGAGCAGCGACGAGAAGGGCAGGCTCGACCCAGTCACGTTCGGCCGGGTCATCGAGGTAGTCGGTGACCGCCTCACGCACCTTGGCGCGGGTGGTGGCCTCGTCATCGGTCTCGGCCAGCCCGCACGCGCTCACGGACCATCTCGCCGAGGGCCCAGAACGTGATGCCTTCGCCATAGGCCGGCGAGCGGCCGCTGTGCCAGTACGTGTCCTCGACGATCCCGTCGACGTACTTGAGGAACTCCCACGCGAGCCGCGACTTGCCGATGCCGGCCGGACCGATGACCGACACCAGGCGCAGGCGGGCTCTCGCGCCGCGTCGCGAGGAACAGGTCCTTCAGGAGACGCAGCTCGTCGTCCCGCCCGACGAAGGGCGCCTCGAGGCCCTCCGAGCGGTTCCGTCCGCCGACCTCGGCCACAACGCGTAGCGCCCGCCACGCCGCCACTGGCGCCGCCTTCCCCTTGAGCGTCTGCTCACCGACCTCCTCGAAGGCGATAGCCCGGCTGGCAGCTCGCTGGGTCGCCTCCCCCACCAGGACTGATCCCGGTGGTGCCACCGACTGGAGTCGAGAGGCCGTGTTCACGAGATCCCCCGCGACCATCCCCTGGTTGACGGCGCCGACGCGTCACGGCCGCCTCGCCGGTCAGGATCCCGGCCCTGGCCTGGACGTCCGGACCGAGGACGCGGACCGCATCGACCAGCTCAAGCCCGGCCCGGACAGCCCGCTCGGCGTCATCCTCGTGGGCGATGGGCGCGCCCCACACCGCCATGACCGCGTCGCCGATGAACTTCTCGACCGTCCCCCCGTATCGGCCGATGACCTCCGTCGCAAGCTCGAAATAGCGAGTCAGGGTGTCGCGGACCTCTTCGGCGTCACGCTCCTCGGCGAACGGGGTGAAGCCGACCAGGTCCGCGAAGAGGACGCTGACGACGCGCCGTTCCGCGACTGGGCCCGACGTCTATTGCGCGTTGCAGCCGACGCGCCGGGGAGGCGGCGCCAGCGGTTGGCCGCAATCCGCGCAGAACCGAGCGCCCGGCCGATTCGGCGGCACCGCAGTTCGGGCAGCCGGCGCTCAGACTCGCGCCGCAGTTGTCGCAGAACCGGCGACCGGCCTCGTTTTCCGTTCCGCAGTTGGCGCAGAGCAACAGGTCCTCCGTGGGTGAGCCGAAGAGGGTACCGGACCGGACCGAGTTTGCGGAACGCGTCAGTTCTATGACGAAAACGGGCTTGGGCGATCCAGTGGTCGGCGGCCCAGGTGGCAAGGCCCCATAGGACGCTGATGAGCAGAGTCGCGACGAGGACGGCAATCCCCAGGACCAGGATCTCGACTGTGACGCCCCGTCCCAGGACGAAGGTCACCAACCCGCCGAACACGATCGTCAGCCCGGACATGAACAGACCGATGCGCATGGCGGTGAGCACGAACCAGCGCGGGCCATGGCCCTGGGCGCGCCCGGTGAGCCACAGCACCATCGGCCCGGTGGCGCCGTACAGGGCGACGTAGAAGCCGAACCCGCTGAACAACGCGTCGGGACCAAGTCGTTGGCCCAGGACCAGCCCCACCACCACCCACGAGGCGAGGAGCGCGGTCCCGGCGCCGACGGCGATCAGCCATACCAGCAGCAGCGTGGCCGTGCCGAACGAGAGGCGCTCGACGAGCTCGCCGTCATCGGTCTCCACCAGCTCAGTGGGGCTGTCCGGGCTCGGCTCGGGGTCGGTGGGTTCCGGTCCGCCGGTCATCGGTCAGCCCGCCGGCTCAGGCCGAAGCGGAGCCCGCCGCCAGGGCCTGCTCCAGGTCGGAAACGAGGTCCTCCGCCGCTTCGATGCCGACCGACAGCCGGATGAGATCTGCAGGCACTTCCAACGGAGAGCCGGCGACCGAGGCGTGGGTCATGACCGCCGGCACCTCGATGAGCGATTCGACCGCGCCGAGCGACTCGGCCAGGGTGAATATCTTCGTCGCGCCCGCCACCAGCTTGGCCACCTCCCCGCCGCCGCGGACCTGGAACGAGAGCATGCCCCCGGGAAGCCGCATCTGTCGCCGGACGAGGTCGGCCTGTGGGTGTCCCGCGAGACCGGGGTAGTGAACGGCGGTCACGTCCGGCCGTTCGGAGAGCCACTCGCACAGGATCCCCGCGTTGGCACTGGCCCGGTCCATCCGCACGGCGAGGGTGCGGAGGCCGCGGAGCACGAGCCAGCAGTCGAACGGGCTGGGCACGGCGCCCGCCGCGTTCTGGTGGAAACGGAGGATCTCCGCCACGTCGCCGGATCGGGTGACGACCACGCCGCTCACCACGTCCGAGTGGCCGCCCAGGTATTTGGTGGCCGAGTGGAGGACGATGTCGGCGCCGAAGTCCAGCGGTCTCTGGAGGTACGGCGTGGCGAAGGTGTTGTCCACCACGGTCAAGGCGCCGGCGGTGGCCGCCAGGCGGGCGATGGCCCGGATGTCGACCACCTTCAGCAACGGGTTGGTGGGGCTTTCCAGCCAGATCATCCCGGTCTGCTCGTTCAGGGCAAAGGCCACCGCGTCGAGGTCGCGCAGGTCGGCGACGTCCACCGGGACCCCATACCGGCTCCAGACCTTCTCTGCCAGCCGCCACGTGCCGCCGTACACGTCGTCGCCCAACAGGATCCGCTGGCCGGGCTGGAGCAGGTAGAGCAGGTTCTGGCTGGCGGCCAGGCCGCTCGCGTATGCCAGGCCATGGGCTCCCCCCTCAAGCTGGGCCACGGCCCGTTCGAGCGCCTCGCGGGTCGGGTTGCCGGACCGGCCGTAGTCATATCCGGCTCGGGGAACCCCTACCGCGTCCTGCTGGAAGGTGACGGCCTGTTGGATGGCGGGCACCACGGCGCCGGTGGCTTCATCGGGCTCGAAACCGGCGTGGACGGTGAGCGTCTCGAATTGGCGCTCGGCGCTGATCGCGCTGTGGCGGCAGCGCTACTGGACCCACATCTGGTCGAAGAGCGCCTCGTCGTGGCTGACTGGTAGTTGCCGACACGTTCGGCCGAATGCCCCGAGTTCCCATCGTGCCAAGAGTGCCAGTCGACTGCCCGTGATCGAGCGCGGCCCACTCGTCACCGCGGCCGCTCGACCGTGCTGAGCTCCAGGCGCGTCGTCGCCGCGTCGAGTTCCTCGCGTGTTGATGACCGGCCGTCGCCGCCGCCCGCGACAGGTGCTCGGCCAGGTCCGACAGCCAGATCGAGACGCGCTGCCGAGCCCACGTCGACTGCCGCGTCGTCGACCGTGTGTCGACGGACCTGATAGCCGAGTTCGTGAGCGAGGCGACGTGACATGTGGCCAGCGGCCGACGACGCCGGCCGACCACGACCTCGGCCCCCGGCCGGGAGTCGACGAGCTCGCGCCCGTCAGTCGGGTGCGCCCAGCGGCCGCCCGCCGGGCCCGTGGGGGGGGGGAACGGTCACTCCCGGATGCTAGCGGGTGGACAGCCCCGCGGTTCCCGGACAGGTCAGAGTGGCTCGATCGATCGCGTAGTTGACCGCCTGGCGGGCATCAACATTGTCGAACGGTGGAACCGATGCGTTCATATTGACGAGAGAGTCTGCACGGAGCCGACTTCCACTGACCGGGTATCGAGCCTGATCCGGAGATCATCGGGCGAGGTCGGCGGGAACCGCGGTACGAGGTGAAGTCCGCTTCGCCCGTTCACCGCCCAACGAGCTCGTCGCGCTGCTCGTCGCTGAGATCGTCGGTACCGGCGACGGCGAGATGATCTCGTCAGGGATCCGTTGGGCCGTACGGTGGCGTCGAGAGCCACCGCGGATTCCGCTCAAGCCGGACTTCTGCGGCAGTCACCTCCGCCACGACATAGGGACCCGTGCCCGGGAACGTGCCGGTAACGGGCCTACTCATGGGGATGCTGTCCGGAACCGGGAACGCGAACGGGAGGGCCAGCTTCGAGACGAAGTCGGGATCCGGAGCGTTCAGGTGGAACGTCACGATTCCGCCGTCATCGTCCGTCTCGATGCCGCCGGACAGATCGCATCGCTCCACGGGCGTCTCTTCGTCACCCGTCAGGCATGCCTCCGCGCCAACTATCCCAGCGTAGAAGAACCCGAGAACCCTATCGGCGCCACCTGGAAGCTGCGCTCGATTGCGCGCCTGAAGTCGAGGCTCTGACCGGCTCACCGGTCGAGTACTCGAGATCAGGCCGCAGTTGGAACGTGTAGGTGAGGCCGCCGTCGGTCGGGCGCGGCACGGTCGTCGCGAGCGCAGGCAACAGGACACCACCGGCAGAACCTCCCGCTCGTCGATATCCGACGAGGCCATCGGCCTGAAGACCCGGGATGTTGGGGGATCCCCACTCAAGCGGATCGAGCGCCAGGACATCAGTCGTGAGGACCCGCAGGGTGCCTCCCTGGTGGCTGGCCGGCGACGCCTGGGCAGCGAGCCACAGCTGCCCCTCGACCTCGGTCAGGGCACCGACCGCGCTACCGGTTGACATCGGTTCGGGGAGCGCCGTCTGCTGGTCGGGTCGAGCTGATGGACCCGGCCATCCTGCGACCCGACCCAGATCCAACCATGACTGGCGGCAATGGCGGTCAGCGGGCCGCCGACGTCAATCGTCGACATGATTCGGTTGGCCTCACGGTCGATCCGGGTGACCGTCCCGTCCGCGGCCGTGATCCATGCCGAATCGGCATCCAACGCGACACCGGTGGGCCGGACAGCCAGCTGGATGGGCGGCGAGGGTGGCTCCCGTCACCGGATCGAGCTGGCTGACCGATGCGCCGTCCTCGCTGACCACCCATACCGCGGTCGGGTCGGCCGCCAGCGCGATCGGGCCTGCGCCAACGCCGGTCGTGTGAAGCACCTCGCCCGTCTCGGCATCCACGGCGACGACCGTGCTGTCAGTGGAGTTGGCCACCCAAACGAGGGAGCCTGCGGCGGCGACGGCCGTTGGCCCGTTCCCGACGTGGATCGGCTCTCCGACCACGCGGCCAAGTTCGGCATTGATCCGGGTGATGGTTCGGTCGTCGCTGTTGGCAACCCATGCCGAGCCCTCGGCCACCGCATGCCCACCGGGGATCGACCAACGGCGATTCGAGTGATCACGGCCCCCGTCTCGGGGTCGATCTGGGAAACGCTGTCCTCGCCAGCGTTGGTGACCCAGGCGAAGCCCTCGCCGAAGGCGATCCCACTCGGCCGCGCCCCAACCTGGATCTCCCCGATGACCTCGGCACGGGCAGTGTCGATGATTCCGACCGAGTTCTCGGTGACGCTGGCCAGTTCGGCGGGCTGCCAGGGTTTCCAGATCCACAGCCCCGCGGCCACCACCAGCACAACGACTCCCGCTGCGGCCCCCATCGCGAGTCGAGGCCGGCGCTCCCAGATCGGACGCGACTGCGCGGTGCGAACGGCCACGGTCCGCCGTTCCCGGGCGGTCGCCTCGTTTCCGACCTGTGGCGCAGCCAGATCGGGACGCGAAACCTCGAACACCAGCCACTCGCCGGGCACGCCCTTGAGCTGATGCGATCCCCGTTCGCCAAACTGCAACCCTGCCCCCGCGGTGAGATCGCGGACCGTTGCCGAGACGAGCACATCGCCGGCGCCGCCCAGGGCCATGATCCGTGCGGCAATCGGCACGGCGATGCCGGTGACCTTGGCGCCCTCCCGCTCGACTTCGCCGACGTGGATCCCGGCGCGGATGTCAAGGCCGATCTCGCGCACCACGCGCGCTGCCTCCAGCACGCAATCGACGGCGGCGGCCGGCGCGTCGAAAATCGCGAAGAATCCGTCGCCCGCGGTGTCGATCTCTCGGCCGCCGTATTTTCGGAGAGCGGCGCGGATCGTCGTGTGATGGAGGCGCTCCAGCTCCCGCCATGTGGTCGAAGCTCCGCGGCGAGATCGGTGGAGCCAGATGTCGGTCATGAGAGTCGTCAGGAAGGGTCAGGAGTGTGTAGGATGGGGGGGGTGTGGGAACGGGTGCGCGGGAAGCCGAGGTCGACCGTGCTGCTGCCGGGGTCGGGCCAACGTGCGGTGACCACCTTGGCCCGCGTGAAGAACTGGACGCCCTCCGGGCCGTACATGTGGAGGTCGCCGAACAACGAGCTCTTCCAGCCGCCGAACGAGTAGTAGGCCACCGGCACCGGGATCGGGACGTTGATGCCGACCATTCCGACGCCGATATCGAACTGGAACTGGCGCGCCGCTCCGCCGTCCCGAGTGAAGATCGCCGTCCCGTTGGCGTAGGGGTTGTCGTGGATGATGCCAACCGCATCGGTATAGCTGTCCGCGCGGACGACCTCCAGCACCGGGCCGAAGATCTCGTTCTGGTAGCAGTCCATGTCCGGCCGGACCTTGTCCAGCAGCGACACGCCAAGGAAGAAGCCCTGGCCGTCCTGGTACAGGGGGTGCTCGCGCCCGTCCACGACCAGGTCCGCACCCTGTTCCGGGCCGCTCTCGAGGTAGGAGGCCACCTTGTCGCGGTGCTCGCGGGTGATGAGCGGCCCCATCTCAGCCTCTGGATCCGACCCCGGCCCGACCTTGATCTTGGGCAGCCGCTCCCTGATGGCGTCCACCAGTGGCTCAGCCACATCCCCCACGGCCACCACCACGCTGATCGCCATGCACCGCTCGCCGGCCGAGCCGTAAGCGGCTGATACCGCGGCATCGGCGGCCATGTCGATATCGGCGTCGGGCAGCACGATCATGTGGTTCTTGGCACCACCCAGGGCCTGGACCCGCTTGCCGGCCTTCGTCCCCTGCTCGTAGATGTAGCGCGCGACCGGTGTGGAACCAACAAAGCTGACCGATGCGATGTCGGGGTGCTCCAGGATCCGATCCACCGCCACCTTGTCGCCCTGGATAACGTTGAACACGCCATCCGGCACGCCGGCTTCGGCCAGCAGCTCCCCGAGATAGACCGATGCGGACGGGTCCTTCTCCGATGGCTTGAGGACGAAGGTGTTCCCGCACGCGATGGCGTTGGCGAACATCCACATGGGGACCATGGCCGGGAAGTTGAACGGGGTGATGCCTGCCGCCACGCCCAGAGGCTGGCGGATCTGGTAGACGTCGATTCCGGTCGAGGCCTGTTCGCTGAACGACCCCTTCATCAGCTGCGGGATGCCGGTCGCGAACTCGAGGTTCTCGAGACCGCGAGCCACCTCACCCAGGGCGTCAGTCGGTACCTTCCCGTGCTCGGCGGTCAAGTGCGCAGCGATGTCGGCCCGGTGCTGGTCGACCAGGTTCCGGATGCGGAACATGATCTCGGTCCGCTTGCTGAGCGACGTCGCCCGCCAGGCGGGGAATGCGTCGTGGGCGGCCTTTACGGCGGCGTCGACCTCCTCGACCGATGCGAAGTCCACCTCGCGCGCCACCTCTCCGGTGGCCGGGTTGTACACCGGTCCCTGGCGTCCGCTGGTTCCGGGAACGCGTTTGCCGCCGATCCAGTGGTTGACACGAGGCAGATCGCTGTGTGCTGCCGATGCCGGCTGCGGCGGCTGCGCCGTTGTGGTCACCGGGGCAGGGTACACCGTCGCGCTTTCGAGGCCGTTCGGCCGAGAATTGGTGTGGCTCTAATGCTAACGGCGGTGTATTTTAGAGGCCGAACGCACGGCTGCGACGCAGCGGGCGCCGGCCGATTGCGGGGAGCGAAAGGTGGCAGCTCGATGGAGCAGAAGAGCCTGTACGACCGACTGGGTGGCATCTTCGCCATCGCGGCGGTGGTCAACCACTTCAGCGACGCGCTGATCAAGAACCCGATCGTTGGCCAGCAGTCTGAAAATCCACAGCTGCGCGAATGGCACACCGAACAGCTGGATCGGCTGCCAGGGCTGAAGTTCATGCGGACCCTGTGGGTCGCGCAGGTCAGCGGCGGGCCGTTCACCTACCAGGGCACGGAGCCGGGTCGCACCGCGCTCGGGCTCGAAGAGGCGCACCGCGAGTTCAAGATCACGCCGGCCGAGTTCGACGAGGTCGCCGCGGAGCTCGCCCGCACCCTGGACACCCTCGGCGTGCCCGAGCAGGAGAAGGGCGAGGTGCTGGCCGCCTTCGCCGCGCACAAGGACGAGGTCAACGAGGGAGCAATGGCAGCCGCCTGAGCCGCGGCGGCGGGGCCGCGAGGTCGGTGCCGTAACCTGACCGGCCTATCGCATCACTGACCGATCCCATCGTCGTTCCGTTCCCGCTCCGCGGGGAGTGGGTGGCTGCTCACACCCCGGCGCAGCGGGTGCCGAGCCATGGAACGGACCTGTTCGCGCAGACATACGCCTACGACCTGGTCCGATACGACCCGGATCGGGCGGGCGCGTTCTACCGATCAGGGAATTTCCGGTATCTGACCCGCGGCGTGTCGTTGGAGGAGTGCTACGGGTACCGAGACCCGGTTCACGCGGTGTTCGACGGAACCGTTGTGCGCGCCTCCGACTCCATCCCGGACCGTCGTCGCGTCCAACTGTGGCTGGACCTGGGCAGGGTCATCTGGAACTCGATCAAGTTCAGCCTGGGCCAGACCGATCCATGGCCATTCGTGGGCAACCACGTGATGCTGCAGAGCGCGGAGCGCGACGACGTGTTGGCGATGTACGCCCATCTCGCCCAGGGGTCGGTACCGGTCAAGACGGGTGACACGGTGAAGGCGGGGGATCGTATCGGTCAGGTGGGCCACACCGGCAACTCCACCGCCCCGCACCTGCACTTCCAGCTGATGACCGACCCTGACCCGGCGACGGCCACCGGGCTGGCCGTGGCGTTCGCCGCCTACGAAGAGCAGGACGGAGACACCTGGCGCCTGGTCGAGCGCGGCTTCCCACCCCACGACCGCCGGATCAGATCAGTCGACTGATCTCCGGATCACGACGTCAGGGCGGGTGGTGCGCCAGTCGTAGTCGGAGACGGCCTCGTCGGGACCGATGATCCCCGCCTCAAGAAGCCACGCCTCGTTGAAGAGCTTGCCCAGGTAGTTGCATCCTGAATCGGGGATGAGGACGACGAACAGCGCATCGGGGTCGTCCACGTCCCGGGCAAGCTGCAGCGCGGCCCAGATGGCCGTCCCGCCCGACTCCCCGACCAGGATGCCTTCGGCCGCCGTCGCGGCCCGCGCGGTGAGAAAGGCGTCTCGGTCCGGTACCCGCACGATGACATCGGCCACATCGGCGTCGTACGTGCCGGGCCAGAAGTCCTCGCCGATGCCTTCCGTCAGATAGGGGTGAATCGGTCCTCCGCTGAAGACCGAGCCCTCGGTGTCGGCACCGACCACCACCACGTCCGGCAGCTGCTCGCGCAGGTAGCGTCCCACCCCTGAGATGGTGCCGCCGGTCCCGACCCCGGCCACGAAGTGCGTGATCCGCCCCGCCGTCGCCTCCCAGATCTCCGGGCCAGTGGTCAGATAGTGCGCCTCCGGGTTCGCCGGATTCGAGTATTGGTCCGGCTTCCAGCCGCCCGGCGTCTCGCGCGCCAATCGGTCCGAGACCCGGTAGTAGGACCGCTCGTCGTCCGGGTCGACATCGGTGGGGCAGAGCACGACCTCGGCCCCGTAGGCCCGGAGCAGGCCCTGCTTCTCCTCCGACTGCTTGTCGGCCATGACGAAGATGCACCGATAGCCCTTGACCGCGGCCGCCATGGCCAGCCCGACCCCGGTGTTGCCGCTGGTCGGCTCCACGATCACCCCGCCCGGTTTCAGCAGCCCGGCCTGTTCGGCGGCCTCGATCATGGGCAGCGCGATCCGGTCCTTGACCGATCCACCCGGGTTCGCAGACTCCACCTTGGCCACGATCCTGGGGGTGAGCCCAGCCGCCAGGCGGTCCAGCGCCACGAGCGGCGTGTTGCCCACCGCCGCGGTGATGTCGGGGAGCGCGCCCCGCCGGTCAGCCAGCCTGGGGCTCCGTGGCCGTGGGCTCGGCGGGCGGGGCGCCTTCGGCGGCCGCTTCGGCCACCGCTCGCTCCTCCATCTCGAGGAGGTACGCGCCGGGCACGCCCCAACCCTTCAGATGGCGAACGATGATCACCACCGCCCCGATCACCGCCACGCTGACGCCGATGAGCACCGCGGTGGGCACACCGCCGATCAGCCAGTTGCCGGTCCGGAACCCCTCGAGCAGGGTCCGCACCGAGCCGTACCAGATGAAGTAGAGCATCGCGATATCCCCGTCATACAGGCGCCGCGCGAACCGGCGGCCGACGTACAGCAGGACGAACACCCCCAGCACGTTGAGCAGCGACTCGTACAGGAACAGCGGGTGGAAGGTCGTGGACTCCACGGGGTACTGGTCGAGATCGGTGTACGGCGGGACGCGGTGTTCGGCGTCGATGGGGATGCCCCACGGCAGGGTGGTGGGAGGCCCGTACAGCTCCTGGTTGACGAGGTTCCCAAATCGACCGATGGCCTGGGCCAGGAGCATGGCCGGAGCCGCGATGTCGAGCCAGCGCCAGAGCTTGAGGCCCTGGACCCGGGTGTACATCGCCAGCGCGATCATGCCGCCGGCCACGCCACCCGGGATGCCCAGCCCGCCCAGCCATACCTGCGGGATGAGTGCCGGGTTCTCCGAGTAGAACGCCCACTCGTGGATGACGTGGTACAGGCGTGAGCCGATGATCCCGCCGATGGCGGCTACCAGGAGCAGGGTCCAGACCCGCTCGCTGTCCTCGCCACGTCGTCGCGCCTCGCGGGTCGCAAGCCACGCGGCCGCGACCGCGGCGACGGCAAAGATGATTCCGTACCAGTGGATGGCGATGGGACCGATACGGAAGGCGACCGGATCGATGAACATGCGCGCGGATTCTACCCGCAGTCCTTCCGCAGTCCGCCTGCCCGACTCTATGCGCGCCAATCCGCGACAAGTAAGGTGGCCTCAGTGACAGTCGACCGAGCCGCGCTCCCACTGCGCACGCTGGTGACCCTGTCGGTCTACTGGCTCGGGATCCTCACCATCCAGTTCGGGCTCGGTACCCAGATCGTGCCTGCCATGGTGGAGGACTTCGTCGGCAAGGCGAATTCCGGATTGGGCCTGGCCGTCATCAACGGGGTGGCCGTGATCGCGTCGATCTTCGTTCAGCCCACGGTCGGTGTGATCAGCGACTACACGATCACCCGCTGGGGACGTCGCAAGCCGTACATCTTCATCGGCGGGCTGCTGGACATGGTGTTCCTGTACGGCATCGCCACCTCGGACACGTTCGTCGCGTTGGTGGCCTTCTACTTCCTGATCCAGGTCTCCTCGAACTTCGCCCAGGGGCCATTCCAGGGCTACGTCCCGGACCTGGTCCCCGCTCGCCAGGTCGGCATGGCCAGCGGGCTGATGGGCCTGATGATCGTGATGGGATCGATCGTCGGGGCGGGAATTGCGATGTTCGGGTTGCAGGAGGGGGGTTCGATGTTCCTCGCCACCCTGGCCCTGGGGGCGGTGGAGATCGTGGCCATGCTCATCGTGGTCCTCCGGGTGCACGAGGGACCGGCGGGACCGAAACGGACCATGTCCTGGCCGCGGGTCGCCCTGTCGGCATGGGGGACGGACATCCTCCGCGAGAAAAGCGTCCTGTGGCTGCTCGCCGTGCGGCTGCTGTTCCTCGGCGCCGCAGCGGCCGCAACCTCGCTGGGCCTGTACTACTTCCAGCGGACCCACGGGCTGCCCAGGGACGAAGCAAGCACGTTCGTCTTCATCGCGACCGTGATCGTGGCCGGCATGTCCGCCCTGGCCTCCATACCGGGCGCCCGGCTGTCTGACCGATACGGGCGCAAGGCCGTCATCTACGCCGGCATGGGCCTCATGGCGTTGGGCCTGTTCGGGTGGACCCTGGCGCCCACCCCCGAGATCGCCATCGCCGTGTTCGTGCCGGCCGGGATCGGGATCGGCGCGTTCCTGTCCGTGGACTGGGCGCTGATGACCGATGTCATCCCCAAGCACACCTCGGCCCGGTACATGGGCATCCTCAACGTGGGGACGGCCCTCGCCACGCCGGTGTTCCTGATCGTGGGCGGGCTGACGATGGATGCCGTCGGTCGCGCCGGCGGGGAAGCGGCCGGGCCGGTGGCCGCCATGTACGTGGCCATCGGGTTCGTGGCTCTGGCAGCTCTCGCCCTGCGACGGGTTGACGCCCGGCGGCGTGAGCTGGGCGAGGTGCCCGTGCCACCTGACGCCCCGGAGCCGGCCGCCGCGTGAGCGAGGCTGGGGCCAGCGGTGGTCGCCAGATCGGGGCGCACCTCCTGGGTGTTGACGTCACCTGGCGCTATCGGTTGGAGTGGATCCTGGTCCACATCGTGGTGCATCTCCTCTTCCGGGTCCGGGGTGAGGGGCTCGAGCGCTGGCCGCCCGCGCCGTTCCAGCTGGCCACCAACCATCACTCGGGCTGGGACCCGCTGCTGGTCATGGCCATCAGCCCGCTTCGCCCGCGGGTGACCTGGTTCGGGCCTAAGGAGGTGGATTTCTCGAAGGGCTTCCGGAATCGGGTGATGGGCTTCTTCGGCGGGATGATCCCGTTCAACCCGGGCAAGACGAACCTGGGCTCATCGGTCAAGGCGGTGCAGCGGGTGTTCGATGCCGGTGGGGTGCTGGCCATTGCCGCCGAGGGCACCCTGGGCTTCCGCGAGTCCGAACTGCTGCCATTGCAGGACGGGGCCACCGTGTTCGCCGCGCTGTCCGGTGTGCCGGTGGTGCCGTGCGCCATCGTCGGCAGCGCGACGCTGTGGTGGCGAAAGGAGGTCGTCGTCCGCTTCGGAGAGCCCGTTCAGGTCGCTCGCGGAGGCGACAGGGCATCTCGCGCCGCCGTAGCGGAGCAGGTCCGCGCGGGAATGGCTGGGCTGCTGCCGGCGGAGGAGCCGGCCTATCCCCGGAGCCGACCGGCCAGCACCTTCCTGACCGATCTGTTCAACGGCCCGGGCGAGCGGGTGCGCTGGCGGAAGCACATGGCCGAGGTCGTCCCACCCGGGTCCGACTAGGATCGGCCCCGTGCTCCCGTTCATCTGGGCGCTGATGGTTCTCGCCGTCGTCGCGGGGTTCGTGATGATGGTGGCCTATTGGCTGGACATCCAGGATCGCGCCGATCTGGCGCCGCGGGCCAGGATCGGCTGGTCGGCCGGGATCCTGGTCTTCCCCGTCTCGATCCCCCTCTACGCGTTCGTCGGTGGCGGCAAGTGGCCGCCACTCCTCCGAGCCGCGTCCCTCATTCCTGGGGTGGCCCTGCTCCTGTTCCTGCTCTTCGCCTTCGGCGTCCTGGGCTAAGCCGAGCCGGAAATGGCGGGAGGCGGCCCTTGACGCCGCGATCGGGCAACGAACCAGCCGGAGCCGATCAGCGCGGCGACGGCAAAAGCGAGTAGGCCAACGAGCATGCCCGGCGGCCACCTCCCCGGCACCGGTGGCGCGGGGATGCCGGCGGCAAGCCGCTGGCTGCCGGAGCAGCTGATGGTCCACAGGTTCCCCTCCGACCAATCGGCGTAGATCTCCCATCGCTCGCCAATCGCCATATCGATCGCACACGAGCCGGATCCTTCGATGCGGGTGCTGCGCACCACGGTGAACTCGTCGGGGGAGCCTCTTATCACCTCCTCGACGGCGAACGTGTACAAGATGGGATCTCCGGTGCTCGCGTACCAGCCGGGGAACGACGGATCCTCGACAGCGGCCACGACTCCCGTGAAGGCAACGTTCGCGCCGGCGCGTCCTTCCTCCAGCGACCCGCACAGGCAGGCCGCCGCGGGATGAGGGGTGAGCCCCGTCACGACGAGCGCAACTACGAGTCCCAGGGTCAGTCGGCGGACCATGCCCCGTATCATGCGCGGGCATGAGCACGACCGTGAAGGGGGCCGAAACGGCCATCCAGTACCTGCGCGAGCTCGCCGATGAGCATCTCCGCGGGCTGGACGAGTTCCTCCGGATGGAATCGGTCAGTGCCGACCCGACCAAGAAAGACGAGATGCGCCGAACGGCGCAGTGGATCGCGGACCACTTCACGGCCATCGGCTTCGAGAACGCCCGCCTGACCGATACGCGCAGCCACCCGGTGGTCACCGCCGACTGGCTGCATGCCGGCCCTGACAAGCCCACCGTCCTGGTCTACTGCCACTACGACGTCCAGCCGCCCGACCCGCTGGACGAGTGGGTGCGGCCGCCGTTCGAGCCGCGGTACGAGGACGACATCCTGTACGCGCGCGGCTCCGGCGACGACAAAGGGCAGCTCTACATGCACCTCCGGGCCGCCGAGGCGTGGCTGAAGGGCGTCGGCCACCTGCCCATCAACGTGCGGGTCATCTTCGAGGGCGACGAAGAGCACATCAGCGAACCGGTCACCGAGTTCATCGACGCCCATCCCGAGCTCCTGACCGCCGACGTCTGCATCGTCTCCGACTCGGACATGCAGGACGACGACGGCACGCCGGCCATCTGCTACGGCCTGCGCGGGATCGCGTACTGGGAGATCCGGGTCCAGGGCCCGTTCCAGGACGTCCACTCTGGCTCGTACGGCGGCGGAGTCGACAACCCGGCCAACGTCCTGGTCAAGATGCTCGCCTCCCTGGTCGACGACGAGGGGCGGGTCACCGTCCCGGGCTTCTACGACGACGTCGCCGACCTGACCGATGCCGAACGGGAGGCATACGCGCAGGTCCCGTTCGACCACGGCGCGTTCATGAAGGCGACCGGGGTGACCGAGCCGATGGCCGGCGAGCGCGGCTGGACCCTGGTCGAGCGCCTGTCCGGGCGGCCGACCTTCGACATCAACGGCGTCTGGGGCGGCTACCAGGGCGAGGGATCGAAGACAATCATCCCCGGCTTCGCGGCTGCCAAGCTGAGCACCCGGCTGGTTCCGAACCAGGACCCGCGCGAGATCGAGCGGCTGATGATCGAGCACCTCCAGCAGATAGCACCGTCGACCGTGAAGGTGAGCGTGAAGTCGCTGTCCAACGGCTGGCCGGCGATGACGCCCATCGACCATCCGGCGGTGGGGGCCGCGGCCCGCGCTTCGGAGAAGGCGTTCGGCAAAGCCCCGGTGTTCCATCGGTCGGGGGGGAGCATCCCGTACGTGCCGGCGCTGGAGCAGAAGACCGGGATCAAGAGCGTGATGGTCGGCTGGGCGTCGCCGAACGGGAACTTCCACGCTCCCAACGAGTGGATGCCGATGGCCAACTACCGCGGCGGGATGGACGCGATCGTGTACCTGTGGGATGAGCTCGGCCGGATGACCGCCGCCGAGATGCGGGGCGAGGCCTAGGCGACTACCCGGAGGTCGCGGCTCGAGCGGTTCAGGCGCTCTCCACCGTCCGCAGTGCAAACCACGATGTCCTCGATCCGGGCCCCCCACCGGTCTGGCATGTAGATCCCCGGCTCCACGCTGAACGCGTCGCCCTCGCGCAGCGGCTCCGGGTTCGACTCCACCAGGTACGGCTCCTCGTGGGTCTCCAGGCCGATGCCGTGTCCGGTTCGATGGGTGAACAGCGCTCCGTAGCCGGCGTCGGTGATGACTTCCCGGGCCACGCGATCCACCGCCCGGGCTTCGATCCCGGGCCGCACCGCGTCACAGGCCGCGGCCTGGGCCTCCTGCAGCACGGCGTACAGGTCCTGGAACTCCTCGGGGGGAATGCCCACGAACGCGGTCCGGGTCGTGTCGCTGGCATAGCCATTGGCCGTGCCGCCGATGTCGAGGACGATGGCATCACCCTCCTGGATGAGCCGATCGCCGGGCGTGTGGTGGGGGCTGGCAGCGTTCGGGTCCGGACGCCACGATCGCCCAGTCCGATGTGTCGTGGCCGGCGGACCGAAGCAGCTCGCGGATCTGGGCGCTGACCGCCGCTTCCGTCCGACCGCTGAGCTTCTGGGCGGTGATTGCGTCCATCGCCCGGTCGGCGGCCTCGGCGGCTGTCCGCAGCCGCTCGATCTCGTCCGGGCTCTTCGTCCGCCGCAGGGCGTTGATGGCGGGGCCGGCCTCGGTCAGCTCGACCCCGTCGAGCTGGGTGCGGAGGCGCAGGACGAACCTGGCCCACATCTGGTCCTGCACCGCCACCCGCCTCGGCCCGCCAAGCACGGCGCCGACCAGGGCGAACGGGTCCTCCGTCTCGTCCCACGTCCGCAGCTCGATCTCGTCGGCCAGCGACCCGAGCTCATGGCGCGCGAGCGGCTCCTCGAGATGGGGCAGGACGAGGGTGGGCCGCGATTCTGGTCGCACGATCAGGCAGGTCAGCCGCTCTAACGGCGGGGCGCTGTAGCCGAGCAGGTACAGGTAGTCCGATGAGGGGGTGACCAGGATGGCGTCCAGGCCCCGAGACCCCGCCTCGGCGGCGATCCGGGTCAGCCGATCGCGATGGACCGATGTCGAAAACGGCGGCATGGGGCGAAGGGTAGCCGACCCGGATCAGGGCTCGATGCGGAGCAGGACTTCAGTCGCCTCGCCGTCGGTGATGCGCCAGGCGCGGAAGGCCTGCATCGGGTCGGCAGAGGAGTCCATGAGCGTCGCGAGGACGTAGATCGCATCGGGGTACATGGCCTGGCGGCGGTCGGTGGGCGAGGGCTCGGCCGGTGTATGGGTGTGGGAATGGAAGATCGCGACCAGGTCCTCACCGACGTCCTCGATGCCAAGCACGATTCGGACCAGGTCGTCGGGATGAACGGTGTAGACATACGGCGAGGCGTCGGCGTTGCGCGCGGGGTGATACGTGGTGGCTCGACCGTCGACCGCGGAGCCGGACAGGATGCCGCAGGCCTCGTTCGGCACCTCCGATCGCGCATGAGCCAGGAGCTCGGACGCCAGCGCGTCGCTGATGGTCAGCCCGCCCTCGGGGCTCACCACAGGACCTGTGTCTCCATCTCGGACTCGAGGGCGTCGAGGTCGCGGTCCCACAGGCCGGTGGAGATGTACTTCGAGCCCCCGTCCGCCAGCAGGACGACGATGGAGCCCCTGTCCATGCCCTCGGCCACGCGCAAGGCAACCGATAAGGCGGCGCCGGACGAGAGGCCGGCGAATATCCCCTCCTCGCTCATCAGCCGCCGCGTCCCGACGACCGCTTCGCGGTTGCTGACCAGGTACCGATCGTCGAGGACCGACTCGTCGAGGACTGGCGGGACGTAGCCCTCATCCAGCGAACGCAGGCCCTGGACCTGCTCACCGGGGAGCGGCTCCGCGGCCACCACGCGCACGCCGGGACGTGCCTGCTTCAAGGCACGTCCCACGCCGGTCAGCGTGCCACCCGTCCCCAGGCCGGCGACGAACACGTCCACGTCCGGCACCGCATCGAGGATCTCGGGCCCAGTCCCCTCCTGGTGGGCACGCGGGTTGGCATGGTTCGCGTACTGGAAGGGCATGAACAGCGACGGATCGGTCTGCCGCCAGGCGCTCGGCCATCCGGATGGCGCCGTTCGACCCCTCGGCGCCCAGCAGAGAAGACGATCTCCGCGCCATGGGCACGGAGCAGCTGCTCCCGCTCTGGCGTGGTGTTGTCCGGCATCACGACCCGCACCGGGTGACCCATCAGCCGTCCGACCATGGCCAGGCTGATGCCGGTGTTGCCGCTGGACGGCTCGAAGATGGTCTGGCCTGGCCGCAGCGCCCCGCTCTCCACCGCCTCGGCCAGCATCGAGCGGGCGATCCGGTCCTTGACCGATCCGGTTGGGTTCGCGCCCTCGACCTTGGCGAACAGGCGCACGCCGGGGCTGGGCGACAGCCGGCGCAGCTCGACCATCGGCGTGTGGCCGATGGTCGCGACGACATCGTCGAGGATGCCCGCGGGCGGCCGGGCGGCCGCCATCGGTCTAGGCCCCGCCTCCGGCCATGGCCGGCAGCAGGATGACCTGGTCGTCCGGCCCAACCTGGGTCGTCAGCCCGCCCGCGTACCGGACGTCGCGGCCGTTGACGTAGACGTTCACGAAGGGCGAGAGGCTCCCATCGGTGGTGACCCGCTCCTTGAGCGCCGGGTAGCGACCGAACAGGTCGTCAGCACCTCGGTCACCGTCGCTGCCGGATGCCTCGAGCTCACGCTCTCCGCCGACCGTCTCGCGCAGGACGGGCGGGATCCGGACCTGGCTCACGATGCGGCGACGGCGGCCGGGGTCTGGTCGGCGGTCCGGGTGGCGACGGCGTCTCCGCAGACGGGACACGCCGGGATCGCGCCACAGCCGGATCTCGTCGAACGAGGTGCTCATGGCGTCGAACAGGAGCATCCGCCCGGCCAGCGTCGTTCCCGTCCCGAGCAGAAGCTTGATCACTTCGTTGGTCTGGAGGAGACCGATGATCCCCGGCAGCACGCCGAGCACCCCGGCCACGGCGCAGTCCGGAGCCAGCTCAGCGGGAGGTTGGCTGGGGTAGAGGCAGCGGTAGCACGGCCCGTCGAACGGGATGAAGGTCGTGACCTGGCCGTCCCAGCGGTAGATCGAGCCGTGGACCACGGGCTTGCGGTACAACGACCGACGCGTCGTTCAGCAGGTAGCGGGTCTCGAAGTTGTCCGTGCCGTCCACGATCACGTCGTAGGTGGCCACCAGCTCGTCCACGTTGCTGGCGTCCAAGCCGGAACGGGTGGCGGACGATGGTCACAGCGGGGTTGAGGGCAGTCAGGGTCAGCTCCGCACTCTCGGTCTTGGGCATGCCCACCCGGTCCGCGGCGTGGAGCACCTGGCGCTGGAGGTTGGACTCGTCCACCACGTCGTCGTCCACGATCCCGAGCGTGCCCACGCCGGCCGCCGCGAGGTACAGCCCGGCCGGCGAGCCCAGCCCGCCGGCACCGATGAGCAGCACCCGGGCATCCAGCAGCTTGCGCTGGCCCTCCTGGCCGATCTCAGGGATCAGGATCTGGCGCGAGTACCGGGCCCGCTCCGCCTCGTTCAGGACTCTGGGCCGGGACCTCCCAGGCGCCTCCCAGCGCCTTCCACTCCGCCAGGCGGCCCTGGATGTTCAGGACGTCGGTGTAGCCGATCTGGGCCAGGTGCTGCGACGCACGTCGCGAGCGGGCACCGACCGCACAGTGCACGAGCAACGGTGTGGCCTTGTCCGGCACGACCGTCTCGATCGTCGCCGCGAAGTCGGCGAGCGGGACGAGAGTGGCAGACGGGATGTGGCCCTCGTTCCACTCCACCTGCTCGCGGACGTCGATGATCCGCCGCTGGTCGGCAAGCTTCACCGCGTCGGCGACCGAGACCTCGTCGAACGTTCCCGGCTCGGGCATCAGACCGCCTCCGCCTCCGCCGGCCACGCCACGGCGCTGCCGGTCACCGCACCCTGGAGCACCTTGTAGCCCAGCAGCGCGCACTTCAGCCGGGCCGGGCCGATGGGCACCCCAAGGTCCTCCAGCACGCCCTTGGGATCGATGGCCCGGACGTCGTCCAGGCTCATGCCGCGGAGCGAATCGGTCAGGATCGATGCTGACGCCTGGCTGATCGCACAGCCGCGGCCCTCGAAGGCAACGTCCGCGATCCCCGACCGGTCATCGGTCAGGACCAGGGTCATCGACAGCTCGTCGCCGCAGGTCGGGTTCGAGTCGGCGGCGTGGAGGTCGTGGGGATTCAGAACCCCCGCGTTATGGGGGTTCTTGTAGTGCTCGAGGATGAAGTCGCGGTAGAGGTTGTCCATATCGGTCCTGGGGTCAGCTGAAGAGGGTCACCGCCGCCCGGACCGCATCGGCCAGGGTGGAGACGTCGTCGAGGTCGTTGTAGACGTAGAAGCTGGCCCGGGTGGTGGCCGGGATGTCGTAGCGCTGCATCACCGGCTGGGCGCAGTGGTGCCCGGCGCGGACCGCGACCCCGTGGTGGTCGAGGATGGTGGCCATGTCGTGCGGGTGGACCTCGTCCACCACGAAGCTGATCACTCCGGCGTGGAGTTCGGGATCATCAGGACCCAGACGGCGGACGCCGGGGATCTCCCCCAGGGCGGACCACGCGTTCTCGAACAGGTAGCGCTCGTGCTCGCGGACGTTGGCCATACCGATATCGGTCAGGTAGTCCACCGCGGCACCCAGGCCGATGGCCTCCACGATGGCCGGGGTGCCGGCCTCGAATTTCTGGGGCACCTCGTTCCACTCCGCGCCGTCCATCGTGACCCGGATGATCATGTTGCCCCCGGTCAGGAAGGGTGGCATGGCCTCCAGCAGCTCGAGTCGGCCCCACAGGGCGCCGATGCCGGACGGGCCGAGCATCTTGTGCCCGCTGACCGCCAGGAAGTCGCACCCGATGGCCTGGATATCGATGGGCATGTGCGGCGCGGCCTGGGCGGCGTCGACCAGGACCAGGGCGCCAGCGGCATGGGCGCGCTCGGTGATCTCGCGGACCGGGTTGATGGTGCCCAGCGCATTGGACACCGCGGCCACGGCCACCAGCTTGGGCTTGGCGGCCAGGTGGCGGTCGAGGTCGTCAAGGTCCAGCCGGCCGTCATCGGTGATCAGGACGTAGCGCAGCTCTGCGCCGACTTCCTTCGTCAGTTGCTGCCACGGAACGATGTTGGCGTGGTGCTCGAGCTGGGTGGTGACCATCACGTCGCCGGCACCCAGGTTCGTCCGGCCCCACGAGTAGGCGACAAGGTTGATGGCCTCGGTCGCGTTGCGCACGAACACGATCTCGCGCTCGCTCGGCGCGTTGAGGAACTGGGTGACCTTGCGCCGCGCTGACTCGAAGCGCTGCGTCGCGTCCTCGCTCAGCTCGTAGATGCCGCGGTGGACGTTGGCGTAGTGGTGCGAGTACGCGTCCTGCATGGCGTCGATCACGACCCGCGGCTTGGGCGCGGACGCGGCCGAGTCCAAGTAGACGAGGCGGTTGCCGCTGCCGGTCGGGCGCTCGAAGACCGGGAAGTCGGCCCGCTTCTCGGATCCGCTGAAGGCGCCGGGGATGGCGGCTGGTTCGGTGCGGACGGCCATCGGTCTGTCTCCCTGTGCCTAGTGCGACGCCGCCTGGGCAGGCTCTTCGACAACCTCGTCGCCGGTTCCGGCCGGCAGGCCCACCTGCTCACGGACCCAGTCGTAGCCATTGGCCTCGAGCTGGTGGGAGAGCTCCTCGCCGCCGGACATGACCACCCGGCCGTCGAGCAGGACGTGGACCTGGTCGGGCTTCACGTAGTTCAGCATCCGCTGGTAGTGGGTGATCATCAGCACCCCCATCTCCGGCGACAGGGTGGCGTTGATGCCGTCGGCCACGTTGCGCAGGGCGTCGATGTCCAGGCCGGAGTCGGTCTCGTCCAGGATGGCCATCTTCGGGCGACTGGATGGCGAGCTGGAGCATCTCGAGCCGCTTCTTCTCGCCGCCGGAGAAGCCGTCGTTCACGTAGCGGGTGGCAAAGCCCGGGTCCATCTTCAGCAGCTCCATCTTCTCCTCGAGGAGCTTGCGGAACTTGGCGAGCGGAATGCCGGAGTACTTCGGTGGGCCCCCGTTGGTATCGGCGGCTGGTTGGGCCGGGTGGTGCACCGCGTTGTAGATGTTGCGCAGGAAGCTGGCGACGGTGACGCCCGGGATGGCGCTGGGGTACTGGAAGGCGAGGAACAGGCCGGCCCGTGCCCGCTTGTCGGGGGAGAGCTTGACGATGCTCTCGCCGCGCCAGGTGATGTCGCCGGCGTCCACCTTGTACTCGGGATGTCCCAGCAGGGCGTAGGCCAGGCTCGTCTTGCCCGAGCCGTTCGGACCCATCAGGGCGTGGACCTCGCCCTGGGACACGGTCAGCGACAGGCCCTTGAGGATCTTGCGTTTCCCGGCGCTGACTTCGAGGTCGGTGATCACCAGCTGGTCGGTCATGGGGCTCCGTTCATGGTCTGGGACTGGGCCAGGGCGGTGGCCTCCGCGGCGGCCCGGATGCGGCGCCGGACATCGGGCGAGTAGGGAGGTCCACCGGCGGTCGCGGCCTGCTCGGCCAGCTGCGCCAGTGTGGTCGAGCCCAACGTCGAGTCGATGGATTCGAACAGCCGCTCGTAGGCCTCGTGGACCGAGCATGGTTCGGGTCGGTCGCAGCGCTCGGCGCTCTCGACCCCGGCGCACGGCATCTCCAGCAGCGGCCCATCCAGGGTCCGGATGGCGGTGGCCAGGCTGATCTGCTCCGGCGGGCGGGCGAGGCGGTAGCCGCCGGCCTGGCCGCGCGTGGCGGTCACGAGTCCGGCGCGCCGAAGGTCGGCCACCAGCTGCTCCAGGTAGGCGTGGGGGAGGCGCTCGGACTTGGCCACGCTGGTCAGCGACAACGGCTCCTCGTCCTCGGCGCGAGCGAGGGCCAGGAGCACGCGGATGCCGTACTCCGAGCGGGTGCTGATCTTCATGGCAGGTCCACCGTGACCACGCCGTCGTCCACGTGCACAGGGTACGCCCGGACCGGGACGACGGGCGGCAGGGCCAGGACCCGGCCGGTGAACAGGTCGAACCGGCCGCCATGGCGGGGACACTCCACCGCGGTGCCGTCCAGCTCCCCGTCGCCGAGATCGCCCTCGTCGTGGGTGCACACGTCGTCGATCGCTCCCCAGCGGTCGTCCAGGGTGCGGCCCACGCACAACGGCTTGCCCTGGACGGTGACGGTCACCACCGTTCCGGGCTCCACGTCCGCGGCGAGCAGTCCGGTCGAAAAGCCGCCGCGGGCGGTGTGGAGCGCCGGGCTGTCATCGGTGAGGACCTCGGCAGGCTCGCTCACGCCGCCTCCTGACCGATGCGGGACGCGAGCGCCGCCAGGACCCGGGCACGGATGGGCTCGGAGCCGATGTCGGCCACGGCACGCTCGAAGAAGCCGCGCACGATCATCCGCTCCGCATCGTCGGCGGTCAGGCCGCGGGTCTGGGCGTAGAACATCTGGGTCGGGTCGATGGCCCCCGCCGTGGCCCCGTGGCCGCAGCGCAGGATGTCGTTGGTCTCGATCTCGAGGACCGGGATCGGCTCGGCTCCCGCCTCCGGCGAGAGGAGCAGGTTGCGGCACTCCTGGTAGGAGCTCGTCTGCTTGGCCTGGGGGCGGACGCGGGTCAGACCGTAGAACGCGGCCCGGGAGCGCTCGTAGAGGGCCGAGAGGTACAGGAGATCCGACGTGGTGTGCGATGCGAGGAGGTCCTGGATGGAGTTGATGTCGATCCGCTGGTCGTCACCGGCGGCCAGCAGACCCAGCAGCCGGCTCGTCCCGCCGGCACCGGCCATCTGGACCTCGAGGCCGAGCTTGGTGATGCGCGAGCCGATCTCGGCGTTGAGGGTGGTGACCTCCGCGTCCTGGCCCACGACCACGCGCTGGGCGGACACCCGCCAGGCCTGGTCGCCGAGCAGCTGGAGGCTGGCGTACCGCACCTTCGCCCCACGCTCGAGTCGCACGTCGACGATGCCGCCGAACCAGCTGGGGCTGCCGTCGGGGGAGCTGAACTCCTCGAGGAGCGTGAGCTGGGAGCCCTCCCCGGCGACCACCAGCGTGACCGGGAACGTGGCTCCGTGCGCCTGCCCCGTGACCGTGCGTGCCCGCAGGACCAGGTCGACGGTGACGTTGGGCGGGACGTAGAGGAACGTACCCGTTGTCCACGCCGCGCGGGCGAGGTGCCAGAACGCGGCGTGAGTCGCAGGCCCGACCGCCGCGTCAGTGAGAAGCGGACGGACGAGGTCCGGATGCCGTTCGGCGGCCTCGCCCAGCGGCGCGAACACCACGCCCGCCTCCTCGGACGCCGAATCGAGATCGGATACCTCGGTCGTGGCCGTCTCGTCGAGCGTGGCCTGGACCGGCAGGTCCTTCAGCGACGTCCGGCGCCATTCCTCCTCGGATCCCGTCGGCCACGGCGTGGCCAGGTAGCGCTCGGCCGCGGTCCGTCGAGCGTCGCGAAGCCAATCGGCCTCACCGCGCGCGGTGGACAGGCCCACCAGCGCATCGGCTGTGAGGCTTCCGGGTTCGACCCGGATCGGCGTGGAGGTCTTGGTTCCGGAGGTCATCGGTCTAGCCGACCGCGCCCTCCATCTGGAGCTGGATGAGGCGGTTCATCTCGACCGCGTACTCCATCGGCAGCTCCTTGACGATGGGCTCGATGAACCCGTTCACGATCATGGCGCTGGCCTCGGCCTCGGTCAGGCCGCGGCTCATCAGGTAGAACAGCTGATCGGAGCCGACCTTCGACACCGAGGCCTCGTGACCGATGGTCACGTCCTCCTCATCGATCTCCATGTACGGATAGGTGTCCGACCGCGCCTCGTCCGAGAGGATCAGCGCATCACAGCGAACGGTGGACTTGGACTTCTTGCTGCCGGGGTAGACCTTGATCAGGCCCCGATAGCTCGTCCGGCCGGTCCCGTGGCTGATGGACTTGCTGGTGATCAGGCTCGTCGTGTTGGGCGCGGCATGGATGATCTTGCCGCCGGCGTCCTGGTGCTGTCCGCTCCCGGCGAAGGCAATGCTCAGCACCTCGCCGTGTGCCCGCTCCCCGACCAGGTAGATGCTCGGGTACTTCATGGTCAGGTGCGAACCGAGGTTGCCGTCCACCCACTCCATGACCGCGTCCTCGTGGGCCACGGCCCGCTTGGTGACGAGGTTATAGACGTTGTGCGACCAGTTCTGGATGGTCGTGTACCGGACCCGGGCACCCTTCTTGACGATGATCTCGACCACCGCGCTATGGAGGCTGGCCGTCGTGAACGACGGGGCAGTGCAGCCCTCGACGTAGTGCACGCTGGAGCCCTCGTCGGCAATGATCAGCGTCCGCTCGAACTGACCCATGCTCTCGGTGTTGATCCGGAAGTAGGCCTGAAGTGGCAGCTCGACATGAACCCCGGGCGGGACGTAGATGAAGCTGCCGCCCGACCAGACGGCGGTGTTGAGCGCGGCGAGCTTGTTGTCGTTGGCCGGGATGACCGTCCCGTAGTACTCGCGGAAGATCGCCTCGTGCTCCTGGAGCGCCTGGTCAGTGCCCAGGAAGATGACGCCCTGCCGCTCGAGATCGGCCTGGATGTTGTGGTACACGACCTCGGAGTCGTACTGCCCGCCCACGCCGGCGAGGTACTTCTTCTCCGCCTCGGGGATCCCCAGCCGGTCGTAGGTCTTGCGGATGTAGTCCGGCACGTCGTCCCACGACTGGACCGCCTTGTCGGTGCCGGTCACGTAGTAGTAGATGTCCTGGAAGTCGATCTCGCCCAGGTTCCGCCCCAGGTGGGCATCGGTCGCTGCTCGAAATGGCGGTAGGCCTTCAGCCGGCGCTCGCGCATCCAGTCCGGCTCGCCCTTGATCGCGCTGATCTCGGCGACGATCTCCGCGCTCAGGCCCTTCTTGAAGATGTGCAGCGGCTTCGCGTCATCGTGCCAGCCGTACTTGTAGCCGGCGGGGACCTGGCTCAGCGCAGGATTGGGGGTGGTCGGAAGGGCCAATTGATCTCCAACTCTCAAGTAATCCGACGTTTTCAGTCGGTGATGAGACCATCATCCTCCGATCGCATCGGTCGGTCAACCAACGAGCCTTCGAGTGGGCTCTCAGGGGATATTGCCTATCCGAAGGCTTCCGCCGGTGCGACCAGACGCGAAATTGCTTCCCGCCGACCCCCGCGCGCTTTATCCTGCATAGCGAGCTGGGCCCCGTGCCTGAGGACCGGCCGTCGACCATCACGTACGAGGGTTTTGACTTCATGAGGAATCCGCCGATTCTCATCTCGGTCCTGGGCTTCTTTGCCGTGGCTGCGGGATTCGTTTGGATCATCGTCGGCCTGCGCGGCCTCGGGATCGAGTTCGGATCGATCTTTGGCGACCTGCCCGCCTACGACAACGTCGGGATCTGGGGCATCGTGTCCCTGATCGTTGGCGTGGCGTGGATCCTGGCCGGCCTCGGCCTATGGGCGCTCCAGTCCTGGGCGTGGATGTTCGCGGCTATCGTCGCGATCTTCGCCCTGGTGAACGCCTTCTTCCTGATGGTGGCCTATGCCGGATCCGGCGCGGGCCTGGCGCAGGCGCTCATGCCGGCGCTGATCCTGTGGTACCTCAACACCGACGAGGTGAAGGCTGCCTTCAGCACCGGGGGCGAACCTCAGGCCTGACCGGCCACCACCGATATCGGTACATGCCAGTTCCCGGGCGGCCCGCGTTGACAGCAGCCGGGCCGCCCGATACCGTCCGCACGACCACTCACCCAGCAGGCGAAGGAGACGCACGATGACGACGCCCGTTGTCCACCGATCGCGCCCGCGCCTGCCCGGAGCACGCTGCCTGGCCTGACCCGGCCTCGGCCGCTCCCCGCGCACACGGGCGCGCTCCCTGATGTGGACCCTTCCCCCTTCATTGGAGTTGCTCCCTTGTCTTCACCAACGCTGAGCGGGACCGTGCTGCGTGCGCGCAGCGGGTTCTACACCGTGACAACCGAATCAGGCACCTACGAATGCCAGCTCCGCGGCCGGCTGAAGCGCGAGCGCCAGTCGGAGGATCTTGTCGTCCCCGGCGACGAGGTGACCCTCACTCCACTGGAAAGTGGGAACGGCACCCCGTCCGGCGTGATCGAGGAGGTCGCGCCGCGGCGCACGCGCTTCTCGCGACGCCAGCCGGGCAATCGCGGGACGTGGAAGGAGGACCTCCTGGTCGCCAACCTCGACCAGCTGCTGGTGGTCTTCGCCTGCGCCGACCCGGTTCCCCACGTGCGGATGATCGACCGCTTCCTGGTCATTGCCGAGCACAACGGAGTCGAGGCAGTGATCGTGGCCAACAAGATCGACCTGTGCGGGATCGATGGCGCCCGGACGACCTTCGAGCCGTACGCCCGGATCGGCTATCCGGTCCTCTACGTCAGCGCGCGCACGGGCGACGGCACCGAGGAGCTGCGCAACCGGCTGGCTGGGCGGATCAGCCTGCTCACCGGCCCTTCGGGCGTGGGGAAGAGCACGCTCCTCAACACCATCCAGCCGGGCCTCAACCTGGCCACCGCCGAGGTCAGCGAGGCCCTGCGCAAGGGTCGCCACACGACCACCCTGGCCGAGCTCCTGCCGGTGGACGGACCGATGGGCGGGCACGTCGTCGACTCCCCCGGACTGCGCCAGATCGGCTTGTGGGACATCCCGGTCGAAGAGATCGCCTGGTGCTACCCGGACCTGCGGCCGTACCTCGGGGAGTGCCGCTTCGCCGACTGCAGCCACGGACCTGAACCGGGCTGCGCGGTGACCGCCGCCGTGGCGGCAGGGGCCATCAGCCCCGCCCGTATGGACTCCTATCGGCGGCTCGCAGCCAGCAGCTAGAGGCCACCGCAGCCTGACCGCAGTGGCACCCCCCTACAATCGCCGGGCCGATGGAGATCGCCCCCGACGTCCACGCCGTCCCACTGAAGACCGCCGGTGGATTCCTCATTACCGAGGATCGCCTCACCCTGATCGACGCCGGGTTGGCGGGGTCACGACCGATCTTCCTTCGGTACCTGGAGGAGATCGGCCGAACCATCGACGAGCTGGACCGAATCGTGTGCACCCACGGCCATCCGGACCACGTTGGTGGCGTGCGCGAGCTGGCCGATGGCTCATCGGCGGAAGTCTTCATCCATCCGGCCGACCTCGAGGGGGTGGGCCTCACGGTTCGGGAGGCGCTCGTCACGCCCACAGGTGGCAGTCTCCGTGGCCGCCTGCTCCAGGCCATGACCCCGCACCCCGGCGAGGCGACCGCGCTGAACGACGGCGACGTCCTGCCCGTCCTTGGCGGCCTGGAGGTCATCCACACGCCAGGCCACACGCCGGGCAGCGTGTGCCTCTTTGCGCGTGGCCCGCGGATCCTGTTCACGGGCGACGTGCTCCAGGTTCGACGTGGCCGCCTGGCCTTCGCCAGCCCGATATTCAGCCATGACCATGCCCAGGCTCGGGCTTCGGTCCGGCGACTGTCCCACCTCGAGGTGGATATGATCGCGTTCAGCCATTACCGCCCGATGCGGGAGGGGGCCTCGGACGCCTTGGCCGACCTTGCCCGTCAGGCCGTTCCGTCGTGATCTCGCCGCGGAGCGGGTGGAGCCTCCGGGTCCATAGACCGACTGGAGAGGCGCATGGCTGACACGGTCCTCGAGCTGATGCAGGAGGCGGTCGCCCGCTACGACCGCAAGCCATTCCTCCTCATCCGGCCCGGCTTCCGGACCCGGATCACTCGCTATCGCGACCTCGGGCGGATCGTGCCCCGCGTCGCCCGCGTCCTCCATGACCGGGGCCTGCGCAAGGGAGACCGCGCCATCATCTGGGCCGTCAACCGGCCGGAATGGGGCATCACCCTGCTGGGCGCGATCCATGCCGGCGTGGTCCTCGTTCCGCTCGACGTCCGCAGCGCGCCGGATTTCGCGGCCAAGGTCGCGGCCAAGACCCGGGCCAGCCTCGTCTTCGCCTCCCAGCAGACCGCGGCCCAGGCGGCGGGGCTCGGGCTCCCCGTGGTCCTCATCGAGCGGATCCCGGACCTGGCACGAACGGCCGAGCCGCTGCCGGCCGCCGACATCGGTCCCGACGACCTGGTCGAGGTCCTGTTCACCTCCGGCACCACCGGCGAGCCGAAGGGGGCGATGCTGACCCACCGCAACCTGGCCTCGAACGCGCAGGAGCTGCCCAAGGTCTTCCCCATCGGTCCCAACGAGCGGATGCTCTCGGTCCTGCCCCTGTCCCACATCTTCGAGCAGTCACCGGGGTTCCTGGTGCCCATGCACGCGGGAGCCAGCGTGGTCTACCCGGTCAGCCGCCAGCCATCGGTCCTGCTGCGGACGTTCCGCGACTTCAAGGTGAGCATCCTGCTCATCGTTCCGCAGGGCCTGAAGCTGCTGGACAATGCCATCGAACGGAAGGTCGACCAGGGCGGCAAGCGGGCGACCTTCGAGAAGCTGCACCGATGGGCGGAGAACGCCCCACGCTTCATGCGGCGGCTCCTGTTCAGACCCGTCCTGTCCAGCTTCGGCGGACGGCTGCACACGGTGGGAATCGGCGGTTCCGCCCTCGACCCGGTGCTCGGCCAGCGCTGGGAGGAGATGGGGATCAGCGTCCTTCAGGGCTACGGGGCCACCGAGCTGGGTCCGCTGGTCAGCTTCACGCGCAAGGAGAACAACCGGCTGGGGACGGTGGGTCAGGCGGTCGGCGGGGTGGAGATGCGGATCGCCGAGGACGGGGAGGTCATGGTCCGCAGCCCTGGAGTCTTCGCCGGCTACTGGGAGGACCCGGTGCGAACGGCGGAGGTGCTGGAGCCGGACGGCTGGTACCACACCGGCGACATCGGCGAGATCAGCGCCGATGGGTTCCTGACCCTGCGCGGCCGGAAGAAGGACATGCTGGCCATGCCCGACGGCACCAAGGTCTACCCCGAGGACATCGAGGCGGTCCTGGTCAAGGACGCGCGCCTCAAGGATGCGACGGTGGTCGGATTCCCGGTCGGGCCGGACCTGAAGATCCACGCCGTCCTGTTGACCGATGACGGAGCCGATGCGGAGGCGGTCATCCGCGACGCGAATGACCAGCTCGGCGCCCATCAGCAGATCCGCGCCCACTCCATCTGGCCCGAGGAGGACTTCCCGCGCACCCACACCCTCAAGGTCAAGAAGCGCGAGGTCATCGCACGGCTCGAGTCCGAGGTCGCAGCTGCCCGGTCCGCGGCTCCGGTCGCAGCGGTCGGCGTAACAGCCGCCGCTACGGGGCCGGTCACCACCCTCGACACACTCATCGGCCTGGTGGCGGCCATCGCCGAATTGAGCCCGGACGCGATCCAGCCCACCGCACGCCTGTCCTCGGATCTGAACATGGACTCTCTCCACCGCGTCGAGCTGCTCGGCGTCATCGAGGAGGAGATGGGCGTGTTCGTGGACGACTCGGCCCTGGACCCGGAGGCCACCGTCGCCCAGATCGCGGCCATGATCGACGCCTCGCGGGAGTTGAAGCACGAAACCGGCGTCCTGGCCTGGCCGCTGCACCCGGTCAGCCGAGCGGTGGGCATGACCTTCCAGGAGCTCGTCACTGCTCCGCTCCTCAACCTGTGCTATCGGATCACCATCCGCGGCCAGGAGAACCTCACCGGGCTCGAGGGTCCGGTCCTGTTCGCGTCGAACCACTGCCTGCATACCGACAACCAGATCGTGATGTCATCCATGCCGTTCATCTGGCGCTGGCGACTGTCGGTGGCGGCGTCGGCTGAACGGGTGTGGAGCAAGCCGCACATGGCGGTCGCCGGCGGCCTGCTGGCCAACGCCTTTCCCATCGCCCGCGAGGGCGGGGCGCGGCGGAGCTTCGAGCTGCTCGGGGCACGCCTCGACCGGCGGTTCAACATCCTCATCTACCCCGAGGGCGAGCTGACCGTGGGCGGACCGATGAAGCCGTTCCTGGCCGGCACCGGGCTGGTGGCGGTGGAGTCCGCGACGGCGGTAGTGCCCACCAAGCTGCGAATCGGACAGATGTCGTGGATCGACGCCTACTGGCCGGGGCGTGAGCCTCCGAACCTGAATGGAACCAGGGCTGCGCCGCGGGGCGACGTCGAGGTCGTATTTGGCGAGCCAATTTGGTTCCCGTCCGACACGGACCCGGCGGTTGCCACGGCCCGCCTCGAGGATGCACTCGGCGCCCTCTAGAGCAGGCGGCTCTGGAGCAGGAGCATCAGGACGTGGGCGGCGGCGTCTGACATCTGGTCCAGGACCTCGGCATTGACGTTGTCCGGCGCGTCGCACGACAGGTGGTAGCACGGGTCCATCGGCGCATCGGCTTCGCCGCCGAAGAGCTTCGCCTGCTCATCGGTCTTCTCCTCCGAGGCGCCGGTGAACAGACCGCCGGTGGGGATCAGGAAGTCGTCGAACGCGGCGTGGTCTGATCCGCCTCCAATGTCCTCCCCTTCCCACGTGAGCCCGACCTCGTCGAAGTAGGCCCCGAATGCATCGGTGATGTCACCCGCGGCGGTGACCGCGCTGGACGAGTCGTAGACCTGTCGGACGAAGTTGGGCGACCCGATCATGTCGAAGTTGAGGTAGGCCACGACCTTGTCGAGGTCCTCCGGGTCCTGGGACGTGACCCAGTTGTACGAGCCGTACAGGCCGAGCTCCTCGACGGCCCAGAAGGCGAAGCGGACCGTGCGCTGCGTCGGCTCCATGTCCGCCAGCTGAAGGGCAATCTCCAGGTTGGACATCGTGCCCGAGCCGTTGTCGTTGATCCCCGGGCCATCGATGACCGAGTCGAGATGGCCGCCGATCATCACCACCTGCTCCCCAGTCTCGCCCTCGGCGCTGCCCGCGCGCTCGGCCAGGACGTTGGCGGTGAGCCGGTCCTGGATGAGGGTCTCGACCATGAGATGGACCGATCCACCCGCGTCGGCGGCCGCGCGGAGCGCCGCACCGGCCTCGTTCGAGGCGTAGAGCGCGGGGATCTCGATGCCGTCCGGCTCGAGAAGCGTCGGCCGGCGGACGCTCCCGACCTCGTAGTCCGGCGACGAGACGATCAGCGCTGCCGCCCCGGCGTCCTGTGCCTCCTCGACCATCTGCCGCCGGAAGCACGGCCCGGGGCCGGCCACCGCGACGGCTCCGGTCGGGAAGTTCTCCCAGTCGGTGGGCTCGCACCCGCCGGAGCGGATCGGTCGGCCTTCCTCGTCGACGGCGACGGCCACGATGGGCGCCTCGATGTCACCCGACCGGGAGAAGATCAGGGCTCGGAGGTGGTCGCTGCCGGAGAAGGAAGGACCGCCGATGACGTCCACCTGGGGCGGTGCGGTCTCGTTGAAGTACGGGAACGTGAACTCGTCGAGCGTGACCGCATAGCCGGCCGCGGTCAGCGCGTCAGCCACGTACTCCTGCGAGAGGGTGTAACCCTGAGTTCCGGACGCTCTGGTCCCGTCGCCGGACTGGGCTGCGGCGAACAGCTCGTCGAGGTGGCCCTGGATGGCGGCCGGTTCGACCGCATCGCGGAGCGCCTCGCTGACCACCAGGTCGACGGCCGATCCGCCGCCCGACCCGCCAGCACTGGCATTGGCCGAGGGGCTCGGCTGGGGCGACGTGGTCTGGCACGCCGCGAGGGTGAGAATGGCGAGGACGGCGAATCTCGAGACCCGGCGAGGCTGGTTGACCATTCGCCGAACCATAGCCGCGACGGTGGCTGGGGGTTCGAACCGCGCACCGCGGTTGCTATGCTGCTGCCATGGCAGCCGACGAGAAGATCTCCCTCCTCAAGACCATCCCGATGTTCGCCACCTGCGAAAACCGGGAGCTCGAGCGGATCGGCATGCTGACCGAGGAAGTGGACCTTCCCGCCGGCCGGGTGCTGTTCTCGCAGGGCGACTCCGCGTCGGAGCTGTTCATCGTGGTCAGCGGCCAGGTGCGCGTGGAGCGCAATGGCAGCCTGCTCGCCATGCGCGGCCCGGGCGAGTTCTTTGGCGAGATCGCGCTGGTGTCGGAGGGCACCCGAACCGCCACCGCAACCTGCGAGACCGATGTCCGCCTGTTCGTCCTCGTCCATCGCGACTTCCACAGCCTGATGGACGAGTTCCCGAACCTGAAGATGCGCGTTCTCGAGACCCTGGCCCACCGGGTCCGCACGCTGGACACGGTTTCGGTCCACTGATCGCGCGCGGGCCGTCCGCGCTCCGAGCCGATTGACCGCGACCTATGATGCGCGCGCAGGCGGCGCACGCAGTGGGCCGACTCTCTGCACGAGGAGGAAGGTCCATGCCCGCCCGTCGCATCGCCCGGCCCCTGGCGCTGGTTGGAGCAGTCATTTTCGTCCTGGCCGCGTGCGGACCAGGGACCGCCCCGCAGGAGAGCGGATCGGTCGAGCTGCAGGTCCTGAACTTTGCCGGTTACATGCCGCCGGACATCGCGGAACGGTTCGAGGCCGCAACCGGACACACCATCGTCGTAACCGAGTCCGCTTCCAATGAGGACACGGTTGCGAAGCTCGAGGCGTCACAGCCGGGGACGTACGACGTCGCCTTCCTGACCTCCAGCTTCGCCGAGGCGATGAACAAGGCCGAGAAGCTCGAGCAGCTCGACCACGACCAGATCCCGAACCTGGCAAACCTCTACCCGGAGGCGACCGAGCTGCCGCATGACGTGGGCAACGTGTTCTCGGTTCCGTACACCTGGGGGACGACCGGCATCTGCTACCGCACCGATCTCGTCAAAACGGAAATCGACAGCTGGAACGACCTGCTGACCCCGAGCGAAGAGCTGACGGGCCTCGTGACCCTGATGGACGAGGACCGCTGGCTCATGCTGCCGGGGCTGAAGGCCTTGGGCTACTCGATGAACAGCACGGATGAAGCTGAGCTGGAAGCGGCGGGCGATCTCCTGATCGCGGCGAAGGAGACCATGCTCAAGTTCGATGCCGAGACGTTCTACACCCTCCTGGACAGCGAGGAGGCGCTCGCGGTCGAGGCGTGGGATGGATGGTGCGAGTACGTCGAGAACCCGAACGACGCGTTTGTGATCCCCGAGGAGGGCTCGGATCTGTTCGTCGACACCATGACCATCCCTGAAGGGCTCGACGCGCCTGACCGCCGCCCACCAGTTCATCGACTTCATCCTCGAAGAGGAGAACGGGACGTGGGTTCCGGAGAACATCTTCTATAAGGTCCCGACGGCCGCCATGGAACTGCTGAGCCAGGAGACCCTCGATACCATGCCGAGCCTGGCGATCCCACCGGCCGACCTGTTCGAGCAGGAGTCTTTGCGCGACCTCGGTGATGGGCAGTCGACCTTCACCGACGCCGCCACACGGGTCAAGGCCGCCGAATAGCGCGGTTGCGCTCACAAGCCAGTAGATGAGCGGCCAGGCGCCCGAGACGCGGCGCCTGGGCCGCCTGCGTCACGGTCGGCTGACTCTCGCACCCGCCTTCCTCTGGTGGGTGCTCTTCCTGCTGATCCCGATCGGGCTCATCCTCATCAGCTCGTTCTTCCGGCGTGGCCAGTTCGGCGGAATCGTCTTCGACTTCACCCTCGACAACTACGTCCGTGCCTTCGATCCCCTGTTCCTCGGGGTCCTCGGGTATTCGGTCCAGATGGCGCTCCTGAGCACGCTCATCTGCCTGCTGATCGGCTTCCCGGCCGCGTACTTCATCGCGACCCGGTCGAGCACCCAGGTCAAGAACGTCCTGCTCCTGCTGGTGATCCTGCCCTTCCTGACCAACTTCCTGATCCGCACCTATGCGTGGATCGTCCTTCTCAATCGGGAAGGGATCGTCAACAACGCGCTTCAGAGCGCTGGCCTCATCAACGAGCCGATTTCGCTGCTGTACAACGATTTCGCGGTCGTCATGGGCCTCGTATACGGCTACCTGCCGCTCATGATCCTCCCCCTGTACGCGGCCCTCGAGCGCCTCAAGCCGGATCTCCGCGAAGCGGCCGAGGATCTCGGCGCCCGCCCGGGCCGGATCCTGCGGACCGTCACCCTGCCTCTCATCCTGCCGGGCTGGTCGCCGGCTGCGTCTTCGTCTTCGTGCCCTCCCTCGGGAATTTCCCGGTCCCGCAGCTGCTCGGGGGTGGTCAGCGAATCATGATCGGAAACCTCATCAATCAGCAGTTCCTCGAAGCCCGCGACTGGCCGTTCGGCTCGACGCCTCGCCCTGCTTCTCATGCTCGTCCTGATCGTCGTCCTGGTCGTGCAGGCGCGAGCCCTACGCCGCAGCCGGGAGATCGCGCTCGATGCGTGACGCGCGCCCCGGCTCGTCCCCCTGGCTCAAGGTCCACATGGGGCTGCTGTTCGGCTTCCTCTACCTGCCGCTCGTCGTACTGGTCGTCCTCTCGTTCAACGACGCCCAGCGGGCAATCGTGTCGTGGCAGGGTTTCACCACGCGCTGGTACGTCGAGGCATTCAGCGACCCGGCGTTGCTCGGGGCCCTCGGCACGACGCTGTTGATCGCAGCGGTCGCGACCCTCATCTCGGTCGTGATCGGGACGATGCTGGCCTTTGGCCTCGAGCGCTATACGCGAAGCAGCGTCCTCGACAGCACGGTCTACTTCCCGCTGCTGGTGCCGGATATCGTGCTCGCGATCTCGCTACTCGTCGTTCTTCTCGCTCATCCGCTTCCCGCTCGGGCCCGTTTCGATCATCATCGCCCACGCGGTGTGGGGCATCGCGTTCGCGGCGGCGATCGTGCGGACCAGGCTGCGGGGGTTCGACCGGTCGATCGAGGAGGCCTCGCTGGACCTGGGGGTGCGCGAAGTGCCGACGTTCTTCCGGGTGACCCTGCCGATCATCCTGCCTGGCGTCGTCGCCGCGGCGCTCGTGGTGTTCACGCTCTCGGTCGACGAGTTCGTGATCGCGTACTTCACCGCCGGCAGACGACGACGTTCCCGATCCAGGTCTATTCAATGATCCGCTTCGGGGTCACACCGGCGATCAACGCCGTCGCGACGATGCTGATCGGCTTCAGCATGTTGCTCGTCTTCGTGGCCCTCTACCTGAACCGGGGACGCTCGACCGGCAGCGAGCCGCTTGAAGAGGATGCCCCGGCATGACAGAGCAGCCGAGGACAGCCACGGGAACGCGACGTGATCGTGGTCGACGCACGCGATCAAGGACTTCGGGCCGGTCCGAGCCCTCGACGATGTGTCGATGACGATTCGCGAGAACGAGTTCTTCGCGCTCCTGGGCCCGAGCGGATGCGGCAAGACGACTCTCCTCCGCTGCCTCGGCGGATTCGAGCACCTGACCTCGGGCCGCCTGCTGCTTGACGGACGCGACCTCGCCGGCACGCGACCGTACGACCGTCCGTTGAACATGATGTTCCAGTCCTATGCCCTGTTCCCGCACATGACCGTCCGGGACAACGTGGCCTACGGCCTGCGGGCGGAGCGGGTCCCGACCGATGACGTCCGGACACGCGTGGACGACGTCCTGCAAATCGTGGGCATGTCCGCGCTGGGCGACCGCCGCCCGAATCAACTGTCCGGCGGCCAGCGGCAGCGGGTCGCACTGGCCCGGGCGATCGTGAAGCGGCCGCGCGTCCTGCTGCTCGACGAGCCGCTGGCGGCGCTGGACCGCAAGCTGAGGCAGGAGATGCAGATCGAGCTGAAGCGCCTCCAGCATGAGGTGGGCATCACCTTCGTTGTCGTCACCCATGACCAGGAGGAGGCACTGTCCATCGCCGACCGGATCGCGGTCATGCACGCGGGTCAGGCCCTCCAGATCGGAACGCCGGTCGAGCTGTACGAGCGCCCGGTTAACCATTTCGTGGCGGCGTTCATCGGAAAGATGAACTTCCTGCGTGGAACGGTGGAAACGGAGGGCCTGCGGGCCGCTCCCTACGGGCTGCTCCCGGTTGACGGATCCGACCTGCCGGTGGGGACGTCCGCCTACCTGGCCATTCGACCGGAGTCGGCCCGCCTGCTCGGGGAGCAGGAAGCTGTCCAACCGGAGGAGGTCGCGCTACCGGGTGTTGTCGAAGCCGTCGCCTTCATCGGCTCGCAGGTCCACACCCATCTTCGGCTGGACGGTGGCGACCAGTTCGTGGTCACCTCCGCCCAGCGACGGTCCTTACCGTCAGCCGGCGAAGCTCGTCGGGTGAGCTGGTCCCCGAAGGACGCCCGCGTCCTGGCGGAATGAAAGGAGCGCGGAGCCATGGCTGACCAGGCAGGAGGTGTCTACTACTCGCGAACGAGCACCGATGCCTGGCAGCCTGACCTCGACGTGGGCGGCTGGTCGCACATGCTGTTCGAGCACGGAACGGACTCTATGGCGGGGCTGTGGCGGGCCGATCCGCACGCCGAGCGGCGGATGGTCGAGGTCCCGATTCCAGCACGCGAGACGATCCTCGTCCTGGAAGGAAGTGCGCGCGTCTCGGTGGATGGAGGCGAGCCCCGCGACCTGGGGGTTGGCGACATGATCTCGATCCCTGCCCGTTCGCACGTTGGATGGGACCCGGCTCCGGACTGCGTTGTGTTCTGGGTCTACTCCTGAGGATGGCCGGACCGATGAGCACCGACCGCCGGACCATCGTCTTCTTCCCCGAGGGCGCCCACGGACCCACGAACAACTGCATGGGCATTGGTGACGTCTTGCGTCAGCGCGGCCACCGGGTGGTGTTCATCGTCGAAGAGTCGTTCGCCGGCAGGCTGGAGGCGAAGGGTTTCGAAGAGCAGCTCATGCGGCTGGGGCCTCCTCCCGAGACAGAGGAGGTGGCTGGCCAGTTCTGGATCGATTTCATCCGCGACACGGCTCCAGTCTTTCGCAAGAGCACGTTAGAGCAGCTGTCGGAGTTCATGGTGCCGACCTGGCAGGCCCTCATCGACGGTGCGAAGTACGTGGACGACCGGCTCCGCGAAATCCTCGACGAGCTGGCGCCGGATCTCGTAGTCGAGGACAACGTCGTCGGCTTCCCTGCGCTCTGGGCGTCGGGGCGGCCGTGGGCACGGATCATGAGCTGCAACCCGGCCGAGGCCAAGGACGCCGCCGTCCCGCCCTTCACCTCGGGCTACCCGGCTTCAGATCGAAGCCGGTGGCCGGAGTTCCTGGCCGAGGTGGATCGGACGCACCGTGCGATGTGGTCCGATTTCGACGCCTACACCCGGGAGCGCGGAGCGCCCGGCCTGACCTGGACCGCGGGTGGCCCCGACTTCATCGGTGAGTCGCCGTGGCTCAACCTGTACGTCTACCCGGCAGAGATGGACTATCACCGACTGCGACCGCTCTCGCCGACCTGGCATCGGGTCGAATCGTGCGTTCGCGCGACGGATGATCCGTGGGAGCTGCCCGCCGGCCTGCGGGACCGCGACGGAGCCCTCATCTACGTGTCGCTGGGGAGCCTGGGCTCGGCCGATGTTGAGCTGCTGCAGCGGCTCGTCAACGTGTTGGCGGAGACGCCGCATCGGATCATCGTGTCCAAGGGTCCGCTGGCCGAGCAGATCCACCTGGGCGAAAACATGACCGGTCAGGGGATCCTCCCCCAGCCGACCATCCTCCCCATGGTGGACCTCGTCATTACCCACGGCGGGAACAACACCGTCACCGAGGCGTTCCACTTCGGCAAGCCGATGATCGTCCTGCCCATCTTCTGGGATCAGGTGGACAACGCCCAGCGGGTGGCCGAGACCGGCCACGGCATCCGGCTGCCCACCTACACCTTCGAAGACGACGGGCTCACAACAGCCGTCGATCGGCTTCTGGCCGATCAGCGACTCCGGGATCGAATGGCCGATAGCGCGCGCCGGCTCCAGGCGAATCCAGGGACCGAGCGGGCGGCGGACCTGATCGAGCGAGTCGCCCAGAGCGGGGAGCCGGCCCTCGGTCAGTGACTCGATCTGAGTCGCACCGGGTGCTAGTCTGGACCGGAACCGGGCGGGAGTAACTCAGCCGGTAGAGTGTCTGCTTCCCAAGCAGGATGTCGCGGGTTCGAGCCCCGTCTCCCGCTCCACTCCTCAGCCACCACCCAGGAAGACACCCTTGTCGAGGGTCCTCCGTCTCGCGTCCCGGCCGCCGACGCGCCGAACTGCCTATCCGGCAGCGTGATACCGGTAACCGAAGCCCCGGACCGTCTCGATCAACGCGGCCCGCTCGCCGAGCTTCCGGCGGAGTGAGCGCACGTTCGCCTCGATCACGTTGCTTCCGCTGTCGTCGTCGTAGCCCCACACGTCACGGAGCAGGGCGGACCGCTCGACGACCGTCCCCTGCCGCTCGTGGAGATAGCTGATGACGTCGAACTCGAGCTTCGTCAGGTCCACGCGCTGGCCGTCGAGGACGAGCTGGTGCTGGACCAGGTCGAGGATCGAGCCTTCCTCGATCTGCAGCTCCCCGGCGACGAGCCGCGACAGCCAGCCATCGACGGACGCCGGCCCGAAGTCGAGCAGAAGCGGGTGGTAGGGGACGCCGTCCAGCTGCGGCGGGTCACCCGGCAGCAGCTCGAAGCCAAGGGGCGAGTTAACCATCGGTTCGTACGTGCTCTCGTGGCGGGTCACCGTGTAGAGGCGGCGCAGCTGCGGCCGGAGCTCCATGTAGCGCCGCTTCAGGTCGAGCCAGAGCGCGGCCTGCACGGGTGAGTACGCCTCGCCGAACTCGCGGCTGATCATCGTCCGGCTGAACAAGATTCGAGCGCCGTGCGCGACCGGGTGGCTGCGCAGGTGGTCCCAGTACCGGCGAATGACCGGGTCCTCCTGCACGAGCCGATGGCTCACGCGGTCCATCTCTCCATACATGGAGAAACCGGCGACGGCCCCGGCCCGGTCACGCGCGACACGGAAGGTGCCGGGAGCCAGCCGCCACCAATTGTCGAGGACCGCGATCGAGCGTCCGGCTCGTGGCGTGCGGTGATCTCCGCGATCGCGGGCCGATCCTCCGGCCTTGCGACCTCGACCGAGAAGAGGTGCTCGGTGGTCGGGAAGAACGCTTCGCGGACGGCCGGGTTCTGGAGGATGTAGAGCAGGTCCGCCGTGTAGCGCCACATCTCCTGGATCGAGGCGCGGTTGGCCTCCTCGCGGAGCTGTCGCCAAGCTGCCGCGCGGTACCGCCGGGACCGATCTGGGTCAGACGAGAGGAGCTGAGCGGCGACGGCCTCGCGGACGGTGTCGTGGAGGACGAGTCCATCATCGCTGAGCTCGACGAAGGGGAGCGCCCACAGGCGCTCATAGGCGTCCTGGGGGGCGGACTCGGGCAGCATCGCCGCGAGGAGCGACAGAGTCGTCCGCCGCACGACCGACGCGGCGTCCAGCGCGCGGCGTGTTCCGGGGTCGAGGACGCCGAGATAGAGGTCGGTAAGCCCTTCGATGACCGCCTTGACCGTGACGGAATCAAGGCTCGCACCCGGTCGCTCCGCCAGCGCCGACGCGGCCAGTCGCAGCGACAGGGGATGACCCCGAGCGACGTGGTAAATGCGCTGGGCATCGTCGCGGGCAACGCCCGCACGCTCGAGCAGGGTCGCGACCGCGCCCGGCTCGAGGTTCCCGAGTGGCAGGCCGCGGAATAGCACGCCCATGGCGCTGGGCCAGCCCGTCATGGGGGACTCGCGGCCGGAAAGGACGAGGCGCACGTTGTCGCTGAGCGCCGGCACGAACGCCAGGCGCAGCCACGGGTCCAGGATCCGGAACAGCTCGTAGGTATCGATGATCAGGACCACGCGCTCGCCGAGCTGGCCCAGCCGAGTTGCGGCGTCGCCGGCCGTCGCCAGCTGGCCGCCGGTCCTCTCCTCCAGCGCGTCGAGGAACCCGCGCTCAGTCGGCTCCATGGACCGGCAGTCCAGGCGGAGCACCGTGGCCGCGTGGGCCCGGGCCTCCCCCGCGAACGCATCCACGAGCGCGGTCTTGCCGATCCCGGCCAGCCCATGAACATAGACGATGAGCGGACCTGGATCGTCCAGCAGCTGGCGGAGGACTGCCAGCTCGTCGTCGCGTCCGACCACGCCAACCACCTGCTCATCCATGAGTTGGCGGACGGTACGACCCATTCGCTGAGTCTGCGCCGCCTGTCAATCGCTCCACGGGGACGGCCAGGGTCTCGATGACCGGTCCCTGGCCGAGCCCTGTGAGCGGTGCGTCAGTGGCCAGGCCCGCGCAGGATGACGAGCGTCCCTTGGAAGCAGGGTCCGCTCGGCGCCTCGGCGCAGGCGACCTGCGTGTACTGCCCCTCCACTCGGATTCCCCCTGAGCCAGCCCGCGGTGACCTCTCCCGTGATCACCGCCTGGAGCCGTTAGTCAAGCCGGTCTGAACGACGTGAACAAGCGCTGTGAACGAATGCCTTGAGCCACTGAAGTGGTACGTGGCGTCGATCACGAGGCCGGTGTCCGTAACCTCGAGGTTGAGAATTTCGCCAGCGTACGAGCCGCTGCCGACGTCGCCGCCCACGAAGCCTGTCATGGCCGGAAACGCGGAGATCCACTTGGTGAAGCTGTTCTCGGCGTTACGGTGATCCCGGCTGTCGGCGAGCGCTGACCCCGCCCCCAGCGAAATGGTCAGGAGCGTCGTGCCGGCGAGCAGAGCGATCGCGCGCCGTCCTTGGCCTCGGTTGGCCGAGGTGGTCCCCGTTCGATGGGTGTTCATCTGGTGCCTCCTGATTGAGCTGCTCCCGCGCTCCGGAACCGATGTGTCCGGGCTCCCGCGGATGTCGGCTCGACCGTAAAGCGGGGCGGGTGCCGTGGCGCACGCACGAGATGAAAACAATCTGAAGACCGCACGAAGCGGATATCGACGAGCTGATGCCCTCGTGGCGCGGCCCGCGCCGTGGGCGACCAGGAGGCTGGCTGAGCCCTATTTCGCGCGCATCTGGTTGTTGCGCGCCTCGTGGGTGAGCTCCGCCAGGCCGAGCGCCTCGAGCAGCGGCGGCATGTACATCCCGAACCGGCCGCGATAGCCCTTCCGCAGCCCGTACCAGCCGCCGACCGGGTTGTCCGCCGCACGACCCCAGGCCTCGACCGTCCCGGGCGCCGCGTCCTTGCTTTCATCGGCGGCACCCAGCGGCATCCAGTCGCCGTGGGCCTTGAGCATGGCGTGCAGATCCTCGATGGCGCGCAGGTCGTACTTCAGCTGCGTCGATCCGACCTGGCACACGATGGCCGGCGGATCGGCCGACTCGTCTCGCCACATCTGGTAGTCCGAGGTGCCGGGCGGCGTCTTCAGGACCCAGGGGTCGTCCTTCGTTCCGCTGCCGGTAGCTGGTGACATCGGTCAATCCTCCGCGGTCGAATGGGTGGGTCCGAAAGTGTAGGGCGGGCGTCGGGCGAAGGCTAGGATTTGACCGATGCTCGATGCGGTCACCGGCGCCTTCAGCTTCACCGGCAGGGCCATCACCGGCCAGCTGCTGGCCGAGGGACGCGAGGTCGTCACGTTCGTCCGCCGTCCTGCCCCGCCAGAGGCGGATCCGCGGATCCGGACCGCGCCGTTCGCCGTCGACGATCCAGCCGCCCTGGCCGCGGCGTTCCGCGGAGTCGACACGTTCTACAACACGTACTGGATCCGGTTCGAACGAGGGGAAATGACCTTTGATGAGGTCATCCGCAGAACGAGGCTGCTGCTGACCGCTGCCAGCCAGGCCGGGGTGCGGCGCATCGTCCATGTCAGCGTGGTCAACGCCGGCCCCTCGGCGCCGACGACGTACTTCACCGCCAAGGCTCGTCTGGACGACGTCGTCCGCGCGTCGGGCCTGTCGCACGCCATCGTGCGCCCGACGCTGACGTTTGGACCAGGTGACATCCTGGTCAACAACCTGTGCTGGGTGCTCCGCCGCGTCCCGGCCTTCGCCATTCCGGGTGACGGCGAGTACCGCCTCCAGCCGGTCCACGTCGAGGACGCGGCCCGGATCGCCATCGCGGCCGGCCGCGAGACGCGGGACGTGGACGTCGACGCCGCGGGCCCGGACATTCTCACCTTCAACCAGTTCGTGCGGCTGCTGGCCGACGCCGTCAGCAGCGGGGCGTGGCTGTTCCACGCGCCGCGGCCGGTGTCCTACCTCGGCGCACGGGTTCTGGGTCTGCTGGTGCGCGATGTCATGCTCACCCGGGACGAGGTGACCGAGCTGACGGCGAGCCTCCTCGTGTCGGCACAGCCGCCGACGGGGCGTATCGGTCTCTCGGCCTGGGCGTCAGCCCACGCGGACGAGCTGGGCCGGACCTACCACTCGGAGCTCAACCGGCACTACCGCTAGCCAGGTGCCGAGGGGCTAGGCCTCGTCCTCGTCCGTCTCCCCAATCTCCTCGACCGGTGGCCCCGAGCCGTCGAGCGCCAGGACCGCTCCCTCCTCGCCGGTCGCCACGTCCACCAGCTCGGACGAGTCGCGGATGTCGCCGGTGATCTCCTCCTCGGCATCGACGATGCGGACGATGGCGAAGCTGACCTGCGGTGGGATGGCGGCCGAGATCACGACCTCGCCAATGCGGTACGGCGACCGCTTCGCGCGCAGGGCATTGTTCGCCTTCTCCTGGAGGGCGGTGGCCTTGATCACGACATCGGCCAGGAGCCCGGGGTCGATCTTCTCGACGATGGTGGTGATGCCGCGGCGAGCCTTGCCAGCCACCCGGCGCGCCTCGAGGCCGGCCTGCGCCATCTGGACCCGGGCCTGGGCCTGGGTAGTGGGATCGGAGATCTTCTGCTGGGCCTGTGAGGCGGCATCGGTCGCGGCCTGCTGGGCCTGCTCCATGGCCTTCTTGAAGGCGTCCATGTCGGCGCAGTATCGGGCCTCGGGCGGGGTCCGTCACGCCCGAACCGGTGCTCCCTAGCTCAGGTAGGGATCTCCGAGCACCAGGTCGTTCGGGCCACGGTCGAACTCGACCCGCAACAGGCGAGCAGGCGCTTCGAGGACCTCGAAGGTCAGCCGGCGTTCCTGGTCGTCGCTCCAGGCAACTGCCAGATTCCCGGGTCCCTCCGGATGGACCGATTCCTCCGCGTCGAGAATCAGCTCCTTCCCGTCGGCTTGGGTCACACGGATGCGCCCGTCGGCGGGGTAGAGGAGCAGCCCGCGGTTCGGCTCCAACGTGGCCGCGAGCGTTGCGCCATCGGTCAAAACGGAATCGGAGTAGCGCCGGATCCCGCTGTGGTTGACCGTGAACCCCGAGCTCGGTCCCACCAGCTCGACCGTGTCGACGCCCGACCCCTCATTGATGGGGTCGAGGTCCGCGGCCTTGAGCAGCGCGAACTCGGCGACGGGGATGGGCGGTTGGGTATCGGGGTGGTAGACGAGGATGAACGCGCGGGTCACCTGCTCGGCCCCGTTCCACTCCTGGTGGTACATGCCGCGCACGCCCTCGGTCAGGCGGCCCAGGTCACCCTCCTCCATCGTGCCGCGGATGTGGTTCAGGGCGTCATCGTGTTCGACCTGGCCGGACAAGATGTAGAACAGCCGCTCGTTGGTCCGGTGGGGATGGTGGCCGATGCCGAAGCCGGGCTGGAAGTAACCGTCGTGGATCATGAGAAACGGGCCCAGGTGCTGGACCGGAACGTAGGGTCCCACGCTCTCGATAGCGATCAGCCCGTGGACGCCGAACTGCGCTTCGCCCACGCGGAAGAAGTGCCCGGATCCCACCACCGTCAGGTCGGTGTCGAGCTGGATGTCCGCGAACGGCTCCACGGCCGACAGCCTAGCCCAGGCCCGGGGTATGCGCTGGATCGGGGGAGGCGCTATGGTCCGCAGAGCATGCCCGCCAGCACTCTCGACGAGCTCGTCGAACAGTACCGCGACCATGACTGCCCGGACCCGAACTGCGTGGCGATGTCGGCCGCCGCCAACCTGCCCACCCGGTTCGGGCACTTCCAGGTGGTGGCCTTCGGCGAGAAGAGCGGCCTGGAGCACGCGGCCCTGATCAAGGGCGAGCCGTGGGATCAGGAGGACGTCCCGGTCCGCCTCCATTCCGAGTGCCTCACTGGCGACGCCATCGGCTCCCTGCGCTGCGACTGCCGCGACCAGCTGGAGGCCGCGCTGCGGTTCATCGGTCAGCAGCAGGCGGGCATCCTGCTGTACCTGCGCCAGGAAGGCCGTGGGATCGGCCTGGTCAACAAGATCCGGGCCTACGACCTCCAGGACGACGGTCTGGACACGGTCGAGGCCAACCAGGCGCTGGGGTTCCGCGACGACGAGCGTGACTACGGGGTCGCGGCCCACATGCTCCAGCTGATGCGCGTGCAGTCCATCCGGATCATCACCAACAACCCGCGCAAGATCGCCGGGCTCGAAGAGCACAAGGTCCGGATCGCCGGCCGCATCCCGCTGGTCGTGGCGCCGAACGAGCACAACGTGTTCTACCTGTCGACCAAGGCTCGACGGTCGGGCCACTACATCGACCTCGGCGGGTACGAGCACCTGGACGAGCAGCTGGACCGCCCGATCGTGGAGGGCATGAGCCCGGCCGCCATCGCCGAGATCGAGGAGGCCGAGAACGGCGCCGCCTGAACGGGTGGCCCTCATTGCCGGGGCCGCAGGCGGCCTGGGCACGGTCGTCAGCCACGATCTCGCGGCATCAGGCTGGCGCGTGGCACTGGTCGGATCCAGGCGGGCTCCACTCGAGAAGCTGGGTGCGGACCTCGGGGTGGACGCGGACCGATGGATGGCGGCCGATGCCGACCTTCGCCAGGCCGACGCCGCTTCCGCGGTAGTCTCAGCCGTCGTCGATCGGTTCGGAAGGGTGGATGCTCTCGTCCACGTGGTCGGGGGCTACCACGGTGGAGAGTCGGTGGTCGACGTCCGGGACGCGGAAGTCGGGGCGATGCTCGCCCAGCATCTGTGGACCACCCTGAACATGGTCCGGGCCGTCGTCCCGGTCATGACCGAGGCCGGCTGGGGTCGAATCGTGGCCGTCTCGTCGCCGTTTGCCTCCGCGCCCGGCAAGGCCGTGGCGCCGTACGCCATTGGCAAGGCGGCCCAGGAAGCGCTGCTCGGGGGGTTGGCCCGCGAGGTGGCGGGAAGCGGGGTCACCGTCAACCTGGTGCTGGTAAAGACCATCGACGTGGACCACAAGCGCGACGCCGAGCCGAGTCCCAAGACCGCGTCCTGGACCACGCCGGAGGAGATCTCGGCCGTCATCGGTGACCTCCTGAGCGATGACGCCAGGGCCGTGAACGGAGCGAAGATTCCGCTCTTCGGCAATGGCTAGGCCGGCGTCGCGCCTCCGCGTCGTTGGCCTGGCCGCGGTGGCCATCGCTCTCGCGGCCTGCCAGCCATCTCAGGTCCGTCAGCCCGAGCCCGTCGATCACCGGCTCACCGTCCGCACCAGCCTCCGGAGAAGCGTCCGTGGAGCCCTCCATCGGATTGACCGGCTGGCGTCTCATCGAATCGTCCGCGACCGGGGCCGCTCCGTCTGCGCGGGAAGACCACACCTGGACTGCGGATGCTGACGGCGAGCTCGCGTACCTGTTCGGCGGTCGTGGCGATTCGGGTCCCGTCGCCGACCTGTGGGCGTACGACTACGCCGACGGCACGTGGCAGCAGCTGGCGGGCGGGCCGCCGCCCCGCTTCGGGCACAACGCGGCATGGGTGCCCGGGGTGGGCCTGGTGATCTTCGCCGGCCAGGCCGGCTCGACCTTCTACAACGACCTGTGGGCCTACGACCCGGCGGATGACCGCTGGACCCAACTGCCAGCTGGCGGCTCGCCGCCCGTTCCGCGCTACGGCAGCTGTGCGGCGCTGGGACCCGACGGACGTCTCTGGATCAGCCACGGTTTCACGAGCGAGGGGGCACGGTTTGCCGATACGCGCGCATATGACTTCGCGACCACGACCTGGACCGACGAAACGCCGGTCAGCGACGCGCCGGTCGAGCGATGCCTGCACGGCTGCTGGTGGACCGATGACGGGCGATTCATCCTGTATGCCGGCCAAACGACAGGTGCTACTGCCCTGGGAGACTTGTGGGTACTGACCGTCGGCCCACGCCCGGGGACCAACAGCTGGGTCGAGGCTGCTCCTCCACCGCCGCCGGCTCGAAACCTGTATGCCGCCGCCCGATGGGAGGGCGGCAGCGTTGTGTTCGGCGGCCAGGACCCCGAGGGGCGTTCCATCGGCGACCTGTGGTTCGTGTGGGACGACGAACGGTCGCCTACGACCTACCAGGAGAGCGGTGAGGTGTGGCCGTCTCCACGATGGGGCTCGGAGCTGGTCGACCGATCCTGTGCGGGGCCGGCTGCTCGTGTTCGGCGGCCGAGACGGCGACGGCACCTTCGACGATCTGTGGGAGTTGACCGTCCCGTAACACGCGGGCCGGTCCTGTACCATGGCCCCTCGCCCACCCCCGCCGGGCTCGGCATTGCGCCACCGCCCGCTGTAAACCGCACAGGAGTCATCCGACCGCATGAACGTGGTCGCCGATCCGGCGCACGCCCCCGCGGGACCCAAGGGGACCCGCCTCCCCACCGCCAAGTCGGTCATCTACGATCCGACCCCTGCCGAGCTCCAGGCCCTGACCGCCGCCATGCCGCAGGCGCGGCGGACGGCCTTCGGAAACTACAACGTCCAGACCCGGGTCGTGAGCCGGTCGAAGGGCTCCACCCACATCGTCACCGACGATCCGTCGATCACCAACGACCAGACCATCACCCGCGCCGAGGGGGCGCGGATCGCCGCCCTGCAGGACGCGTACATCGCGGGCCGGGAGATGGTGGTGGTGGACGGGTTCATTGGCAACGACCCCGAGTACCGGTCGCGCGCCCGCCTCTACATCGAGACCGCCAACGCGAACATCGCCGGCATGCAGCAGCAGCTGTATTTCCCCCCGGACCGGCTGGCCGCGGACTGGGAGCCGGAGCTGGTGATGATCTACACCCCCAACCTGGCCATGCCTGGCTACCCCGATGATCGGCTCATCGCCGTGGACCTCGAGTCCGGCGTGACCCGGGTCATGAACTCCGACTACTTCGGGGAGTCCAAGAAGGGCGGCCTGCGGATGTGGAACGCCAAGGTGTTCCACGCCGGCGGGCTGGCCATGCACGCCGGGTGCAAGGTCGTCCCGACCGATGGCGGTGAGCGGACGATCCTGATCATCGGTCTGTCGGGGACCGGCAAGACAACGACCACCTTCACCCGCCAGAACGGGTCGCAGCCGGTGCAGGACGACTTCATCGGTCTGTTTCCCGGTGGCAAGGTGGTGGGCACCGAGAACGGGTGCTTCGCAAAGACGTTCGCCCTCGATCCGCGCCACGAGCCAGCCATTCACTCGGCGGTGACCAAGCCCGACGCGTACCTGGAGAACGTGTCCCAGCACGAGGTGGACGGCCCGGTCGACTTCTTCGACGAGGCCTACACCAAGAACGGACGTGCCACCTTTCCCATGGCCTCGCTCGGGATCTGGCGCGACCCGCGCAATATCGGTCCGGTCAACGAGCTCCTCATCCTGAACCGCAACGACAACATCATCCCCGGCGTCGCCAGGCTGTCCCGCGAGCAGGCCGCGGCCTACTTCATGCTCGGCGAGACGAAGGGCACCTCTGCCGGCGGCGCGGCCGAGGAGGGCGTCGCCCTCCGCGTGCCGGGCACGAACCCGTTCTACCCGTACCGCGACGAGGACCAGGCCAATCGGTTCTGGGAGCTGATGGGCACCCACCATTTCGACGTGTACCTGGTCAACACCGGGCGGGTCGGCGGCTCGGACGAGGATCCGCAGTCGAAGAAGCTGGAGATCGAGCACTCGGGAGCCATCGTGGAGGCCATCGCCGAGCAGACCATCACCTGGGAGCGCGACCCGGACTTCGGGTACGACGTGGCCACCGCGGTCCCCGGCATCAACGACCTCGAGCTGCTCCAGCCGCGACTGCTCTACGAGCGCACGGGCCGCGCGGACGAGTACCGCGCGTGGGTGGAACGGCTGAAGCGCGAGCGCGCCGAGTTCCTGGCCGGCTTCCCGGGGCTCCGAGCGGAGATCCTGGCCGCCGTCTCCTAGGGCCTACTCGGCGTCCGACCGCAAGCCGGTCACCCGGTACGCGGTCACCGCGTGGCTGAAGCCCTTCAGGCTGAGCTCCTCGGTCGGCTCGGCCGTGACCCGGCCATCGACCGCGGCGTAGGCTCGCTGACTGAGGAGCGTCTCTCCCGCCGCGGCCGCTGAGCTGAGCCGGGCGGCCAGGTTGGTCACGGCACCAACGCCCGCGTAGTCGTACCGACCTTCGAAGCCGATCCGCCCGAGGGTCGCGTACCCGACCGAGATTCCGATCCCCAGGCCCAGGTCGTACCCGCGCCGGTGCCAGCCCTCGGCCAGCTCGGCGAACCGCTCGTGCATGGCCAGGGCGGCCCGGGTGGCGGCGAGTGGGTGATCGGCAACCGGGGTCGGATCGTTGAAGAAGATCATGAACCCGTCCCCCGCGAAGTGCTCGACCGTCCCGCCGTTGTGGAGCGCGATCCGTCCGACCTCGGCGTGGTACTCACGGAGGACGCTGAACAGCTCCTCCGGCTCGGCCGTCTCGGCGAAGGCGGTGAAGCCGCGCATGTCGCAGAACAGGGCGCTGATCTCGCGCCGATGACCGGCGAGGAGCGCCTCGCCGCCTGGGCTGGACAGCAGGCCCGCGACATGCGGCGCGAAGCTGGCGAGGGCGGCCCGCTGCCGCTCCACCGTTTCGTACAGCTCGATGTTCGCGATCGCCAGGGCCGCCTGATCGGCGAAGGTCGCGACGAGCGCGATCTCCTGGTCATTGAATGGCCGGACCTCCAGACGCTGCATCACCAGCACGCCGGCGGGCTCCCCCTCGCGCATCAACGGGACCCCCAGGAGGGTTCGGAACCCGTGGGTTCGCTGCATCTCCAGCTGGGTGTAATCCGGATCCGCCAGCACATCCGGGATCTGGACCGGTCGCCGTTCGAGGGTCACGCGACCCACGATCGATCCCCGGTCGAGCGCGATGCGGGATTCCTCGAAGACCTTCGCCAGCTCTTCGGACCGCTCACCGTACGAGGCGGCAATCCGGTAGTTCCCGCTCTCGATGAGTGCCATGTTGCCGGAGTCCGCCCGCGACAGGCGAGCGGCGCTCTCGGTGACGGTGTTGAGCACGCGCTGCAGCTCGAATTTCGACCTGGCGATCGAGGCCAGCACGTGGGAGACAGCGGACTCGCGCTCGTACCCTTCGCGGGTCTCCTCCAGAACGCGCGCGAGGCGCATCGTGACCGCGGCCTGCTCGGCAAAGGTGGTCAGGAGGCGGATCTCGGCGCTCGCTGAACGGGTCGACCTGGCCTCGCCAGATGGAGAGCACACCGATCGGAACGCCCTTGTTGAGCAGCGGGATGGCGAGGAGGGTGCGGAACCCGATCTCACGCTGCGCCTCGAGGAGCGTGTACTCGGGGTCGGCGAGCACGTCGACAATCTGGACCGGCTCGAGCTCCATCAGCGCCCGACCCATCGCTGATCCACGCTCCGGGCCGAACTCCCGACTGCTGATGATCTCCCGGAACGAGGCCGGCACGCCGGCGGTGAAGACCGCGAGCCCAAAGGAGCCGGCGTCCTCGCGGATGATGTTGCCGTCGTCCGCGCGGGTCAGTCGAGTCGCCGTGTCGATGATCGCCTGCAGGACGCCGGTCAGGTCGAAGTCGGCTCTGGCGATGGCCTGCAGAACCTCCCGCACCGCGGAATCGCGCTCAACCGCCTCGTGCGTCTCCTCCAACAGGCGCGCGATCCGGATGGCGACGGCGGCCTGGTCGGCGAAGATGGACACCAGGGCGACCTCTTCGTCACTGAAGGGGTTCCGGTCGAACCGGCCGAGGCCAAAAGCGCCGATCAAGCCCTCATCCGTGCGGATGGGAACGCCCGCGAGTGACCTGACGCCCCCAATGCGATAGGCGCCCGCTGCGTACTCTGGATCTGTCGGGACATCATCGATGCGCTCGGCCTTCCCGCTGAGCCCGACGCGGCCAACGATCGAACTGCGATCGATCGGGTCGGGGTGCTCCCGCTCGTGGGCCCAGTGCTCCGGCGTGCTCCCACTGGCCGAGACGAATCGGAAGACATCGCCGTCGCGGAGAAAGACAAAGGCGGTATCGGCGTCGCACAAGCTGGCGGCCTCGGCTGCAAGCGCATCGAGGACCGGCTGAAGTTCGAAGCTGGCCCCGCCGATCGCAGCGAGAACGCGACCGACCGCGTCCAGGGCTGAACGGTTGGCCTGATCAGCGTCAGCGACCCTGGCCATTGGCCGCTACACGCCCTCGTGGTCGGGATCTTCGAGGGAGGCGTCCACGCTGAGCTCGACATTGCCCGCCAGGGCGCGGCTGATCGGGCAGCCGTCCTTGGCCAGGCCCGCGATCCGCTCGAACTCCTCGATTGGGCAGTCGGGAACGCTGCCGACGACCTGGATGGCTGAGCCGATCACCGTCCAGCCGGCTTCGCGCTTCTCGGCCGAGACCTCGACCACGACGTGGACGTGGTCCGGCACGTAGCCCGACTTGGCCAGCTCGTTGGAGATCGCCATGCTGAAGCAGGAGGCATGGGCTGCAGCCAGCAGCTCCTCGGGAGAGGTCCGGCCGTTCGGTTCCTCGGTACGCGAGCTCCAGCTGGTGGGAAGGTCGGCGAACAGCCCGGTCGTGTGGGCGCTGACGGTGCCGCTCCCCGACAACAGGTCACCGCTCCACGAAGCGGTTGCGCGACGGACGGTGGCCATCGGTATCGGTCCTCCTAGTATCCTCGGCAGCAGAGCCGAATGCCCTTTCGGCAAGCCTAGCGCAGCCGGTGCACTGATGACCGAGCCCCAATCGGTTCCGCGACCGAAGCCGACCATTCGCGGCGAGCTGATCTACCTGCGGCCCGCGGAGCGGGAGGACCTCCCTCGCTTCGTGCGCTGGTTCGCCGATGCCGAGACCACGCGCTTCCTCAAGGCGCGCGCCCCATTCAGCCTGGCCATGGAGGAGCAGTGGTTCACGGACATGACCGCTGGCCAGGGCAAGACCGATTACCACTTCGTGATCTGCCGCCTGACCGATGACGAGCCGATTGGCACGGCCGGGCTCCACGACCTGGACCTGGTCAACGGCAACGCGGAGTTCGGGATCAGCATCGGCGAGAAGTCGGAGTGGAATCAGGGCTATGGCACGGACGCCCTGCACGCGATCTGCGACTTCGGCTTCGGGGAGCTGCGCCTGTGGCGGATCGAGCTCGAGGTGTACGAGGGCAACGCGCGGGCGCGGCGCTCGTACGAGAAGGCCGGCTTCACCCTCGAGGGAACGCTCCGCCAGCGCCATTTCGCCGAAGGGCTGGCACTCGGATGTTCTGATCATGGCCCTGCTCCGCCCCGAATGGGAGGCGCAGGACCGCCAACGCAGCTGGGAGCTGAACGAGCTCGGCTGAGGGCCGGCGCTCGCTCCGCATGTTCGAGCTGCGCCGCGACCCGGTCACCGGCTGGTGGTCGGCCATCGTCACCGACCGGGCGTTCGAGCACGCCTCGTTCACCGTGGAGGCGGCCCCGGTCGAAGGCACCCACTGCCGCCACTGCGACGACTCGCCGGAAGACGATGACGACGCCGTCCGACGGGTCGTCCTGCGACCGGACGCGTTCGAGATCGTCCCGCCGGGGCGGGACTGGAACCCGCAGGTCGAGATGCTGCCCGAGGAGAACCCCGACACGCGCGGGTCGTGGGAGATCGTCGTCGGGCCGCGCGACCATCACGAGCGGTTCGCGGACGCCAGCCCGCACCTGGCCGAGAAGCTCCTCCGCCACGCGCGGGACGGCATGCGCGAGCTGGGGGCCGCCGCTCAGCCGCCGGACGAGCCGATCTACCTCCAGGTCCTCCAGAACCACGGCCGGCAGGCCGGGTCGCGGACGTCACACCTGAACTTCGAGCTGTACGCCATTCCGCAGGTCCCGCATCGGGTGGCGGAGGAGATCGGCGGTGCCGCGCGCCACATGATCAGCCGCCAGAGCTGCGCCTGGTGCGCGATGGCCGAGGCGGAGGAGGAGGATGGCACGCGCCTGGTTCTGGCCGACGAGCGGTTCGTGGTCCTGGCGCCGGCCGCCAGCCGCTCCCCGTTCGAGCTGTGGGTCATCCCTCGCGAGCACGCGGCGGACTTCACCCGACTGGATGACGAGGCGCTGGGGGCGTGCCGTGCCACGCTCCAGCGGGCGCTCGGGGCGCTGGGGGTCCTGGGTGACCCGCCATACAACCTGTTCCTCCACACCTCCCCCGCCGGCGAGCGCCTGGACCAGACGTTCCACTGGCACTGGGAGCTCCATCCCAGGCTCCGGGTCATCGCCGGCCTCGAGCGCGCCACCGCCCTGGCTGTCAACCCGGCCGCGCCGGAGTACGCAGCGGAGGTCCTTCGCGACCATCTCGCGTCGGCCGGCCATTGACGGGCCGGGCGGGCGCATCGGTATACTCACGGTCCATTCCCAAGTGCCCCTTTAACGCGGTCCGGAGAGGCCGCCAAGGAGCCGATGCCCATGCCACCTGAGCGCCGCATCTTCGACGCCGACGACCTCCGGCGTGCCCTGGTCCGGATGGCCCACGAGATCGTCGAGGGCCATGGCGGGGCCGATGACCTGGTCCTGGTCGGCCTGCGCACGCGGGGATATCCGCTGGCCGAGCGCCTCGCCAACCTCATCGAGGAGCAGGAGAACGTGCGCCTGCCGGTGGGATCGCTGGACATCACCTTCTATCGGGACGACCTCACCAGGCTGGCCCACGCGCCCATCGTCAAGCGCTCCGACCTCGGTCCCGAGGTCACCGACCGGACCGTGGTCCTGGTCGACGACGTGCTCTACACCGGGCGCACCATCCGCGCCGCCCTGGACGCGCTGACCGATCACGGCCGTCCGCGGGCGGTCCGCCTGGCGGTGGTGGTGGACCGCGGGCATCGCGAGCTCCCCATCCGCCCCGACTTCGTGGGCAAGAACATCCCGACCAGCTCGGACGAGATCGTCCACGTCCGCCTGCTGGAGACCGATGGGACCGATGAGGTGGTCATCTCGCGCGCGGAGGGGGCGGAGACGCCTGGGTCGACGGAGTCCGAGGTGTCGGTCGGATGACGCTGGCGCGGACGGGCACCTGGACGCGGCGGCACCTGCTCGACGTCGACGAGCTGGCGCGCGAGGACCTCGAGGGCGTCCTGGACCTGAGCGCGGAGCTCCGCGCCCGCCGGGAGGCCGGCGAGCTGCCCGATCCGCTGCGCGGCACGCCGGTGGGGCTGGCCTTCTTCGAGGCCTCGACCCGGACGCGGGTGTCCTTCGAGCTCGCGGCGCGCGAGCTGGGCGCGACGGTGACCGACCTGTCGGTGGCCGGCAGCAGCGTGGCCAAGGGCGAGTCCCTGGTCGACACCCTCCGCACCATGGAGCGGACCGGAATACGAATGATCGTGCTCCGTCATGGCGCGAGCGGCGCGCCCTATCTCGCTGCCCGGTCGCTGGAGAAGGTGGCGGTGCTGAACGGCGGTGACGGGACCCACGCTCATCCGACCCAGGCCCTGCTGGACGCCCTCACCCTGCGCGAGGCCCTGGGCTCCCTGGAGGGCGCGCGGATCGTGATCGTGGGCGACGCCGCCCATTCGCGGGTGGCCCGCTCGAACCTCCACGCCCTGGTTCGCCTGGGCGCGTCAGTCGTCCTGTGTGGGCCGCCGGCCTGGGTCATGCCCTTTGCCGGCTGGGGAGGCGTGACCGTCGTCCACGACCTGCACCAGGCGCTCGTCGGGCGCCGACGCGGTCATGGCCCTCCGCGTCCAGCTCGAGCGTGCCGCGGGCACTGGCGTGCCGTCCCTGGCCGAGTACGTCGAGGGCTGGGGCCTGAACGCGGAACGCCTCGACCGGGCCTGCCCGGAGGCCTGGATCCTCCATCCGGGTCCGGCCAACGAGGGCGTCGAGATCAGCGCCGAGCTGTCCACGGCCCCGCGTTCGCTCATCGCGCGCCAGGTCGAGAACGGCGTGCCCGTCCGGATGGCCGTCCTCTCCCTGCTGGCGGAGGACCGATGAGCGCCAGGGCCCGGTTCGGGTCGCTGAACGATCCAGCCGGCAGCTTCGTCCTGCGCGGGGTGCGCGTGATCGACCCCGAGGCGGGGACCGATGCCATCCGCGACCTGTCGGTGGTCGACGGCGTGATCCAGGAGGACCTCGCGCCGTTCGAGGTCCCGCGCGTCGACGCCATGGGGCTGATCGCCGCCCCGGGATTCTGTGACCTGCACGCGCACCTGCGGACCCCCGGCACCGGGGGCGTGGAGACCATCGCATCGGGCACGCGAGCAGCCGCCCATGGCGGGTTCACGACCGTATGCGCGATGCCCAACACCGATCCGCCGCTGGATGATCCGTGGCGGCTGCGCGGCGTGACCGCGGCCGTGGCCGATGCCTCCGCCGAGGTCCGGGTCATCGCTGCCGCGACCCACGCCCGTGAGGGTGAGCGGCTGACCGACTACGCGGCGCTGGCAGAAGCCGGCGCGGTAGCGGTGAGCGACGACGGCGCGTCGATCGCCAGCGCGGCGGTCACTCGCCGGGCGTTGACCTATCTCCAGCCCCTGGGCCTCCCCCTCGTCGAGCATGCCGAGGAATCGAGCCTCGCAGCCGGAGCGGTCATGCGCTCGGGCGTCACCGCCACCCGGCTGGGCCTGGGCGGGTGGCCGGCCAGTGCCGAGGCGACGATCGTGGAACGCGACCTCACCCTGGCCGCCGAGACCGGGGGCTGGGTCCACTTCACCCACCTGTCCACGGCCGCGGCGCTGGGCGTCATCCGGCGGGCGCGCGCCGCCGGGGTGCGCGTGACATGCGACGTGACGCCCCACCATCTCGCCCTGACCGATGCCTGGGTCGCCGGCGACCGCCGCTTCGCATGGGAGGACCACGACGACGAACCAGTCGAGCTCGATCCGGCGACCGCCTACGACGGGAACTGCCGGGTCAACCCCCCGCTGCCCACCGCCGGCGACGCCATCGCCCTCCTGGCCGGCGTGCTGGACGGGTCGATCGACGCCATCGCCACCGACCACGCACCCCATCCCCCCGAGCGCAAGCAGGTGCCATTCGACGAGGCCGCGCCGGGGCTCATCGGCCTGGAGACGGCCCTCGGCATCGGCCTGCTGGCCGTGCGCGCCGGCCGGCTGAGCCTGCTGAGCCTGCTGAGCGCGCTGTCCCTGCGGCCGGCTGCCCTCATCGGCGAGTCGCGCTCGCTGGCCGGCGGCGCGATGGCCAACCTGGTCGTCTTCGACCCGGCCGCCAGCTGGCGGGTCGAGCCCGACACCCTCGCCAGCCAGTCGGCGAACACGCCGCTGCTGGGCATGGAGCTGCCCGGTGTGGTGCGGCTGACGGTGGCCCGGGGACGGGTGACCTACGACGACGGGCTGGTCGGCGGGCCTGACGCCATTCGAGTCGAGGCGCGGTGAGCCGCACCACCTTGTGGCACGATGCGGGGCCGCATGGCCATCCGCATGAACGAGGAGCTCGACCCCAACGAGGGCCCCGGCCTGGGCTGCTTCACCGTTCAGGCCATTCTGTTCGCGGCCATCCTGCTGCTCATCCCGATCGGAGTCTTCTCGCTTGGCTGGCCGGTGTGGCTCCTGACCGCGCTGCTGGTGGTGGCCATCGTCCTGCTGTTCTTCATCTCGATGACCTCGGTCTTCCTGCTCCGCGTGTTCTTCGCCGCCCGTCGGACGGGCCGCGGTCGAACGTACGGGGCGACAGCACCGCCGGTCAGCATCGATACTGAAGCGCCCGAATCGGTCAGCCAGCTACCAGCGGACGAGCCGCCCGCCTCGGTTGGTCCGCCCCCATCGGTCAAACCCGACGAGAGCCAGGAGTAGCGCCCGTGCCCCTGATGGTGACCTTCTTCAACGTCCGCCAGGGCGTGCTGCGCGACACGATGTTCAAGCGTGGCATGCGGCACTTCTTCCCGAAGCGAGCCCGGGAGTACGAGGCGCGCTACGGGATCCGGTTCATCGGCTGGTTCAACGTGACCGAGGGCTCGGAGTGGAACAACGTGATCATCTTCGACCTGCCCAGCTACACCGTCCTGGACGAGATGTACGCGGACCCGGCCACCCGGCGGCTGGGCCACACCGTGGCGGAGTCGATCATGAGCACCAAGCACGTCATGTTCCTCCGCGAGCGGATGGGGCCGGACTTGGTGTACAAGCCGTGACCTCGCCCCGGCTGGTCGCCCTCCGCGAGCTGGCGGAGGAAGCCGTTCTCGAGCGGCGCGACTTCATCGTCGAGGCCACTGAGCAGATCCGGCGCTTCCTGGAGGCGAACCGCGAGCGGTTTCGGGAGATCGGCCAGATCACGCTGGTCGACGACGAGCAGGACTTCCTCCGCTACCACCCGGTCGACCAGCTGTGGGTCACCCGGCTCACGTACCAGGACCCGGCCGACGGGGAGTGGTACGACCAGGAGCAGGAGGTGGACAACCTCTCCGAGCTGGTCGAGCTCTACAACCCGGCTGACATCATGCAGTGGCTCATCGAGGCGTCGCGCAATCCCGTTGGACCACCTCGCTCCCGCCGACGAGCTGGCGACCGAGGAAGCTGCCCCGGCGGAGGCGGAGGACGACTGGCAGAACGAGCTGCCGGCCGACCAGCGCGAGACCCTGGCCGCCCAGCGTCTCTGGCAGCTGGCCGATGCGTACCGCTCGCAGCTCCAGGAGCAGCAGGCCGCCCTGCTTCGCGAGTTCGTGGCCAACGCCGAGGACGCGCTGCGCCTGACCGGTGACCTCGTCCTGCTCGACGAGCAGGACGACACGCTCGTGCTGCGTGGTGACGGCCGGTTCGAAACCACCCTCAACCTGGCCGACATGCCACCGCGCCCGGTCGAGACCATCGAGGCTCATCGCCAGGGCCTGACCGTGACCGATGCCAAGACCGTGGCCGAGTTCTACGACCCGGCCGACGTCCTCCAGTGGGTGACCGAGTCGCTCTCCGAGCGCTACCCGGCAGTCGACTTCTCGGCCGTGTACGACTGACCGATCAGGACCGACCGATGCCTCGCGGCGTGCCCGCTCCCCCCGACATGGCAGCAGCCTCCACCGAGGACCTGTTCCTGGGCGCCGGCGCGCTGCGCGAGGGCCACTTCCGGCTGAAGAGCGGCCTCCACTCCCCTCGCTACCTCGAGAAGTTCCTGGTCTTCCAGTACCCGACCCTGGCCTCGGAGCTGTGCCGGCGGATGGCGGTCGAGGTCGCGCGGCTGGGGCCGAACGTGGTGGTGGGGCCAACCACCGGCGGCGTGCTGCTCGCGTTCGAGACGGCGCGACACCTATCGGCCATCCTGGGCTGGGAGGTGCGCGGGCTGTTCGCCGAGCCCACGGTCCTGGCCGGGGGCCGCGAGCTGCGGCGCGGGTTCGAGGTCAGCCGCGCCGACACGGTGGTGCTGGTGGACGACATCCTGACCACCGGCGCATCTCTGCGCGAGACGCGCGAAGCCGTGGAGCGGGTCGGAGGCCAGGCGGTCGCCGCGGTCGTGATCGTCGACCGATCGTCGGAACCGGTGGACGTCGGCGTGCCCATCCGATCGGTGGGACGGATCGAGATCCCGGTCTGGGAGCCGCGGGACTGTCCGCTCTGTGACGCGGGGGACTGGCTCGAGACACCGGGGAGCGCCGGCGCGACCTAGGACAATCCGGGCTCCTGCCAGGTGACCTCCGTGATCCGTGCCGGTGGGTGCTCCCCATCGGCCGGGACGATCCCCGCCTCCGCCTCGAGCGGGATGCCGATCGGCGCCACGAGGTAGCGACCGGCGAGGCGGCGAGCCTCGGGATCGAGCGCGAAGCCAGCCTTCGCCCGGTGGAAGGTGACCGTGACATCGGCCGCGACCACCGGATCTGACCGATCCCCGCTGGTGAGGTCCACGAGCGTGGGGGTGTCCACCGCCAGGACCCGACACGGGCGGCCAGCGGCCGCGGCGTGGGTCCGGATGGCATTGACCAGCTCGACAGCGCCGGACACCGGCTCGCGCAGCGGTCCGCTGGCCCCGCTACCGAGCAGGGCGTCCACCAGCAGGGACGCCGAAGAGAGGCGCGCACGGAGGCTCATCAGCAGCTCCTCGGTGGGGGCGATGAACAGCTGGAGCGAGCCGGCCGCGGCCATGGCCTGGATGACCCCCCAGTTATGCGCCGCGGCCGGGCCAGTGATCCGACCCGCGTCCCCACACAGGACGGCGATGACCCGCTGCCCGCCGGCGGCCAGGCGCCGCGCCACCACGAACCCGTCGCCGCCGTTGTTCCCGGTCCCGCACAGCACCACGCTGAGCAGGCGCTCGGCGAGCGGGCCACCGGGTCCCACCACCGGCTCGGCGAGGCGGGACAGCTCGGTGAACGCGACCTCGGCCACCGCGGCGCCGGCACTTTCCATCAGGGCGTCCTGGCCCAGGCCGAGCTTCTGAGCGGCCTCATCGATCTCGGCCATCTCGGACCCGCCGATGAGCACGGGCCGGATTCGGGACTCGCCCGACGCGGCTGCGGGCGCGCCGGCGCCCGGATCGGTCATTCGAGCGTGAGCAGGAATTCGACGATGGTCGCGATTTCCTCGGTCGTGAGCTGGCCGTCGGGCCCGCCGAAGACGGGCATCCCGCCACGGTCCAGGCCGGCCACCTCCGGCCCGCTGCCGTCGATCCACAGGTTGGCCCAGGTGTCGGGGAAATCCTCGCCCAGCTGCTGGAGGTTCTCGCTCGTCGGGCCCTGGGCGAGGCCGTGCAGGCTCGGGAACGAGCCCTGGCCGGACAGGTCCTCGCCGTGGCAGGCCTGGCAGCCTGCCTGCTCGATGAGAGCGCCCGCGTCACCGCCCGGGACCTCAGAGGGGGGAGGCGCACCCGAGGGAGGTGGTTCTCCGGACGGTGGCGGCTCCCCGGACGGCAGCGCGCTGGGTGGCGCCGGCTCACTCGGCCCGGGTCCGACCAGGTCCGGGTTCGTGCCCTCCAGGCTCCCGCCGAGCGCGATGACCCCGACCAACAGCACGGCTGCGCTCACGCCCGCGATCCAGCGCGGGATGGGCTCGTTCCCGGTCTCGACCGGGGGTGGCACGCCCTGGGTCACGCCATCAATGCCCGACCGGGGCGGCGGCGGGAGCGGCCCCCGGTGTGGTGGCGCGGACCGGACGGCCATGGGCGGCGAGGAGGTACGCCTCGGTGGCGTGGGCCGCCGCGGCGAGTCCGGACAAGCCCAGACCGGCCCAGGCCACGAGGTGGATGGGCAGGAGGGCGGCGTTGATCTCGGACGGGGTCATGCCGTCCGCGACCATCCCGACATGGAACAGCCCGGCCACGATGAGGGCAATCCCGGCCAGCGCCGCACCGCCGACCGCGGACCAGGTGACCGCGTACGCCACCAGCCCGCCGCGGTGGGCGCGGTGGAGCATCCGCGGCCAGGCGTGCTCACCGACGGCGAGGAGTCCGGTGGTGGCCGCTCCGCCCAGGGCGAAGGCGGCAACCCCGAAGGGCCACTCGGTCCGACCAACGGCCTCCTGCACCTCACGCAGCGAGCCGACGGCGAGGAGCAGGACGCTGCCACCGAGGAACACGAAGCACGCGACGGCGAGGGCCGTCGGTCCGGGCGACAGGGCCAGGGTCCAGTGGCCGCGGAGGGTCATGGCGAGGTTGCCGATGATGGCGGTCACCGGCAGGAGCAGCATGATGGTGGCCGCGTTACCGATGCTCACCAGGGCGTACGGGACCGATGGATGGACGGCCGTGCCAAAGCAGGACAGCACGCCCAGGACCGCCCACGCGCTGATCCCGAACCAGCCGAGGGCGCCCGAGGCGAGCGGCTGGCCGGTGAGCCGCGGAATGAGGTAGTGAAGCGCGCCGATCGGGACGCCCAGCAACCAGAACAGGGAGATGCCCCGACCCCACATCGCCTCGGCGATGGCGTCGAGGGTCGGGTCGAGGTTCAATGCCCCGACCACGGCGGCTTCGATGGTCATCCCGGCCACCGCGAACATGGCCAGGCCGAACCAGGCCAGACCCACGAACGGCGGCTCCGCGCCGGCGAGGGTGGGCCAGAACGAGATGTTGATCAGGACCAGGGCCAGGATCAGGACGAGGTTGACCACCAGCGGGAACCCGGTCAGGGTCCCGGTGTCCGCGAGCTGCGGGACGTAGAGCAGGGTCAGGCCGGCCGCGAACCCAACGTTCCAGGTCACCAGGCCGAGGATCCCGATCCGTGGATGGGCAATCGGACGCCCGGTCATCCGTGGAGTGACGAAGAAGATCGCGCCGAACGCCGCGTTTGTCAGCCAGCCCCACACGAACGTGTGGCGGAACCCCGCTGCCACCGTGTCGGGCGTGAGCTCGAAGGTGAGGCCGAAGGGCAGGGCGAGCACGAGCTCGAAGCTCGACATCACCAGCTGGAGGGCGGCGAAGGTGCCGAGCCCGGTCGCGGTCAGGAGCCAGAACGCGCCGAACGCGAAGTAGCCCATTGGAGCCGCGTCGGCGCCTGACGGCAGCAGGGACGAGCGCGAGCTAGGCGGCCGGTCATACGGGCGCAGTCGCTTCAGGTTGCCGGTCATCCGAGCGCGCGAACCCTCCTGACTGAGAGACCCGGGGCGGGGCCGGTTCCGCACCTTCGGGCCGCGCGGGCGACCCGGCCGCATTGTAGCCGCCACAATCACGGTATGACCGATGCCGCCTCGCCGCATGAGATCCTTCGACCGCTGCGCCGCGCCCGCCAGGTGCGCGAGTTCACTGAACAGCCACTGACCGATGCGGAGCTGGACGCCATCACCAACGTGGGCCGCTGGACCGGCAGCAGCCGGAACACCCAGCCATGGCGCTTCGTGGTCATCCGGGACGTGGACGCCATCCGCCGCCTCGAGGCGGCGGGTCTGCCGCAGACCCGTTCCCTGAAGACGGCGATGGCGGTCGTTGCCATCGTCCTGCCCGACGACGACGAGCGTCGCGTCTCGCATGCCTACGACGATGGGCGAGCCGCCGAGCGGATGCTGATCGCGGCCGGCATGCTCGGCCTCGCCGCGGGCATTGCCTGGGTCCGACCTGACGTCCTGCCCCATGTCCGCGAGATCCTCGATCTGCCCGAGGACCGGATGGTCCGCACCTTGATGGCGCTTGGTCACCCGACGTCCGAGGCGCGCCTGCCGAAATCGGCGCCGGGGGAGGCACGACTACCCCGCAACGAGATCGTCTTCGATGAGCGACTCCGGCAGGAGTGACGGTCCCGCCGGGGGAAGCGTTACTTGGGCGGGAGGCTCTCGGCGTACGTCACGCCGCGCTCGATCCAGGCCAGGAACTCGGCATCGGTGGCGAAGCCTTCGCGACCGACCACCAGCCATCCGACCATCGGCCGGGCTGACATGTCGAACGTCCGGGCGCCGGGCAGCGATGCCGTGTCGGCGTGGGCATCCTTGCCGACGCGGACCATGAGCTCGTCACCGGTCACCCCAACCGCCATGTTGCCCGCGACGAGGAACGCGATCCCGCCGAACATCTCGCGCTCGGTGACGGCCGGATGCGAGCCGAGCTCGGCCCGGACCCGCTCCGCGAGTGCCCGGTCATAGGCCATGACAGCACTCTAGCGGGAAAGGCGAAAGCCGCCCGGTCGGAGGCGGCCTTCGCGCGTGGTAAGCGGATTGGTTGCGGGGGACAGATTCGAACTGCCGACCTTCGGGTTATGAGCCCGACGAGCTACCGCTGCTCCACCCCGCGATCTCCTAGGGTACTGGGCGCCCGCCCATCGGTCAATCGCCTGGTCAGCGTCCGGCGATTGTCTTCACCACCGAGCGGACGACGAGCAGGAACACGATCGCGACCAGCATTCCGCGCAGTGCCAGCTTGGTAGCGTCCATCGCGGGCTCCCACACGACCTCCTCGCCGCGGATGACCCACGTCCCGACCGGCCGGGCCCTGACCCCGAAGCCACCTCCTCCATTGTTGGCCTCGTCGCTCCCGCCACCGCCACCGCCCATCACCTCGACGGCGGGGATGAGGGTGACCCCGTTCTTCTGGATCGGCTCCCCGTAGACCCGCGACACGGCCAGCGCGTCCTGGGCTCCCTTGAGCATCTCGTCAACGTTCATCGGTCCGACTCCTCGCGTGATCAGGTGGGCTGGTGTGCTCCAGGCTCCATCTCGTGCATCCCCCAGTGGATGCCGTCACGGTCAAGGATGGCCAGATATGGGTCGGGGTCAAATGCCTCCGGTCCGAATACCCCTGCTCCGGACCACGCACCGGTCTCCAGCAGCTCCATGGCCACCACCGGGTTGAAGCCGGTCTGCCATCCCACCACCTGCACGCCGTAGCGTGCCCAGACCTCCTGCGCGTCGCAGCGCTGGTAGAGGAACACCTCGCGCGGGCGGCCGTCCTTGCGGCCGATGACCCACGTCCCGACCATGGCCCGGCCGACCATCCGATCGCCGAGGGTGATGGGGTCGGGCGTGATCGCGGCCAGCACGTCGCGCGGGGCGACCTCGACCCCCTTGACGCTGACCTTGTCGGTCCGATCCATGCCCAGGTCGCGGATGGTCTTCAGCTTGTCGATGAAGTCCGCACCGAGGGCGTACTTGAAGGTCACCCGGCGGACGTCAGGCATCGAGCGCGGCACGAGCAGGACCTCCTCGTGCTCGACGTTGACGCATTCCATCGGTCCAATCCCTTCCGGGAAGGGGAAGGCCTCGGGCGCGCTGAATGGCTCGGTCGTGATCCATCCGCCCTGCTCGGCGTCCCACACCACCGGCGGGTTGAGGCACTCCTCGATCGTCGTCCAGATGCTGAACACCGGGGCGAAGGCGTAGCCGGTGATCGCCAGGTCGCCGCCATCGCGGACGTGGACCTCGTGGACCTCGTCGAACAGGTGGTTGTGCGCGTAGCGGGCGAAGACATCCGTCAATCCGGGATCCATGCCCATGCCCAGCAGGGCCAGCCGGCCGGACCGCTCCCACTCGTCGTGCCGCGTGAACTGCTCATCGCCCAGCTTGACGCCGGGCCGCGAGTACGGCTCGGTGGGGTGGGGCACCGAGAGGCTGTTGGCCATGTCCATGTAGTGAATGCCCGCCTCCAGGGCACCCTCGAACAGAGACATCACGAACTGGGGGTCTACCGCGTTCATGACCAGGTCGGACCGATGGCGCCGCGCGAGCGCGGCGACCGCCGCGCGATCACGCGCGTCGATATGCTCGACCGGGAATCGTTCGGCATCGCCCAGGGATGCCTGGAGGGCTTCCGCCCGGGCGGCGTCGTAGTCGGCCAGGACCATGGTTTCACACCAGGGATGGGCGGCCGCCAACCGGGCGATGGACTCGCCCACGGTGCCGACTCCCACCAACAGGATGCGCAACGCGGGCCTCCCTCCGTGGATCCCTCACCGCCCGCCAATGGCGAACGCGCCGCCAGCGGCGGCGCGTTCGCAGTCTATCGGTCCGGCTTCGGCCTACTCGACCGTGAACGCCGTCCGCTTGCCCTCCGATTCCTCGGCGACGGCCGCAGGCCGGCCGTGGTCGATCAGCGCGGCCGCTCCGAGGAGCATCGACAGGCCGTTGAACCAGATCACGGGCAGCGCCGCCATGCACGCGATCGGGACGAGCCAGGGACGATCCGTGCGCGCCGCCCACCACAGCAGCCCGACGGCTACCGGGACGCGGATGAGCAGCGGCACGGGCACCGAAGTCGCATATGGCCCGCCGGGGTCCTCGCCAAAGATGATCGACAGCCAGTCACCCCACAGTGCCGGTGCGGTCACGAACGACAGCCCCGCTCCAATCAGGGACACGGTGACAGCCAGGCCGAACTCCGGCCAGTGGCCCCGGAACCCATGCCACAGCGCGCCGACAACCGGGGTCACCTTGGTGAGTGCCAGTCCGGCCCAGGCGGCGGGCCAGGTCAGGGCCACGACCGCGCCGAGGGCCAGGAACAGGTTGATGTTGCCTGCCCAGATGTCGGCCCCGGCCAGAAAGAGGAGCAGGGGCCACATGGTTCGATAGCGATGCGGGACCCGCCGCAGCATGGTGACCGCAGCGCCGGCCAGGAGGGCAGTCCAGCCGAAGAGGAAGACCGGCCACGGCAACTGGCCCGCCGGCCGGAGGACCTGGAGGAAGGGGGGCGGGTACAGGAACGAGCCGATCTCGCCCACGGCGGCGCCGGCGTAGGGGTCCGAGCTGCGGAGGGCGTCGTAGTAGGCGCGGCTGTCCCAGGCCAGGTACTGGACGGTGAGGTTGGACCCGACAGCGGCGATCGTGAACGCGGAGGCGATCGTCAGCACGAAGGCGAGAGGAAGGAGGCGCAGCCCCAAACGGGCCGGTGCGCGCTCGGCCGCCAGCCACCGATCGCGGTATGCCGCGACGGTCTCCTCCATCGGACCCCCGATCCTAACCAAGGCAGCCCAAAAGCGGAAGAGCCATGCATGACGCGCGGTTGACGATTCCGCGGGGCCCGGACGGGGTTGGCTGGGGGTTGGAGGCCTCTGGCAGACTACCGTTCGTGCGTGAGCGGCTGAACTGGATCGACTGGCTGAAGGTGCTGGTGGTGGTCGGCGCGTTCGTCTTCCATGCCGCCCAGCCGTTCGTGGTCACCGAGTGGCTCATCAACGACACCGAGAAGAGCCTGCCGCTGAGCGTGGCCTCGGGATTCGGCTACCTGTTCGGGATGCCGCTCATGTTCTTCCTGGCCGGAGCGGCAACCTGGCTCGCCGTCGAGCGCCGTGGCATTGGCGGCCACACCGGGCTGCGGCTCCGACGGCTGCTCATTCCCCTGCTGCTGGGGCTCGTGATCCTGGGTCCGCCCCAGGCCTGGGTCGCGTACGTGGCGGCCGGCGGCGAGGCCGGACCAATCGAGTTCCTCGCCACCTACGCCACCACCCTCACCCCCACCCTCAACCCCCAGTGGTTCGGCGACGTGGGGCACCACCTGTGGTTCCTCGCCTTCCTGTTCCTGTACGTGGTCATCACCCTGCCCCTACTTTCGTGGCTCCGCGCCCGACGGGCAGCGGGTTCCGATCTGCTCATCGGCCGCGTCGCGGTGGCGCCTGCAGGATTGATCTGGCTGGCGCTGCCCATCCTCGGGGTCCAGATCGTCCTCCGTCCGCTGTTCCCCGAATACCGCGACTGGGCCGACTTCGCGTTGTGGCTGGGCTATTTCGTGATCGGGATCGGCGCGATGGCCGATGTCCGGGTCATGCCGGCCATCCTGCGCCGGCGGCGCCTGACCCTGTGGCTGGTGCCCCTCGTGCTGGTCGGCTACCTGCCCGTGCTCCTGGTGGGGTCGCCGGTCGACATCGAGCACGCGCCCGGGTTCACGGTGGGAGGCCTGGCGTACGTGGCATGGCGAACCGCCCTGGCCTGGGTGATGACCCTCGCGTTTGTCGGCTTGGCGGCCACGTACTTCACGGCCCGACCGCGGTTCCTTGGCTGGGCCAGCAGCATGGTCCTGCCGTTCTACGTCATCCACCACCCGGTTACGGTGCTGGTCGCCGCCCTGGTCGTCACCCTGCCCCTGGGCCTGTACGCGAAGTTCGGCCTCGTGCTCCTGCTGGCGGGAACGGCAACCGTCGCGATCTGCCTGGCCCTCGACCTCGCGACTTCGGCGCTCGGTACGCGCTTGGGCCGCGGCAGCAACGCGGTGCCGGTGACGGTGCCGGAGCCGGCGACCGAGGTGAGGACATGACCGTGGTCCGCGGCGAGGCCCTCGCCGTCCCATCGGATGAGCTGCCGAGTAGCGTGGTCGAGGTCGTCCATCGGAGCGTCACGCGCAACCCCGCCAACGAGGCCCTGCGCTGGAAGACGGCGAACGGTTGGGCGAGCTGGACGTACGCCGAGATGTGGGATCGCATTGCCGCCCTCTCCATCGGTCTGCGCGACGCGGGCCTCCAGTCCGGCAACCGAGTCATCATCCTGAGCCGCTCCCGCCCGGAGTGGTTGGTCGCAGATCTCGCCTGCCTGGCGCTCGGGGCGGTGACCTGTCCGCTGTATCCCGGCGACCCGCCGGCCCGCATGGCTGGCATCGTGCGGGCGGTCGACGCCACGTTCTTCCTGGTGGAGGATGCCCGACTCCTCCAGCGGCTGGAATCCGGCATGGGTTCGCGCGCACTGCCCGGACCGGTCGTCCTGTTCGACGAGGCCGACGCGGTCGCCCGTCCGAGACTGGCGGCGCTCATCGGCCCCGACGCCCTGCGCCGGACGGCTGTGGGATCCACCGCACGGGACGCCTGGGACCGCGGCTGGCGTGGCCTGTCGCCTGCCCAGGTGTCGACCATCGTCCACACCATCGGCACCGATGGCGTCCCATTGCCGGTGGTCGTGGCCCACGGCAACCTCGTTCACTCGTACCTCGCCATCGTCCAGGCACTCCCGATCACGAGTGCGGACACGGTCCTGTCGGTGCTGCCGATGAGCCACATGTTCGAGCGGGCGGCCGGCATCCTGCCCCCCATCGGAGTGGGCGCGACCGTGGCGTTCGCCGAGCGCCAGTTCGAGCGGTGGGCGGGCGACATGGCCGAGGTCCGGCCCACGATGATGGCGTCGATTCCGCTGTTCTTCGAGCGCATCGAGCATCGGGTCGCAACCGAGCTGGCCCGGGGGCCGGGCTTCCGCCGGTCGTTGTTCGAATGGGCAGCCGGGTTGGGGCGGCAGCACTACGCGAACCACCTCGCCGGCCGGGCGGACGGACGATGGCTGCGGGGTCAGCGGTGGGTCGCGGCGCGGACGGTCACGGCACCACTCCGGCGGGCGATGGGGGGCCGGTTGCGGTACCTGATGTCCGGCGGCGCGGCCCTTCCCGAATCGACGGGAATGTTCTTCGAGACGCTGGGCATCCCCATCCTGGAGGGCTACGGCCTGACCGAGACGGCGCCGATCCTGACCGGCAACCGGCCGAGCTCGTACCGATACGGGACGGTGGGCCCGCCGATGGCGGGCACCGAGCTGCGGATCGACCCCGCCACCGGCGAGATCCAGGGCCGTGGCCCGCAGATCATGCTCGGCTACCTGGACCGGCCGTCGGCCACGGCCCGGGCCATCGACGCCGATGGCTGGCTGAGCACCGGCGATATCGGCGAGTTCGATGACGCCGGCCGGCTGCGCATCACGGGGCGGCTGAAGAACCTCCTCGTCCTGGCCACGGGCAAGAACGTGGCGCCCGCGCCGATCGAGCGGGCGGTGGAAGGCTCGCCCTACGTCCGGCAGGCCGTGCTCCTGGGGGATGGGCGGGACGTGACCGGGATCCTGCTCGTCCCCGATCTGGACGCCGTCCGGGGCGCCACCGACGCGAGCAGCGAAGGCGTGCTCGACCGCCGAGGTTCTGGTCGATCCAGCGGTGACCGCCCTGCTACGCCAGGAGGTCGAGCGGCTGACCGCCGAGTTCGCCTCGTACGAGCGGCCCCGTCGCTCGGTCGCGCTGCCGCGAGCCCTGTCGATCGACCGGGGCGAGGTCGACCTCGACGGTCGGCCCGTGCGCGCCGTAGTCATCGCGCAGTTTCCGGGCGAGGTGGCGGAGCTCTTCGACCGCACGAGTCGGGACGCCCGGCGGCCGTCAGGTCGTGACCTGCCAGCGACCGAGGGCGCGACCGATCGCCATCCCGAGCCATCGGTCAGCGCTCCCGGCTGACGACTGCCGCGTACGATGACGTCGGGCCGTTAGCTCAGCGGCAGAGCAGGGGACTTTTAATCCTCGTGTCGTGGGTTCGAATCCCACACGGCCCTCTCAAGGTTCGGCGCGGCCGGCCGGCAGGCCGGTGGTTCACGGGATGCGAGCGAACCAGGCAAGGGAGCCAAGCGCTGCCAGAGCTGCCGCCACGAGCGCCGCGAGAGCGAGGCTGTCGGTGATCTCGCGCGGCTCCGTCCGCGTGCCGACGCCCTCGCCGATGTCCTCGAACACGGACACGATCTCCTCGGCCGAGTCGGCCTCGAACACCTTGCCCCCGGTGGTTTCGGCGATGTCGCGCAGCGCCTCGCGATCGACCGGGACGGGGATCGTCACGAAGTCGACCACCACCGACCCATGGTCCGTGCCGAAGGCGACGGTGCTGACCTTGACGCCACGGCGCTGAGCGTCGCGGGCGGCGTCAGCCCTCAGACCGTCCCTGTCGGTCGTATCGCCGTCCGACATCAGCACGATCGACCCTGCGGCGGCCTGCGCATCGTCGGGGACGTCCGACTCGAGCAGGTCCAGCGACGTGTAGATGGCTTCGCCGATCGCCGTTCCCTGGCCGAGTGATAGTCGGTCGATCGCGCGGTCGAGGACCGTCTTCGACGTCGTCGGAGGGATGACGACCCGCGCCGTCCCGTCGAAGGCGACGAGGCCCACTCGAACACCCGCCGGGATGACCTCGATGAACCGATGGGCGGCCTCACGAGCGGCCACGATGCGGCTGGGCGTGACGTCCGTCGCCTCCATCGAGAGCGAGGTGTCGAACGCGAGAACGACCGTCGGCTCGTTCGGGACCTCAGTCGCCATGGCAGGGCGGGCAGCCGCGACGACGAGCAGGGCCGTCGCCGCCAGGTAGACGGCGGCGACGAGATGGCGCCGAAGGCCCGGGCGCCGCGGGGCCACGGTGTCGATCAGGTCCGGATCGGTGAACCGGACGACGTAGGCATGGCGTCGGCGCTGCCTGACGACGTACAGGATCACAAGCAGCAGCGGCACCAGGAGGAGTGCGAACCGCTCGGGCGCAAGGAACGTGAGATCTGGCGCGAACGGGATCATCGGGCAACCCGGTGGAGGGATGGGACGCCGCGTGCCGACCCAGCGCTCGGGCGCGGCGGCGGCGGTCCAGGCAGGCCGCGAGCGGACCGATCCACTCCGTGTCCGTCCGCAGTCGCAGGTGCGTGGCGCCTGCTCGCCGGATCGCTGACGACCTCGCGGCGCGGCGACGATCGGCGACCTCGGCCAGTCGGACGCGAAAGCGCTCGTCGCTCGTGTCGATCGTCCGCTGGCGGCCGGTCTCAGGATCCTCGATCACCAGCAGGCCGACATCGGGCAGTCGGAGCTCGCGCGGGTCGAGGACCTCGACCGCGATCGTCTCGCTTCGACGTCCCAGCCTCCCAAGCGCCGGGCTCCAGGTCTCGATGGGAGCAATGAAGTCCGAGATCACGACGGCGAGTCCACCTCGGCGCAGGACGTGTCGGAGACCGTCGATGGCGGCCCCGAGATCGACCTGTCCCCCGAGCGGTGATCGTGCGACGCTGCCCATGAGGCCCGCCAGATGGCGTCGACCGCCACGGATCGGCACGATCCGTGGCCCACCGGCGGTCGCGACGACCGCGCCAATCCGGTCGCCGCCGACGACGGCGAGCGCAGACACGGCCGATGCGACGTTGACAGCCAGATCGGCCTTCCGCCAGCCGACCGTCCCGAAATCGAGGCTGCCGGACCGGTCGACCAGGACTGCGACGTCGAGGTCGCGCTCCTGGATCGCGTCTCGGACGTGCGGTTCGCCGGTCCGGGCAAGGATCGACCAGTCCATCCGGCGGACGTCGTCGCCCGGCTCGTACGGCCGTGCGTCTCCGGGCTCGACACCGTGGCCGAGCACCAGCGAGGGATGACGACCGTCTCGGCGGCCGAAGACCTTGTGGCTGACCGCGAGCTCGATGCGGCGAAGCCTTGCCGGCAGGTCGATACCGGCTTCCGGTGCGGAGGTCACCTCACGGCCGGTTGATCGGCCGGCAGGACGATCGGTGGCGCCCCTCGCCGAGGCGGCCGCGCCGGGAAATGCCGCCGGATGCCGGGGCGAACGGCAGTTGCCGATCCGGCGGTGACCGCCGGTGGCGGCCACACACTCGCGCCGGGAGCTGGGACCGTCGTGAGCAGCTCGACGAGGACGTCATCGATCGTGAACCCCTCGGCCAATGCCCGATACGACAGCGCAAGGCGCGCGTTCAGGATGTCGTACGCGACGTCGTACACGTCCTGCGGCACCGCGCGATCGCGTCCGCGCAGGAGCGCCATGGCCCGGGCGCTCCGAACCAGGCCCAGTGAGGCTCGCGGGCTCGCGCCGTACTCGAGGAGACCCACCAGCTTCGGCAGATCGTGCGCTGCGGGGTCTCGGGTCGCGAGCACCAGGCGGATCGCGTAGTCGAGCGCTGTTTCGTCGACCGCGACGCGCCGGGCCGCATCCTGAAGGGCAACCACGTCGGCTGCGTCGAGCAGGCGGGCCGCCTGGGGTTGCTGGTCGGCCATCCGGAGGACGATCGCCCGTTCCTCGGTCGGGGTCGGGTAGTCGACCGGGACCCGCATCAGGAACCGATCGCGCTGCGCCTCGGCAAGCGGATAGACGCCCTCCGACTCGACGGGGTTCTGGGTGGCCACGACCAGGAACGGCCGCGGCATCGCGAAGGTGCGACCTCCGACCGTGACCTGCCGCTCCGCCATGGCTTCGAGCAACGCCGACTGGACGCGCGCGGGGGCGCGGTTGATCTCGTCAACCAGGACGATGTTGGCCAGGATCGGCCCGGGCTCGACGTCGAACGATTCGGACGATGGCCGGAAGATCCGGGTCCCGACGATGTCGGATGGGATCAGGTCCGGTGTGAACTGAATGCGATTGAAGGTGCCACCGAGGATCCGAGCCAGCGTCGCCAGCAGCAGCGTCTTGCCAAGGCCGGGCGCGCCCTCGAGAAGGACGTGCCCATCTGCCAGCACGGCGACGAGGAGCCGATCGACGACCCGAGTACTGGCCGACGATGACCTGGCCCAGCTCGTGACGGACCTGGGCGAGGCGAGTGGTGGAAAGATCGGCGCTCACGGTCATATTCCCTGCGCCTTCGGTGCCGCCATCGGGGGCGAATGGGTCCGGCATCCCGTTCGGGCTCAGGCCCTGGAACAGCTCGTCCAGGAGCTCCATCATCATGCGATCGATCGCGTCGGCGCCCGGGTCATTCGCACCGTCCGGCGTGGTCGCGTCCGATCCGGCGGCGGCTGGGGAGCCGGGGCATCGGCGTCAAGCTCGCGCAGGAGCTCGTCGAGCAGCTGGCGGAGGAGCTGGTCGGCCATCTCCGAACCACCGGAGGGTCCGTCTGGCGCCTGCGATCCGTCGGGCCCGAGTCCGAACAGGTCCTCCAGGCCACCCAGCCCGTCAGGACCGAGGAACTGGTCGAACATCCCTCCCAGCGGGTCCAGGCTGTCGGCGGGATTGTTGTCCTCGGGCCGCCAGGTGCCGTCCTGGACCTTCTCGAGGATCTGGGCGGCCTGGTCGATCGGCACGGCGAAGCCGATGCCGTCGCTGCCGCCCGAGGCGCTCGCGATGGCGGTGTTGATACCGATCGCCCGACCCTCCCCGTCGATCAGCGGACCGCCGGAGTTGCCCGAATTGATCGCCGCATCGGTCTGGATCAGGTCGTGCAGCTCGCCCATCGGCGTCGGGACCGTTCGCCCAAGTGCGCTCACGATGCCGGTGGTGACCGTCTGGCTCAGGCCGAACGGGCTGCCGATGGCGATCGTCATCTCGCCCACCTGCACATCGGCCAGGGCGCCCAGGGCGAGGGGCTGCAGATCGGTCGCGCTCTCCCCGGCCCGGATGACGGCGGTGTCGATGGACTTGTCAACCGCGACCACGGTGCCGGAGATGCTCGTCCCGTCGTGGAGCGTGAGCGTGACCGTCTCCGATCCGCCGACGACGTGCGACGCGGTGAGGATGAGCCCCCCATCGGCAGCCACAAAGCCGGAGCCCATGGCACCGCCGGCCTCGATCTGCACGACCGAGGGCAGGAGCCGCGCGGCCATGTCCGCGAGCGGCTCATCGCTCGGCGGGAGCACCGCGGCCGGATTGTCCGGCCCGCCCGCACCACCGCCCGTTGCGGCCAGGAGCGCCCCGAGGTAGTTGCCGGTGACGAGCACCCCGGTGCCAACGAGCGCGATGGCGGCGACCAGGACGGCGGTGCCGACGATGACCCGACGTCGGGGCCGCCGGTTCGTGGTTCCAGCCGTGGGCATCGGGGAGACGCCGGCCCCGGCCGCCACGGTCGCGAATGGCGGGGTGGTGGGCCAGACGAGGGGTGGAGTCGGCGGCAGGTCGCGCCAGCTCTTGTGCTGACGATCGTCGCCGGCGAAAGGGTCGTCCACGTGAGCGGGCCTCCGGATCGGTCTGATGAAGGTCGAACCGATGCCGGTCCGACTGGTGATCCGGAGGCTAGGAAATGGCCGATAACGTGGGCATTCGGACGGTCTAAAGGCGACCTAAAGGTCCGGTCAGGAGGCCGCGTCCACCGTCCAGAGCGGGTCGGCCATCGCTCGGAGCTCGGCGACCGGGACCGCATTCGCATCCGTTGTTCGGTCCGGCAGCCACACCACGAAGCTTGCGCCGTGCCCGGGGACCGAGGCGACGCTGACCGTGCCGCCATGTGCCTCGGCGATCTGGCGAACGAGGGCCAGCCCCAAGCCATGCCCGTCGCCTTCAGCCGTCGGCGCCCCGTCGCGCCAGGCGCGGCGGAAGACGAGGGCCTGGTCCTCAGGTGCGATACCGCGTCCGACGTCGCGTACCCCGATCCAGAGCCATCCACCGGCACGTCCGGCGCGGCAGTGGACCACTGAGCCGGAGGGAGCGACGCGGAGCGCGTTCGAGACGAGGTTCGCCTGGGCGCGCTTCAGCGCGGATCGGTCCCCGTCGACGACCAGGCCGGACGGAGCGAGCCGGGACAGCCGGACGCCGCGGGTCGAGGCCTCCGCGTCGTACTCCTGGGCCACCTCGGCCACCACCTCGGCCAGGTCGACGCGAAGTGCGTCGCTCGGGCTGGACACTCGTCCGGGCGAGCGCCATGAGCTCGTCGACCGTGGTCGACATCCGGTCGGCCGTCCGGCGAGCCACCTCGGCAGCGCGGCGCAGACCCTCCGCGTCCTCGGGTTCCGAGAGCGCGACATCGAGGGTCGTCCGGATGACCGCCAGCGGGTTCCGCAACTCGTGCGAGGCGTCCTCGACGAAGCGGCGCTGCGTCCGCACACCCTGATCGAGGCGGTCGAGCATCGCGTCGAATGTGTCGGCAAGATCGCGCATCTCGTCGGGTGGACCCTCGAGACGGATCCGCCGCGAGAGATCGGTCGCCTCGATCTCCCGCGCGACGGCGGCCATCGTGCCCACGGGCCGCAGGACGCGGCCGGCGACAGCCCACCCGATGGCGAGGCCGACCGGCACCAGCGCGAGGAGCGCCACGAGCGAAAGATCGCGAACCTGCTGGAGCGTTTGCTCTCGGACGGCCTGTTCCACCTGCAGAAGTGCATCAGTCGCCCCAGATTCGCCGCTTCCCTCGAGCTCGGCGAGGGTCAGGCCGAGGATCCGCAGCAGCTCCCCCTCGAGCGTCGTCGGCTGCTCCTCCGGGATCGTCGCGGCCACCGCATCCAGGGCCAGGTTCATGCCCAGCACGAGCACGCCTGCCGTCACGATCAGGGCCGTGGTCACCAGCATCGCGAGCCGGAAGCGGACCGATCGAACGGACGCGGCCACTCCCCGAGGGGCGACCGACTCATGCGACACCCTCCGCGAGCCGATATCCCACACCCACCACCGTCTCGATGGGCTGCCCGGACCCGCCTCTGGCAAGCTTGCGGCGGAGGTTGCTGACCGTGACCCGGACCGTGTTCGTGAACGGGTCGGCGCGATCGTCCCACACGTGCTCGAGCAGGCGCTCCGGGGTCAGCACCTCGCTCGGATGCAGCATGAAGTATCGGAGGAGCGCGAACTCCTTGGGCGATGAGGTCGAGACGTTGGTCGTTGCGGTGGGCCTCGTGCCGCGCGGCGTCGAGCTCGAGGCTGCCCAGCCGGATCGCCGCGCCTCCGTTGATCGTCGGGCGGCGGGCAAGGGCGCGGACCCGTGCCGCGAGCTCCGCGAAGCTGAACGGCTTGACGAGGTAGTCGTCGGCCCCGTCGTCCAGGCCTCCCACTCGATCGTCGAGTCCATCCCGGGCGGTCAGCATCAAGACGCGCGGTGGCGTGGCGCCCGGCAACCCCAGCTCGCCGGAGCGAAGCTCGCGACAGACTTCGCGACCGTCGCCGTCGGGAAGCCCGAGGTCCAGGCACACCACGTCGTATGGGGCGTCCTCGAGGCGCTCGACGCGCCTCGGCGGCATTCGCCGCGGTGTCGATCGCATAGCCTTCGCGGCGCAACCCGGTCGCAAGAGCAGTGGCGAGGTCGAGCTCGTCCTCGACGATGAGCAGTCGCATGGCGCGCCGCAGGATAGCGTGGTCTCGCGATGTCGTCCGGAATCGCCCTGGGCGAAACGCCCGTGTCACCTCGAGCTGCAGGCGGTTGACAGGAGAGTCCGTCAGGCTAGCGGGAGTGATGGCCAAGAAGAAGGAACCCGAGGATCCCGCGGACGCCGGCGCCGGGACAGGTACTGACTGGCCGGTCGGCATGCCGTACACGCTGTATTTCCCGCGCCGCGGCGGGTTCGCCGCGGCCGACATCGAGTACGCCGCGCCCCTGCCCCGGGTCGGCGACACGATCGAGTACATCGACGCCCAGACGATCAGCCATCGGTACCGCGTGACCGATGTCGTCCACACCTTCCAGAACAGCCCCGAGGCCAGCCGAGCCGGAGACCATTCGACTGCTCCGGTCCGGGATTCCCGCCGTCTACCTCGCCCGCGACCGCCGCAAGCCGCCGAAGACCGGCTAGCCCCACGCGCGAACGCTCGAGGGCCGCCCCGTCGGGGCGGCCCTCGCATCGGTCAGTGGTCGGCGGTCAGCAGACCTGGCCGCTAGCTGCCCGGGATGTGCATCAGCAGCAGCTGACCCTTCTCCCGGTGCAGGCGGTACTGATCACCACCGGGCGGGATCGGGCCGCCTGTCCATGGCTGGAGGTCGGATCTAGGAACTGCTCGACATGGACGTTCGTAGCCAGCTGGTTTGCATCCTGGTGCGCCCTGCACAGTCTAGCGCCCACCAACCTGCGCCCAGCCAAGCCGACATGTCGATGATCCCGCTCGACTCGCCGGGGTCATTGATCGTGGTGTTGGTCGGCGACGCTGTCACGGTGGCTACATGGGTCCAGTCTGTGAGCAGCGGCCCGAAATTCCAGTGCCAGACCTTCGCGTTGGTCGTGTCCTCCTGGACCATAACGCTGTTGTGGCTGACGTCGATGTTGTCCGGGTCGCGCAGGTCCAGGCGCGCGACACCTGCGTCGGTCGTGGTTGCCGTCGAAGTTCGTCGACCCGGAGCCTGCCCTCGGCCACGATCGCGAATGAGTCGACGATCCGCGGATTGCGAGGCGTTCAGGACGATCTTGAAGATGCGGCCATCGGAGTCGAGTCCACGGCTTTTGGACACGCGGTGCCGTCGATTTGCCGGAACAGCCGGCCGGTGGCTGGTCTGGACTTGAGCCGGGTGTTGCCGGTGTCGGCGAAATAGACCACCCGCGGGTTGTCCGGATCGTAGGCAATGTCTTCAACCCGGACGAACTGGAACACATTGTTCGTGTTGGACCAGTTCTCCAGGGCATCCTGCGGCGCGGGCCGCCGTCTGCCCCCGCGCGACGGCGGGGTCGGGACGTGGATGAATTCGCCGGTCCAGACGTCCCCGACTCCAATGTCGAGGAAGTCGTTGGCATTGTCGGGGACAAACGGCCCCGGTGCCCGGCCCGTCCCGGTGACCTGGAACGCCCACAGGGTGCCCTGGTCCTCGATGTACTTCTTCCAGTTCTTGGCGCTGTACATGTAGAGCTGGCTAGTGGGCATCGCGGGCGTCGAGGTCGATGTAAACGTGTCGTCTCCGGAGAGCGAATGACCTCCTCCTTCCAGCCGCCGGGGACGACGACCGTGTTCTCGTGGTTGTGGCGTCCGGCGCGGTGATAACGTCGAACTCGCCGTTCTCGGTGTCGAGCTATACGCATAGCCGGCCTGGCGCTGGGTGCCCAGCGAACGCAGTCCGCGCCGTAGGGGCGCCGGCCGGAACCGGGAGGATGCTCGTTGGACTCTTCGTTCACAGGAAGGTGTAGGCGTGAAGCCATGTGCCGGGCCGGCCATGAAGGCGGAGCAGAAGCGGATGAGCCCGGCGCTGGCGGGGAGGAGCGATTTCCATCTCAGGATGGCCCTGGTGGCGATGTCGACCCGGACTCGAGTCACAGAGGAATCCTGCGAGGTCGGCGAAGACGGATGTAGGAGTTGGCCGAACGGGACATGTGACTCCTCGTGGGTGACGATAGAGGTCGACCAAGCCGTCTCCTCCGGCCGGGCACCACGCCGATGCCGTCCGGAATGCCCTGCAGAAGGTCACGCCGGCGAACGGGTCCTCGCCGGAGTTGACCAGCGGCGATGATGTCGGCCCGGCGATCGGTCTGTCGGTGCGTGCGTGACAGGGACACGAACGATGGGAGTCGTGTATTCCACCGGCCAGCCCAGCGTGCTGAGCGGGCAGGGCAAGGGTCAGGGCGAGGGCAGCCAACGACCGCGCGCGATGGAGCGTCGGGGCCGCCCGAAAGCCGGAGTCATGGGGCACGCCTCCTAGTCACATCGGTAGGACGGGTTCCAGACCCCCGGGTGGGGTTCCCTATGGTGCCCCATCCAGGTTAGAACCGCATCAGGCAACGTCTAGGGAGCGTTGTTCCAAGCTGGATTCCGGTGCGGCGACGCACCAAAGGGCGTTCAGACCCAGAGCGCGAGCCTGATGCCGACCAGCACCAGCACGACTCCGAACACGCGCTGGATGACCTCGTTTGGCAGCACGATCGCCAGCCGGGCACCGAGGAAGGCACCGATGAGAAGGCCCAACGCCAGCAGGATGGCCAGCCGGACATCGACGTAGCCGGCGCGCCAGTACTCGATCGCTCCCAGGATTCCCACCGGCAGGAGCAACGCAGCCAGCGACGTCCCCGCTGCCTGCTTCTGGCTCATCCCCAGCAACAGGATGAGGCCGGGCACGATGATCAGCCCACCGCCGATGCCGAACAGCCCCGACAGGACCCCTCCGGCCAATCCGATCAGACCACCCACCACCAGCTGCACGGCGACCCTCCGAGTACGGGGATGAACGGGAGCCATGGTAGGGCCGATTGGGCTTGACACTCCCTTGACACGGTCCTGACGGCGGGTTGAGGGCCCGTCGCGAGGATGGGCGCGAATTTGCCCATCCGTGAAGGAGTCACCCACGTGAAATCGCCCTTGCGATCTGCTGCCCTCCTGTTCGTCGGTCTCCTGGCGCTGTCGGCCTGTCAGCCGTCCGCCAGCGGGTCCCCCCAAAGTGAGGCACCCGCCAGCGGCGCTCCGAGCGGAGAGGCATTGAGCGGGGACATCCAGATCTCAGGATCCTCGACGGTCCTGCCAATCAGCAACCACGTCTTCGAAGCGTTCACCGCCGTGCATGCCGATGTGACCGGCTTCGTGGATGGTCCGGGCACCGGCGATGGCTTCGCCCTCTTCTGCAACGATGAGATCGATATTGCCGACGCCTCGCGCACGATCAGCGACGACGAGGTCGCGACCTGCGAAGCGGCCGGTATCGAATACGTCGAGTTGAAGGTCGGTATCGACGGGATCTCGGTCATCACCTCTGCCGAGGACACCGCACTCGAATGCCTGAGCTTCCTCGACCTCTACGCCCTAATGGGTCCCGAGTCGCAGGGGTTCGACACGTGGGATGCCGCCAATGGGCTGGCTGCCGAACTCGCCGAGCAGTTCGGAGACGAGTTTGGCGAATCGCATGCGCCGTACCCGGCTGAGGCACTGACGATCACGGCTCCGGGAGAGGAGTCCGGGACGTACGACAGCTTCGTCGACCTTGTGTTCGGCGACATCGCCGAGGCCCGCAAGCAGGACGCGGTGATGCAGCCTGATTACCAGGCATCGCCCGACGACAACGTGATCATCGAAGGCGTGGCGGGAACCCCCGACGCGCCGTACACCCTTGGCTTCGTCGGATTCGCCTACGCGGTCGAGAACACCGATCGGGTCACGCTGCTTCCCGTGGATGGGGGCGACGGATGCACCCCGGCGACCGAAGACACCATTGCGGCGGCCGAGTACCCGATCTCGCGCTACCTGTACATCTACCCGAACACCGCACGGGCTGACGCCAATCCCGCTGTCCAGGCGTTCGTCGACTTCTACCTCTCGGATGAGGGGATCGCCGCTGTCAGCGAACAGGGATACGTGCAGCTCGCCGACGCTGATCTGGAGGCCACCCGCTCAGCATGGGACGGCCGGTAACCAAGCGGAACCCAGATCCTCCTTCCTCGGGGCCGGGCGCCTCCCGGCGCCCGGCACTTTCCTTCCACGACCGAAGTACATAGAGTGACCACCCCGATGACGGCCGTCCCCCACCCACGAAGCGGAACCCTTCGCGTCGAGGACCTCAGGATCGGGTCTCGACGTCGATTCCGTGAGGCCTTCATCCGGTACGCGATCACGATCTCCGCGTTGGCGTCGATCGTCGTCAGCGTCCTCATCGTCCTGTCGCTAATCGGCAACGCGTTCGCGTTCGTCCGAGACGTCGATCCGGGCCAGCTCGTCGCCGAGGGTTGGTTCCCGCGTCGCGACCAGTTCTCCATTCCCACCATCCTGGCCGGAACCCTGGTCATCAGCGGTGTAGGGATGCTGATCGCCACGCCACTTGGGATCGGTGCCGCGATCTACCTTTCCGAGTACGCATCGACCCGGGTGCGGAAAACGCTCAAGCCGATCCTCGAGATCCTGGCCGCCATCCCGTCGGTGGTCCTCGGCTTCTTCGCCATCACGGTCATCAGTCCCGGGGTGGTGAACACCATCCACCCGGGTGTCCAGATCTTCAACATGGCCGCCGCTGGCATCGCGGTCGGGATCCTGATCACCCCGCTGATCGCCTCGGTCGCCGAGGACGCGCTGCACGCGGTGCCGAACTCCCTGCGGGAGGCCTCCTACGGGCTTGGGGCTCGGCGGCTCGCGACGAGCATGCGGGTCGTCGTGCCAGCGGCGATCTCGGGCATCGTGGCGGCGCTCATCCTGGGCATCTCGCGTGCGATCGGCGAGACGATGATCGTGGCCATCGCTGCGGGCGCCACCGGAGGCTCGCTGTTCACGATCAACCCGTTCGATGCGGGGATCACCATGACCGCGGCTATGACCGCCCTCGCCACCGGTTCCGACCAGGTGCGTGGGGCGACCCTCGCCTTCCCCAGCCTGTTCTTCGTCGGCCTGCTCCTGTTCGCCTTCACCCTCGTGCTCAACCTGATCAGCGACGCCTTCGTGCGTCGCATTCGGCAGCGTTACTGATGGCCACGACCGCCACCAGCAGCATGCCTAGCGCGGCGACCGCGGCGGTTGAAGCCGGGCTGCGCAGCGGACGCCGCGACTGGGGCGGGATGATCGCGGCACTCCTCCTGCTGCTGACGCTCATCGTCTCCCTCACCATCCTGTTCGTCCTCCTGGCCGACGTGATGGGCCGGGCCTGGCCGGTTCTCAGCACCCGTGGCCTGGACTTCCTCGCCACCCCGAACAGCCAGAACCCGGAGATCGCCGGGGTGGGGCAGGCGATCGTGGGCTCGATCATCCTGACCGTGTTCGTCATCGTCCTCGCCCTTCCGATTGGGATTACAGCTGCGATCTACCTCGAGGAGTACGCCGGCGACAGCCGGTTCGCGCAGCTCATCAATACGAATATCCGGAACCTCGCCGGCGTCCCGGCCATCGTCTACGGCCTGCTCGGCCTGGCGGTGTTCGTCACCACGCTGGGCACGGGTCGTAGTCTGCTGGCCGGTGGCCTGACCCTCGCCATACTCGTCCTGCCCATCGTGGTTATCACCACCGCCGAGGCACTGCGGGCGGTCCCGCTCACCATCCGCGAGGCGGCCTTCGGTGTCGGAGCGACGCGCTCGGAGGTGATCACGAGCCACGTCCTGCCCTACGCCATGCCGGGCATCCTGACCGGGGTCGTCCTGACCCTGGCCCGTGCGTTCGGCGAAACCGCCCCACTGATCATGGTCGGCGCGATCACCGGCGTGTTCCGATCGTCCGCGGACCAGGGCGTGGGCGAACTGCTGTCCGGCCCGTTCACCGCCCTGCCGACGATCGTCTTCTCCTGGTCCAAGCAGCCTCAGGAAGAGTTCCGTGCCCTGACCGCGGCTGCGATCATCGTGCTCCTGGCAGTCATCCTGACCGTCAACGCGGCGGCCATTCTGCTGCGCAACCGATACGATAGGCGGTGGTGACTCCATGTCGATCAAGCTCACGCCCCGCTTCCCCGTGACCGCGGATTCCGATGGCGAGACCGCGACCGAATCGGTGACGGTCGAGTCGAGGCAGCCAGCACCACTCGCGCCTCCGCACACCGCATCCGCCGCTCAGCCCGCGGCCGCGGAGCCGGAGCGGGAGGTCGTGTTCGAGTTGCAGGACCTCTCGTGCTACTACGGCGCGTTCCGCGCGGTGCGCGAGGTCAACCTGACAATCGAGCGCAACCGGATCACCGCGATCATCGGTCCGTCCGGGTGTGGCAAGAGCACCCTCCTGCGCAGCTTCAACCGGATGAACGACCTCGTGCCCTCGGCCCACGTGGACGGCAAGATCCTGTACCACGGGGTGGACCTGTACGCAGATGGTGTGGACCCGGTCGAGGTCCGCCGTCGGATCGGGATGGTGTTCCAGAAGCCCAACCCGTTCCCGAAGTCGATCTACGACAACGTGGCCTTCGGGCCACGGGTGGCCGGCTTCCGCGGAAAGATGGACGACCTGGTCGAGGAATCCCTGCGGCGTGCCGCCCTGTGGGACGAGGTCAAGGACAAGCTCAAGACGCCGGGCACGTCGCTGTCCGGCGGCCAGCAGCAGCGGCTGTGCATCGCCCGCGCGATCGCGGTCCAACCGGAGGTCATCCTCATGGACGAGCCGTGCTCCTCGCTCGATCCCATTGCGACGCTTCGGATCGAGGAGCTCATGCGGGAGCTGCGCGAGAAGTACACGATCGTGATCGTGACGCACAACATGCAGCAGGCGGCACGGGCATCGGACACGACCGTGTTCCTGACCATGGGCGACGACCGGGCTGGGTACCTCGTCGAGAAGGCGCCCACTGAGCAGCTCTTCACCCAGCCGCAGAACGAGCTGACCGAGCAGTACATCACGGGGCGATTCGGATGAGCCAGCTGACACAACCCACACCATCGAACGATCCAACGGTCGACGTCACCGGGAACCAGCCCGACCCGGGTCTGCCGGGCGAGCCGGCGAGCGGCGGGGGGACCCGCGCCACCCTCGACAGCGAGCTCCAGGCGGTCAAGGACGACGTGCTGCGCCTTGGCGCGCTGGTGGACGCCGCCCTCGAGCGAGCCGGCCGAGCCGTCGCCGAACGGGACACCGGCCTCGCTGATCGGGTGAGGTGGGAAGACGCCGAGGTGAACGACCTCCAGCGCCGGGTGAGCAACGAGATCGCGGTCACCCTGGCGACCCAGCAGCCCATGGCTCGCGACCTGCGCGAGTTGCTGGCCCTCTATCACGCCGCCGCCGAGCTCGAGCGGATGGGTGACTACGCGGTGAACATCGCCAAGCTGGCCCAGCAGCTGGCCTCGGAGCCGGAGATCCCGATGTTCAGCCAGATCCCGATCATGGAGCGCCTCTGCCGTTCGCAGCTTCGCGCAGCCATGCGCGCTCTGGTCGACGTCAGCGAGTCCGACGCCCGGGCGGTGTGCGCCAACGACGACGAGCTGGACCGCCTGTACGACGCCGTCTACCGCAGCGCGATGGAGCTGATGCAGTCGGATCCGGCTCGCGTGCCGCAGGCCACCCACCTGATCTTCATCGCCCACCACCTCGAACGCCTGGGCGACCGCGTGACGAACATCGGCGAGGACGTCGTCTACCTCGCCACCGGGCAGATCGAGGACCTGAACTGAAGCGAAAGATCCTGGTCGTCGAAGACGACCGCACGCTCCGGCAGGCGCTCACCTTCAACCTCGCCCGCGAGGGCTACGAGGTCGCCAGCGCGGTCGACGGGGAGCAGGCACTGGCCGCCGGTCGGGACCGACGGCACGACCTCATCCTCCTCGACCTCATGCTGCCCGGGAATGAGCGGTCTCGAGGTCCTGCGCGCCCTGCGCCGGGAGGGGGTCGAAACCCCGGTCATCGTCCTATCGGCCAAGGGCGAGGAAGTCGACCGGGTGGTGGGGCTGAAAGTGGGAGCCGACGACTACGTGCCCAAGCCCTTCAGCCGCCCCGAGCTCCTGGCCCGGGTCGAGGCCGTTCTCCGCCGCGACGGGCGCAGCGGAGCGGAGGCCGACGCCCAGCGCGAGGTGCTCACCTCCGGCTCCATCCGGGTCGACGTCGGGCATCGCGAGGTCACCGTCGGTGACGAGCCGCTGGATCTCACCACCAAGGAGTTCGACCTCCTCTCCCACCTCGTGGCCCATCCCGGCCAGATCTTCACCCGCCACCAGCTGCTGGCCCGGATCTGGGGCTACGACTACGACGGGACCGATCGGACCGTGGACGTCCACGTCAGCTGGCTGCGCACCAAGCTGCGAGCCCTGGATGGCCACGACTACTTCCGGACGGTGCGCGGCGTCGGATACGCATTCCGACCCCGACCATGACCTCCGCCGAGACCCTGAGCGCCGTCCTCGCCCGGCGCGGTGACGACGCGCTCGTCGTTACCGATGACAAGCTGCGCATCCGCGACGCGTCGGCGGAGGCCGCCGAGCTGGCGGATCGGCCGCTCGACCAGCTGCGCGGACTCAGCCTGATCGCCGCGTTCGGCTCCGCGCCGCTCGACGAGCTGGCGAAGGGGGCCATCGACCGAAGGACCTCGCGGACCGGGGAGGCCGCCCTCGGCCGGCTCACGAGCCGCCAGTTCGAGGTGCAGGTGGTGCCGCTCCCGTCGGGCGGGCTGCTGCTGTGGCTCCACGACGTCACCGCCGCGCGCCGCGCGGCCCAGTCACGGCGGGACGTGGTGGCCAACATCAGCCACGAGCTCCGCACCCCGCTGGCATCGATCAAGCTCCTGGCCGAGACACTGGCCGATGGGGCGGTGGCCGACGCGGAGACCGGACGCGAGTTCGCGGTCCAGATCCAGCGCGAGGTCGACCACCTGGCTCAGCTCGTCGACGAGCTGCTGGACCTGTCCATGATCGAATCCGGAGAGACGGAGCTCGCCATCGAGCCGGTGGCGCCGCGCCGGGTATTGGAGGACGTGGCCGAGCGCATCGGTCCCATCGCCGCGCGCCGGTCGGTGAAGGTGCGCACCGTCGATCCGGGGCTCGGGCAGGATGCCGAACGGATCCGGGCCGCCGCCGACCCCGCTCGACTGTCGCAGGCCCTGCTCAACCTCGCCCACAACGCGGTGAAGTACAGCCATCGCGGCGGCGAGGTCCGGCTGGGCTGGGATCCAACGTCGGGCGGGGTGCGGTTCTGGGTGGCGGACGACGGGGTCGGCATACCGCTGACGCACCGAGGCCGGATCTTCGAGCGCTTCTACAAGGTGGATCGAGCCCGCGCCCGTGCCGACCATGAGGACGGCCCCCGCGACCTGGGTGGAGCCAGTGCCGGGCTCGGGCTCGCGATCGTGCGCCATATCGCCGAGGCCCACGGGGGTGCCTGCGGCCTCGAAAGCGAGGAGGGCGTCGGCTCGACATTCTGGATCGAGGTCCCGCGAGCTCCGGCCTGACCACTACTCGGCGGCCTCGGCCTCCGCCCGGAGGGCGCGGATCATCGGGACCCGCGGGTCGTTGGGAGCGCGGGCGAGGAACTGGTCGAACGCGGAGACCGCGGCCGCGGCATCCTGCTCGCCTCGCCAGGCGATCAACCCGCGGAAGAACGACACGTCCGCCGATTCGGGCGTGAGCTCCGCGAGGGCGTCGGTGGCGTTGGCCGCATCGGTCCAGGCCCCGGCCCGGATGTAGGCCGTGATCAGCCGGCCGTACGGCTCCGGATCACGCGGCTCCATACCGATGAGGGCCAGGAGGACGAGTGCGGCTCGCTGGAGATCCTCGGCGCTCGAGCCGGCGAGGTACAGGTTGGCGAGGTCGGAGAGCGCGTCGCGGTCGTCGGGGTCCGCGGCGACCACCTCGAGGAGCCGCTCGATGTCGGCCTGGCGCCGGGCCTCGGCGGCCTGCGCCTCGGCCAGCGGCTGGTTGACGACGGTCTCGGCGGCGAGGCTGTACGGCTCGGGCAGGACCAGACCGATGGCCAACAGGATCACCAGACCGCTGGCGACCGCAACGGCCGCGCGGCGCGCGGGCTTCGACGGACCGCCCTCGGGCTGGGTCACCGTGGCAGATGGCCCGTCCTTCACCGCCGGGGTCGCGGCCGGGCGGAGGAGCCAGAACGCGAGCACCAATGCACCGACCCCGGTGACGAGTAACGGCACCAGCCAGGGCGCGATGCCCGGTGGGTCGAGCAGGATCCACGACCCGTATCGGTCTATGAAGGAGGCTTTGATCTCGTCCGCGGTGCGACCGGCAGCCAGCTGCTCCGCCACCTCGCGCCGGATCTCGGCCGCAGCCTGGGTCGGCGAGTCCGCCGCCGACAGTCCCGCGCAGTCGGGACAGCGGAGCTCGGACGCGATGGCCATCGCCTGCTCGGCCATGGTCGGCGGGTCCGCGGGCCGGAGGACGAGAAGCGCCCCGATGACCACCGCGGACACGATCAGCCCGAGGCCGAGCCAGCGCATTCCGCTCCGCGATGTCATGGCGCGATCCCGATCAGCGCCAGGTTGGCCGCCATGTCGGCCTCGGTCAGAGGCCCGAAATGCTTGGCCCGAACGATCCCGTCCGCGTCCACGAAGTACGTTTCGGGCGGGCCCAGTACGCCGTAGGCGAGGGCGACGGCTCCGGTCGGGTCGTCCACGGTCGGCCAGCCGCCATCCCCGTATTGGACCAGGAACTCCCGCGCGTCGGAGGGCTGGTCGTCGTACAAGATCCCGACCAGCTGGACCTCGTCGCCGTGCTGCGAATGGGTGTCAATCAGGACCGGGTGCTCGTCCACGCAGGCCGGGATGCACCAGCTGGCCCAGAAGTTGATCACCACCGGCCGCCCGCCGAGGTCGGCCGATGACAGCTCTCGGCCGTCGAGCGTTGTCAGCGCGAACTCGGGCATCGGCTGCCCGACCAGTGGCGACGGGATCTCGCTCGGGTCGCGACCCAGCCCCACGAACAGGACCCAGGCAAGGGGTATGGCCACGACCGGGATGAGGAGCCAGCGGACGGCGCGCATCGGTCAGGCCTCCACCGCGACCGGGACGGGCTCCGCAGCCGTCACCCGCGCGGGCCGCCGCCCCGGCCAGATGGCAAATGCGGCGCCGGCGACCACGACCGCCCCACCAACCCAGATCCAGGTCACCAGCGGGTTCACGAACAGCCGCAGGGTGATCGCCCCGCTGTCCGGGTCGTAGGCCAGGAGTGTCACGTAGAAGTCCTCGGCGGCGGAGGTCATCACCCTGGGGGTGGCGATGGGCGTCACCGAGTTCGGGTAGTCGCGGAGGGCGGGGCTGACCCGCCCGGTCTGCGGCCCGCTGACGTCGACCTCGGCTCGGGTCTCGAACACGCGCGGGTCGGAAGCGAGCGGCTCGCGGATGAGTTCGCGGTGGGTCACGGTGTAGGCCCCCAGCCGCGCCGACTCGCCCGGGGCGAGGACCGCAGTGGCATCCACCGCGCCAGTCGCGCTGACCGCCACCGCGATGGCGGCGACCAGCACACCGAGATGGGCGAGGTAGCCGCCATACCGGCGCCGATTGCGGGTGGCGACGCCCCACGCGGCCCGGAGCAGACCCTCCCCACTGGCCCGGGCGCGGCCCTGGGACGCTCGCGCCACCTCCCCGACCAGGATCGCGCCGGAGAAACCGGCCAGGCCGAGCGTCACCAGAGGGGCGGCGCCGCGCACCCCGAGCACCACCCCCAGCACCATGAAGCCGGCACCCGCCACGGTGGGCAGGACGAACCGGTCGCGGATGGCCGGCCAGCTGACCGAACCCCACGGCAGGGCAGGCCCGACGCCGAGCAGGAACAGGAGGGCGGCGAAGAACGGGGCGCTGACCCGATCGAACCACGGGGCGCCGACGCTCAGCCGCTCACCGCTCACGCCCTCGGCCACCAGCGGGTAGAGCGTGCCGAACAGGACGGCGAAGGCGAGACCGGTGAACAGCAGGTTGTTCAGGAGGAACGCCGACTCGCGGCTGACCAGGGCCGGCGGCGGGCCGCTCCCCGCAAGGTCCGGCAGGCGCCAGAGGATCAGGGCCGTGCCGGCCACGAACGCCACCAGCACCCCGGCCAGGAACCAGGCGCCGATGGCGGACTGCGTGAACGAATGGACCGATTCGATCACACCCGACCGGGTCAGGAACGTCCCGAGCAGGGTCAGCACGAAGGTGGTCACGACCAGGATGGCGGTCCACGTCCGCAGAGAGCGCCCGCGCTCCGCCACGATCGCGGAGTGGATGAAGGCAGTGGCCGTCAGCCACGGCAGGAGGGCCGCGTTCTCCACCGGGTCCCAGGCCCAGTAGCCACCCCAGCCCAGCACCTCGTAGCTCCACCACGCGCCGGCCACGATCCCCGCGGTCAGGAAGATCCACGGACCAAGCGTCCAGCGGCGGATCACGCGCAGCCATTCGGGATCCATCCTTCGCGCCACCAGCGCGGCCACGGTCAGCGCGAACGGCAGGGCCAGGCCGGTGTAGCCCAGGTACAGGAGCGGCGGATGGAGACCCATGAACGGGTGGTTCTGGAGGAGGGCGTTCGGCCCGTTGCCCTCGGCCGTGACCGGCGTGACCGATACGAACGGGTCCGAGGGCCAGGTCATGACCGCGAAAAAGAAGGCGGCCACCAGGGCCAGGGTGGCGGTGGCCCACGGCATGAGGTCGGGGTAGGCGCGGCGGTATCGATACAGCAGCAGGCTCGACCAGCCGGTCAGCAGGAACGTCCAGAACAGGATGCTGCCCTCGAGCGCGGCCCATAGCGAGATGAACGAGTAGAACGGCGGGGTGGTGGTGGCGTTGTTGCGGGCGACGTACAGGATCGAGAAATCGTGGCCCAGGAGGGAGACGACCATGGCCCCGCAGGCGACGGCGGACAGGATCCACGCGCCGTATACCGCTCGTCGACCGACGGCCGCCAGGCCAGTGTCCGTGCTGCGGGCCGCCAGGGCCGACGCCGCGGCCGCGAACAGGCAAACGGCCAGCCCGACGACGACGACCCCGTGACCGATGGTGGCGGCCATGGTCAGGGCAGCTGGAAGTCCGACGGCGCGACGTAGTTCTCGTCGTGCTTGACCAGGACCTCGTCAGCCTCGAACACGCCATCAGCGCGCAGGGACCCCTCCACCACCGCGCCGGCGCCCTCGCGGAAGGAGCTGGTGGGCGCGACCGTCGAGTGGACCGTGATCTCGGTCTCGCCATCGGTCAGGACGAAGGTGAGGTCCGTGGCCGATCCGCTCAGGCTGCCGGGCAGGACCAGCCCGCCCAGCCGGACCGCGTCGCCAACCGCCGCGTCGCCCCGGGCCGCCAGCTCGGTGGGCGTGAGGTAGTACACGAGAGCGTTGCTCAGCCCGCTGAACACGAGCCAGGCCAGGACGGCGAGCAGGGCGGCGGCCACGAGCCATGGTCCCCAGGCGCGCCGTCGCGCGGGGGGAGGGAGCGGGGCGGACGAGGTCATGAGGTGGGTTCGGGCCGCTCCTCGGCGGTGGCGGACTCCCGTGCCCGACGAAGGCGGCGGACGAGCGTGCCGGCGTACACCGCGACGGCGCCCAGGATCACGCCGTAGCCGGCCACCACGAACACCAGGTCGTCGACCCCGGTCATGCGCTCGGCTCCGACGCGGCGGTCAGGCCGGCCAACCCGCTCCGCCGTGCTGCCTCCTCCGCATCCGACTCCACGCGTGCCAGCCGGTACCGGGTGATGACCAGCCACAGCCAGACCAGGCTGAACGCCGCCAGCATGAGGAGCAGGGCGGCCACGAACTGCCCGGGCGCGGGCGGGTCCAGGATAGTGTCCGGCGACCCGAACGTCGGACCCTGGTGCAGGCCGCGCCACCAGATGACGCTGAAATGGACGATGGGGATGTTGATCGCGGCCACCACGCCCAGGATCGCGGCACGGGTCGCGCGGCGAGCCGGCTCATCGGTCAGGCGACGGAGGAGCAGATAGCCGACATACATCGCGAGCATCACCGCCGTGGTGGTCAGCCGGGGATCGCCCCAGTCCCAGAAGGTTCCCCACACCGGGCGGCCCCACATCATCCCAGCCCAGATGGTGGACGCGGTGAACAGGACGCCGACCTCGGCCCCGGCCAGGGCGACCGCATCGGCTCGCGGGTCCCGCCGGATGAGCCACCAGACCGATGCCAGTGCGGTGACACCAAACGAGAGGTACGCCAGCCAGGCGGTAGCGACGTGGATGTACATGATCCGCTGCGGCTCGCCCTGGTTCAGGTCGGCCGGCACGACGAACAGGGCGAACGCGGACGCGGCGGCGACGGCCACCAGCGCACCGATCCCCAGCACCCGGAGAGCCATGTCGCTACTCCTCCAGCGCCAGGCCGTAGGTCAGGCCGCCGGCCAGGAGCATGGCCAGGTCGTATCCGGCCAGGATCTGGAGCCAGGCCGCGAGCTCGCCGAACGGATCGCCGGCCAGGAGCACGGTCGTCGCGCTGACCGCGGCGAGCAGCAGCGGGGCGACGACCGGGAGCAGGAGGAGGGGAAGAAGAACCTCGCGCGCGCGGAGCCGAATGGTGAGACCGGCGTACAGGGTTCCGACCGCAGCGAAGCCCACCGAACCGAGGCCGATCACCAGCACCAGGCCCGGGATGGCGGCCGTCACATCGACCGCGAACAGGATGACGGTGAGCGGCAGGACCAACGCGCCCAAGGCGAGCATGGCGGCGGTGCCGCCCAGCGCCTTGCCGAGGTAGATGGCGGCCCGGCTGATGGGGTACAGGCCCAGCAGCTCGAAGGCGCCGTCCTCCGTCTCGAGGTGGTGCAGCCGGCCGAGGGCCAGCACCCCGCTGAGGATGACGGCCAACCACAGGAGACCCGGCCCCGCGACCGCCAGGCGATCCCGATCGGGACCGAGCGCGAAGCCGAACACGAGCATCGTGACCGCGGCCAGGAACAGGGTCGAGGTCACGGCCTGCCGGCCACGGAGCTCCGCCCGGAGGTCTTTGGCCGCGATGACCGCGGCCACCGACAGGTGCTGGCCGACGGCTCGCATCAACGCGCTCCGGCGGGGAGCGCCGATCCAGGCGTGGTGTCGATCTCCGCCGGGCTCGTGGTCGCGGTCGTGCCTTCCACGCCGGCTCCTCCGGTCTCGACCAGGAGCCCGTGCTCGAGCCGCATCCAGCCATCGATCCGCGGCCCCAGCCGCTCGGCGGCATGGGTGGCGACCAGGACGGTGGCCCCGTTCCCGCGCCACTCGTCGAACAGGTCGTCGACCAGCGACATGCCCTGGGCATCCAGTGCGGCGTATGGCTCGTCGAGCAGGACAAGGCGGGGATGGCCGAGCAGGATCCTGCCCAGCGCCAGCCGGCGGCGCATGCCGGCCGAGAAGCGGCCGACACGCTCATCACGGACGGTGCCGAGCTCGACGCGGTCCAGGGCGGCCGCGATGCGGCCCGCGCGATCCGGGCCTGGTACTCGCATCAGGGCGGCCGCGAAGTCGAGGTTCTCGGCGGCCGTGAGGTCGTCGTACAGGCCGGTGGCGTGGGGCAGCAGCGCGATGCGCGGGCGGATCTCCTCGGCCCGTCGGGCCACGTCGATGCCGTCCACCAGCGCCGCCCCGTACGAGGGTCGCAGGGCAGTGGCCAGGATGCGCAGGAGGGTGGTCTTGCCGGCGCCGTTGGCGCCCAGCACACCCACCGCGCGACCGGCCTCGACGCGGACAGTGACGCCGGCCAGCGCCGGCGAGCGTCGGAAGAGCCGGGCGAGGTCGCGAGTCTCGATGCCCGGCGTGGTCTCGTCAGGGACCCCCGTCGGGCGAACGTGGATGGTGGTCGGCGGCATGCCTCATCCCGAGGGCGGAGGGGCGGGTGGCATGAGTGTGGGGCCTGCCCCACAATGGCGTCAAATACCGGAAAGAGGACGCAATCCCATGCGCCATGCCCGCATTTCCCGATCCCGCGCCGGAGTGGTCGCGGCCATCCTCATGCTCACCATGGGAGCCCTCGCCGCCTGCAGCAGCCCGGCTGCGTCGTCTCCGGCAGGCGACGGCGAGACGCATACGGTGACCATCACCGGCAACTCGTTCGGCGATGACTTTACGATCGCCGCCGGTGACAGCGTGGTGTTCGTGAACGACGCCGGAGTCGACCACACCGTGACCAATGGCGTGGAGGGCCAGGCGAACGAGGATGCGCTGTTCAACGTCGAGCTCGCGACTGGCGAGACGAGCGACCCGATCGTCTTCGACGAGCCGGGGACGTACGACGTCACCTGCCTCATCCACCCGTCGATGCAGTTAACCATCACCGTCGAGTAGCGCCCGGAGTTTGACCCTCCCGGGGGCCGGTGCTACCGTTCGGCGCCTCATGGATGCCGGCCTCCAGGCCCCGCTGCCCGCTCCCCATGGTCGAGCCCACCGTCGCGCGGTCGCCAGCCGCGGGGAAACCGCCGCCACCGCGGCCCTGACCGTGCTCGGCCAGAAGTGGGTGCTGCGCATCATTCACTCTCTCGGGGACCACACCCAGCGTTTCTGCGAGCTCCAGGACGCCCTCGGGGGCGCGAACTCCGCGACCCTGTCCCAGCGCCTGAAGCTGCTCGAGGATGAGGGCCTCATCTCGCGACGAGTGATATCCAGCGTTCCGCCCTGGGTGGAGTACTCGCTCACCCCCAAGGGCCGCGACCTCCATGAAGCGTTGGCTCCCATCGACCGGTGGGCAGACCGATGGGCCGCCTCCGCCTGAGCCCCGGCCTCGGTCGAAGCTAGACGCCCGCGAGGGCGAGCAGGTAGCCGATCAGATACGGCAGGGCCAGGACCAGGAGCACGATCCCGAGCGCCAGCCCGACCCACGCGAAGATCTTCAGGTTTGGCGGTGCGGGGTGCTCGGGGGGCGGCGTGAGTCGCCGGGGAAGACGTATCGGGCGGCGCGGCGCCTCGTGCTCGTAGACGTTCGGCTTCAGCTCAGGCATCGGCGTCAAGGGTAGCGGCCAGCGCCCGCAGGCGTCCGTGCCGGATGTCGCGCTCGCGGGCGTAACGCGTCACCCCGTCGATGATGTGCTGCGGGCCGAGGTGCGCCTCGTCGATGACCTCCTCCACCGTGCCGCCGGTCCGCCAGCGGTTGTCCCAGTCCGACGACAGCGAGTAGGTCTCCCCAATCGGTCCGGTCACCCAGTCGTGCATGAGCTTGTACGCCCGGTTGGTGACGGCCATCCCGTCGAGCCGATCGGCCTCCGAGCAGATTCGTTCGCGGTAGGCCTCGTCCTGGAGGTGGAACAGCTGCGGGCTGATGCAGGCCACGATCTTCAGGTTGAGGTCCGCGGCGTCGAGCTCGGGGAGGACCGTGACCAGGTTGGCGGTGGTGGCCGTGCCCTGAACGTAGACCGTGCCACCGCGCGGGCGATCCGGGTCGGGCTCGCGGATCAGGTACGCCCCCCGCGCCGCCTCGAAGTGGGAGGCCATCCCCAGCGCAGCGCGGTCGGGGATCTCGACCGCGGGTCGGGTCAGGTGGAGGGCCACGATGGGGACGTCCTGGGCGAGCGCCGCGGCCAGCACCACCGGCACCTCGTTGTGCTCCCACGGGTGGAGGTCGATGACGTGGCCATCGGGAAACAGCTGGGTCACGCCCGTCTCGTAGATGCCGAAGTGGGTTCGCGAGTCCTCGGCCGTCTCCGGGCCAGAGTGACCAGCGACCCAGATGACCTTGCCCACCTTCAGCTGGCAGTCCTGCGCGAGCTGCGAGAAGAGGCGCATCGGTCCGTACTTGAGGTACGAGAACGATCCATACGTCGAGCACGCGCCCCAGAACCCGTTGAACGAGTTCATGGGGTCGTCCGACAGGTTGACGGACGCCAGGCCCACGGTCAGGCCGCTGTTCGTGAACTCGGTGATCTGCTGCGGGAGCAGGGCGCCGCGCAGGTTCGTCTCGCGGTTGTACCAGCCCCAGCCGGGGAGGTCCTCCCAGTCCTTGGCGAAGCCGGCGATGTTGGTCGACTCGGCCAGGTCCGCCGAGCAGACAATGAACAGCGGGCGGTCGTAGTCCGCCCGGGCCGTGGCGTTGACCCATGCCCCCCAGGTCGCGAGGGCAGCCCGATTGGCGGCCTTCTCGCCGGGGCTCTTCCACATGGCCTCGGGGTAGGCCGTCACGTCGGTGAAACGGGGATCGTCGAAGATCTCGGCCCCACGGCCAGCCAAGTGGAAGCCCTCGATCCGCTCCGGGACCGACCCGGCGACCTCCAGCAGCCGATCACTGACTGCGTCGACGACCTCGGCCCGGGCGCGGAGGACGGAGATGGCCAGCTCGAGGTTGTGCCGCGCCTGCTCGGTGCGCTCGGTGGCATCCTCCGGCGCTGCCTCGTCCACGCCGACGTAGGTCACCGCGTGGCGGTCCATGAACTCGTGGCGCACGGCCCAGAACTCGGGCGCATTCATGGGCCATGGGGTGCCGTGGCTCTTGTTGTCGTACTTCCCGTAGCCGCGGCCCTTGCGGGTTCGGAACCACGCCGCCGAGGGCACGCCGTCGGGATTCTCGCCGCGGGCCGCTTCGAGCACGGCGGCGGTGACCGGACCCCACTCCGAGCCCTCCATCGTCCCGTTCACCCGCCAGTGGTAGGCCTCGAACCAGCTCTGCGGTGTCCCGGGCACGACCGACGAGATAGCCGGGTCGTCGATCCCGTAGTCGTTCCAGTCGAGCAGGAACACCAGGTTCGACAAGCCCAGGCCCCAGGCCGAGTTGCGCGTCTCGTGGCTGGCTCCCGGGGTCAGGCCACCCTCGCCTTCGACCACGAAGACCTTGACCTCCTCCGCCCCGGCGAGCTTGAGCGCGATCGCCTGGCCCACCGGCGGTGGCTGTCCGTGGCCCGACGGGCCGGTGTTCCACTTCAGGAACAGGGTCTTGCCCTCCATCTCGGCGTGGCCAGGGAGGCCGCCGCGACGACGGAGCAGGAGCATGTCCTCCCAGCCCAGGGCCCAGCGGCCGTCGTCCGGGAGCACGAAGCGGGGACCCGAATCGCGCTCGGCACGGGCGCGCAGCGTCTCGTTCAGGACGGCCAGGGTGGCGTAGACGAGCGGCACGGTGTGGCCGGCCGAGAGCACAAACCGATCGGCGAAGGGCAGCCATGGCCGGCGAATGTCCCAGCGCATGGCGCCCGACAGCATGAGCGCCAGCAGCAGGTGGACCTTGGACCGCGAGCCGCCGGGGTGGCCGCTCTGGCGGTAGTTCAGCGAGAGGTCGATGACCTCGTCGATGACCTCCCGAACGAGATCCCAATGCGCGAACTGCGGCTCGGCCTCGGCGAGCAGCCGCTCGGTGGGGGCCGGTTGGACGGCGGTCATCCGGCGGCGGTGACCAGCTCGCCGCTCCGCTCCAGGCGCGCCAGCGAATCGGAGATCCGATCGACCGCTGCGGAGAGGTTCTCCCGGCTGTTCGCGTAGCTGAAGCGCAGGTAGCCCTCCCCATGACGGCCGAACGCCGTCCCCGCCAGCCCGCATACGCCCGCGTCGTACAGCAGGTGGGTCGCGATCTCGGCGCTCGGCCGGCCGAACGATGACACGTTCGGGAACACGTAGAACGCGCCGTGTGGCATGACGCAGCTGACGCCCGGAATGGCGTTCAGGCCCTCCACGATGAGCTCGCGACGTGCCATGAACTCGGTCCGCATGGCATCGGCCGCGTCCTGCGGGCCGGTCAGGGCCGCGATCGCCCCGGCCTGGGCGAACGCGTTCGTGCAGCTGACCGAGTTGATCACCAGCCGGCTGTAGCTCGGGACCAGCCACTCCGGGACGACCCCGTACCCGAGCCGCCAGCCGGTCATGGCGAACGTCTTCGAGAAGCCATCGAGCGTGATCGTGCGCTCGGCCATGCCAGGCAGGGTGGCGATCGAGAGCAGCTCCCCTTCGTACTGGAGGCGGCCGTAGATCTCATCGGCCAGGACGACGAGGTCGTTGCGCAGAGCGATGTCGGCGATGGCCCGCACGTCGTCCTGGGTGAGGACCGAGCCGGTGGGGTTGTGCGGGCTGTTGAACACAATCATCTTCGTCCGCGGCGTGACCAGGGACGCGATCTCCTCCACGTCCATCCGGAAGTCGCGTTCCTCGCGCAGCGGAGCCGCGACCGCCACGCCGCCCACGTACTGGGTCATGGACTCGTAGATCGGGAAGCCGGGGTTGGGGTAGATGACCTCGTCCCCGTCATTGATCAGCGCGAGCATCGCGTAGAACATGATCGGCTTCGCGCCCGGCGTCACGATCACCTGCTCGGGCGTGGCCTCGATTCCTTTCCAGCGCTTGACGTCATCGGCAATCGCCTGGCGCAGGGGAGCGATGCCCTCGGCCGCGGTGTAGTGGGTCATCCCCTGCTCGAGCAGGCCGCGCGCCGCGGCGTCCTTGATATGCCGGGGTGTGTCGAAATCCGGCTCCCCGATCTCGAGGTGGATGACGTTCCGCCCGGCGGCCTCCAGGGCTCGTGCCCGGGCGGCAGCCTCGAACGCGGTTTCGGTCCCGATGCGGGACATGCGGTCAGCGAGCTTCACGAGCGGCAGTGTACCGATGGGTCATTGCGGCTGTGTAGCGCGGGATTGCTATACTTTCCGAAGCGATTCCCATCCCGCGCCGGAGATTTGCCAACCGTGACCCTTTCCGAGACGACTCCCAATCTCACACCGACCGCTCCGCTGAGCGAGCAGCTCGTGTCACTGACCGATGCCGCCGCGGCAAAGGTCATGGAGCTGCGAGCCCGAGAAGGAAAGGCCGAAGCCTCCCTCCGCCTCTTTGTGAAGAGCGGCGGATGCTCTGGCTTCAGCTACGGGCTGGCCTTCGACGACTCACGGGCCGATGACGACCGGATCGAGCTCCACGGCGAGGTCCCGATCGTGATCGACGCCTTCAGCGCCCAGTACGTGGATGGAGCAGAGATCGACTACGTCGACTCGCTCATGGGCTCAGGCTTCGCGATCAACAACCCGAACGCGGTGAGCAGCTGCGCCTGCGGCTCCTCGTTCAACACCGATGGCTCGCCGGCCAGCGCCGGGGGCTGCCACTAGGCGCGTCCATACCGACTACTCCCTGACGACCCCGGTCCCGCCACCGGGGTCGTTTCCTTATCGGTCCTCCCGCCTCGGGGAGAAGGGCCCAGATATGCCGAGCGCCGCTCACGCCCTTCAGCTCGTGCGTGCCGCGGTCCTCGAATGCGGAGGTCGGAGTCGGCGACCAGCTCGTGGGTGGTTCCCGACAGGACGACCTCCCCGGCTGCCCCGACGCCGCACACCCGGCTCGCGATGTGCACCGCCACGCCCGCGCAGGTCGTCGGTCAGGATCTCCACCTCGCCGGTGTGGACGCCGACGCGCAGGCCCATGCCCAGGCGTGAGGCTTCCGCGCTGATCGCCGCCCCACAGCGGATCGCCCGCTCGGCCCCGTCGAAGATCGCGATCAGGCCGTCGCCGGTCGTGGCGCCGACCTTGCCGCGGTACTTGTCGATCTGACGTCGGCTGGCGGCGTTCAGGTCGGCGAGGGCTCGTCGCCCAGGCCGATGCGCCCATCCGCTCGGCGGTGGGGGTCGAGTCCACGATGTCGGTCACGACCAGGGTGGCCAGCACGCGCTCCGCGCGACCGGCGGCCGGCGAGGGCGAAGGTTCGCGTCCCGGCGAAGTCGTACTGGATGCACGGACTCGTCGCCGACGACCCAGGCGTCGTGCCCGGGCAGGATCTCGTACACGTGGCCCGCCTTCAGCTCCATCTCCATGCCGTCGGCGGTCAGGAAGTGCATCTCGCCCTCGAGCATGATCCCGAGGTGGTGGTACTCGCACCACTCGGTGCCGGCGATGGGCTTCACGTCGGTCGACCAGCGCCAGCCCGGGCTGAAGGTCGCCCGGCCGATGACGAAGTCGCCGAGGTTCCAGATCTCGACCTTGCCGTTCGGGATCGTGCCGCTCCTCGTCTGGGAGGTCGAGGGACTTGCGCTGCGAGCTGGCCATCGTGCCTATTCTCCCGATCCGTCGTCGACGAAGGTCTCGGCACCGGCGCGGGCGGCGGGCCGGCCGGCCCCGCCGAGGGCCACCGGCATCGGTCGCGCCAGCGGTCGGGGCTGGACCCATCGGTCAACCAGGTCGCGTGTGCCCTCGACGCCCAGCCGCTCGAACAAGAGACTCAGACGTGCCCCGAGGTTGGCGCCGATCTCGGCCTCTGCATCCGGACCGATGGACCACAGCGCCTCCTTGAACGGGCCGAGCGCCTTCTTGCGGGTCTTGTACAGGAACTGCTCATCGGTCTCGCCCGGCGTGCGCTCATCGGCGCAGTTGTCCAGGCACCAGGCCATCATCTCGGCCCGCAGGTCCGCGGGCAGGCCACCCCCGTCGTACAGGATGTTCTGGAAACCGGTCGCCAGGTGGATCTCGGCGCAGCCGGCCGCCGGGAAGTGGCCGAACGCCTCCTCGGGCAGGGTGCTGGCCCCGTGCTGGACGCAGCCGGCCAGGCCGAACTCCTCGCGGGCGACGGTCGACAGCCGCGCCAGGGTGTCGAAGTCGATGGCCACCGGCGCCACGCTCCCGTCGGGCAGCACGACCCCACCATGCGATGTCCCGGTCTGGATGCTCACCTTGCTGACCCCGACGGGCGCGCCGCCGTCCGGGTTGGCGTCGGCGTCAAGCGCGGCGCGGAACTCGGCGAGGTACGCGCGGAGCTCCTCCTCGGTGGAGTTCACCTTCCCCACCTCGCCGATCTCGCCGCCGACCGAGATGGTCACGCCGTTCGGCTGGAGGTCGCGGATGAGGCGGGTCAGGTCCGCCGTCCGCTCGGCATTCACCCGCTGCTGCTCGGCGATGGTGGGCAGCGACAGGTCGACCAGGGTGCTGGCGTCGATGTCGATGTTCAGGAACCCGGCGTCCAGGGCCTCGCGCACGAGATCGCGGAGCCCGTTGGCTTCCGCCGTGGGGTCGCTGTGCCATCGAGTGGCGTTGAACTGAAAGTGGTCGCCCTGGACGAAGACCGGCCCCCGCCATCCCTCGCGGAGCGCCGCGGCCAGGATGACGGCGGCGTACTCGCTCGGTCGCTGGTCGGTGTACGCCATCTCGCTCTTGGCGATCTCGAACACCACGGCCCCGACGGCGCGTTCGCGAGCGACGGTGAATACGGTTCGTGCGGTCAGGTAGGCCGCCGCCCGGACGTTGATGGCCGGGACGGTGAACGCGGTAGCGGGGTATTCGCCTCGGCCGCGGGCGGCGTACAGGTCCGCGATGGAGGCGGAGGGACAACCGAGCGCCTGGCTGGCGGCCCAGATCGTCCAGCGGGCGGCGTCGCGCACCTCGTCGTCGCGGTGGAAGACCGCGTCGCGCACCAGCCGGTCGGTGAGCGGGCCGCGGAAGGCCGCGGGATCGGAGATGTCGAGGCCGGCGGGCGTGATCGCGGCGGCCGGGGCGAGAGCCGATCTCAGGGCATCGGCAGGCGCCACCGTCATGAGCCGCATCCTAGCCCAGCCACCCGAGGCCGGCGAGAACCGTGAAGGCCAGCAGCGGCGCGATCACCACCCCGACCGTGGCCGCCACCAGGTACCAGTCGCGCCCGGCGTCCGGATCGGCGCCGGGAAGTCGTCGCAGCCGCGCGGCCCACACCACGACCGCGCTCAGGAGGGCCACGTACAGGATCGCTCCCAGGCCGATGACCGCCAGCACGAGCGCGCGGGTGGGGCCGCAGTCATAGCGCGAGCCAGCCACCGGGCGGGCAGGCGGCTGCCAGCTCCGCGCCGATGACCAGTCCAGCCGCAGCCAGGACAGCGGTGGACCAGCCGATGTGGACGAGGAGCAGCCGGCGCAGGAGGTTGCTGGTAAGGGGACGCTCAGCCGGCGGCCCGGGCCGAGGCCGCCGCCGAGGCCTGGGCGTCGCGACGGCTGGCGCGGCGGAACTCGTAGTACAGGTAGCCGAGCGCCAGCATGCCGCCGCCCGCGGTCATCGCTCCCAGGCCGAGGGCGATGAGCGGCAGCTCGAGCGGGATGAACGACCCGCCGGCCACGTTGAACACCAGGTACGGGATGAGCAGGAGCATGACCGCGACGTAGTTGAACAGCACGAACAGCCGGACCAGGGTCCAGCCGGGACCGCGCCGGCCGCGCGAGGCCTGGACCACGAAGGCCAGGATCACGATCAGGACCACGTTCGTCCAGGCGACACCGTTGGCGACGATGAACCCCACCTCGGGCGAGAACTGGAGGAACGGGATGTACTGGGTCACGCCGTAGAAGATCGAGTTCGGGACATAGGTGACGAGCCAGTAGATGAACAGGAACAGCGGCACGGCCTTCAGGCTGGCGATGAGCCAGGTCTCGCTACCGAACAGGAGCCAGCTGGTGAAGTCGTCGGCCTCGCCGATGAGGCGGGCGACGATGCCGCGGCGTCGGGGCAGGGCGTACGTCGTCATTCGGTCTGATCCAGCAGGAACGTGATCAGGGCCTGGAGCTGCGACTCGCTGAGCGCGGCCTCATCGAACTCCTGCATGGCGGTGGGGTTCCCACCGTTGTAGGCCGATGACGTCCGGATCCAGGTCTCGAGGAAGGTTCGCTTGTCCTGGTCGTAATCGGCCTGCATCTGGTCGATATCGAGCGTCTCGGTGGTGAGCCCCTCGGTCACGAGCGAGCTGCCGATGGTCTGGATGTTGGGCCCGATCCCGCCCTCGAGCTCGGCTCCGTGGCAGGCGACGCAGCCGATCGTGGCGTAGACCTCCGCCCCGGCCTCGACGGTGTCCTCGACATCGGTTGCCGGCGGGTTGTCCAGCGTTTCCTGGGCCCACTCGCCGATCATGGCGGTCAGGGCCTCGATCTGCTGTCGGGTCAGCGTCCCACCGAAGTCCTGGCCCCAGGCCGGCATGAGGCTCTCGATGTTGCCTGAGCGCACGACGCCGCCGAGGGTGATGACCCACGACACGTAGTTGTTCAGCGACTGCTGGCCACCGGTCTGGGCCCACTTGGTCGCGAGCTCGAGGGAGTGGAGGCTGGGGGCGCCGGCGGCGACGCCGCCTTCGCCCTCGAAGCCGTGGCAGCGCGCGCAGTTGGCGCCATATGGCTGGAGATGGGGAGGCCCTGCGGTGACGGTCAGCGTCCCGGCCACACCGTCGGCAGCCGCGGTGGTCTCGCCCTCGGCGTCGAACTCCTGCGGCGTGGTCTTCTCGTTCTCGATCTCGTGCTCGAACGTCTCGGTCCCGGTTCCGGCCACCGTGACCGTGGCACCGGTCATGTTCCTGAAGCTGATCGCGGTGTTGACGAACACCTCGATCTCGGACACGAACGTCAGCTCCTCGCCTACCTGCTGGGCGAACCCGTCCTCCGCCAGGATGACCTCGATGGTGTACGCGTCATCGGGGAGGAAGACGATCGAGCCGAATTCGAGCAGCTCCTCCGCACGGGTCTCGGTGCCCGAACCGCGCCGGGGAGCGTCGGTGATCCAGTAAAAGGTGGTGAACGCGGCAAAGCCCACCATGAGCGCCACGCCGAGTGCCTTCATCCGCATCGGCGCACCCCTAGACGGCGCAATGATCGATGTCCTCGGGCGCCCGCGTGTCGAAGGTGGCCGTTCCGATCGCCGGTCCGTTGATCTTCACCGAGGTGTCGACGATGTAGACCCCGTTCTCGATGCGGTGCGCGAATCGGTCCATCCCCCGCCCAGCGGGGCCGTCGCGCTTCTCGCCCAGGACCGTGTACTTCGACCCGTGGCACAGGCACTCGAACCAGTTGCTCCGATCGCACAGCTGGGGGACGTTGCACCCGAGGTGCGGGCACTTGCGGTAGAGGGCCAGGATGTCCATCCCCGGGTCCGCCGTCTCCTCGCCGGTGCCGTCGACCCTGGCCTTGGAAGCGGGGACGTTCACGATGAACAGCCGCGCCTTGTTGAAGATGAACGGCAGGCCGCGGCTCCACTCGGGCTGCTGCGAGGAGATGTCCGCAGCCGTTCCGATGACCAGGTTCGGATCACCCAGGCCGCCGGACAGGTTCGGCCACAGGAACAGGACCGTGCCGCCGATGAACTGGAGGGTGAGGAGGCCGACCCCCACCCCCACCGCCCGTCTCAGGAATCCCCGGCGGCTGATCTCGCGGACAGGCGGACCCGGCTGCTCCCCCCAGCTCGGCGGCTGGTTGGCGGTCATGGCGTGGGGGTCATAAGGTGAAGAACAGGCCTTCCCACGGCCAGACCCAGGTCCAGCCCGGGCCGCGGAAGAACGACCCGATCAGGGTCACCGCAATGCCGAAGAACATGATGCTCAGGAAGAAGATCCACGCCACCTTGCGGTCGCGCGCGGCACGGTACGGCGAGCGGTCCACGTACGCGATCAGGGCCAGGCCGATGAAATAGAGCGGCGGAATGACGATGCCGGCCACGGTGGCGTTGAAGTAGGACAGGATCTCCTGCAGGCCGAGGAAATACCACGGCGCCTTGGCGACGTGGGGGGTGACGTTGACCGTGGCCTGCTCCTCGAGCGGGGCCTGCATGAAGAACGACATGACGATCAGCACGAAGGTGATGAGGCAGGCCATGAGGAACTCGGCGCGCAGCAGGTGCGGCCAGGTCAGGACCGTCTCGTCCGGCCGCTTGTCGACGCGGACCATCGACTCCTGGCGGACGTAGGCCAGCAGTCGGAAGCGCTCGGTACCCGGCGCGCCGGGGGGCCCGGGCAGCTTGGGGCCCTGGCCGGGGACCGCCGGCGGCGCGACCGGCACCGGCGCCTGGGTCGGGGCGGTCTTGTCCGCCGTGGCGTTCGGGCGCTTCTCGATGGTCATCGGTCAGTCGGTCATACCGGTCCGCTGATACCGCCGTCCTTGCGGATCCGCCAGAAGTGGATGACCAGGAAGATGGCGGTGATGAGCGGGAACGCGATGACGTGGAAGACATAGAAGCGGATGAGGGTCTCCTGGCTGACCTCCACGCTGCCGAGGAGGATGAGGTTCGACTCGGTGGGGATCAGCGGCGCATAGGCCGCCATCTGGGTTCCCACCGTGACCGCCCAGAACGCGATCTGGTCCCATGGCAGCAGGTACCCGGTGAAGCTCAGCCACAGGGTGCAGAACAGGAGGAACGTGCCAACCGCCCAGTTCCACTCGCGGGGCGGCTTGTAGGCGCCGTGGTAGAAGACCCGCATCATGTGCAGGAAGACGGTCAGGACCATGAGATGGGCGCCCCAGCGGTGCATGTTCCGCACCAGGGAGCCGAAGGCCACGCTGTTCTCGATGGCGATGATGTCCTGGTAGGCACGGTCGACTGACGGGATGTAGAAGAACATCAGGTACAGCCCGGTCACGGTCAGGACCAGGAACAGGAAGAAGCTCACCCCGCCCAGGCAGAACGTGTACGTGTAGCGCACCGCGTGGCGCTTGACCCGCACCGGGTGCAGGTGGAGGAACACGTTGTTCATCACCGCCAGGGCCCGGGTCCGGGACGTGGTCGGGTACGGCTGACGGATCAGGGAGCGCCAGAAGTTCGACTCCTTGATGAGCCGAATGGGCAACCAGTCCTGGCCCGGCGGCTTGCGGGTCACCGCTCCACCACCACCCCGGCCTGCTGTCCGACCTGGCCGAGCACGTTGTCCTTGTAGCTCTCCAAAAGCACTTTGCCGTCAGGCGTGAACCGCTCGAGCTCGAGCCGGTCCATGGTGATGCAGTTGGTGGGGCACCGTTCGACGCACAGGTTGCATCGGATGCAGCGCTCCTCGTCGATGACCATCGCGATCCCCCGCGGCCACGACTGGAACAGGTCGACCTCCGGGTCGTCGCCGCCGACCTGCGCCTTGTCGACCATGTAGATCACGCCTTCGGGGCAGACGTCGGCGCAGAGCCCGCACAGGATACAGCGGGGTCCGTCGATGTTGATGTTGTGGTTGCACTGGAGGCAGCGGGCTCCCTCGGTGATGGCGCTCCGGGTGTCGTAGCCGATCTCGACCAGGCCGGTGAAGTCGCGCCGCATCTCCGGCGGGGCCATGGGGATGTGCTGGCGGGGGTACGCCTCGTAGAAGCGCGGCATGTCGTGGTCGAGTGCCTGCGTGACCGTCGCCCGGGTGATGACTGGCAGCTCGGCGAGCTCCTCGCCGCGGATGCCACCCAGCCAGCGGTCCACCGCCCGAGCCGCGCGCCGACCGAGGCCGGCGGCTTCGATGATCGTGGCCGGACCGGTCACGTAGTCGCCTACCGCGAAGATGCCGTCCACGTTCGACGCGAACGTGTTGCGGTCGGCAACGATCTTGCCCCTCGCCAGCTCGAACGCGAGCGCATTCAGCTTCTTCCCGTCCGGGCCGACGGGCGTGGTGCCGTTCAGCGGCTGGCTGCCCCACGACGAGATCGAGCCGCCGGCCACCACCTCGCGCGTATCGGTCACCCCGATGTGGCGGTTCAGCGGCGACCCGTACTCGCCCAGCACGTTGTTGTCGGGCGCCTGGCTGGTGCACGGGATGACCATGTCGCACGGGATCACGAACTCGCTGCCGGGGATCGGCTCCGCCGTTCGGCGCCCACTGGCGTCGGGCGGGCCGAGCTGGGTGCGCTGGAAGACCGCGCCCTTCACGTGGCCGTCCTCGTCGGCCAGGATCTCGACCGGCGAGGCGAAGTACTCGAACTTCACGCCCTCGAAACGCGTCTCGTGTTGCTCCTCCTCGTCGACGACCATCTCTTCCGGCCCACGCCGGTAGACGACCGTGCTGGTCTTGGCCCCGAGCCGCAGGGCGGTGCGGCTGGAGTCCATGGCCGTGTAGCCACCGCCCACGATCACGACGTGGTCTCCGACCCACTGCTCCTGGCCCAGGTTCGCGCGCTTGAGGAAGTCGACGCCGTAGATCACGCCGTCGAGCTCCTCGCCCGGGACGTTCATGGCCACTGGGTACATGCAGCCGGTGGCGACGACCACCGCGTCATGGCGGGCGCGCAGCTCGTCCATGGTCACGTCGCGGCCGATCTCCACGCTCCAGTGGAACTGGGCACCGTGCTTGGCCACCCAGCTCACGTCGAGCTCGATGACGTCGCGCGGCAGGCGGAAGGCCGGCACGCCGATGAGGCAGGTGCCGCCGCCCGAGGGCAGCGCGTCGTACACGTGGACCTCGTGGCCCCAGCCGGCGAGCTCCTTGGCCGCGCTCAGGCCGGCCGGGCCGGCGCCGATGACCGCCACGCTCCGACCAGTGGGCGGCGCGACCTGGATGTCGTCCGGCATGTTGTTGGCGTAGTGCCAGTCCACCAGGAATCGCTTCATGGCGCGGATCGCCAGCGGCTTGTCGATGTCCGCCCGGCGGCACGCCTTCTCGCACGGCGCGGAGCAGACGTAGCCGCAGATGGCGGCGACCGGGTTCGGGTCGCGGGCGAGGATGTAGCCCTCCTCGAACCGGCCCTCCGCCGCGAGCATGAGATACCCGCGGCAGTTGGTGTTGACCGGGCAGCCTTCCTGGCACTCGATGTTGCACTGCAGCCAGTCGACGCCGACCTCCGCCGTCTGGAAGCGCAGGGGCACCGCTTCCCGGGCTGTCATGGGCGTTCGCAGTTCATCGAGCGTCCCCTTTGGCTCCCCCTGCAAGCGGCGTCAGATTCCGGCCGCAGCGCGGCAATTTCGAAGGCGAGTCTCAGCGAATCGATGCTACCCGTCGCCCGCTCGCGATGTCAAAGACGGACGTCGCCCGGACAGGCCCGATTCTGGCGAGTTCCGGCGGGTCGCGGCTGCTCGCGGCAGCTCGATCAGCGGTTGAAGTAGGTGGTCATCACCCGTCGGACGAGCGGAGCCGCGTCTGAGCCCCCGGTGCCAAGGTGCACGCGCGCGAGCAGGGTGGCGACCACGATCTCGGGATTGGCGGTGGGGGCGAAACCCGGGAACAGGGCGTGTGGGTCCGGCCCGCCCGATTCGGCCGTTCCCGTCTTGCCGGCCACCGGGATGCCGAAGCCGCCAAAAGCGCCGGTCGCGGTCCCGTACGAGTAGGTGGTGACCGCCTGGAGGGCGGTGACCAGGTACTCGAGGTCGGCCCGCTCCATGCCGATCCGGTGCCGGACGTGGGGTCGGCTGCGGTAGAGCACCTCGCCGTCGGGGCCAACGGCGCCGGTCACCAGCCGCGGCATCCACATCGTGCCGCGGTTGGCGAAGGCGGCATAGGCCATGGCCAGCTGCAACTGCGTGCCCAGGAACGAGCCCTGGCCGATGGACAGCTGGACCTGGTCGAACGGACCGAAGGGGACGTAGCCCGCCGAGCCACGGGGGTGACCCTCGAACCACAGCGCGTCGGGCAGGACCCCGGGCGTCTCGGGCAGCCAGCCGATGCCGGTGGGCTGCCCGAAGCCGAATTCGGAGATGAGATCGGTCAGGGCGTCCCGATCGCGCTCGTAGACGACCATCGACAGCGGCATGTAGGTCGTGTTGCAGCTGAACGCCATGGCTTCCACCAGCGACACGAAGCCCGGCAGCTGGTGCTCCTCGAAGTTCACGAACCGGACGCCACCGAAGTCCCAGGTCGGCTGGCAGGTCATCCGGGTCGCGGAGGTGGCCGCCTTGATCTGCAGTGCAGCGGCCAGCGTGAATGGCTTGAACGACGACCCGGTCGGATAGGCCGATTCGAGCGCGTGGTTCCGCATCTGGGCGGCGGTGGGTGGGGTGAGCGGAATTCCGGCCAGGGTCGTGCCCAGGGTCATGGCGTTCGGGTTGAACGCCGGCGCCGAGGCCAGCGCCCAGATGTCACCGGTCCGCGGGTCGACGACCGCCGTCGCGGCCTCGGGGTACCCGGCCAGCGCCGCTTCGGCAGACACTTGGATGTCGGGCTGGATGGTGAGCTGGACATCCGCGGCGGGGACGAGCGGCCGCTCCACGACGGCTTGCGGCGGATCGTTGCCGTGGGGGTCGGCGAGCAGGGATAGGGCCGCCCGTCCACGGAGGAGCGCCTCCGCGCCGGCCTCGACGCCGCTCCGTCCGGCCAGCTGGCCGGCTCGGTAGCCGTCACGCCCCGGGCGAGTTGCGGCCTCGGCCTCGGTCAATGGTGTGGCGTACCCCACCACCTGGCCGGCGAGCGACTCCTGGGGATAGATCCGCTTCCCATCGGCGCGGGTCTGGGCCAGCACCCGGCCATCGGCGGCCATGATCCGGCCACGGACGGGCAAGGGCCCTTCCTCCACGCTGAACGTGCCGCCAGTGCCTCCGAGTTCCGGGAACAGGAGCCCGGGCGACCATCGCACCTCCCACCCCGACGGACCCCGGGTCAGCTCAATCACCCGGTCGAGCACGATGTCGTCGAATCGGGTGGAGCCGAACGTGAGCCGGACGTGGTAGGCGATGGCCGGGATCGGCCCGGCGACGACGCCGTCGGAATGCGGCACCGGCGCGGGTGAGCCGCTGGCCGCCGGCTCGAGCGTGGGAGCGGGCGAGGCCGCAACGTCCGGCGGGCGTGGCTCCGGGGCGCGTGCGACCGGGCGTGGCGAACCGATGGCGATCTGCATCCCGGTCAGACCGATCGCCTCCTCGAACGCCTCGTGGAGCGCGACGAACCCGCTCCGCGTGTATCGCTCCCGGTCGGCGGCGGCCAGCACCGTGTGACGTCGCCCGTGGTCGCCAATGCGCCACAGGGTGAGGAACCGCTCGAGCGCCTCCCGGGCCTCGACCTGGGGAGAGGTCGGCGGAGCGGCGAGAACGGCACCCACCGGCAGTACCGCGGACAGCACCATGGCGACGACGAGGGCTCCGAGCCAACAGCCGGGTCATGCGGCCATCCGCGTTCGGTCTCGTCGAGCGAGCCCGGGTGGGGACGATCGTCAGCTCCCGCTCCCGACGGTGATGACCTCGGCCGAGTCGTCGACCGGCTGACGAGTTGGGGAAGACAGCCGCACGATGCGATGTCGATCGGCCTGCAGGTGGGCCTCGGCCCAGCTCAGCACCGCGTCGTCGTGGGTGAAGAGGATGAGTTGTCGGTCGGTGGCGAGCGCCAGGAGCATGTCCAGGATCGCCCGCTCCCGGTCGTTGTCGGCCTGGGCGGTCACCTCATCGAGCAGGAGCGGCGCCTTCTCGCGGGTGGTGACCAGGTGCTCGGCCATGGCCACCCGCAGCAGGAGGTAGATCTGCTCGCGGGTCCCGCCCGAGAGCAGCCGTGCCTGGCGCCACGCGCCCGTGCTTTGCTCCTTGACCTCGATCGACAGGTCGGCCGGGTTCACGCCGGCGTCGGAATAGGCCCCGCCGCTGAGGACGGGCAGCCACTCACGAATGGCAGCAGCCAGGATCGGCGCCAGGTTGCGGTGCACCTGCCGCTGCGCGGCCTCGAGGAGGCCGAGCGTTTCGTCGATGACCTGCGCCAGGTCGGTGACCCGCCGGAGCCGCTCGTGGGCGGCGAGTGCGGCTTCCTCTGCCGCGGCGACGTCGACCAGGTCCGCCTGACGGGTATCCGCGGCGCCGGACAGGGCGGACGCCGACTCCCGCAGGCGGTCCACCTCGGCCGCGGCCGCCGCTTCATCGGTCCCGTTCCCGATCTCGGGATGCGAACCGGCCGTGACCGCCAGCCGCTGAACGAGCTCCTCCGACCGCACGGCATCGGCGGCCAGGTCGTCAACCGAGCGGCCGCTCAGCAGGCCGGTGAGCTCCTCGAACTCGCGGATGGATTGCTCCGCCTGCACGATCGTCGCGCTGCGCTGGTCCTGCCACTCCTCGAGCCGGCCGATCACCGCGTCTGGCGGGAGATCCCGGTTCGAGCCCGGCGACACGCGCGCCAGAACGGCGCGGAGCGCCGCTTCAGCCTCGGCTCCCAGACGTGCTGCCTCCGCCGCAAGGCGGTCGGTGTCGCGCGCCGCGTCGAGCTCGCGCCGGAGCCCGGGCGCCCGCTCTGCGGCCGCGGCCTGACCGGCCCGTGCCTCGCAGGCGGCTCCGTATTCGGCCGCGGCGAGATGCAGGTCGTCCCCCGGTGCGACGCTGCGGTCATGCAGGGCGAGGGCGAGGGCCGTCCGCGCCGCCGAAGTTCGTGCCTGCGCCTCCGCCAGCAGGTCGGTCCGGTTTCGCGGCTGGTCGATGCTCGATGGTCGTCGGTTTCGGACCGCCAGCCATGCGCCGAGCGCGAGGCCCAGCACGGTGGCGCCCGCCGCGACCAGGGTTGCTCCGGCGACCAGCGCCACCACCCCGGCCGCGAGAAGGACCGCGACGCCGACCAGGGCCCACCTCGATTGCATCGGTGAGGCATCACTCTCGCGCGGCATCTCTGCCGCCTCCCCGATCGCGCGCTCGGCTTCCTCCGCCAGGACCAGCTCACGCTGAGCGGCCACCACCGTGGCCGCTGGCTGGAGGTCACCGGTGGGAGGTTCCGGCAGCGCGGCGAGGTCCGCCTCGATGTCCCCCACCGCCCGAGCCGTCGCCATCACCGGGGTAGGGCGCGAACGCCATCCGGCGAGGGCGGCGGCCACCGCATCGGCCTGCTCGTCGCGGGCGGCAAGGGGTGGCGGCGGGCTCGGGTATCGAGCCGCAAGCTCGGTCGCTCGCTCGGCTCGCTGCCGGAGGTCCGTGGCGGCGGTTCGCGCCGCAGCCAGCCGCACCGCACCCAGCCGACGCTCGGCGATGGCCAGCGCGCCGGCCGCGGCATCGGCATCGGCCTGGCGAGCCAGGTACTCGGCGTGCCGGCGACGGGCATCCGCCAGCTCCGCCTCGCGAGCGGTCACGTCTCGCATCGCCGTGCGCAGCGGTCCCTTGGCCACCGTGGTGTCGGCCCCGACTGCCCGCTTGCGGTGCTCGCGCAGGCGCTCGATGGCGCCGGCCGCGGTCGCATCGGTTCCGTGCGCGGCTGCCGCCCGCTGCATGTGGTCCTGGAGGGCGACCGCATTGTCGGCCACGGCCAGCATCTCGCCCTGGCCCACCGACAGCGTGGTCGCGAACGCCTCCCGATCCAGGCCCAGCCAGATGGACGCGTCCGGCGTCCCATCGGGCCGGGTGATCTCCGCCGAGACATCGATCCCGAGGTCGACATCGGTGGCCCGACACGCGACCTTGCCGAGCAGGTCCTGGACGATGTCGATCCGTCGATCACCGACGTGGACCAGGGCCTCGACCGCCCAACGGTCGCGGTCGTCCCACGGCCGGTGTCGATCCTCGAGCGCGGAGGCTTCCCGGGTGGAGCTCCCACGGCCGCGGCGGACCCCGGTGAGGGCCATCCGGATGGCGGCGTGCCAGGTGGACTTGCCCGCTTCGTTCGGCCCGTGGATGACGTTCAGCCCCGGCCCCAGGTCCAGGCTCTGGTCCCGAAGTCCCCCGAACGCGCGCGCCGTGACCCGCTCGACCCACATCGGTCAGGCGACCTCGAGGTCCGCGCGGTCCTCGAACGCGCGGATACCGAGCATGAGGACACGTCGCTGCCGTTCGGGATCTTCGATGGCCATCGCGGTCCGGACGAACTCGCCACGGACGGTGGCCTCCTCGGCGATGACGGCGAGGTCGTAGCCGACCGCGACCCGGTCGCGACGCACGACGAGGCCGTCGAGGTGCCCGCCGAGGGTCAACAGGTCCGCCGCGTCCACGCGCACGACGGGCGACACGGTGCCGGTGAGCGTGACCCGCACTGACCCTCGCAGCGCCCCGACGGCGGCCATCACGCGATCGCGGACGTCGTCACCGTGCTCGCAACCGTCGAGCGCGACCTCGACATCGTGGACCTGGCTGACGGCGACCACACGCCGGTCGCGGACCACCGATCCGTCAGGCGCGACGGTGGCCAGCACCACCCCGCGCTCCCCGGTCTCACCGAACTCCAGCGGATCCGGGTTGCCCGGGTAGGTGTGCCGCTCCGCGTCCTTGGGAACGTGGAAGTGGCCGAGGAACGCGTGGCTGAAGCCGGCGGAGGCGATGTCGCCCGCGTCGAACGGGGCATGGGGCTGCTTCCCGCTTTCCTGGGCAGTGAGCCAGCTTCGCTCCGAGGCGTGGGCCAGGGCCAGGTGGATTCCCTCGCCGGTCACCCGGAACCCGGCGAAGAACCCATCGGTGTTGGCCGGCGCGCGGTGGGCGGCGCCCCACAGGGTCACGCCCTCGGTGAGCGGCGCCGGCCGCAGCGCCGCCTCGGTGAAGACGTGGACGTTGTCGGTCCAGCGGGTGATGGCGTATGGGCTCTGGGGCCCGTACCAGTCGTGGTTGCCGGGCGCGAGATAGATCGGTCTGGTGCTCCGGCCGAAGCTGGAATGCAGGAAGGCGACGGTATCGGGCTGGACCCGGTCATGCTCGAACAGGTCCCCCGCGCACAGGACGGCGTCGACCTGCTCTGCTTCGGCCAGGGCCAGGATCCGGGTGAGCGTATCTCGCCGATGCTGGCGCCGGCGCCGGGCGGCATCGGGCTCGAGCCAGGCGAACGGGGCGTCGAGATGAAGGTCGGCGAAGTGCAGCAGCTTCATCGGGCGCAAGGATACGGGCCGGGATGCGACAGCTCGGGCGTCGTGGCCGTCATACCGCGCGTGTCCGGCGAACTTCGATCACGAGCAGGACGACCGCCAGCGCCAACAGGAGATGGACGGCCGGCCCGATCGCGATCAGCAGCCCGAGCAGCCAACCGACCACGCACAGACCGATGCCGACCCAGATCACGGGATGGGCGACGTGAGCGCGACGAGCCCCAGGACGGCGGCGATGATGCCCAGGCCGATGAGGGCGACCGCCACCGTGGCGGCTGCCTCGCGGCCCTTCACCCGGTCAGGACCTCGACCAGCTTGCCCAGGTGCTCGGTCGCCTTGACCTGGGGCAGGACGTGCTCGACCCGACCGTCGGGACCGATGACGAAGCTCGTCCGCTCGACTCCCTTGTACTTCCGCCCCATGTACGACTTCTCGACCCACGTCCCGTACGCCTCGGCCACCTGGTGGCCCTCGTCGGACAGGAGCCGATGCTTCAGTCCGTACTTGTCGCGGAACTTCACATGGCTGGCCACGCTGTCGGGCGAGATGCCAAAGATCTCCGCGTCCAGGGCCTCGGCCACCTCCCAGTTGTCGCGCAGGGAGCAGGCCTGTGCGGTGCAGCCGGGGGTGTCGTCCTTTGGGTAGAAGTACAGCACGAAGCGGCGCCCGGCGAGGCCTTCCGAGGTGACCAGGGAGCCGTCGTCGGCGTGCATGGCAAAGCTCGGGGCCTTCCGGCCCACCTTGGGATAGCTCACGGCCGGGCCATCCTAGCGCAGGCCGATCGAGAGCAGCACCGTGGGCAGGCGCCGTGGCTGGAGCCGGGCAGCGAGGTCTGCGGCGAGGTCCCGAAAGAGGCCGGGCGTGGCCTCTTCCAGGTCGTGGCCCGCCCGCGGGACGAGGATCCGGCGCGGAGCGGCGGTGGCATCGAGGGCCGCGGCGAGGAGGTCGGCCTCCTCGGAATTGACCCACCGGTCCTGGGCGCCGTGGACGACCGTCACCGACCGCTGCTGCAGGGTGGCGAGGGCGCGGGTCGGGATCTGCATGGCTTGCTCCCAGGCGGGCACGCCCAGGCGAATACGGTCACCGCCGGGCAGGGTGAGGGTCATGTCCGCCTCTCCCCGTTCCGCCCGCTCGATGAGCTCCTCGAGCCCGCGGTCGAGCGCGGCCACGAACGGGTGTTCGTCGGCGGGCGCCTGGTCATGGCGACGCGCACGTTCGGCGAGACCGCGGCGAAGCACATCACGCAGGCCCCGCGCCGGGGACCCGACCGTGGTCAGCGGGCCGACGGCCGGATCGGCGGCGGCGAGGCTGAAAGCCAGCCAGGCCCCCTCGCCGTGGCCGACCACGCCGATTCGCGCCGGATCGATCTCCTCGTGGCCGCGCAGGACGGCCATCGCGTCGCGGGCATCGTCCACCAGGGTGAACAGGCCGGCCGCCGCCCAGTCGCCGCCCGACCGGCCGCAGCCGCGCTTGTCGTAGCGCAGGCTGGCCACGCCGCGCATGGCCAGCGCGATGGCAGTCCGGGCCAGGACGCCGGGATGGCCGTCGGTCGGCGGCGCGAACCAGCCGGGGTGGCGCTCGCGATCGAATCGCCCGTCCCGGTCGCGGGGCAGGAAGCTGGGAAGCAGAAGCGCCGCCGGCCACCGGTCGTCCGCGCCCGTGGTGTCGGGGAGGGTCAGGGTCGCGCTGAGGGTGACCTCGCCCGCGGTGATCGCAAGTTCGACGTCGCGGGCCATGGCCCCGGCATCATGCCACCCGTCTGGCGTCAGCCGAGAATGAAGGTCCAGGTCCCGGCGCCCATGCTGATGGCCACCGCCGCCACGCCCAGGATGCCGGCCGCCGCCAGGAGCAGCCAGTCGGCGCGGCGCATCCGGGGCGGCCGGGCCAGCGTTCGCGGAACGCCGCTGTCGAAGCCGCGCGCATCCATGGCCAGGGCCAACCGGGATGCCCGGCGGATCGTCGACACCAGCAGGATGAGCGTCGCCCCGAGAGCCAGTCGCGCGGCGACGAGCGGATTCCGGCCGGCATCCACCCCCCGCGCCCGACGCGCGAGCCCGATGGTGCGCCACTCGGCGCCGAGAATGGGTACCAGCCGCAGGGACGCCAGCGCGCCCACCGCCAGGCGGGGCGGCGCGCGCAGCTGACCGATCAGCCCGGACGCGAGGTCGGCGGGATCGGTGGTCGCCAGGGCGAGCGTCCCTGCGAGGGCGATGGCCGCAATCCTGAGCCCGAGACCCAGCCCGAGTGCGACCCGGTCCGCAGTGGCCGGCCCGCCCTGGCCGGTGGACCCGACCAGGAGTGCATTGAGCAGCCCGAGCATGGCGGCGACGACCAGCATCGGACCGATGAGCCGGCCGAGGTCGGCCGGCCGCAGGCCGGTCAGGGTCAGGGCCAGGAGCTCACCGATGAGGAGGATGGCAGGGGTCACCGGGTCGCGCGAGGCGAACGCCACGGCCATGAGGATCACCGCTGCACCCAGCTTCGCCACCGCGTTGGCGGAGGGGAGGAGGGCGGCCGGGTTGGCGAGGGCGGGTGGTCGCAGCTGCATCGGTCAGCCCTCCGGGCCCAGGCGGAGGGTTCGGTCGGCGAGGGCATCGACCAGGGCCCGGTCGTGGGTGGCCATCACCACGGCTCGACCGCTGTCCACCAGACCGGCGAGCAGCGAGAGCATCTCGTCCCACGTTCGCCGGTCCTGGCCGAAGGTCGGCTCGTCGAGGATGACGGCCCGAGGGGCGGTAGCCAGGGCGGTGGCCACCGACAGCCGGCGCTTCTCCCCGCCGGACAGGGTGAACGGGTTCGCCTCCCACACGCGATCGAGCCGCAGTCGTTGGGCGAGCTCCTCCGCCCTCCTGTGGGACTCGACCTGGGTGAGGCCCGCACGGATGGGACCGAGGGCCAGCTCATCGGCGACCCGCCCGGTCAGGAACTGGTGCTCGGGATCCTGGAAGACCGAGCCGATACGGGTGACGAGCTGGCGCGCGGGCCAGCGCCAGATGACGGCACCCGCATGGCCCGGCGCCATGGCTTCGCTGGCGGTCACCTCGCCAGACTGCGGGCGCAAGAGGCCCCCGAGCAGCCGGGCGAGTGTGGACTTCCCCGAGCCGTTCGGCCCGACGACGGCCAGTGCCTCGGCGGCGCGAACCGTCAGGTCGAGCCGGCTGAAGAGCGGATGCTCACCCAGCGGCGGGCGGGCCGACAGCTGCTCAGCGGCAATCAGCGACTCGGCCGGTGGGGCGATCACCGGGCGTCGTGGCCGGTGCCCGGCATGGTCCGGTGTCCAGATCCCGTGGCGGTTGAGGAGCTCGTCGTGCCCGCCAAATACATCGGCCGGAGGACCGTCCAGCAGGATCCCACCGCCCTCGGCCATGACCGCGACCCGTGTGACCAGGGGGAGCCACTCGGCCACCCGGTGCTCGACCAGGACCAGGGTGAGGGGCCGCGCGTCGAGGATCCGGGCCAGGGCGTCGCGGAGCGCCTGCGCGCCATCGGGGTCGAGGTTGGCCGTGGGCTCGTCGAGGAGAAGCAGGTCGGGCTCGAGGGCGAGGACGCCGGCCAGCGCCAAGCGCTGCTGCTCGCCGCCGGACAGCTGATCGGTCGGTCGGTTTGGACCGTATGCCCAGCCCACGGTATCCATCGCGGCGCGAACGGCGGGCCAGATGTCGTCGGTCGGGATGCCGCGATTCTCGAGGCCGAACGCGACGTCGTCTCCGGCCCGACTCATCACGATCTGCGACTCCGGGTCCTGCATGAGAAGGGCGGTGCGCGGCCGCATGGTGAGTGGCGAGGCGCCGAAAACCGACAGCTGGCCCTCCGCCTCGCCGCCGCCGCGTTCGTCCGATAGACCGGCGAGATGGGTGAGGAGCGTCGACTTGCCCGACCCCGATGCCCCGAGGAGCAGGACGCGCTCGCCGGGTTGGATGACGAGGTCGAGGTGACGGACTGCCCACGCGCTCCGGCCGGGGTGCCGCCAGCCCCACCCCGCGGCCTCGACGGCCGGCGCCGACCTGTGGCTCGTTTGGGTCAGCTGGCCGGCTCCGGGGCGTCGCGTCCTGAGGGAAATGCGGCCAGGACGCCGGTTGGCCGCAGGAGGCGGACGAGGTACCACGAGCCAAGCCCGGCGATGAGAACGCCACTGACCACCATCCAGGCCCCATAGGCCAGCTGGATGCCGAGGTCGACGCCGGCAAAGTAGAAGGTCATGTCGTGGAACCACTCACCGATGCTGGCCCCCGCCGCGGCGAGAAGAGTGATTGGCAGGGTCCACCGCCGATACAGGGCCAGGGCGAACACGAGCTCGGCGCCGGCTCCCTGCATGAGGCCCGACAGCACGGTGTCCAGGCTCCAGACCGATCCCAGCAGGGCCGACACCACGGCGGCCATGGTCTCGGCCAGGATCGCCGCGCCGGGCAGTCGGACGATGAGCGGGGCCAGCACGGCGGGGATGAGCCACACGCCGGACAAGATGTACAGCGGCGGCCCGAGGATGGTCGCGCCGACCGCACCGAAGAGCAGTCCCCAGGCCCAGAACACGACTCCGAACGCCACCCCGAGGGCCGCCGTCACCACGATGTCCACCGTTCGCCATCTCATGAGCCTGCCTCCTCCGTTGGCGCGATCTCGATGACCAGCAGCTGGCCCGAGTCCAGCGCCACCGCGGCGGGTGATTCGGTCACGACGTTGGCCAGGCCTCGCGACGAGCCCGCTTCCAGGCGGTCTCCAGCCAGGGCCCACCGCATGCCTCGGGTCCTCACGCCATCGGCCGGACCCCCAACCGCGAGCAGGCTGAACCGCGTCCCGATCGGCGCGGCACTCTCCAGCCGACCGGGGCCGGATAGCAGGCGCGCCGTCGTCCGGTCATGCACGAGGCTGACACGGCGACCGCCCGCGAGCTCAGCTCCGAGGAGCAGAAGGTTGGCCGCGAGATGGTCGAGCTCGCCGCCGAGCGCCCCAAGGATGACCATCTCGTCCGCGCCGGCGGCCACGGCGGCCGCCAGGCTCAACTCGAGGTCCGAGGCGTCCTTGTCGGTCGGGTGACGTTCGAGCGCGACCCCGGCCCGCTCGAGCTGGACGAGGAGGTCCGGACTGATCGAGTCGAAATCGCCCACCGCCTGGTCCGGGTTCCGGCCCATGCTGACCAGCCAGTTTGCGCCGCCATCGGCTGCGATCACGAGGTCGGCATCGGCCAGCACGCGCTGATCCGACGGGGCATGTGCCCCATCCGCGACGATGACTGCCTTCACAACTGTCGACTCCCTACGCTGGCATGATCCAGGTCAGGTTCGAGGGTCTGCGGGGTTGGACCGCACTCTCAGCGCCGAAGCGCTCCCCTGTCGTATCCCTGTCCATGCGAGCGTAGCACTCCGCGTAGGATCGACGGATGGCAGGCGCAGACGAGCGGTTCACCGTCGCCGCGAGGGCGGCCGGCCTTGACATCAGCGTCGAGCGCTTCCCGACGGGAACCCGGACCGCCGAGGACGCGGCCCGCGCCGTCGGGTGCGAGGTGGGCCAGATCGTGAAGTCGCTCGTCTTCCTGGCCGACGGCGAGCCGGTAGTGGCCCTCGTGTCCGGCGCCGATCGCCTGGACACCGATCGCCTGGCAGCCACCCTGCCCGCCGGCAGGGTGGACCGAGCCGACGGTGCTGCCGTCCGGGCGGCCACCGGCTACGCGATCGGCGGTGTGCCGCCCTTCGGCCATGCGCAGCCGCTGCCCGTGGTCATGGATCGCGCGCTGCTCGAGCACAGCACCGTCTGGGCGGCCGCCGGGCGGCCGGACGCCGTGTTCGCCGTCACGCCCGAGGACCTCCGCCGCGCGAGCGGGGCACGCGTGGCGGACATCGCGGCCGACCGGGTCGCCGGCTGAGCCCTGTCACGGCTGCTGACCGGAGTACACGTACAGCGGGATGTAATAGCCGCCCAGCCTGGCATGGTCGAACCACAGGAGCGGATCGACCCGCAGGTTGAAGTACTCCCAGTAATTCCCCGTGGTGCTCGGCGCCCGCAGCCCGAACGTGAGGCGACCTACTCCGTCGGGCGGCACGGTGGCCGGATCCAGGTAGGTGGGCACCCACCACGCCGGCCAGTCCACCGCGCGAAAGACGCTCGACCGAGCCGCCGGATTCCACGTCCCGAGGAGCAGCCGGCTGCCGACCGCGTCACGCGACCACGTCCGCCCACCAGTGTTCCGGAACTGGACCCAGTGGGTGACCGTGGTGAGGCGCTTGATTGCCACGGTGCTGCCGTTCGATTCGCTGTGATAGGCGGCGAGGTATGCCACCCGCCCGGGCCAGGTCGTCCAGAGCCGGCCGGCCATGGGGTCGACCGAGTGCCAGCCGCCGCCCGGCATCAGCACCTCGAAATGGAGATGCGGCCCATTGCACAGCCCGCTGCAGCCGGATCGCCCGATGACCTGTCCCGCCACGACCGCCTGGTTGAGCGATACGAGCGCCCCGCCCTGCGCCAGGTGGTAGTAGAGCGTGTCCCTGCCGTCCGCGTGGCGGAGCCGGACGAAATTGCCGTACGGCCCGTGCTGGTTCGTCCCGAACCCCTCCTCGATACCGACGACGGTGCCGCTGCGTGCGGCCGCGACCGTCGTGAGTGAGCTCATGGGGTAGTCGAGCCCGGTGTGCTGGTCGTAGACGCGCCCGTAATGGGGAACGCTGTCAAGCCACAGCTGGCCGGTCCAGTCGAGCTGGTAGCCCGGCCGTGGATCGCGGTCCATGCCGTAGCTGAGGGTGACCGCCGGATTGTGGAACGGCAGCGTGAAATCGTCCGCGGCCGCAGCTGATGGCGCCGATGCGAGGACCGCATATCCGATGGCCGCCATGGCGAGGAGGAATCGAACGCGGCGGGTCATGGCCGACACCCCTGTCCGCCACCGACCCAGCAGGCCGAGGGATGGACCGTTGTCACCCGATGACCGTCCAGGTCGACCACGTCGTTCGACCGTTCCCCGAACACGAGCACGAGCGCGCCATCCGGCGAGAAGCGAGCCGCCGAACCGGCGCCGATCTGGCTCGGTGGCTGACCGGCTCTCGTTGGCTTGAGCCAGATCTGCCCGCCCTCCTCCCAGGCGAGCACGTCTCCAGCGGGGCTGAAGGCGACCGCCGTGCCGTGGGCCAGCTCGCCGAGCGTGGTCTCCGAACCGTCTAGCCCGACCCGGACGAGGGCGAGGCCCCCGTCGCTCCGGTGGCGGGCCACGGCCAGCGTCCCGTCGGTGAGGGCAGTGGCCTGGTAGACGAGCTGGTCCTCGCCACCGAGCGACGGGGCGGCCGGCATCTGCTGGCCGGTGTCCGAGTCAATCAGCTCGACAGCCGACCAGTACGGCGCGTCCACCGAGGACAGCCGAATGGCGAGGATGCGTCCGTCGGGAAGCACGGTCAGGTCGGCTCCATAGGGACCGATCAGCAGTCGACCGGCCTTACCGGTCTCAGGATCGACTCGCCAGAGGGCGCCGGACAGGTCAACGGCTGCCAGCCACGCGCCGGCCGGCTCGAAGGCCGCGCCACGCACGCCAGGGATGGCCACTGCCACCTGCGACCCGTCGGGGCGCGCAATGACCAGCGGCCCGACCTGTCCCGGCTCGACGGGTGAGAACGCCACGGTTGCGCCATCCGCCGACGCGGCGAGGATCAGCGGAGCGGGCAGCGTTGACGATCGAGATTCGACCAGGCTGACGCCATCCACCGCGCGGACCGTGACGCTGAGCGCCTGGTCGGTATCACGCAACGAGGCCGCCTCCCGAATGACGACCGTCGGCGACGGGCCGGCGTGGGCAGGCCGGGAGACGAGCACGACGATGAGGAGAATGCCGAGCGACAGGGCGCCGGCAGCCAGGAGCAGCGGGAATCGGTGAACCACCATGAACCTCCGAGTGGTGCGAGAGAGCGGGGGCGGCGATGGGAGTCGGCGGTTCAGGCGGCGGCCTTGGTCCTCGTTGGCGGCTGGAGCGCAGAGACTCGGCCGCTTCGCTTACCACGGCCGTACCGCATACTTCTGCGCCCGTGAGCGAGCACCGCGCGACAAACTGGTCGTGAACGACCTGGCCCTCCCCGTCCTCATCCTGGCCATCGGTGCACTGGGAACCCTCGCCGGCATCGCGCTCATCCGGGGCAGTGGCGCGAATACAAGCGCCGGCCGACGGCTGGCGGGAGCCCCGGCCATCGCGCTGCGCGACCTCCATGACCTCGCCGAGCAGGGTGACCTGCCGCGGACCGCGGTCCGGATCGAGGGACGCGTCCGCTGCCCCGATCCGATCGTGAATCCGGACGGCGAGCGGCTCGCCCTCTTCCACCGCGATTTCGAGCTCCAATCGGCGGACGGTCGCTGGCGGACCATCGAGCGCGTGCGAGACGCCCGCCCCGTGGACCTCTGGCAACGGTCGGCATCGGTCCGGCTGGACCTGGCCCAGGTCGCCGAGCCGCTGATCGCCATTCCGCTGGTGTGGGAGGGCGATCCCGCAGAGCTCGGCGCCGCCGTGCAACCGGCCGTCGAGCGGGTGCGCGCCGAGCACGGACCACTGCAGCGGGCACGGGCGACCACCCGTCAGGTGCTCCTGGTTGACGAGCTCATCGTGCTCGCGACGCCGGCTCGGGACGACGAGGGGAAGCTGCGTATCGATCCACCGCCAGGTGGATACCTGGTGACCAACGCGGACCTGGACGTCGCCATGCGCCTGCTGGCCGGGCCCCATCGGAGACGGATGGTTACCGGCTATGCGCTCGCCATCGCCTCACTGGTGGTGACGGTGGTCGGCCTGATCGCGATGGCGGTGATGCTCATCGCCTGAGCTCGCCTCGCTCGGCACGGCCAGCCCATTTGGTCCACCGGATGGTACGAACGGGGCATGGAGGCGCTGACCTCCCGTTTCTAGCATGGGCTCCACGCCGCCTACCAGTTCCTCCATTCATCCCACTGGTAGCGGGACAGCGAGGACTCATTGGCGTCAGCGACCTCCAGCGGTTCCCGGCCGGACGCGCTCATCAGCGTGGCGCAGGCGGCTGCCCTGCTCGGCGTCCACCCGAACACGGTCCGGGCGTGGACCGAGAACGGCCGGCTGACCGCGTGGCGGATCAATCCTCGTGGAGACCGCCGCTACCGTCGAGCGGACGTCGAACGCCTGCTGGCCGAGGGTGCAGCCCCCACCGATGAGCAGGACGCCCCGCCCAGCCCTGGCACCCGCGGGAGCGACACGGACGTCGAGGCGGCCGTGCTCACCCGCATCTCGCAGGGCACGGTGGATGCAGGCAGCGTGGCGGCCGTCTGCCGGGTCACGGTCGAGTCGCTGCGCACGATCGAGGCTATCGCCCGCGTGGCGGTGTATCTCGTGCGCGACGACCGGCTCGTGCTGGAGACCCATGCCGGCCACAGCGCCCCGCCGCCCCCGACCCTCATCTGGCCGGCGGACAGCGAGGACATCGCCCCCGACGGCAGCATCCGGCTGCCACTGACCCTCGGCCAGGAGCGGATCGGCGTGCTGCTGGCCGCGGACGACGTCGACGGAGCGTGGATTCGCAGTCGCCGACGCTTCCTGAGCGCGGCCGCCGCGACGGCCAGCGTTGCGCTCCGCCACGCCCGCACCATCGCCCGCGCCCGCCGTGAGCTCACCCGCGCGCGTGCCCTGGCCAGCGTCACCCGTGAGCTGACCGGACAGCTGGAGCTCGGCGCGGTGCTGAGCGACATCGCGGACCGGACCCGCGGCCTGTTCGACGCCGATCGAGTGGGCCTGTGGATGATCAACGACGAGCGCGAGCATCCCTTCGACCTCGCCGCCGAGCGCGGCATCAGCCCGGCCTTCCAGGCCATGGTCAGCCAGCTCACGCTGAACAGCCCCTCGCTCGGGACCCAGGCCGTCCGCGAGCGCCGCACCTTCGTCGCCCGCCATGCCGACACCGACCCGAGCGTCGGCGCGCTCCAGGACCTCTACCGTGACGAGGGGGTGAAGACTGCCTGCCTCGTGCCGCTGGTCAGCCACGACCGCGCCGTCGGACTCATCGGCCTGTACCACGCGCACGACCGCGAGTGGCCCGACGACGAGCTGGCCCTGGCCCAGGCATTCGCCAACCAGGCCGCGGTGGCCATCAGCAACGCGCGCCTGTATCGCAGCACCGCCGAGCAGGCGGCACGGATGCGATCCATCCACGACCTCTCGGCCCGTCTCAATCGGCTGACCGATGTGCAGGCCATCGCCGACGCCATCGTGGCCGAGGCCAGCACCCTGGCGGCGTTCCACGACATTCGGATCTACACCGTGGACTGGGAGCACGGGACCTGCGAGCCCATCGCCTTCACCGACCGGCTGCTGGGCGACGGCGACTTCCGCGACCTGCTGCGGGTGGACATCGGTCCGGGGTCGTTCACCGGGTGGGTGGCCGCCAATGCCCAGCCCATTCTCAGCAACGACGCGATGAACGACGAGCGCGGGCTCACCATCGAGGGTACCGAGGAGATCGAGGAGTCGATGCTGGTGGTGCCCATGGTCTACGAGGGCCGATCGGTGGGCGTCATCGCCCTCTCCAAGCTGGGGGTGAACCAGTTCTCGACCGATGACCTGCAGACAATGATGATCTTCGCCGGCTACGCCGCCCAAGCCCTGGTCAACGCGCGCAGCTACCGCCGCCTCGAAGAGCAGTCCAGCCAGCTCGCCCGTCAGCTCGAGTCACAGCGGAAGCTGCTCGATGTCAGCACCCGGGTCACCGGCACCCTCGAGCAGGAGGACGTGCTCGAAGTCGTGGCCGACGGCCTGAAAGCGGTGGTCAACTACGACAACCTGTCCATCTACCGCGCCGACGTCGTGAAGCAGGTCCTCGTCCCGGTCCTGACCCGCGAGGAGCACGCGGAAGAGGTCGCCCGCTACATCATCCCGTTCGGTCGTGGCTTGATGGGCTGGGTGGTCGAGCATCGCGAGGCTGTCCTCGCCAACGACGCCCTGGCCGATCCGCGCGCCCTCCAGATCCCCGGCACGCCAAACGACCAGGAGGCGCTCATCGTGGTGCCGCTCATCAGCGACGGCCAGGTCACCGGATCGATGAACGTCAGCCGTGTCGGCAGTGAGGACGTGTATTTCAGTGAGACCGATTTCGAGCTCGTCCAGCTGTTCGCGGCCCAGGCCGCCGTCGCCCTCCGGAACGCCGACGAGCACCACGCCATGAGCCTGCGGGCCGAAACCGATGCCCTGACCGGACTGGGCAACCACGGCGCGTTCCAGCGCGACCTGACCACCGCGACCGAGGCCGCCGCCGGCGCGCCACCGGAAGCCGGCCAGCTGGGCCTGCTGATGATGGACCTCGATCGGTTCAAGACCTACAACGACCGGTTCGGCCATCCGGCCGGCGACGCGCTGCTCCACGCCGTGGGCGAGGCGCTGTACGCCGCGACCCGGAGCGACGATCACGTGTACCGATACGGTGGCGACGAGTTCACCATCGTCCTCTCCGGCGTCGACCTCGCCGCCGCCCAGCGGGTGGCGGAGCGTGCTCGCCGGCTCGTGTCGGCGGTGTCGCTCGAGCGCGGGGCTGCGCCGGTCACCATCACCGTCGGCGTCGCCCTGTTCCCCGACCATGGGGACACGAAGGACGCGCTCATCGCTGCCGCCGACGCGGCGATGTACACCGGCAAGCAGGCCGGCGGGGACCGGGTCAGGGTGCCTGGCGAGGCCGCGCCGGCGGCTCGCCGCAAGGCCGCCAAGCCACGAGACCCCGACGACGCCATCGTCCCGCGACGGCGGCGGAGCGACGCCCGCAGCCCGAAGACCACGGCAGCCTGACCGGCTCCCGGCCCGACCGGGACCGGATGCTATCCTCGCCTCCCCAATGCGTGATCGACGCCGCGTCCCGCTGCGCGCTGCGCCGCGGACCGTCCTCCGCCGGCGCGGCGCGTTGTCCATCCTGGTCCTGCTGGCCGGGGCGGCCGCCTGCAGCGTCTCGCCGTCCCCCTCCCCCGATGCGTCGTCGACCCCGCATGTGACGCCGATCCCCACCCCCACCCCGATGCCGACCCCGCGCTTCTCGAACGAGGACGATCCGACGCTGGCTGCGCTCATCCCCGACGAGGTCAACGGGCTCGCGGTGGTGAAGCCGCCGATCACTGACTACGCGATTACCCCGGGAGACATCGGCCAGGCGGCGTACGGCGAGCTCGGCGTGCGCTTCGAGGCCCTGGTCGTCGCCTTCATCCGCGACCCACGGCTCAGCCTGTACGCGGTCCGGGTGGATGGAGCGCCGGTCGAGACCGAGGACCTCGAGCCGTACCTGGCGACGGCCGGTCGCTACGTGGGCATCGCGGGTCTTGACCCGGAGCCATGGGAGCTCGTGGACGTTAACGGCCACTGGGTGTGGGTGCGGCCGTCGGACAACGCCACCCTGCCGGGTACCCAGGTCTATACCTGGGCCGCGGACGACGTCGTGTTCCTCATGATCGGCGTCAACGAGGAGGTCAACCGCGCCATGCTCGCGCTGCTCCCCGGCGAGCCGCCGCCGACGCCGACCCCCGCGCCGTCGGTCAGCCCCGGCGCCAGCGAAGCCGCGGACCCATCGGCCAGCCCATCCGCCTCATAGACTGTCGGCGTGGATGACCGACAGACCGATGACCAGGACACCCTCGAGGACGGCTTCGGGGACCTGAGCCTCGACGGCGAGCCGGGCTGGGAGCTGAGCGGCTCCAGCCGGAAGCGGGACAGGTTGGCCCGCCTGCTGTCGGTGATCACCATCCTGTACAGCCGCGGTGGCACCGAGCAGGGGGTCGCCGTCGACGACATCGCCAGCCTGACCGGGATGAACAAGCGAACCGTCTATCGCGACCTCAAGGCCCTGGAGGACGAGCTGGCGGTTCCGATCTTCCAGTCCGGCCGCGGCCGGTTCGGGATCGAAAAGAAGTACTTCCTCCCCGCCCTCCATCTGACGGTGCCGGAGGGCATCGTCCTGTTTCTCGCGTCGCGCCTCATTGCCCAGTGGTCCGACGAGTCGGACCAGGCGGTCATCAGCGCGTTCACCAAGATCGCCTCCGAGCTGCCGCAGCCCATCGCCCGCCACGTGACGGCGACCATGCTGGCGGTGGGCGAGCAGGACTCGAACGAGCCGTTCACCGCGATCTTCAACACCGTCGCCCGGGGCTGGGCCGAAGGCCGGGTGGTCGAGATCACATATCAGCCGGGGACCGGTGAGTCGCGGCAGACCCGCTTTCGTCCGTACTTCCTCGAGCCTTCCGCCGCGGGCCGCAGCATCTACATCATCGGCCAGGACGAGACCGCCGGCGCCATGCGGACCTACAAGATCGAGCGCATCAGCCAGGCGATGCTGACCATCGACCGATACGAGATCCCCGACGACTTCGACCCCGACCTGTTCCTCGCCAACTCGTGGGGGATCTGGTCGACCGACACCACGCCACCGGTCGACGTGCGGCTGCGCTTCGACGCCGCGGTCGCCCGGCGGGTGCGCGAGACGACCTGGCACCGGTCCCAGGTCCTGACCGAGCTGCCCGACGGACGGCTCGAGCTCGCCGTGCGGGTGGCCGGGATCGTCGAGATCCGGCCGTGGATCCTGTCCTGGGGCGACCAGGTCGAGGTCCTCGAGCCGCCCGAGCTGCGGGACGTGGTGGCCACCGCTCTCCGGGGAGCGGCCGCTCGCTACGACTGAGGGTCGCCCAGCGGGAGCCGGAGGAGGAGGGCCAGCGTCGGCCGGGGGCGGGGTTCTGCGGGGATCACCGGCATCCTGAGCCACGCGTCACCGGCCGGGCCTGACCGATGACGGGCAGAGAGCCGGCGGGCAGAGAGACCGTCGATCCCGAGGCGGGCGAGGGCCTCCGCCACCAGGGTGCCGTCGCCGGGGTAGCCATGACCCACCGTGATCCGGTCTCCCGGCGCCAGGATCGCGCTCAGCCAGTCGCGACGAACCCGGAACGTCCGCTTTCCGACCGGGTCGCCGCCTGCCCACAACAGGTCGGCCGCGACGTACGCCGGCCGGCCCGCGCCGGGCGTGCCGCCGCTCAGCCGCGCCCGGAGGAGGTCTGCGTCCGGGCGGCCCTCGGCGTCGAGCACGAGCAGAGTCCCGTCAACGGCGACGCCGTCCTCGGCCAGCTGGTCGGACAGCCCGGACAGTTCGGGGAAGGCCGCCCCGGCATCCGCGAGGCCCGTGACCTGGAGACGGACCCTGCCGCGCTCGGCGAAGGCTACCGCCCGAACGCCAGGCCACCACGGCTCGAACAGGTAGTCGGGATCATCGAACGGGGCCTCCGCACTGGTCGGCTGCATGGGCTCGATGCGATCCGGCAGCCGGACCGCCGCCGAGCCGACCGGCTCGGGTGCGGGGAGCGGGAGCTGCTCGGGCGGCACGCGGCCGCTCAGGCGGTCTTGCGCCGCCGGGTCTGGGGAGCCTGCTCGGCGTCAGCAGCCTTGCGGGCGCGGCTCTTCCGAGCCGCTGCCGGCTTGGCCTCGGCCCCGTCGGCGACGGCGGCCGCGTCCCGACGCGCCTCCCGGGCGGCGGCCACGCTGGCCTCGAGGGCGGCCATCAGGTCGCCGATCTTGGTTGGCTCGGTGGCAGCAATCGGCGTCGGCTCCTCCCCAGACACCTTGGCCTCGATCACGCCCATCAACGCCTGGCGGTACTCGTCGCGGAACTCCTCGGCGTTGAACTCGCCGGTCATGGACGCGATGAGCTGCTCGGCCATCTTCCGCTCGGAGGCCTTGATCTCGATCCCGCTGCTGTCCACCGCGAGCTCCTCGACGGGCCGGATCTCGTCGGGCCAGTGGAGGGTGGTGAGGAGCATCGACTCGGAATAGGGGTTGATCGCGGCCAGCTGCTCGCGGTCCTTCATGACGACCTTGCAGATCGCGCTCTTCCCCTCGTCGGCGAGGACCTGGCGGAGGAGGAAGAAGGCCTTCTTGCCGACCGGATCGGGCTCGAGGTAGTACGCGCTCTTCACGAACGCCGCACCGTGATCTTCCTTCTCGGCGTCCACGAACATGGCGATCTCGATGGAGCGGACCGTCTTCAGCGGCACCGCCTCGAGGTCCTCATCGGTCACGACCACGTACCGGCCCTTGCTCCACTCGTAGCCACGGACCGTCTCCGAGCGCGGCACGACCTCGTCGTGGAACGGGCAGTAGATCTTCATCTGGATCCGGTTCAGGCAGCTGGCGTGCAGCATGTTGAAGCCGATTCCGCTCGACTCGGTCGCGAGGTAAAGCTTGACGGGGATGGTCACCAGCCCGAACTGGATGGCTCCCCGCCACATCGCGCGTGCCATAGGGCTCCCGAGGATACACCGGGTTCGCCACTGCGACGACCCGGGCTCAGATGGTGTTGGTTACCGCTCGGGCTCGATCTCGGGCGGGAGCCAGCTGCGTGCTTCGTCCTCGGGAATGAGCTCCTCGAGCGCGGAGCCGGGCCCCGCCTTGTCACTGACCACCAGCATCTCGGAGTGCTTGCGCTGGACGGCCAGGACCGGGGCGTTGCGGTTGAAACCCGGGAACGCCGCCGAAGCGACGGCGACATCGGTCAGGGCGAGGAACGGATCGGCAACGTTCAGGACGTCGGTTGCCTCGCTGCCCTGGGGAACGTGGACCGTGCCCGTCAGCCAGAAGGGGTGCAGTGCCATGTCGATCCGCACCGGCCGTTTCTGCACCACCAGATCCGGGCTCGCGCTGTCATCGACACCGGTGCTGGTCCCGAACAGGACCGATTCGACCGCGACCATGACCGTGCTCCCGCTGTGGGTGGCCGCGGCTCCTTGCGAGTACTCGACGACCGTGGCCTGTTCCACGTTGAGGTGGGTAGAGCCCGTCAGGTTGAGGATGTCCGCCACGCGCCGGAAGCGAGTCGACATCTCGCCCTGCACCCGGTAGCCGGCGGTGTACAGCTCGACCTGGACGCGACTGATCTGGGGACCGAAGGAGTCTGGATCCCAGCCCATGGCCGCGATGCTACTGCTTGCGGGCCTTCCAGACCTCCTCGCTCGGCCAGCGGCGTGCCCATTCGATGCTGGCGATGTTCGGGTGCCGCGTCGTCGCGTCGGCCGGCGGCTGGATCTCCACCAGGTCCACGATCTCGAGCCTGTTCGCGCGCAGCAGGCGGATCATGTCCCCGTGCGACACGTGGAACTCGACGCTGTCCTCGTCGGCCCACTCGAAGCGGTGCATGCCGAACTGCGGTCGGAGCAGCCTATCGGTCGCCGGCCCGTCCTCCTCGAGATCGGGGATGGCCAGCATGACCAGCACGCTGTTGCCCAGGAAGATGAGCTCCCCACCGGGGCGGAGCAGGCGCGACGCCTCCGGGATCCATCGGTATGGGTCGGCCCAGATCGCGGCTCCGTACTCGGAGATGGCCAGGTCGAAGCTGGCGTCCGGAAGCGGCACCGCCTCGGCATAGCCGAGGAGGACGGGGAATTCCAGGCCGTGCTCCTGCTGCAGCCGGCGTGCGGTCTCGAGCTGGGCCGGTGAGTTGTCGATGCCGGTGACCCTGGCCCCGCGGCGGGCCAGCCAGGCGGACACGTAGGCGGTTCCGCAGCCCAGCTCGATGACGTCCCTGCCCTCGAGGTCATCGGGCAGCAGGTGGAGCTCCGACTCGGGGACGCCCCAGATGCCCCAGCTCGGCTCGGCCGAGTCCCACGCTCGTTCCGCGGCCTCCACGTACTCGGCCGCGTAGCCGTCCCACACCCTGCGGTTGCGCTGGATGTAGTCCGGCTCGTCGTCGTTCACCGGGCCAGTGTGTACGATCGATTCATGGATTCGCGGGCCAACGTGCTGGGAGCGGATGCGCCCGACTTCACCGCGGGCGAGGCGCAGGACCTGGCTGTCGCCCTGTTCGGCGTTCGGGGGACGGCGACCACGCTCGTCAGCGAGCGCGACCAGAACTTCCGACTGACCGATGCGGACGGCGCGGCCTGGGTCCTGAAGATCTCGAACGGGGTCGAGGATCCGGCCGTGGTCGACATGGAGGTGGAGGCCGTCCGCCACGTGGCGCGGATGGACCCGACCCTGCCGGTCGCCGTGGCGCGGCTGGCAGAGAATGGACTGGCCGCGGTCCAGGTCCCGGGCCGGACTGGCGGCGCTCACCAGGTCCGGCTCATTCCGTTCCTGCCCGGACGCCACGTCGAGCCCAGCAACCTCTCCCCTGCCACGCTGCGGGAGGTCGGTCGCGTCACCGCGCGCGTGGGTCGAGCCCTGCGCGGCTTCTTCCATCCGGCGGCTGGCCGGACGATCCTGTGGGACCTCAAGCATCTCGACGCCCTGCGCCCGCACCTTGACGCGGTGACGGACCCGGCTCGACGCGCGATGGTCGAACGTGCCCTCGCGCGGTATGACCGGTTCGTGGCGCCGGCGCTGCCCACCCTCCGCGCGCAGGTCATCCACAATGACCTGACCCTCGACAACCTGCTGCTCGACGGCGACCGGGTGACCGGCATCCTGGACTTCGGCGACATGGCCCATACCGCCCTGGCCCTTGACCTGCCGGCCATGCTCCAGTCCGTGCTCCGCGGCCGGACCGACCTGTTCGAAGCTGCGGCCCAGGCCATCGGCGGCTACGTGGCGGTGACCCCGCTCGAGGCTGAGGAGGCGGACCTCCTCGCCGACCTGCTCGCCGCTCGGATGGTGCAGACGGTCCTCATCTCGGTATGGCGGACGGCCGAGTACCCCGACAACGCGTACATCACGGCCTGGATGGAGCCGGCGTACGAGCTGCTCGAGCAGCTGGAGGCGGCAGGCTGGGAGACGGCCGCCCGCAGGTTGGCGGAACCGGCCCGGAGCCGGGTTCCATACGCGAACATTCCGAGCCCGGAGCTGGCGGCGCGCCGGCGGGCGGTGCTCGGGTCGGCCCTCTCGCCACTCACCTACCAGCGGCCGCTTCACCTGGTCCGGGGGGAAGGCGTGTGGCTGTTCGATGCGGATGGCCAGCGGTACCTCGACGCCTACAACAACGTCCCGGTGGTTGGCCACGCCCACCCGGCCGTGGTCGAGGCCATCGCCGCCCAGGCGGGCCGGCTCAACTCCAACACGCGCTACCTGCACGAAGCAGTCGTCCTGCTGGCGGAGCGGATTGTGGCCGGCATGCCGCCGGGCCTGGACACGGTCATGTTCGTGAACAGCGGGAGCGAGGCCAACGACCTCGCCTGGCGCCTGGCCACGGCACACACCGACGGCAGCGGGGGCATCGTCAGCCGCTGGTCGTACCACGGGCTGACGGCGGCCATCGCCGACCTGTCCTCCTCGGAGTGGCCGCGCGGCGAGCAGCCTCGGACGGTGGAGACCATCACCGCGCCGAACCTGTACCGCGGCCCGCACCGCGACGAAGCCGGACCCGGATGGCGCGAGCGCTGCCGAGCTCGACGCCGCGGTGGCGCTGCTGGCCGACCGCGACGTGCGGGCCGCGGCGCTCTACCTGGACGGGATGTTCACCGCCGACGGCATCGTCCCGCCCAGCCCGCGGTACCTCGAGCTGTTGTCGTCGCGAGCCCGGGAGGCCGGCGTCGTGTTCGTGGCGGACGAGGTCCAGTCCGGCCACGGCCGGTCGGGCGAGGGGCTGTGGAGCTTCGGAAGCGCGGGCATCACCCCGGACATCGTGACCCTGGGCAAGCCGATGGGCAACGGCCATCCCATCGCCGCGGTCGTGGCCCGGTCCGAGATCGTGGACCACTTCGGAGGGGACCACGAGTGGTTCAGCACCTTTGGCGGCAACCCGGTCGCCTGCGCCGCCGCCCTGGCGGTGCTGGACGTCATCGACGGAGAGGTCCTGGTGGCCAACGCCCGGACCGTGGGCACGGGCCTGGCGGACGCCATCCGCGACCTGGCTCACGTCCACGCCGCGATCGGTGACGTCCGCGGGCGCGGCTTGATGGTCGGCGTCGACCTGGTCGAGGACCCGACCAGCCGGGAACCGGCCCCCGCACTCGCGGCACGTGTGATGAACGGCATGCGCGAGCGCGGAGTCCTGGTCAGCATTACCGGCCGCGAAGGCAACGTGCTGAAGATCCGGCCCCCGCTGGTCATCACCGCCGACCAGGCCAAGCTCATCGTCTCCACCCTTGGCGAGGCGCTGGCCGCCGCCGGCGCCTGAGGTCCGCTACTCCCCCTCCAGCTTCCCGGTGGCGGTGATCTTGGCCTCGCGTCCGCCCCGCCCAGTGGCGAGCAGGATCCGTCCACTGGCCTGGGCGTCGAACAGCCCCTCGACGGTGTCGAGGGTGTCGATATCGGCCGGGGTCTTGTCGTCACGGATGCGCACGATCCGCGGGAAGCGGAGTGCGAACCCGCTCCCGTGCCGCCCGCTGCGCATGATCCGGTCGAATGCGATCTCGACCACGACCTCCGGCACCACGCTTCGGAACCGGCCGAAGTCGCGGATGGTCGTCCGCTGGAAATGCTCGGTACATTGGGCGATTTCGGCATCGGTCAGCCCGGTGTAGGCCTTCCCGATGACCGACAACGACTCGCCGTCGGCATCGGTCGTGCGCACTGCGAAGGTGTAGTCCGACAGCACCCCGCGCCGCTTACCATGGCCCCACTCCACCCCGACCACCACGCAGTCCAGGGTGGCGAGCGCCTTCTTCAGTTTCAGCCAGCCCAGGCCACGGCGCCCCGGCAGATACACCGAGTCGGGGTCCTTGACCATCAGTCCTTCGTTGTGCCGCTCGCGCGCCTCGTCGAAGCGTGCGTCCACCTCGTCGGCCGTTCGGGCGCGATCCAGGCGGGCGTAGAGGAAGCGGGCATCGGTCCGGTCCGGGAGCCGGAGACCTTCGAGCGCCGTGCGACGGTCCCGCAGCGGATGCTCGAGCAGGTCCTCGCCGTCGAGGTGGAGCAGGTCGAACGCGACGTACACGACCGGGACCTTTTCGAGGAGCGCTGCCTCGGGCCGGACCCGGCCGAGCCGGGTCTGGAGCGCGGCGAAGTCCAGGACGGCTCCTTCCCGGAAGGGCACCAGCTCGCCGTCCAGCAGGAGCTCGTGGTCCAGGCGTCCGGTTGCGGAGGCCACCTCCGGAAACGAGACCGTGATCTCCTTCAGGTCGCGGCTGAACAGGCGGGCGGTGCCACCGACGAGGTGGAGCTGCGCCCGGATGCCGTCGTACTTGTCCTCGATCCACGCTTCGTCGCCTACCCGCCGGATGACCTCGTCGGCGTCCCCGACCGGGGTGGCCAGCATGGGCCTGATGGGACGTCCGAGGTGGAGCGTGGCCTGGTCCAGCGTTCCGCGGCGGGCCATGGTGGCGACCTCGCCGGGCTCACCGAGGAGCATGAGCGCACGACGGACCGATGCCTGCGGGGCGTCGAACGCGGCCGCGATCGCCTCCTCGAGCAGCCCTTCGCGGAGGCCGATCCGCAGCTCCCGGGCAGCGATGCGGGCCACGTACCGGGCCTCGTCCGGGGTGGCGCGGGCAAAGAGCCGCGCCATGAGGTCGATCCGCGCCTCGGCAGACGGCGCTGCGGCCATGGCGCGGTAACCGGACGTCACGTCGCCGACGGTCAGCGGCTCCGACGGCGGACGACGTCCGACGAGCAGCTCGGCCGCCACGTCGCCGAAGTCCGAATGGCGCAGCCAGGCCGCGGACATTGCGGCCTCGGTGGCGCCGCTCGCCGCCGCCAGCGCTGCGGCCTGCTGGACATAGCCGAGGCCCAGCCGATCTGCCGCGCCCGGGAGCGGCGACCCGGAGAGGAAGGTGGCAGCCACCGGCAGATCGGCCGCGGGCAGCTGGCGGAGGTAGGCGGCCAGCCGATCGCGCTTGGCGAGCTTCGATCGCGTCGCTCCGATGTCGTCCGCGGCGGAGGCGAACGCCGCGAAGAGCGAGCTGCGGGCAGGCATGAGCGGAGTCTAGGCGGCCGCTTGACGGGCGCCATGCGTCCCGCCACGCTTCACCGCGCATGGCCTCGTTCGTTCGCAATCCCTCGCCGGCGGTCGCCGACCGACTGCCGCCGGGCCAGGTGCTGACCGAGAAGTTCCCGGTCCTCCAGTTCGGTCAGGTGCCCTCGTACCCAGACCTGTCCACGTGGGACTTCCGCGTCTGGGGCGCGGTTGAGCGGCCGCTCACCCTGTCCTGGGCCGAGGTGCGCCAGCTGCCGGTCCGCCAGGTGACGCTCGACATCCACTGTGTCACCCGATGGTCGAAGCTCGACACCACGTGGGAGGGCGCGGCCATCACCCACCTCGCCGAAACGGTCGGCGTCCAGCCCGACGCCGGCCACGTCATCTTCCACTCGGAGTACGGCTACACCGCCAACGTCCCGCTCGCGATCGCGCTCCAGCCGGACGCGCTGCATCGCGTGGGCCTACGACGGCAAGCCGCTCGAACCGGAGCATGGCTATCCGCTCCGGGCTCTCGTTCCCGGGCGCTACTTCTGGAAGAGCGCGAAATGGCTCCGCGGCATCGAGTTCAGCGTCGAGGACCGCCCCGGGTTCTGGGAGCGGAACGGGTACAGCAACAACGCCGACCCGTGGCGCGAGGAGCGCTACTCGAATGACTGAGCAGTACCCGCCACCGACGTACCAGCCCGCGCCCGCGGCGGTGCCCAGCACCCCGCCGTCACGTCGTGTCTCGGCCCTGTGGCAGACGGTGGTGATCTGCTTCGTGGGGCTGACCGTGTCCGGGGCGCTCGTTGCGCTCTCCCTGTTCAGCCGCAACCTGTTCGTCCCGCTGGTCCTGGCCGGCACCGTCATCGCGGTGGCGGTCGGGATCTATGCCGCCATCCAGGGCTGGAAGGGATCCCAGCGCGCCGCCGCCCGCGGAGCCCAGGGCCGCGCGGCCGCCATCGCCCTCGTGTCGGGCGCCATGCTGATGGTGAGCGCGGTAGCGATCGCCGGCGGAATCTGGATCGTCCTGCTCTTCTTCCTCTAGCGATCGGCCTACCATTGGGGCCGGCCGCCCCCATCGTCTAGAGGCCTAGGACGCCACCCTTTCAAGGTGGAGATCACCGGTTCGAATCCGGTTGGGGGCGCCATTCCCGCCGCCCGCCAACTCGTGACTCACTCAGACGTGGTGGATCTCCATTCGCTCGCCGCATTCGGGGCAGTACAGCAGCAGGAGCTTGGGTTCATCCGGGGTGGGACGCCAGGTGTAGACGTCGCGTTCGGTGACGATCTCGCCGCAGGTCGGACACTCGGCGCCCAGCTCCAGCCACTGTTCGCGGGGCAGGGATTGGCGGCTCACCGTTCGCGGCTCAGGCCTGCGGCTCGGCGGGCGCCGGGGCGCCCTCCCCGGCGGCCGGCGGACCCTCGTCGGGAGCGGTCGGAGCGGGCTCCAGTGGAATATCGGCGGGGGCAGGCGGCTCGACGGAGACGGATCCGGGCGGCTCCCAGCCGGCCATCCGGGTCGGCGGCTCGGCCAGCGCGGCGCGGGCGGCGGCGGCTTCCTCGGGGCTGGCCAGCAGCGAGTAGCGCATGGCGTCGTACCCCGGCCAGTGGCCAACATCGCCGTCGCGGATCATCACCGCCCGGCGGAGGTGGGCCCCGGTCACGTCCTGGACGGATCGATCCAACACTTCGAAGTCCCGGCCGGTGACCTCGCGCAGGGCGGCGGGCAACGTCTCGACCAGGTAGGCCGCATCGGGGTTGACGGCGAGGGCCCGGTCGAGGGCCTCGACCACCTGGGCGTCGAGCAGGTCGCGGGGCAAGGGCCGGCTGATGTACCGCATCCGGGTGTCCCGGCTGGGACCCATCAGCGTGCGCCACAGGCTGCGAACCATCGGACGGCGATTGTACCGATGCGCAATCCGGACGGCGGCCCGACCATCGGTATACTGGCCGCCGCGTGAGAGCGTCCGTCCACCCGCCCGGTAGGACCGACCCGCGTCGCTGACAGCCACCTCGGAGGAACCTCGCATCGCTGCGCGCGTCCGCAAGGCCGTCGTTCCGGCCGCCGGCTACGGGACCCGATTCCTGCCGGCGACCAAGGCCATCCCCAAGGAGATCCTCCCCCTCGTCGACCGACCGGTGATCCTGTACGCGGTCGAGGAGGCCGTCGCCTCGGGGATCGAGCAGATCATCATCGTGGTCGGCTCCGGCACGAGCGTCATCGAGGAGCACTTCGACTCGCACCCCGCCCTCGAGCGCTGGCTGGAGGACCGGGGTGACATCGAGCTCCTGCGCGCCGTGCGTCGACAGTCCGAGATCGCGGCCATTGCCTACGTCCGCCAGAAGGAGCCGCTGGGCCTGGGCCATGCGGTGCTCATGGCCAAGGAGCTGGTCGGGGACGAGCCGTTCGCCGTTCTCCTGCCCGATGACGTGATGGTCAACCCGGGAGGGACGCCGGTGCTCGCCCAGCTGATCGAGGCGCATGCGGCGCATCGCGGTTCAGTGATCGCCATCACCAAGGTCCCACCGGCCGATGTCGGGCGCTACGGCATCGTGGCCACCACGCGCGGCGAGGGGCGGCTGTGGGAGCTGTCCGACGTGGTCGAGAAGCCGGCGGTGGACGATGCGCCATCGGACCTCGGCGTGCTGGGCCGCTACGTGCTCAGCCCCCGGGTGTTCGACATCCTCGAGCACACCCCGCGGGGGGCGGGCGGCGAGATCCAGCTCACCGATGCCATCCGGGCGCTGATCGCAGACCAGCCGGTCTACGGCTACGAGTTCACCGGCTACCGTCACGATGCCGGCACGCGATTGGGCTGGCTGGAGGCGAACGTCGCGCTGGCCCTGGAATCCGACCTGGCCGACGACTTCCGTGCGTACCTTCGTGGCCTCGACCTGCGAGACTAGCGCGCCATGACCGAGCAACCCGGCGGCCGCGTGATCGCGGGGCGCTACCGGCTCATCGCCCCGGAGGGCGAGGGCGGAATGGCGACCGTATGGCGCGCCATGGACGAGCAGCTCGAGCGCGAAGTGGCGGTCAAGATCCTCCGCCCGCAGTTCGGCGCGGATCCTGGATTCGCGACCCGCTTCCGGAACGAGGCGCGCGCGGCCGGGGCCCTCTCCCACCCCAACGTGGTCCAGGTCTACGACTTCGGGACCGATGCCGAAAGCGGCGACCAGTACATCGTCATGCAGCTGGTCGAGGGCCAGGACCTGGCCACCGTCCTCAAGGAGCGGGGGCCGCTGGAGATCGACGAGGCGGTGGCCATCGGTGCGGCGGTGGCCGATGCCCTGGACGCCGCCCACCGGCATGGCCTCATCCACCGGGACATCAAGCCGGGGAACATCCTGCTGACCAGCCAGCGGCCGGGCGTTGGTCGCCGACTTCGGCATCTCGCGGGCCATCGCCGACGCCGCGATGACCGTGACCGGCACGACCATTGGCTCGGTGCACTACTTCAGCCCCGAGCAGGCCTCCGGCGAGGAGGTCGGCCCGCCGTCCGACATCTATGCCCTCGGCATCGTGATCTATCAGATGCTCAGCGGCCGGCGTCCGTTCGAAGGCGACTCCGCTGCTGGGGTAGCGCTGAAACGCCTGAACGAGCCGCCGCCGCCGCTGTCGACGGGCATCCGCCCCATCCCGACTGCGCTCGAGGCGGTGGTGATGAAGGCGCTCGCCCGCGACCCGGCCGAGCGCTACCCCGACGCCGCGGCATTCGCCCAGGCGCTCCGTACGTGGCAGAGCGAGGAGGAGACCGCCTCCATGGTGGCTCCCGCGGCTCTCGCCGCGGCCGCCGTCGTCCCGCCTCCGCTCCCGCCCGAACCTGTCCCCGAAACCGCGCCACCGCCGCCCTATATCCCGCCCGGGCCGCCGCCAAAGAAGGACCGGCCGTGGTGGATCTGGGTGCTCGCATTCCTGGCCGTGATCCTGCTCGGAGCCATGGGCTTCCTCGGCGCGGAGCTCTTTGGCGGCCGTGACCAGCCCAGTCCCAGCGCGGACACGCTCGCCCTGCCCAACTGGGAGGGCGACCCCATCACCCAGGTCCGGCAGGAGGCGATCGACCTCGGCCTCGAGCTCGACGAGCAGCCCGACTTCAGCGAGGACGTGCCGGAGGACTCGGTCATCCGCACCGAGCCGGAGGCCGGCACCCAGGTCAGCGAAGGCGACACGATCACGGTCTTCGTCAGCACCGGCCAGGAGACGGTCCAGGTTCCGACCCTGATCGGACAGACGCGTTCGGAGGCGAACATCACGCTGACCCAGGCGGACCTGCGCCTCGGGGCGGTCGACGAGGAGTTCTCGGACCGCGCGGAGGGGACGGTCATCCGGTCCAACCCCGCTGCGGGGACGACGGTCGATACCGGCGACCAGGTGGACATCGTGCTGTCCCGGGGCCCGGAGCCGACCCCCACTCCGGCGCCGACGCCGCCTCCGACCCCACCGCCGACTCCGACCCCACCGCCGACCCCGGCACCTAGCTGACGGGCGTTCAGATCGCCACCGCGGTGCTAGGATGGCCCGCGCTTATCCGATCCGCCCACTGAGGTCAGGTACCCATGTCCGCCGTCGCCGTCGACGAAACCACATTCGATACGGAGGTCCTCAACAGCGAGAAGCCTGTCCTCGTGGACTTCTGGGCACCCTGGTGCGGCCCCTGCCGCCTGGTGTCGCCGGTCGTCGAATCGCTTGGGGAGTCGCACGCCGAGAAGATCGCTGTGGCCAAGCTGAACACCGATGAGAACCAGGATCTGGCCATGCGCTACAGCATCTTCAGCATCCCCACCCTGATCCTGTTCAAGGACGGTCGGGAAGCGGCCCGCCTGGTCGGCTACATGCCACAGCCGGTCATCGAGGAGCGCCTCAGGAACTGGCTCTAGGGGACACGCCGATGGACGGCCGGCCGCCACCCCGCCAGATCGTCATCCGGCCCGAGCGCCGGACCGGTTCCGATCGACGCGAGGCACCAGCCGAAGCGCCCGCCGACCGCCGCCAGGGCGATCGACGGACGATGTGCTGGGAGGTCGAGAACTGCGACCTCGCCATCCGCTACCGGTGTCCGGCCTTCATCCTCCGACGTCCGTGCTGGGAGCTGTGGGCGGTCGAGGGCCTGGGTCCCGCCCGCGCGTGTTGCCACAACGACACCGACTGCGAGCCGGGTCGCTGCGCGATCGCCGAGAAGCGGTTCGCCGCGACGGCGACGGCCGACTCCGCCACCGCCACGGCCGAGCCGCTGGCAGTTCACGTCGGGCGCCGCGGCGCTCCGCTGGGGTTCACCCGGCCGCGGCGCCACAGCTGCCCGAACTTCTTCGTAACCCATGGCTCCGGCGGCCGGATCCCGGTCGACGCGCCGCACCTCCTCCGATCGCTCGCCAAGCAGGAAGGCACGGTTTCCCGCTGCCGGGTCCGCGGCGGGGTCCACCTCGACAGCGGCTACGTCACCGACCTGTGCCTCACCGGACAGTACCGCGACTGCGTCTTCTACGAGGACGAGCAGGACTGAGCGCCAGCCTCTCCTATCCCGCCGCGGTGGCGGCGATCCAGCGCCGGGGGAGGTTCGGGGTGAGCCTGGGGCTCGCCCGCATCACCCGCCTGCTGGACGAGCTCGAGCACCCCGAGCGCAGCCTGCGCGGCGCGCTGGTGGCCGGCACGAACGGCAAGGGCAGCGTCGTGGCCCTGGCCGGCGCCGTCATGCGAGACGCAGGCCACACCGTCGGAGCCATGCCCAAGCCGCACCTGGTGGCCTACCGCGAGCGGATCACGGTCAACGGCAAGATGCTGAGCCCACGGGTTTTCGCCTCGGCGGTGGCGACCGTGCTCGAGGTCGCGGACCGCGAGGCCGCGCTGGACGGTCCGCCGACCGAGTTCGAGGTCCTCACCGCGGCCGGGTTCCTGGCCCTGTCGCGGGCCGGCGTGGACGCCGCCCTGGTGGAGGTGGGTCTGGGCGGGCGGCTGGACGCCACCAATGCCGCCGATCTCGGCGTGGCGGCCATCACCAATGTCGCCCACGACCACGAGCGGCACCTGGGCCGGACGCTGGCGGCCATCGGTGGAGAGAAGGCGGCGATCATCAAGGCCGGCGACCTGGCGGTGACCGGGGCGCGAGGACGTGGGCTGGCGCCGATCACGGACCGATGCGCCCGCCTCCGCGCGCCGCTCCGGCGGGCGGGCCGGGACCAACCATGGGCCGCGACGGTGCTGGCCAGCGGCTGGGAGGGAGTGACCGTGGACCTCCACACCCCCGGCGGAATGGTGCGCGACCTCCGGGTGGGCCTGCTCGGGAGCCACCAGGCGGCCAACGCGGCGGTCGCGGTCGCGCTCCTCGACGCCCTGCGGGAGGACGGGGAACGGCGCGGCCATCCGTTGCCCGCCGACGAGGCCGCGCTCCGGTCGGGGATGGCCGCCGCGCGCTGGCCCGGACGTCTCGAGCTGTTCCGCGCCGGGGCCGCGGGCCGGGACATCCTCTTGGATGGCGCGCACAACCCGGCTGGCGCCCGCGCGCTGGCCCGCGCCCTCGATGAGCTCGGCGTGGAGCGATTCCCGCTGGTGTTCGGGGCCATGCGCGGGAAGCGGGTGACCGCCGTCCTGCGCGCCCTGGCACCCCGGCGGCCGCTCCCCATCTTCACCGCGGTGAACGATCCCCACGCCCATCGGCCGGAGGACCTGCTCGGAAGCTGGCGCCGGGTTTCTCCCGATGCCCGCGGGGCGGCGGCCGGGGCGGTCGTCGCGACGCCGGTGGACGCCGTGGCCCGCGCGGTCGCACTCGCCGGCCACGGACCGGTGGTGGTGGCCGGCTCCCTGTACCTGGTCGGGGCGGTCCGCGCCACCCTGACCGGTGAGACACCGGACGGTTGATGCACCGTCTGGCCTGGGGGGAGCGCACGTACGTCATGGGCGTCTTGAACGTGACCCCGGACTCGTTTTCCGGGGACGGCCTGGTTCTGGCCGGGCGGTCCGAAGCCGAAGTCGTGTCCGCGGCTCTCGACCAGGCTCGCGCGTTCGTGGTCGCCGGGGCGGACATTCTTGACGTCGGCGCCGAGTCCTCGCGTCCGGCCGCCGTCTACGGGGAGCATCCCCCAGTCGACCTCGAGACGGAGCTGAGGCTGGCGATCCCCGTGATCGAGGCGCTGGCCGCCGAGCTGGGAGAACAGGCACTGATCAGCATCGACACGACCAAGGGCGACGTCGCCCGCGCGGCGCTCGACGCCGGGGCTGGGATGGTCAACGACGTGTGGGCCGCCCGTCGAGACGCGGGCACGGCGAAGGCGGCCGCGGCGGCCGGCGCGTACCTGGTGGTCATGCACAACAAGGACGTGGCCGAGTACCCCGACGGCGTCCTGCCCGAGGTCATCGGTTGGCTGCGGTCGGCCGCCGAGGGCGCTGCCGAGGCCGGCGTGGCCCGAGACCGGATCCTGGTCGATCCGGGCATCGGCTTCGGGAAGACGCCGGCGCACAGCCTGGAGGTGCTCCATCGGCTGAGCGAGCTGAAGGCGGCGCTCGGATTGCCCCTGCTGGTCGGGACCAGCCGCAAGCGGTTCATCGGCGAGATCCTGGGTGGGGCGCCCCCCGACCAGCGGCTCGAAGGCTCGATCGCCAGCGCCGTCCTGGCCGTCGGTGCCGGATCCGATGTGATCCGGGTCCATGACGTCGAACCTGTCACCCGCGCGCTCCGGGTCGCGGACGCGATCGTGCGCCGGGCAGGGCAGCCGGTGGACGAATCCGCGCTGCCGGGTCGCATCTCGGTCCTGGGCACGGCAGCCGCCGGCAGACATGGCGTGGGCGACGAGGAGCGGGCGCGGGAGCAGCCGTTCGAGGTGGACGTCGTCGCACACCTGGATGTCGAAGCGGCGGTGACCGGCGACGACCTCGAGCAGACGGTGAACTACGCCGCGGTCCAGGCGCTGGTCGTGGACGTGGTGGCAACGACCAGCTTCCGGCTCATCGAGTCGCTGGCGGCAGCCATCGGCGACGCGGTGCTGGGCCGGTGGCCCGTGGTGTCAGCGGTCGAGGTCGCGGTCCGCAAGCCGGATGCGCCCATGTCCGCCCCGTTCGCGCGGGTCGAGGCCCGCGTCACGCTCACCCGGAACGGCTAGGGAGGCCGCTCCCCGGAGACTCAGCGGTTGGCGGGCAGGGTCCCGAGCGTGATCGGGATGGTCAGCTCCTCGCCACCGCGGACGACGGTGAGCTCCACCACATCGCCCGGGCGATACGGCAGCAGCAGGGTGATCAGGTCGTGGGCCTCGTCCACCTGGCGGCCAGCGACGGTGGTGATGATGTCGCCCGCCTGGAGACCGGCCGCCTCGCCGGGGCTGCCGGGGAAGACCGCCGGCGCGCCCTGTGGGCCTTCGCCGATGAGCGCGCCGTCCTCGACCGGCAGGTCGAGCTCGGCCGCGATCTGCTGGTCCACCATCGAGAAGTAGACGCCCACCCACGGTCGCGCGATCTCCTCGCCGTCCAGGGCCAGGGCCATGATCGGCTTGGCGAAGTCGATGGGGATGGCGAAGCCGATGCCCTGGGCATCGGTCGAGACCGCGGTGTTGATGCCGACGACCTGGCCCGCACTGTTGACCAGGGGGCCGCCCGAGTTGCCAGGGTTGATGGCGGCATCGGTCTGGATGAGGTTGTTCAGCTGGTCGGAGGCCGACCCGCCTCCGGCGTTGATGTGCCGGCTCAGGCCGGAGATGATCCCGGTCGTGACCGTGTCGGAGAACTCGCCCAGCGGATTGCCGATGGCAATCGCGACCTGACCGATTTCGAGGGCAGCCGATGAGCCGATCGGGGCGGTCGGCAGGTCGGTCGCATCGATCTTGATGATGGCGAGGTCGGTCAAGGTGTCCGTGCCGACGAGGGTCGCCTCGAACTGTCGGGAGTCGGCGAGGGTGACGACCATGCTCGCCGCGTCACCGGCCACGTGGCGGTTGGTGAGGATCCAGCCGTCGGGGTCGAAGATGAAACCGGAGCCCGACCCTGATCCGCCCGTGGCCACGGTGACGTCGATCGTGACCACGGCCGGCGCGACGGTGGCCACGGCGTCGATGATGGCCGAGGTCTCGTCGAGGGTGAACTCCGAGACGGTGTCACCCGCCGGCACCTCGTTGGTGCGGGGCTGGGTGCCGCCGATCAGATTCACGACGGCCAGGCCGGACAGCGATCCGGCCAGCACCCCGGCCGCCAGGGCCATGGCGATGAAGCCGATGAGTCGCGGACGGGTGGGCGCAGGCTCGGCCGGCTCGGGAGGAAGGTGGCGGCGCGTCGACCACGCTGGGGCCGAGGACCAGCTGTCGGAGCGCTCGGGGATGGGCGCGGAGGGATCGCTGGCGCCGTAGCGGTCGGTCTCGACCGCGGACGGCGGCTCGACCTCGAAGTCGTTGTGGGTCACCACGGGAGTGTGCGGGACGGAGCGTTACGCTCGCCGCCGGGCCACGGTGAAGATTTGTTGATCAAGCCGGCGTCTCCTCGGGGGCCAGGTCCGCCGGAGCAGGCTCCGCCGGGGACGAGGCAGCGGCGGTCACTTCGCCGGCGGCGGCCGCGCCCTGGCGCGGCAGGACGACCCGGAATACCGCACCCTCGCCGATGACGCTGGCGACCTCGATGAACCCGCCGTGCATCTCGACGATCGACCGCGCGATGGCCAGGCCCAGCCCGCTCCCCGAGGCGCGCGCCTCGCCCACGTTCGTCCCGCGGTAGAAGCGATCGAAGATGCGCGGCAGCTCGTCCGGCGGGATGCCCGGTCCGGTGTCGCTGACCTCGATCACGGCGGAGTCGGCCTCGTCGAGCACCTGCACGGCCACCGTCCCGCCGGTGGTGGTGAACTTCACCGCGTTGCCGACCAGGTTGTTCACGAGCTGCACCACCCGCTCGCGGTCGAAGCGGATGGCGACCGTGGTCGAGGGGGCGACGTAGGTGACGCTGATCCCGCGCGCCGCCGCGGGCTCGGCAGTGGCCTCCACCGCGGCGCGGACCGGCTCGCGCAGGTCCCCGATCCGGACGTCGAGGGGGAAGATGCCGGCGTCGATCCGCGACAGGTCGAGCAGGTTCGCGCTCATCCATTCCAGCCGGCTGAGCTGTTCGCTCGACCGGTCGAGGAGATCGTCGCGCGTCTCGTCGTCCATGGTCCCGTCGCGCTGGAGCTCGGTGTACGTCCGCAACGCGGCCAATGGGGTCCGCAGCTCGTGGCTGACGTCGGCAACGAACTCCCGCAATCGGTCGCGATCCGCCTCCAGGAGTCGCAGGGATTCGGTCAGCCGGTCGGCCATGAGGTTGAACTGGGCGCCCAGCTGGTCGATCTCCTCGATGCCAGCCGGCGGCACGCGGGCGTCGAGGTGGCCATGCGCGAGCCGGCTCGCAAACCGTCCGAGCCGGCTCAGCGGAACGGTGAGCCGGCGAGCGACGAGCACGCCCACCAGCAGGGACACGACGAGGGCAAGCGCTCCGGCCCCGACCAGCGCGCCGCGGACCTGGGTCAGCGTCGCGTCGCGCGCTGTGTACGGAACCGACACCACGACCTCCATCTGGAGCGTCCCGTTGGGGGCCAGCGGCTGCTCGGACAGCGGCAGCTCGACCGAGAACCCGAGCCGGGTGGCCGGGGCAAACGGATCCGGGGCAAGGTCCTGGGCCTCGGCCGCCTCCACGTCCGCGGGCTCGGCGAAGGCGGCCTCCGAGCCGTCAACGACGTTGAAGACCTCGACCGTCACCAGCAGCCGGTCGGCCGCTTCCTGGGCGGCGGGCTGGATGATCCGCGCCTCTCGCTGATCCTGGTCGGTGAGGAACTCGCCCTGGCCGCTCGTCGCCGAGCGGTTGACGGTATCGATGATGAGCAGCGCGCTGGCCTGCGCCGCGGACTCGGTGCGGGCCCGGCCCTGCTCCTCGAAATAGCCGGGCAGGATCTGGTTCAGGGCCACGCCGCTGGTGAGCAGGGCGATGAACGCCGCGCTGGCCAGCGCTACCACCAGGCGGACATCCAGGCGGCGGATGAAGCGGCGAAGGAACGTCGGCTCAGTCCTCGGCGAACGCATAGCCCACACCCCGCACCGTCCGGATGTAGCGCGGCTCGGCGGGATCGGGCTCGATCTTGTCGCGGATATGGCTGACGTGGACGTTGATCGTCCGCTCGTCCTGCTCGATCGCGGCGTCGTAGTCGCGGACCAGCTCCAGGAGCTGGCTTCGGGTGAACACCCGACCGGGCCGTGCGGCGAGGTGACGGAGCAGGTCGAACTCGGTAGTGGTCAGGTTGATCCGCTCGCCATCGCGGGTCACTCGCCGCCGCTCGAGATCGATGACCAGATCGCCGCGGCGAAGGGTGTCGGTGGCCTGCACGTCGGCGAGCTCCCCATAGGCGCGGCGGAGAAGCGCCCGCACCCGGCTGATGAGCTCGCGGAGGCTGAACGGCTTGACCAGGTAGTCGTCGGCTCCCAGCTCCAGGCCGACCACCTTGTCCACCTCGTCGGTCCGCGCGGTGAGAAACAGGATCGGCGCACGCGTCTGACGCCGCAGCTGGCGGCAGACCTCGAACCCGTCCATGCCGGGCAGGCGGACGTCGAGCAGGACGAGGTCGGGGCTCAGCTCCGCGAAGCGGGCCACCGCCTCCTCCCCGGTCGGGATGACGTGCACCCCAAAGCCCTCCCGCTCGAGCGCGACCTGAACGCCGTGGGCAACGGCGGGCTCGTCTTCGACGATCATGATGGTGGCGGCCACGACCCGCGATTCTAGACCGATGGCCGGCCGCGCGCCTGGCGCCGGCCGTTTGCCCGACCATCGGTCCGCCTGTACCATCCGCCTTCGCACCCCGGGCCCTGTTCGTGCCGCCCGCCCAACCTGGAGACCCCTGACCGATGACCCTTGAGCTCGCCGTCGACGCCCGCAGCGTCCTCGGCAAGCAGACCAAGCGCCTTCGCCGTGCCGGCAACGTGCCGGGCGTGGTGTACGGCAAGGGCACGGCTTCCATCCCGGTCCAGGTCGAGGCGAAGCAGTTCGAGACCCTGTACCACGCCGCAGGTCGAACCACGATCTTCCAGCTCGAGATTCCCGGCACCGGCACCAAGAGCGCGATCATCAAGTCGGTGCAGCGCCACCCGCTGAGCGGCCGCGCCATCCACGTCGACTTCTTCCTGCCCGACCTCACCATCGAGCTCCAGATCGACGTGCCGCTCGTGTTCGTGGGCGAGGCGCCGGCCATCGAGGCTACCGGCGGCTCGCTGTTCACCTCGCTCTCGACCGTCAAGGTCTCCGCCCTGCCATCCGACCTGCCTCATGAGATCACGGTCGACGTGACGCCCCTGGTCGACCTCGAGGCCGTCATCCACGTCCGCGACCTGGGCGTCGAGTCGGACACCGTCCACGTCCTGACCGACCTGGACGAGATGGTGGCCCGGGTCATGCCGCCACGCGTGATCGAGGAGCCCGTGGTCGAAGAGGTGGAGGGCGAGGAGGGCGAAGGCGAGGAGGGGGAGGCCGCGGCCGGCGAGGCGGGCGAGGTGCCCGGGATCGGCGAGTCACCGGCCCCCGAGGACGAGGGCTAGACCGGACCCCTACCGCCGCTGCGAGGCGCGCGGATCGAACGCGTCGCGCATCCCGTCTCCCAGCAGGGTGAAGCCGAGCAGGGCGATCGCGAGCGCGATCATGGGCGGGAAGACCAGCCAGGGCGCCAGCGCGAAGCTGTCAATCCCCGAGTCGATGAGGCTGCCCCACGACGCGCGCGGGATCTGGACCCCGAGGCCCAGGAACGACAGGGTCGACTCGGCCAGGATGGCGAGCGGGATGCCCAGGCTGATGGCCACCGCGATGGGACCCATGGCCTGGGGCAGGATGTGGCGCCGCACGATCCGGTTGTCGGGCACGCCGATCGCCCGTGCGGCCTCGATGTCCTCGCGCTGCTTGAGCGACAGGGTCTCGGCCCGCACCAGGCGGGCCGTGCCGACCCACGCGATGAGGCCGATGGCCACGAACGTGGCCAGCAGCCCGTTCATCACGGCGAAAAACGGGGTCCCCACCACCGTGGCCGAGACCATGATGATGAACAGCAGGTCCGGGAACGTGGCGATGATGTCGGTGAAGCGCATGAGCCCGGTTTCGACCTTGCCGCCCTTCCAGCCGGCGATGAGGCCAACCGGCACGCCGATGGCGATGACCACCAGCTGGGCGACGAGCGCGACGGTCAACGACACGCGGGCGCCGTCCACCGTCCGTGCCAGCAGGTCCCTCCCCAGCTGGTCGGTGCCGAGGAGATGACCCGGCGAACCGGGGGGCAGCGGTCCGCCATAAGCGACGACCGCCTCGAGATCCTGCTCGTAATAGGTGTACGGCAGCAGGAACGGCCCGATCACCGCGATGAGAGCCAGGATCGCCACGATCAGCAGACCGGCGACTCCCGCCGGCGTGCGCAGGAGGCGCGCGAGCGCATCGGTCCAGAATCCGCGACTGGGCTCCGCGACCTCCTCGGTCGGTCGCGCCGCTGCGCGCGCCTCAGCCACGAGCCACGTCTTCTCGCCCGGTCAGCGAGCCATCGCGGATCCGGGGATCGATGAACCCGTAGGCGATGTCCACCGCCGCGTTGGCCAGCGCGACGAACAGGGCGTACATGACCGTGATCGCCATCAGCAGGGTGTAATCCCGCCCGCGGATGGCCCAGTAGTAGAGGTTCCCCACGCCAGGCACGTCGAACACCCGCTCGACCACGATCGAGCCGGTGACCAGCAGGGCGAGGACCGATCCGGCAATGGTCACCACCGGGATCGCCGCGTTGCGGAGGAGGTGGAAGCGGACGATGTGCTCCTCGCGCAGCCCCTTGCTGGTCGCCGTGCGTACGTAGTCCGAGCTGATGACCTCCAGCACGCTGGCCTTGGTGTGGCGCGCGATCTGGGCCATGGGCAGTGCGGCGAGGGCGATGGTGGGCAGGATCCACTCGGTGGTGGTGGCCCACTCCGGCGGGCGGGGCAGGCCACCGCTACGGGTGTATTGGGCCGGGACGAGGACCAGCTCGAGGAACGCGGCCAGGGCGAAGGCGGGCAGGACCATGCCCAGCATCGAGACCCCGGTCGCGGCCCAGCCGACGGGCGTGCGGTGGCGGAGCCCGGCAATGATGCCCAGCGGCAGGCCCAGCGCCACGGCCACCACGAACGCGAGGCCGCACAGGACAAGCGACGTGCCGATGGCCGGGAAGACGATGTCGGCGACCTCGAATCGGTTGGTCGTGGTCCCGATTCCGAAGTCACCCTGCAGGATGCGTCCCAGCCAGGCGAGGTATTGGATGGGAAGCGGCTGGTCCAGTCCGAGCTCTTCGGTCAGGCGCGCCACGAGCGCCGGCGGCAGGTCGCGCCCTTCGCGGTTCCACGGGCTGCCCGGGGCGGTGTGCATGATCGTGAACGCCACGATCGAGGCCCCCAACACGACGGGGACCACCCACAGCAGCCGACGCACGATGTAGCCGATCAGACGCGGATCCTCCTGTCTAGGTAAGCCTGACCGATGCCGGTGGGTTCAGAACTGCGCACTCAGGCCTGCTGCGAGACCGTCCGCAGCTCGGGGCTTGGGCCGGTCACCACAATGGACTCACCGGGTGCGAACGCCCGGTCGTCTGACGGATGGGCCTCGTGTCGCTGCTCACCGAGGAATATGGCGAGTGTGAACACGCCCCGGTCCCGGAGCTCGCCAACGGTCCGGCCGGCCAGCCAGCTTCCCGCCGTCACCGGCAGCTCCTCGATCGAGAACGTCAGCTCCCCGTGCGACAGTGCGGCATCGATGAAGTCGATCACCCTGGGCCGGACGGCAAGCTCGGCGATGCGCCGCCCCGCCGTCCCGTAGGGCGACACCACCCGGTTCGCCCCGGCACGCAGCAGCTTGGCCTCCGCGTCCGCGCCGTTGGCGCGGGCCACGACGAACAGGTCGGCGTTCAGCTGCCGCGCCGACAGGACGATGAACACGTTCTCCGAGTCCGAGTCCACGCACGCGATCAGGCCGCGGGCCCGACCGATGCCGGCCGCCTCGAGCGTGGCGTCCAGGGTCGCGTCTCCCGGCACGACCTGGTGTCCTTCGAGCGCAGCCTGGTTGCGCGAGGCCTCGTCGGTATCGACCACCACCACCGCCTGCCCGCCGTGGGCGATCTCGCGCGCAACGGCCGCTCCGACGCGTCCGTAGCCGCACAGGATGAAGTGGTCCTTCGTCGATTCCACCGACCGCATCATGGACCGCGCCTCGCGGCGTCCGCTCGCGACCTCGTCCATCAGGTACTCGCTGACGATCCCGATCGAGCCGAAGATGATCGCCACCCCGGCGATGGCGACGGCCATGGCCCAGTAGCGGCCCGCGCTGCCGAGCTCGTGCACCTCGCGAAAGCCGACCGTGGTCAGGGTCGTGACCGTCTGGTACAGCGCGTCCTCGACCGACCAGCCCTCGAGCACCACGAACCCGGCGGTCCCGATCGCCACCGCCAGCACGATGGCCCCGAACAGGATCCGGACGTGGCGAACCGTGACCCGGGATGGCGCCCGTCGGGAGACGGCTGCCCGCGACTCGTTCACGGTCCCGATCCTACCGGACGGGCTGCCCGAAAGGCCGGTTGAGCACCTGCCGCCCGCGATATAGTCCCGTCCGGCATCGCCGCGTCCGCGCTCGCCCGGCTTGCTCTCCGCTGGACGTCCGCCGCGCGACGGGAAAGGAGCGACCCGCCAGCCCGTCCATCGGCTTGCTCGCGCTCGACCCCGGTCTCGTTGGGGTCCTTGTCGCCCTCGTTCGCAGCAGCAGTGAGGTACCGATGTCGCAAGCTCCCGCTCGCGAAGACGTCATCCAGCAGGATGTCCGCGACCTGCACAGCCTGGGCTATGCCCAGGAGCTGTTCCGCACCATGGGCGGGTTCAGCAACTTTGCGATCAGCTTCTCGATCATCTCGATCCTGACCGGAGCGGTCATCCTGTACGACTACGGCCTCGCGTGGGCCGGCACCGCGGCCAGCCTGATCGGGTGGCCGGTCGTCACCTTCTTCGTCCTGTGCATCGCGGCGTCGATGGCCGAGGTCGCCTCGGCATATCCGACCGCCGGCGGCCTGTACTACTGGGCCAGCCGGATGAAGGGGGTCGGCTGGGGCTGGTGGACCGCCTGGTTCAACCTCATCGGTCAGTTCGCGATCGTGGCCGGCATCAACTTCGCCGCCGCGTTCTTCATCAACGCCACCATCATCGGTCCGCTCACGGGCGGGGCCTTTACCAACAGCACGCCCATCTTCGGTGACCCCGAATCCGGGCCGTACTTCTCCGGCTGGCTGGCGACCATGGGCGTCTTGCTGTTGGCCGAGCTCGTGCTCAACGTGGCCGGGGTCCGGATCGTCGCCTTCCTCAACCAGGTCAGCGTGTGGTGGCACGTCGTCTTCGTGATCGCGATCACCGGCGCGCTCTTCGCGTTGGGAACGCAGTCGACCACCGAGGATGCGGGATTGACCCTGTTCGCCATCCAACCGCAGGACACGCTGGGGTCCTGGGACAACACCATCCCGCCCGGCAGTGACAACCCGTTGATCAGCCTGACCTATGGGCCGGCGGTGACCTACCCGCTGTTCATCGCGTTCCTGTTCAGCCTGCTCCAGGCGAACTGGACATACACCGGCTACGACGCCTCGGCCCACGTGGCCGAGGAGACCGTCGGCGCGCGGAAGGGCAGCGCGTGGGGCATTTTCATGGCCGTGGCCGTCTCGGCGGTGGTGGGCTACATCTTCCTGGTCGCGATCACGCTCCACCTGCCCGACCTGTTCCCGCTGTTCGGGCAGCTGGACGACATGACGACCGCCAGCCAGTACTACTTCGGGGACGGGGCGGCGGTCCTGTTCACGTTGAACGAGAACCTCGATGCGTCGTTGGCGGCCATCCTGGGCGCCGGCATCGCGGTGGCCATGGCGTTCTGTGGCCTGTCATCGGTGGCATCGGCCGGTCGGATGGTGTTCGCGTTCAGCCGCGACGACGGCATCCCCGGCTCGCGGTGGTGGAAGCAGGTCTCGCATCGGTTCCGAACGCCGATCAACTCCCTGATCCTCGTCTGCGTCGGTGCCTTCGTCCTGACTTTCATCGCGTTCTGGGTCGGTCGCAACATCACCGTCGTGATCGTGACCGCCATCAGCACCATCTTCCTGTACGCCGCCTACGGGATACCGATCCTGCTGGGCCTCCGGACCGACGAATGGAAGAACGAGCGGGTGTGGAGCCTCGGCCGCTGGTCGCGGCCCATCGCGGTCATCTCGCTGCTGTGGATCGTGGTCCTGATGGTGCTGTTCTCGTGGCCAACGTCCGGCAACATCAGCTGGCCGTTCATGCTGGCCACCGTCGTGTTCCTGCTCGTGTACTACTTCGGGTGGGCGCGGCGGCACTTCAAGGGCCCGCAGGCCCAGGGCAGCGCGGAAGAGCTGACCGAGATCGAGCGCGAGTTCGAGGATGCCGCGGGGGCGCTGACCGCCTGACCATCGCCTCGGCCAGCGTCACGCGGCGGGCCGGCCGGGCCATCCGGCCGGCCCGCATTCGTTGCACTCGCCGCGTACCATCCTGCCCTCGTCCACAGGAGGATCCATGACCAAGACCGATTCCCATCCCCGGCGCGATGAGCTGGAGGCGGCCATTCGCGAGGGTCGGATCGACACACTGGTCGTGGCCCTGACCGACATGCAGGGTCGCCTGATGGGCAAGCGGGTGCAGGGCCAGGCGTTCTTGAGCGGGGCGATTGACCACGGCGCCCATTTCTGCACGTACCTGCTGGGCACAGACATGGAGATGAACACCCCCGACGGGTTCGCCCTGATGAACTGGGAGACGGGCTATGGGGACTGGATCGCCGACCCGGTGTGGGACACGTATCGCGAGGTGCCGTGGCTGGAGCGGACGGCCATCGTCCTGTCCGACACGGTCGACCACCACGGAAACGAGATTCCCGTCTCGCCACGGACCATTCTCAAGCAGGTCGTGGAGCGGGCCGCCGGTGATGGATTCCGAGTGATGGCTGGCTCCGAGTTCGAGTACTACCTCCTGACCGATACCTACGAGCAGGCCCACGCCAAGGGCTACACCAGCCTGGAGCGCTTCGGCTACTACAACGAGGATTACCACCTCCTGCAGGCGACGAAGGGCGAGCCCATCCACGGCCGGCTCCGGAACCTCATGACCCAGGCCGGGATCCCAGTCGAATTCAGCAAGGGCGAGGCCGCTGCCGGCCAGCACGAGGTGAACATCCACTACACCGACGTGCTGGAGATGGCCGATCAGTCGGTCCTGTTCAAGCACGGGGCCAAGGAGATCGCCTGGCTCAACGGCTACGGGCTCACGTTCATGGCCAAGCCGGACCACACATGGACCGGGTCGAGCGGCCACCTCCACATGTCGCTCTGGGACAGGGAAGGCGAGAAGGCCTTCTTCTACGACCCGCAGGCCGAGCCCTACGGCATGTCGACCACCATGCGCCACTTCCTGGGCGGGATGATGAAGTACGCCCGCGAGCTGTCGGTCTTCTGGGCCTGGAACGTGAACTCGTACAAGCGATACGCGGTCGCGTCATGGGCGCCGGTCAACGTGGTCTGGGGCCGCGACAACCGGACGACCGGCTTCCGGATCGTGGGCGACGAGTCCGCGCTCCACATCGAGAACCGCTTCCCTGGCGGCGACATGAACCCGTACCTGGCCTACGCGGCCGTGGTCGGTGCGGGGTTGCTGGGCATCGAGCGCGAGATCGAGCCGCCAGACGAGTACAAGGGCAATGGCTACGTGGCCACCGGCTGCGATCGGATGCCGCGGGCCTTGCACGAGGCCATTCGCGAGCTGGAATCGAGCCAGGCGGCGATCGACATCTTCGGAGCGGACGTCGTGGCCCATTACCTGAACGCAGCCCGGGTCGAGCAGGAGCAGTACGACGCGATCGTCCACCCGTGGGATCGCGAGCGCTACCTCGAGCGCGGCTGACGGATTGACCGATGCGCCTTGAGGACAAGGTCGCGATCATCACCGGGGCCGGCAGCGGCATGGGCCGGGTGGCGGCCCAGATGTTCGCCGCCGAAGGCGCGAAGGTCGTGGCCGCAGAGTTCGACGAGGCGCACGGGAGCGAGACGGTGGCGCTCATCCGCTCGGCTGGCGGCGACGCGACCTTCGTCCGGACCGATGTCTCACACGAGGCCGATGCCGCGGCCATGGTCGCCGCGGCGATGGATGCCTACGGCCGGATCGACGTCCTCTACAACAACGCCGGGATCATGCCCGAGGCGGATCACTCGGTGACTGACACCGAGGTCGCGGTCTGGGACCAGGTCATGGCCGTCAACGTCCGGGGCGTGTTCCTCAGCTGCAAGTACGCCATCCCACGCATGGTCGAGCGGGGCTCGGGGTCGGTCATCAACGTCAGCTCGTTCGTGGCGCTGCTGGGGTGCTCCGTCCCGCAGGACGCGTACACCGCCTCGAAGGGTGCGGTCCTGTCGTTGACCCGCTCGCTGGCCGTGCAGTTCGGGCCACACGGGGTACGCGCCAATGCCATCTGCCCGGGACCCATCGAAACTCCCATGCTCATGGACTGGCTGGTGAAGGACGAATCGGCGAAGCAGCTCCGCCTTTCGCGGAACCCGACCGGCCGATTCGGCAAGCCGGAGGAGATCGTCAACGTTGCCATCTACCTGGCGTCCGACGAGTCGCGCTGGACGAACGGCGCCCACTTCGTGATCGACGGCGGAATCAGCGTCAACTACTTCTAGGCCGTGTCGCCCGAGCGGCTCCTGGCATTGGCGGCGCTGGCGATCGGCGCGGCCGTGTTCATTGGTCACCTTCCACATGCCGTTCGGGTGTGGCGGACCTACTCGGGCGTCGCCCAACGCCGCCAGGAGGATGTCACGGGTCGGGCACCGGAACCCAGCCAGGAGATGTCTCAGCGTATCGGGATCCTGGCGACGCTCGGTTTCCACGAGATCGGCGGAACGAGAGTCGTCATGCCGCTCGGCGATGGCTACTCACGAATCATGGCTGCCGACGACGCGGGGTCGTACGCCATCGTCGTCGAGTCCGGCGGCCATCCACACGGCCTGACCGCGCTGTACACCGCCTGGCCGGACGGAACGTGGATTGGCACCTTCCATCCATCCGGCGACCGGCATGAGCGACCGGGTCTCGAGCTTTCGGTGATCTCAGGAACGCTTGGTGAGGCGGTCCAGGCGCATCGGTCGCGCGTCGAGAGTCTCCGCCCGGCGCGTGGTCGGCCCCGGCCGATCGAGCAGATGACTGACGTGCTCGCGCTCGATGCTGACTACCGGCAGCGTTTCGGGGGCCGCGAGCTTCGACCGCTCATCATCCGAACGCTGCTGCTGCCGATGAGCGCCCTGCTGCTGGTGATCGCGGTGTCGCTCTTCATCCTTCTGACGGCGCCGTGAGCACATCCTCTCCTCCCGGCACCGAGCGGCGGACGGTTCTGCCTGATGTCGCCGCGCTCCTCCTCCTGGCGTGGGCGGGGCTCCTCGCCTACGTCAGCGTCCCGACCCTGCTGAGCGACGACCCGCTGTGGGACGGAGGAATCTCGGTCCTGGGCGCCGTCCTCGCGGCCGCCCATGTCGTGGCAGCGCTGGGCATCTTCCGTCGCGTGGGCTGGGCTCGGGGGCTGGGGCTGGCCCTGGGCGTCATCGGTCTATTCGGGTCAGTGGCCGTCTTGCTGACCCTGGGTGCCAGTCTGTTCTCATCGGACCTGCCGGACGAGGCACCATTGGTGCTCATCATCCCGGCCGGCATGGCTTTCGCCTACGGGCTGATCGTGGTGACCCTGTACCGCGCTCGCGCTGCGTTCTCGGCGCCGACCGGGTAGCCGGGGCAGTCCGAGGGTGCGCGGATATACTCGACCACCGATATGACCACCGAGACGCAGGCGTCGGCTGCTCCCTCCCTGGGCGCGGCGCAGATGATCATCGGCGGCGAGAAGGTGGACGCCGCCGACGGCCAGACCTTCGACGTCATCAACCCGGCCACCGGCGAGCTGCTGGCCACCGCGCCGCTCGGCAGTCCGGAGGACGTCAACCGGGCAGTCGCCGCCGCCCAGAAGGCACTCGACGAGCCCAAGGGCTTCTCGTCGTGGTCGGCTGCTAAGCGCGGCCGCGCCCTCCAGAAGCTGAGCAACCTGGCCAAGGAGCACCTCGAGGAGCTGGCCCAGCTGGAGAGCCGGAACGTGGGAAAGCCCATCGCCGGCGCGCGCGGCGAGGCCCTGGCCGTCGGCCTGGTGTTCGAGTACTACGCGGGCGCGGCCAACAAGCACTTCGGGGAGACCATCCCCACCAGCGCGCCGGGCCTGGACTTCACGCTGCGCGAGCCGATCGGGGTGGTCGGCCTGATCGTGCCGTGGAACTTCCCGATGAACATGGCCTCGTGGAAGCTCGGTCCCGCGCTGGCCACCGGCAACGCCTGCATCCTCAAGCCTGCCTCGTACACCCCACTGACCGCCCTGAAGCTGGGCGAGCTGGCCCTGGAGGCCGGCTTCCCGCCGGGCATCGTCAACGTGGTGACCGGCCCCGGCGGCAGCGCGGGTGCGGCCATCGCCGCCCACCCCGGCGTCGGCAAGGTGGCGTTCACGGGCGAGACGACGACGGGTCAGGAAATCCTCCGGCTGGCGTCAGGCAACGTCAAGAAGGTGTCACTGGAGCTGGGCGGCAAGAGCCCCAACATCGTCTTCGCCGACGCGGACCTGGACCGATTCGCCCGCGAGTCGCCATACGCGGTCTTCGACAACGCCGGCCAGGACTGCACCGCACGGAGCCGGATCTTCGTCGAGGCATCGGTCCACGACCGGGTGGTGGCCGCATTCATCGAGGCCACGGCCGCCATGAAAGTCGGTGACCCGGCCGATGAGCAGACGGAGATGGGCAGCCTGGTCAGCCAGCGCCAGCGCGAGCGGGTCTCGGAGTACATCCAGGCCGGCAAAGACGAAGGTGCGGAGCTGGCCTACGGCGGTGAGCCGCCGACCGGCGACCCGTTCGACGCCGGGGCGTACCTGATGCCCACCATCTTCGACGGCGCCCGGACCGACATGCGCATCGTGCGCGAGGAGATCTTCGGCCCTGTGGTGGCCGTCATCCCGTTCGAGGACGAGGCCGAGGCCGTGCGGCTGGCCAACGACACGCCCTACGGACTTTCGGGATCGGTCTGGAGTCGCGACATCGGGAAGGCGCTGCGGGTGGCCAAGGGGGTGAAGGCCGGCGTGATCTCGGTGAACTCGAACAACAGCGTCCATACCGAGGCGCCGTTCGGCGGGTACCGGATGAGCGGGATCGGGCGTGAGCTGGGGATGCATGCCCTGGACCTGTTCACCGAGGTCAAGAACGTCTACGTCGACCTGACCTAGGGTGACGACGCCACCGTTTCGGCTGCCCCCTCACCGTTCGGCACCCCCCCTCACCGTTCGCCGCTTCGCCGCGCTGGTCGCCGGCAAGGCGGCGGCCACCGGCTCACGAGTCATGGGCCGCGGCGGCGGAACCTCGATCGCGGGCATGGTCGCCCGGCGCTTGGACCCCGGCATCCTCCGCGCCCTGGTTGCCGATCAGGGGGTCACGGTGGTCGCGATCACCGGCAGCAACGGAAAGACGACGACGGCCCGCTTCGCGGCGGCCATCCTCCGCGGGGCCGGCCTGCCGGTGGCGCACAACCAGTCGGGCGCGAACCTCGTCCAAGGGGTCACCTCACTGGCAGTGTCTGCGTCCGACCTGCGCGGGCACGTGGCGCCAGTGGTGATGGTCACCGAGATCGACGAGGGCGCCCTGCCGCTGGTCGCGCCCGAGATCCGGCCGCGGGCGGTCCTCGTCACCAACCTGTTCCGCGATCAGCTGGACCGCTACGGCGAGATCTACGCGGTGGCCGACGCGTTCGAGGTCGTCGCCGCCGCCCTGCCACCGGATAGCGTGCTGGTGGTGAACGCCGACGATCCCATCGTCGCCGGCCTGGCGCCTGCACGAGACGGGCGCCGAGTGACATTCGGCCTGGACCTTCCGGCATCAACGGATGTCATCACCCGCGCGGCGGACACCATCCGCTGCCCGGTCTGCCGCGCAAACCTCGAGTACGAGCGCGTGTATCTCTCGCACATGGGCGCGTGGCGCTGCCCTGCGTGCGGCCTGGCCCGCCCGGCGCTGGACGTGGCGGTGACCGCTGTCGAGGTCAAGGGGCTGGCCGAGACGCGGTTCACGGTGCGGACGGCCGACGGCGTGTACCAGTTCGCCATCCCCCAGTCCGGCCTGCACGTCGCCTATGACGCGGCGGCGGCCGTGGCACTGGCACTGGGCCTGGGCGTCCCGCTCGAGGGTGCACCGGCTGCACTGGCCGGCGTGGGGCCGGCCTTTGGCCGGCTGGAGCGGATCACGGCCGGCGAGCGTGAGATCGTGCTGGGCTTCGCCAAGAACCCGACCTCCTACAACGCCACCCTGCGCGCTCTCGGCACCGAGAACCTGCCCCGCCACCTGCTGATCGCGGTCAGCAACACCCTGGTCGACGGCGAGGACTTCGGCTGGCTGTGGGACGTGGACTTCGAGGCATCGGTCCCGAACATCGAGACGGCCACCATCTCCGGCCTCCGCGCCGACGAGCTGGCCAACCGGCTGAAGTACGCGGGGCTCGACCCGCTCCGAATGGCGGTCATCGAGGACCGCGTGCCCGCGCTCGACGCCGCCCTGGCCACGACCCCGCCCGGCGAGCCGCTGACCATCGTGGCCGGCTACACGCCGACCATCGAGCTCCGCGAGGAGATGCGCCGTCGCGGCTGGGTTGGGCGATACTGGGAGGCCTGATGGACTACCCGACCCTCCGCATCGCGCATCTGTACCCGTCCCTCCTGAACGTGGCCGGCGACGGCGGCAACGTCATGGCCATCGTCCAGCGTTGCGCATGGCGCGGCATCCCGACCGAGGTGGTCGAGGTCGAGCAGGGCGACACGCCGGACTTCACGACCTTCGACCTCATCCTGTTCCATGGCGGGCAGGACGTGGAGATGGACGTCGTCGCCCGCGACCTGGGACTGAAGATTCCCTCCCTCCAGGAGGCGGCGGACCAGGGCGTGCTCATCTTTGCCGTCTGCGCGGGCCTCCAGCTGCTCGGGCATCGGTACATCCCGTCGGTGGGCGAGCCGATGGAGGGCGCCGCCATCCTCGACCTCGAGACTCGCGGCGGATCCCAGCGGTTCATGCAGCACGCCGCGGTCGAGGTCACGCTCAACGGCCAGACCGGCACGGTGGTGGGCTTCGAGAACCACTCGGGCCAGACGACCTTGGGCCCCGGTGCCAGGCCGTTCGGCACAATCGTCGCCGGGGCGGGGAATAACGGTAGCGACGGGACGGAGGGCGCGGTCCGCGACAACGTGTTCGCCACATACCTTCATGGGCCGGTTCTGCCCAAGAACCCGTGGCTCACCGACCAGCTCATCAAGATCGCGCTGGAGCGCCGGACGGGGCAGCCGGCCGAGCTCGCGCCGCTGGACGACACCGCCGAGGATCGGGCCCACGAGGTGGCCCTGGCCAAGGCCATGCGCAACAAGGGCCAGTACACCGCCCTGACCCCCGCCGAGCTGGTCCGCAACCGCTAGAAAAAAGTCGTTGACGCGGCCGAAACGCCGCGCCCATACTCCCCGCCAGCCCCCGCCCGCGCCCTGACTTCGCGGGGGACTCCGATCCTTGTGTCCCTTGCGTCTGTGCCATCGCCCAGAAACGGATGAAGGAGACTCGCCTTGACTGCGGATCAGACCCACGCTGATCAAGTCGCCGCTGACGACGCCCACCTGCGGTCGCTCGGTATCCGTCCCCAGCTGAACAGGACCCTTGGGCTCTTCTCCAGCTTCGCGGTCGCGTTCAGCTACATCAGCGTCGCGACGGGGTCCTTCACCCAGCAGGCGGTGGCCATCGGTGTCGGGGGCCCTCCGTTCATCTGGGCGTGGGTGCTGGTCATCATCGGCCAGACGTTCGTCGCGTTGAACTTCGCCGAGCTGTCGAGCCACTTCCCGGTTGCCGGATCCATCTACCAGTGGTCGAAGCGCTTGTCCAACAAGACGTTGGGCTGGTTCACCGGCTGGTTCTACTTCTGGGCGGGCGTCATTACCGTTACCGCCGTGGCGGCCACCGTTCCGCTCGTCCTGTCGCCGCTGTTCGGGATCGACCTCGCCGCGGCCAGCCCCATTCCGTTCCTGAACACATGGTCGTTCCTGGCGATCGTCGCCCTGCTCGTGTCGACGGTGATCAATGCCTTCGGCGTGCGGCTGCTGGCCCTGCTGAACAACCTGGGCGTAGCTGCCGAGATCCTGGGCATGATCGTCCTGGCGCTCGTCCTGCTCATCTTCGCCAACCACCAGCCGATCTCGGTCATCTTCGACACGTCCTACACGGCCGACCTGGCCGGCGGCAACTACTTCGCGGTCTTCCTGGTCGGCATGTTCCTCGCCCTGTTCGTGGTCTACGGCTTCGACACGGCGGGGACCTTCGGCGAGGAGACCGTGGACGCCAGCCGCCAGGCGCCTCGCGGCGTGCTGGCCGCCATCTGGCTGTCGGGCATCGCGGGATTGATCTTCCTGTTGGCCATCATCCTGTCGTTCCGGGACATCGAGGCTGCGGTGGCCGAGGGCCAGGCTTTCGGATTCCCGTTCGCCACCACCATCCAGGAGAACCTGAACCAGACCCTGTTCGGGGACGTGACCCTGGGCGACCTGTACCTCGTGGTCATCCTGATCGCCGTATCCGTGTGCACCCTGGCGATTCAGGGCGCGACGACCCGCCTCATGTTCTCCATGGGTCGGGACGGTCGTCTGCCGCTCGGAGGCGTCTGGGGCCACGTGAACCAGACGTTCAAGACTCCGACCAATGCGGCGGTGGGCGTCGGCGTGCTGGCGCTCCTGCCGCTGCTGGTAACCGGGGCCTTCGCGGCCTTCTACCTTGCCATCGCGGCGACCGGGACGATCTACATCAGCTACCTGCTGTGCAACTGGGGTGTCCTGCGTGCTCGACGCCGCGGATGGCCGCACGAGGGCGCGTGGTTCAAGCTCGGCAGCTGGGGGACGATCATCAACATCCTGGCCCTGGTGTGGGGCCTGGCGATGGTCATCAACATCGGCCTGTGGGAGTGGGAAGGATTCGGCGACTTCGGCAACGAGCTGCGCAGCATCTGGTCGAACCCGCCGATCAACACCTTCCTGCAGTGGAACGGCGAGACGCTCACCGACCTGCCGGCCATCCCGGTGTTCGAGTTCATCGTCGGCGCCGTCCTGCTCTTCGGCGTCCTGTACTACCTCCTGAGCGGCCAGCGCGGCAAGGAGGACGTCGAGCAGCTGTCGGCCGACGAGGCCACCGGCGAGACGATGATCGCGTAAAGGTCGCATCGCGCCCGCCCAGGCGAGCGGCCCGGCGCTCCGGCGTCCGGGCCGCTCGCGCTTCCCGGCATCATGAGCGTGGCATGACGTTGACCGATGAGCCGCTCCGGGGCGAGCTGGCCGAGCACCTGACCGATGCCCTCCAGCGAGTCCCGGAGACGGCCGGGAGACCCCTGACTCTCATCCCGCTCACCGGCGGGATCACGAACCGGAACTTCCTGATCAGCATCGCCGGCGAAACCGATCGGTATGTCATCCGGCTGGCCGGCAACGACACCCATCTCCTCGGCATCAGCCGGGAGGTCGAGCACGCGGCCACCGTCGCTGCGGCCGGGGTTGGGGTCGGACCCGAGGTCGTGGCCTTCATCCGTCCCGAGGGCTACCTGGTGACCCGATTCATCACAGGGGACCCGGTGTCCATGGCGCAGGTCCACGACCCCGAGACGCTTGGGCGGGTGGCGGACTCCATCCGCCGCGTCCACGGCGGCCCGGCCATCCCGGGCATCTTCGTTCCACTCCGGGTGGCCGAGGCGTACCTTGCCCTCGCCACCGCGCGCGGTGTCCCAGAGCCGGCGGGCTGGGAGCGAGGCGCACACCGTGGGCCACCGCATCGAGCGGGCGCTGCTCGGTACCCCGCTCTCCATGCTGCCCTGCCACAACGACCTGCTGAACGCCAACTTCATCGACGATGGCGAGCGGATCCGGATCGTGGACTGGGAGTACGCGGGCATGGGCGACCCGTTCTTTGATCTCGGCAACTTCAGCATCAACCACGAGCTGACGCCGGTCGAGGATCTGGCCCTGCTGGCTGCGTACGACCAGACTGATGCGCCCGATCTCGCGCGCCTGGCCCGACTGACCCTCATGCGCCTGGTCTCCGACTTCCGCGAGGCGATGTGGGGGGTCCTGCAACAGGGGATCAGCACCCTGGACGTGGACTTCGTGGCCTATGCCGACGAGCATTTCGTTCGGATGCTCCGTCACGCCGCCGAGCCCCGCTTCGCAGCGGCCCTGACCGAGGTCGCCGGTGGCTGACGCCGCCCGAGTGGTCATCATCGGGGGCGGAGTCGGCGGAGCGGCGGTGGCATATCACCTGGCCCATCTGGGATGGGCCGATGTCGTCCTCGTCGACCGTTCCGAGCTGACGAGCGGGTCGACCTTCCACTCAGCCGGGCTCGTGGGTCAGCTGCGGGCCAGCCCGACGCTCACGCGGATGATGGTCGACAGCGTCGAGACGTACCGCCGACTGGCCGCCGAGACGGGGGTCGATCCCGGCTGGCGGGAGGTGGGGTCGCTCCGGCTTGCGTCATCGGCCGAGCGCATGGAAGAGCTCCACCGCCAGGCCGGGTGGGCCAAGGCCTACGGGCTCGAAATGACGCTTGTCTCGGCCGAGGAGGCACGGGACCGATTCCCGCTCATGTCGACCGAGGGGGTGCTCGGCGCAGCGTGGCTGCCGACCGACGGCTACCTCGACCCTTCGGGCCTGACCCAGGCGCTGGCCGCGGGCGCGCGTCAACATGGCGTGACCGTGCGGCCGCGGACGAGGGTGACCGGCATCGCGGTCGAGGACGGTCGGGTGCAGGGGGTCGAGACCGATGGCGGACCGATCCGCTGCGAGGTCGTCGTGAACGCCGCCGGCATGTTCGCGCCGGAGATCGGTGACATGGCGGGCGTCACCGTGCCGGTCATCCCGTTCGCCCACCAGTACCTCGTCACTGAGCCGATCGCCGGCGTGACCCCGGATCTGCCCCAGCTGCGAGACCCGGACAACCTCGTCTACTTTCGGCCGGAGGTCTCGGGCCTGGTGATGGGCGGCTACGAGCGCAACCCGGCGCCGTGGGGGCTGGACGGCATCCCGGCCGACTTCAACGGCAAGCTGCTCCCGCCGGACTGGCCGCGGTTCGAGGAGATCAGCCGTGGCGCCCAGCGGCGGGTGCCGGCCATGGCCGATGCCGGGGTGCGCCAGGTGATCAATGGCCCGGAGGGCTTTACCCCGGATAACGAGTTCATCCTTGGCCCCTCGGAGGTCCGCGGGTTCTTCATTGCCGCCGGCTTCTCGGCCCACGGCATCGCCGGCGCCGGTGGCATGGGCCGCCAGGTGGCGCACTGGATCGTGGATGGCGAGCCGGAGTACGACCTGTGGAAGATGGATGTCTGGCGCTTCGGGGCGTCGTACCGGTCACGCGAGTACACCCTGGTGCGGGCGACCGAGAATTACGCCACCTACTACGACATCCACTACCCCTTCGAGGAACGGCAGGCGGGGCGGCCGCTGCATGTCTCGCCCACCTACGACCGGTTGAGCGAGCTGGGAGCGGCGTTCGGCGAGAAGGCCGGCTGGGAGCGGCCGAACTGGTTCGAGTCGAACGCTGCGGCCGGGGACGAGTCGCTCCGACCGCGGGGCTGGGCCGGGAAGCACTGGTCCCCGGCCATCGGCGCCGAGGCGCTGGCCACCCGCAACGCGGCCGCGATCTACGACGAGACGAGCTTCGCCAAGATCGAGATCCGCGGGCCGGGTGCGGTGACGCTCCTCCAGCGGCTGTGCGCCAACGATATCGATCGCGCGGTGGGCCGGATCACCTATACCTCGATGCTCAACCAGCGTGGCGGGATCGAGTGCGACTTCACCGTGACCCGCCTCGCGTCGGATCGGTTCCTCATCGTCACCGGCACGGCGTTCGGTACCCACGACCTCGGCTGGATCCGTGCCCACGCCCCGGACGACGGATCGGTCGAGGTCACGGACGTCACGTTCGACCGAGCGTGCCTGGGCATCTGGGGGCCGAGCGCGCGGGAGGTGGTGGCATCGGTCAGCGAGGATGACCTGTCGAACGACGCGTTCCCGTACCTGACCGCCCGCCACATCACCGTCGCTGGGGTGCGGGTCCTCGCGCTGCGGGTCACGTACGTCGGGGAGCTGGGCTGGGAGCTCTATTGCTCCATGGACGACGGGCTGGCCCTGTGGGACACGCTGTGGGCGGCCGGCCAGACGCATGGGCTGGTGGCCGGCGGCTATCGGGCCATCGACAGCCTGCGGCTGGAGAAGGGATACCGGGTGTGGTCATCGGACATCACCCCCGACGACACGCCGTACCAGGCGGGGCTCGGCTTTGCGGTCCGGCTGGGCAAGGATCCAGGGTTCATCGGTCAGGAGGCAGTTCACGCCGCCCACGAGGCTCCGCTGGACCGGACGCTGAGCTGCCTCGTGCTCGATGACCCGCTGGCGGTTGCGCTCGGCAACGAGCCGATCCGGGTGGGGAACGGGGTCGTCGGTCGAGTGACGAGCGGAGGCTACGGGTTCGCGGTCGGGGCCAGCATCGCGTACGGCTACCTGCCCGTGGCGCTGGCCGGGGCCGGCACCCGGTGCGAGGTCGAGGTCTTCGGGGAGTGGATTGGCGCCACGGTGAGCGCGGAGCCCCTGTTCGACCCGGAAGGGTCGAGGATCAGGTCCTAGGCGCGCTGCCGTTCGCGGCGTACAGGCGGGCAGCGTCGAGGAACGCGGCCCACAGCCGCTCGAACTCGGGCGAAGTGAACTCCGTCCGTTCGGGATGGCTCTGGACGGCCATCAGCCAGCGCGCGGGATCGGGGTCCTCGAACGCCTCGACCAGGTCCCCGTCGGGGTGTTCGCTGTAGCCGCTGATCCGCAGCCCGCGGCCGACCTGTTCGGGGCGGATGGCCTGGTGGTGATAGGTGTTGACCGTGGCCGTCCCCTCGCCCAGGACCTCGGCCAGCCTCGTCCCCGCCTCGATCTCGAGGTCGTGGGACGTCGCCTCGGGCGCCGGGTACGGCGAGCTGGTATGTCCCTCGATGTCCTGGACCAGCGACCCGCCACGAAAGACGTTGACCGCCTGCATCCCGCGGCACACCCCGAACACCGGCGTGCCGCGCTCCTCGGCGGCCGCGAAGGCCGCCTGTTCCAGGGCGTCCCGTGCCGGCTCCACGACGGTGGTGGGGTGTGGCTCCTCCCCGTACAGGGCCGGGTCGAGGTCGGCCCCACCGGACAGCAGGAGCCCGTCCATGATCGCGAAGGCGCCAGCCCGATCCTCCGCGCTGCTGTTCTCGTCGAGGACGATGACGTCGCCGCCGTGGCGACGGACGGCCTCGAAGTAGCGGTCGTTCTTGCGCCAGGCCACTTCCTCGTTGGCGGCGTGCTCCGGCGACTGGACGGTGACCACGATGCGCGGACGCGACTGCATGGACCGATGGTACCGATTGCGCCCGGCTGCGGGATGCCCTGTCATTCGACGGTCCGCAACCCAGCCGCTACCCTGAGCGACTTCATGCGACGAGTCCACCTTCCGCGCGCCGCATCGGCGGTCTTCACCGCCGCGCTCGTCCTCGGCGTGGCGTGCGGGGGGATCGAGGGCGCGGTCTGTGGACTGGCCGGCTACAGCACCGACATCCAGGACGAGCTCGACACCCTCCTCGCGCTCGATCCGGCGCTCGTCGCCCAGGCCGGGACACCCGAGAATGCCGCTGCCCTGGCCGCGCTCGACTCGCTCGACGCAACCGAGGCCGCCGCCCAGGCAGCCCTCGACGCGGCCACGGACGACGAAGTCGGGCCGGTGGTGCGGGCGGCCTTCCAGGCGATCCTCGACACCACGGAATCGGCCTCGACCGACCTCCGCGCGGCCATTGCCGCCGGTGATGCGGGCGCCGTGGCCGCGGCCATGGACGAGGTCCAGCTGGCCTCGGACGCCATTGGCGCGTTCCAGGACGTGGTCGAGGGCCTGCGTATCGAGTGTCCGGGCGCTTCGGTCTCGCAATCGCAGGCGCCATCGGTCAGCGTGCCGCCATCGGTGGCGCCGACACCGGTGGTGACGCCGACGGTTGAGCCCACCGCAACCCCAGCACCCACTCCCACCGCGACGCCGGGACCGACGGCGACTCCCGCTCCCACCGCGACGTCGGCCCCACCTCAGACGGCCGCCCCCACGGCAACCCCTCCACCGACCGCGACGCCGACCGCTTCGCCAACCCCGACCGCAAGCCCAACACCGAGCGAGTCGCCGAGCGCCAGTGGGTCGGGATCGCCGGAGCCCAGCCCGTCGCCGAGCGCGGAACCGGGAGACGAGGGTGGCGGCCTGTTGCCGTGGATCATCGTCCTCGGCCTCCTGGGAACCGCGGCAGCGGCGATCGTGCTCTGGTTCAACCAGCGAAACCAGCCGCCACCCGCTGATGACCTTGGCGTGCCGCCACCGGGGGCCACGCCACCTACCGGGTAGCCGTTTTGCCTACGTCGCTCGGTACCTCTCCGTGGTGCCTGCGACGGTCGCGGCAGGTAGAGTTCCGGCAATGAGGAGGACGCGACAGCGGGTCATCGGCCTGCTGATGGCCACCCTGTTCATGGCCGCCGCGGTCCCCGGCGGCGCGGCCGCCGGCGCGCCCACTCTGACCCAGGACGTCATCCAAAGCGGGCTGTCCTACCCGTGGGACATCGCGTTCACCCCGGACGGTCGGATGCTCGTCACCGAGCGGGGTGGGTCCCTGAAGGTGTTCGCCAGCGGCGCCCCCGGGGCGCAGCTCCTCCGCAACAACACCGTGGCCTACGTCCAGGCGCAGGGCGAGTCCGGCCTGATGGGCATTGCCGTGGACAGGAACTTCGCCACGAATCAGCGGATCTACGTCTGCGCCTCGCGCAACGACTATGGGCGCTGGCTGAACCAGGTCCTGCGATATCGGATCGACCAGTGGAACCGGATCATCTTCGAGAAGTTCGTTATCCGATTCGGGATGGCAGCGAACACCGTGCACAACGGCTGCGCCATCGAGATGTTCTCTGACAACAATCTGTGGATCACGATGGGGGAAGCCGGCAACCCGGTGAACGCCCAGAACCTCAGCTCGCTGAACGGGAAGATCCTCCGCGTGACGCCGGACGGCGGGGTGCCTGCCAACAATCCGGTCATCCGAGGCACGCGGACGCTGGTCTTCAGCTTCGGCCACCGCAATCCGCAGGGCATCACCACCCAGCCCGGTACCGGGGCGGTGTACGCCGTCGAGCATGGTCCGAACCGAGACGACGAGATCAACCGCATCCTGGGTGGCAGCAACTTCGGGTGGCCGTGCTACACCGGTGCCGGCATCCGGAACACCGCGTACGGCGGCCCCTGCAGCCCGGCCACCTCGTACAGCAACCCGGTGTGGGCCTCGGGCTCGACGACGTGGGCGACCTCGAATGCCACCTTCTTCGTCACGCCGAACTGGGGCGACTGGAACGGCCAGCTGGTGGTCGCGACCCTGAAGGAAATGGACCTGCGCCACTACGCCCTGTCGGGTTCGGCGATGGTGTGGGACGGTGCGCAGCACGTGAACGACAGCTGGCGGAAGCGATCGGTCGTCCACGGGCCGGGCGGCACGCTCTACTTCACGACCTCGAACGGATCGAACGACCGGATCGTCCGCCTGACGCCGTCCTAGCCGGCCCCGCCGGCCGCCGGGATTCTCGCGGCGAGCGGTAGTGGAGCCGAAGGTGGGATTCGAACCCACGACCGACGGTACGAAACCGTTGTTCTACCCCTGAGCTACTTCGGCCCGCCACCGGCCGATGACCTTGGCGTGCCGCCACCGGGGGCCACGCCACCTACCGGGTAGCCCTATGTGGAGCGGATCGAACGACCGGGTTGTCCGCCTGACCCCGTCCTCGCCTCGCCCTCCTAGTCGTCGCCCCCGGCCGGCGGCGGCCAGCGGCCGATCCCGGGCAGGAACCGCCCAGTCCGCTCCGCATAGCGTCGGTAGGCCTCGCCATGCACCCGGAGCAGGTACGGCTCCTCGACCAGGCGGACCTGGATGTGGAGCGCCGTCACGACCGCCGCGAGCATGACGAGCGAAAGGACGTTCGGGACGAGCAGGACCAGGCCCAGCACGGTCAGGGCGGTCGCGGTCAGGATCGGGTTGCGGACGATTCGGAACGGGCCGGTTGTCACCAGCTCGGTCCGGACCTCGGGGTCGACGTCTCCGCGCCATGACGCCCCCATCGCCGCCTGCCCGTACAGCGTGCCGGCCACGCCCAGTCCGTACAGGATGAGCCCGGCCACAGCCACCGTTACGTGGTCCAGGAAGGCGATGGCTGCGAGGCCGGCGAGGTCCGCGATCGGCGCGGCCAGGCCGCTGACCACGCCAACGGTTGAGAGGACGCGAGCCCACCACTGGGCCGAACGCGGTCGGTCACGGAAGCGAACCGCCGGCCCTCCGGAGCGCCCGGCGCGAGCGATGGTCGGCACCGCCACCACGACCACGATCCAGGCCACGAACAGGATCAGGGCGAGGACGGCCACAGGCGAATCTCGATGCGTACGGTTATGGAGCCGAAGGTGGGATTCGAACCCACGACCGACGGTTTACGAAACCGTTGCTCTACCCCTGAGCTACTTCGGCCCGGCGCCGCGCGATTCTAGCGCCTCGGTCCTATCGGCCCCAATGGGCCCCATGCCCCCGTCAGGCCAGGCCGTGGGCGCAGCCCAACCGTGGAGCAGTTCGTCGTGGTAGCGCGCCGGGCGCTCCAGTGAGCGGGGGATGGGCGCCATCCTGGCCTTGCCCTTCTGGACCAGGGCGAAGTACGGGCACAGGTCGGTGAGCGGACAGAGCCCACAGATGGGCCGCGGAGCGCGGCACACCTCCCGCCCGTGGCGGATGAGCAGGACGTGGGCGGCGTACATCTGGTCCGGCACCACGACCTCCTCGAGCAGGTCGTGGGCTCGGGTCAGGTTGGTCTTGGGCGGCAGGAGCCCCAGCCGAGCGGCGACACGGTAGACATGGGTGTCGACCGGCAGCGCCGGACGGCCGAAGGCGAACAGGAGCAGGATCGAGGCCGTCTTGCGCCCGATCCCGGGCAGACCCACCAGCCACTCCCGCGCGTCGTCGAGCGGCCACTCAGCGAGGAAGCCCAGGTCCCAGGTTCCGTTGGTCGCGTCGTGGACCTCGGCCAGAACGAGCTGGATCCGGCGTGACTTGGTGGGCGCCAGCCCACCAGGGCGGATGACGTCGGCCAGCTCATCGGTCGGCGCAGCCAGGACCGCATCCCACGAAGGATAGGCAGCCAGCAGCGCGACGAAGGCACGGTGCGAGTTCACATCGGCCGTGTTCTGGGCCAGGACGGTGAGCACCAGCTCGGCCACCGGATCCAAGCGTTGTCCCGACCAGACCGGGTCTCCGTAGCGGTCAGCCAGGCGCTCGAGGACAGGACCGATGCGCGCGCGCCGCACACGGCGCAGCGCGGCGAGCCGGCGGCGATTGGCGCGGGCTGGCATCAGTGCCAGCCGCGGGAGCCCAGGCGGCGGCCGAGACCGATGCTCCGCGCGAGCCGGGCGCTCGCGTTGGCCAGCAGCCGCTCGGTGTCGGCCATGGCCGTGTCGAGGTCGGTGGGGCGGTCGACGATGGGCTGGACGATGGCAAACGCGCCCGAGGACTCCACGATCTCGGACCCCGGCCCCAGCCCCCCGCAGAGGAGGATGACCGGCGCCTTTCCGGCATGGCGCGCGACGCCCATGGCCGCCTTGCCGGCCAGGGTCTGCTCGTCGGCACGGCCCTCGCCGGTGATGACCAGGTCGGCACCCTCGCAGGCGGCGGCCAGGCCGACCAGGTCGGCCACCACCTCGACCCCGGGACGTACCTGCGCCCGCGTGAACCCGAGCAGCCCAGCCGTGGTCCCGCCCGCTGCGCCGGAACCGGGCACCTCGACCACGTCGCGACCGGTGGCCCGCAGGATCTCGGCCCCCCATCGGCCCAGGGCGGCATCGAGCTCGGCGACGGCGTCGGCATCGGCGCCCTTCTGGGGCGAGAAGGTCGCGGCTGCTCCGCGCGGTCCGACCAGCGGGCTGGTTACGTCGGATGCGATCAGGATCTCGACGTCGGCGAGTCGAGGGTCGAGGCCATGAGTTTCCACGTGGTCCAGCGCAGCGAGCGCGGCGCCACCATCGGGCAGGTTCTCGCCCCGGGCATCCAGCAGGCGGAGGCCCAGCTCCACGAGCAGCCCGGCGCCTCCATCGGACGTGGCGGAGCCGCCCAGGCCCACGACCAGTCGCTGCGCCCCGGCATCCAGGGCCGACCGGACCAGCATGCCGGCTCCCCGGGTCGAAGCCATGCGCGCGTTGGTCGGCGTGCGCTCGTCGGCCGTGAGGTGAGACAGGCCGCTGGCGGCCGCCATCTCGACGAAGGCACTGCCCCCGCCGTCCAGGGCGACCCACTCCGCGGTCGTGTCCCGGCCCAATGGGTCGAGGGTGGCCACCTGGTGCCGCTCGACGCCATCCCCCAGCGCCGCCGCAATCGCGGCCAGCGTCCCCTCCCCACCGTCGGCCATCGGGATGCGGACGACCTCATCGCCCGGCCGCGCGGACGACCAGCCGCGCGCGATCGCGGCGGCCACCGCCACCGAGTCCAACGCACCACCGAAGGAGTCGGGAGCCACGACCACGCGCAGCGCCGGGCTCACGACCGCAGCTCGGCTCGCCGGGCGCGGTAGGCGGGGATGCTGCTGATCGGCGGCCGGATCATGTCGCCCACCTCGCGGATCTCCAGGCTCAGCCGGTCTCCATCTACCCGGATCTGCTTCATCTCTTCCCCCATCTCAGTCAGGAGCTCGATCTGCTGCCGCTCCTCGAGCTTTGTGATCGCCGCCTTGAGGATGACGAACGACATGCGGGACAGGTCGATCAGCGACTGGTTGCGGTGGATCCGGCGCTCGAGGTCGACCTGGCCGATGCCGGGGAGGCCCACCCGATCCATGATGTCGATCAGGAGCCCGATCTCGACTGCGTATCCGGTGAAGAACGGCACCGACTCGAGCAGCTCGCGGCGCCCGGCGTACTCCCCGGCCAGGGGCTGGATGACGCCGGACAGCTCGGGGAAGAACAGGTTGATGAGCGGGCGGGCGGTGAGCTCGGTGACACGACCGCCCTCATCGGCCTGCCAGCTGCCGCCGGTCTTCAGCGGCCGGTGGTAGAAGCCCTTGACGTACTGGATCCGCGGCTCGCGCAGCAGCGGACCAACCAGCCCATACACGAAGCGAGGCTGGATGTTGCGAATGTCGGTGTCCACCCAGACCACGATGTCGCCCCGGAGCTCGTGGAGGCTCTTCCACAGCGCCTCGCCCTTGCCCGGGTAGCTCCCCAGCTCGGGCAGGATCTCGTCGTGTTGGCGCACCGGCACGCCCAGCTCGCGGACGATGTCCACCGTCCGGTCGGTCGAGGCCGAGTCGATGACCAGCAGCTCGTCGACGAGGGGGACGCGCTCCATGAGGGCGTCGCGGATGCGCCGGACCACCAGACCGATGGTCTTCTCCTCGTTCAACGTCGGCAGGCCCACGCTGATGGTCAGCCCAACCCGCTCCTTGAGCTCGACCAGTCGACGGAGGTCGCGGAACTCGGAGGCATGGAAGGTGTTCTCGGCGAACCAGCGGTCCACGATGCTCGGCAGGCTCTGACCGGGTTCGAAGGCCAGGTCCGCCGCGGGCAGGCTCTGCTCGTCCGCCCGCAGCTCCTCGAACGTACGAGGCGGGAGCGGCTGGCCCGAGCGCACGACCATGACCGTGGCCTTGGCCCGGGCGGCGACCGTCTCGGCCAGCCGGCCGAACAGCCGGCGGCCGGATCCGAGGCCGGTGGGCTGGGCGGAGGCCCCGACCACCACCAGCTGATGGTTGGCTGACTCGCGCAGGATGGCGCCGCGAACTGTCGGTGCCTCGACCACGAGGTGGCGGACGCTTACCCCACGGGTCGAGCGCCTCACCAGAGCAGCCAGTGCCTTGCGCTCCCGTTCCAGGGCCTCGTCGCCCCCGTCCGGTGGGACGACATGGAGGACGACCAGCTCGGCGCCGAAGCCTCGGGCCAGGTCGGCTGCCAGTGACAGCGCCAGCTCGGCGTTCGGCCCGCCCCGGACCGAGACCAGGATCGAGCGCACCTCGCCCAGCCCGCGCTGCTTCACGACGGCCATGTCGCACGGCGCCTCCCGGGCGACCTCGTCGATGGTTGTCGAGAAGACCGCCCGTCGCTGGACCCGCTGGGGTGGTCCCGTCCAGCCGAAGATCACCAGGTCGGCCCCCATCTCCGCCACCGCCTCGACGATGCCCTCGGCCGCGCGGCGTCCAATGCGGACTGCGGTGCGGACCTCGACCGACGGGTCGTCGCGGAAGTCGGGGACCCGCTGGAGCAGGCGCCGCGCCTCCCGTGCGCGGCTGGCCCCCTCGGCCAGCGACACGCCCTCGGGGACCTCGACGATGCCGAGAGCCGTGATCTCGGTGGGGCGCTGGGGTGCCAGGTGCGAGCCGATGCGCACCAGGTCACGGGCCGTCCGCGGGTTGGCCAGCGGCATGAGGATGCGGTACGGGCCGCGCCGCCGAGCCATCAGGGACCTCCGCCGGTCGCCGATCCGCCCGTCGCGGACCCATCGGCCTGTGCCTGCCAGGCGCGGACGAGCCACGGCTTGAGGTCCTCGAACTCGCGTGCCTGGCCCTCGACCAGCCGCTCGGCCTGCTCATCAGTCATGTCCAGCGCCTCGTTGATGAATCCGGCGACGCGGCCGAAGTACAAGCCGGTCAACCCCGCCAGCAGCGCCTCGTGGTCGTTCCCCGGCCGTTGGAAGGCGAGGAGCGCGTCGTACAGGCAGCGGATCCACAGCTCGGAGGGGAAGCCGAACGTCTCCGGTGCGTCGGCGGGGAGGGCGAGCACGCGTTCGAGTTGCTCTCCGGCCAGGATCCGCTTCCAGACCGCCCCCTGGGCGAGGCGGGCCGTCTCGAACGCATCGACCAGCTTGGGCTGGTTGACGGTGATCGGCTCGGGCAGGACCACCCGTTCGAAGCCGTACTCCGGGACCGGCTGGGAGCCGCGGACGGGCAGCCAGGAGTCGGACTGCTCACCGGCCATCCGGAACAGGGTGCCCACCACCTGGCGGAACATGGGGCCAAGGTCGGAGGCCGGATCCTTGGGGTCGTGGATCTTGGCTCCCAGTCGGGTCTGGCACACCGCGTAGCCGCCGGACAGGGCGTGATGGGTCATCCAGATGTCAATCCCGAAGCGCGCCGTGGCATCGTCCCAGTCGGTGTAGTCCAGGAGTGCGTGGACAAGGTCGCGGCTGATCGCGAACTCGCCGCCGATGGGCTGGCGGATCCGCCGGCCGTGGAGGGTCCGGGTCAGCGGATAGGCGATGTGGTTGGTGATCGTGCCGTCGAACTTGTGCCGCGCGTACAGCGGCGCGACGTAGTCATAGCCCCCCTTCAGGATCGGTCCGGCCAGCAGCTCGATCCACTCGGGGACGATGGACCGCAGGTCGGAGTCGACCAGCACGAGGGCCTCCACCTTGAGCTCCCGGGCCACCTCGAGCAGAGCCCGCACGGCTGAGCCCTTCCCGTTCGTGCCGCGATAGGTGACCGCCATCCGACGCAGCCGATGCGGCGGCCGGACGAGGATCATCTTCTCGAGGTACTCGGGGCTCTCCGTGCTGACGGCCACCCCCGGGGTGTCGTCCTGCGAGCCGCCGTCGGCGTTCACCAGCACGGGTTTCAGGTCGGGGAAGTACTGGACCATGCCGGCGGTCGCCGCCCGTACGACGTAGCCGATGGTGTCGGCGTTTCCGAAGCTCGGGATGCCGACCATGAGGTCGGCCTGGCCGACCCGACGCACCGCGGACCGACCGCGCGCATCGAGCGCGGAGGCCACGCTCACCGCGTGATCTCGCGCTTGCGACGTCCCTTCCAGAACAGGCCGCCGACGCCCGGCGCGCGCTCGGGGTGGATGGCCACGATGACCCAGTCCTCGCTCGACGTCCCGGGCCGGTAGCGGGAGTTCGCGTGCTTGGCCACCGCGCGGCTGAACCCGTTCTCCTGCCAGGCGTGGAACCACGAGCCGACGGGCATCTTGACCGATGGGGTCACCCGCAGACGCACACCCTCGTTGATGAGGCCCGACAGGAGCCGGCGACGTTCCTGGTAGGGCAGGTCGCCCAGGAACTGCCCGTCGAGCTCGATGACGTCGACCACCACGAACGCCCGCCGCGACTCGAGCTGCGCGGGATCGGGCGCCTCCTCGGGAAGGTCGCCCGACTCGGTGGCGATGGCCTCAGCCCACCGCTCGGCGGCCGATCCGTGGCCGAGGAACGGCTGGGCGGTCCACACCCCGTCCAGGACGACATCGTCGGCGTCCACCGACGTGACCAGCACATCGGCCAGGTCGCGGTAGAAGTCGTTCACCGCCTGGCCGGTGGCGTCGGTCACCAGGACGCGCCCGCTGGACAGGCGGGCCACCAACCGCTCGCCGATCCAGTACGGCTCGAACGACCAGTGCGGGCTCATGATCCCGACCTTCGCCTCGGAGGCGAGCTGGGGCAGGATTGCGGTCGGATCGGCCGGCGCGGTGATCGGGTCGCTCATCGGTACAGGCTGAGCTCCCCTTCTTCGACCTCCATCCCGACTTCGGCCTGGATCGCCTGCCACGCGTCGAGGTCCCACTCGGCCACGAACGTGATCGCGGTCCCGGTCCGGCCCGCGCGACCGGTGCGGCCCACGCGGTGGATGTAGGTGTCTGCATCCTCGGGGATGTCGTAGCTCAGCACGTACGGGAGGTCGACGATGTCGAGCCCACGGCTGGCGACATTGGTCGCCACCAGGAACTGGATGTCGCCGGCCTTGAAGGCGGCCAGCGTCCGCTCCCGGTCGCGCTGCGACAGCCCGCCGTGCAGCGCGGCGACGTTGCGGCCACGTCGCTTGAGCGAAGTCGTCAGCCGGTCGACCCCGATCTGGGTGTGCCGGAACACCAGCAGCCGGTCAAAGCCAAAGGTGTCGGCCAGCTCGACCAGGGCCGCGGCCTTGTCCTGCTCGGCGACGTAGTAGACCAGCTGGCGGGTGGTCTCCACCGTGCGCAGCTCGGGCCGGACCGAGATGTGCTCGGCATCGCGACGCATGAACCGGTCGCAGATGCGGAGGATGGCGTAGGGCATGGTGGCGCTGAACAGCGCAGTCTGGCGCTGCCGCGGGCAGCGGGCCAGGATCGTCTCCACGTCCACGATGAAGCCCATGTCCAGCATGCGATCGGCCTCGTCCAGGATCACGGTACGCACGTTCTCCAGCCGGAGCTCGCGGCGGCGGATGAGGTCCAGCACCCGGCCCGGTGTCCCGACCACCACCTGCGCTCCCCGATGGAGGGCGTTGATCTGGCGGTCCATGGCGGCCCCGCCGTAGATGGCCACCGGCTTCACGTTTCGCAAACGGCCGAGCGATGCGATCTCGGCGGTGACCTGCTGACACAGCTCGCGGGTCGGGGTCAGGACCAGGGCCTGGACCGATCGCTCCGCCGGATCCACCTGCTCCACGATGGGGATGCCAAACGCGGCGGTCTTGCCGGTGCCGGTCTGCGCCTGACCGATGAGGTCGCGCCCGGCCCGCAACGGGGGAATGGCGCGGGCCTGGACCTCGGTCGGGGTCACGTAGCCCATCTCCTCGAGGGCCCGGGCGATGGTGACCGGGACCTCGATGTCCCCGAACCGATAGCCGGCGGCGGCGGCCAGCACGGCGTCGGTCAGCGCGGTGTCCGGAGTGGCATCGACGGGGAGGGCCTGACGGCCGTCTGAAGCGGGCGAGGAGGTCGAGCGGCGGCGGGTTCGGCGGCGCGGTGCGGTGGGGGTTGGGGGCAAACAGGGCTCCGAGTAGTGGTGAATCTGGCGAACCGATCGTAGCACGGGCGGCCACGACTCTTGACCGGCCCCGTGGCAGGGAGTGATACTGCGTCTCACTTATGCCACCGTTTCTGATCGCCATGTCGGCCGCCGCGGTCCTGTCCGCGCTGACCGGTGGAGTCATGGCCCTCCGCCTGGTGCGGCAGGTGGGCTACGTCATCGCCATCGGGGCCGGCATCCGGATCGGGGCCGCGTTCTTCGACCTCCTGCCCGAGTCCGTGGAGCTGATGGGCGGCCAGGTGAGCCTGGCCATGGCATTCGCCGCGATCGGGTTCCTCGCGTTCTACGTCATCGAGAAGGTGACGCTGCTCCATCTCGGCCACGAGACGGCCACCGAGCTCGACCACGAGTCCGCCTCCCACCAGCACATCGGCCTGATCGGCGCCGGAGCGATGTCGATCCACAGCCTCCTCGATGGGGTGGCCTTGGCTGCCGCCTTTCAGGCCAGCCCCGAGCTGGGGTTCGTCGTGGGCATGGTGGTCGTCATCCACCGGTTCAGCGACGGCATCGGTGTCGTGAGCCTGCTGCTCGCCAACCGCGTGCCACAGCAGGCGGCCATGCGCTGGGTGTTCCTGGTCAGTCTGGCGCCGGTGCTCGGAGCCGCGGTCACCGCCTTCTTCGTCATCCCCGACGCGGTCCTCGGCGCCCTGCTGGCCACCTTCGCCGGGTTCTTCCTCTACGTCGGGGCTGCCGAGCTGCTGCCGGAGGCCCACCGCAACGAGGGGTCGCGGTGGGTGATTGCCGCCACCCTGGCCGGCGTGGCCCTGATCCTGGTCATGAGCGTGGGCCTGGAGCCGCAGCTGTGAGCGCGGCAACGGCCCGTCGCCTGCGGCGGGCTGGCCAGCGAGTGACCAGCCAGCGGCTGGCCGTGGCCGCGGCCTTGTCCAGCTCCAGCCGGCAGGTCAGCGCCCAGGAGCTCTGGGAGCGGATGCGTCCGCGCCATCGGCGGCTGGGTCGGGCGACGGTGTTCCGCACCCTGGAGGCCCTGTGCGAGGCGGGTCTCGCCCGGCGGCTCGAGCAGGACGGCCATGTCTACGCGTATGTCGCCTGCCGCCCGGCCCACCACCACCACCTCGCCTGCCGCGTGTGCGGGACGGTGGAGGAGGTCGGCGAGGAGCTGGTGGCGGAAATCAGCCGCCGCGCCCGACGGGAGCTGGGATTCGAGATCGAAGACGCGCGGCTGGACTTCTATGGGGTATGCCGCCGTTGCGCGGCGGCGGGCGCTCCGGAGCCGACGCCTAACCGCTGATTGGGACGGCGACCCGCTCCGGACGCACCGGCTCGCCGTCGTCCGCGTCCGACGCCCGCCCGCCACCTGACCCATCACCGCTGCCTGGGTCGCCGGACCGCCCCGACCGCGGGGTCCGCGGCTTGCGCTTGGCGTAGCCGGTGGGATGGGACAGCTTCCAGGCCCACGCATCGGCCAGCATCTGCTCGAGCGATGCCTCGCGCGGCTGCCAGCCGAGGTCGCGGCGGGCGCGACGGGACGAGGCCACCAGCCGCGGCGGGTCCCCGGAGCGGCGACGGACGACGCGAGCGGGGATGGCCCGACCGGTCACCTTGCGCGCGGCCTCGATGACCTCCCGGACGGAGAAGCCGGCCGCCGAGCCGAGGTTGTAGACCTCGAACGAAGGCTCCGCCTCGCCGGTCGCCTCCAGGGCGAGGAGGTGGGCGGAAGCCAGGTCGCGGACATGGACGAAGTCGCGGATGCAGGTCCCGTCCGGCGTATTGAAGTCCTGGCCGAAGATGCGGACGTCGGGCAGCTCGCCGGCGGCCACCTTCAGGACTATGGGGATGAGGTGGGTTTCGGGGTCGTGGTCCTCGCCGTTGCGCTCGGTGGCTCCGGCCACGTTGAAGTAGCGCAGGCTGATGGCCCTGAACCCGTGGCAGGCGGCGTACCACCGCATCGCGCCCTCGAACGCCAGCTTCGTCTCGCCGTAGGGATTGATCGGCTCGGTGCGGTCGGCCTCGGCGATCGGGACGCGTTTGGGCTCGCCGTACACCGCGGCCGTGGAGGAGAACACGATCCTCGGCACGCGTCGCTCGCGAAGCGCCTCGAGCAGCTTCACCCCGTTCGACACGTTCTCGCGGTAGTACAGCTCCGGATGCTCCATGGATTCGCTCACCAGCGAGCGGGCAGCGCAGTGGAGGACGGCCTGGATCCGGTGCTCGCGCAGGACGCGCTCGACCCGATTCTGGTCGCTCAAACTGCCGACGATGAGCCGCGCGCCGCGAATGACCGCGTCACGGTGGCCGGTCTTCAGGTTGTCGTAGACCGTGACGTCGTGACCGGCATCGACGAAGGTCTCGACACTCGTCGAGCCCACGTAGCCGGCACCACCGACGACCAGGATGCGCACGCGATCAAGCCTGGGTCACTGACCGATGGACGGGCGGGCGATCCCGTCGGGCACTGACACTCATTCGGGGAAGGGCTCCTCGATGGTCCGGCCGCCGATTGTAGCAGCGGCCTCCTCGCGGTCCGCCGCCTCCTCGCGGCCGCCCCGGTGCGTACGCGCACCACCCGCAGCCGGTCAGCTCGCGGCTTCGCGGGCCAGGCGCAGGAGCGTCACCGGATCGTTTCGCGCCGGGTCGTCGATGACGGCCTGGAGCAGGACCTCGAGCAGGCGACCGACCTCGGGCCCGGGAGGCAGGTCGAGCTCGCGCATGAGATCGGTGCCGTTGACCGCCAGCTCGCCGACCGAAAGCACCGCCATCCCGGACAGGGCGGCGACCCGCGTCTCGAGTTCGGCGGCCGCCGCATCGCGCACCTCTGGACCGGCCGACGCCGCGGTGTCGGCTCGGCGCAGGGCGAAGAGGTCGGCGAGGGGCTGGCCGGATCCGACCCGGCCGATGAACCGGCGCACGGCGGCATCGGTCCATTCGGGGCTGTACAGGATCATGTGGTGCCGGATGAGGTGGGTGACCCGGTCGATGTCCGCCCGGGACAGGGCCAGCGCCTCGAGCCGCCGTTCCACCAGCTGCGCGCCGGCGGTCTCATGCCCGATGAAATGGCCCCCGGACCCGGTGGTCGCCTTGCCCACGTCGTGGAGCAGCCCGGCCATTCGGAGGATGGGGTCCGACGCCGGCAGCGCGTCGGCAGCGCGCAGGGAGTGATCGAGCGCATCGCCGCCCAGCAGCTTCCCCTGCTCGACGCCGCGCAGGGCGGCCAGCTCGGGCAGGATCAGGGCCAGGATGCCCAGGCGCTCCATGAGCACGAACGCGGGCAGGATCCGGCCCGGCCAGCCGAGCAGCCGAAGCAACTCGTCCCGGACGCGCTCTCCGGAGAGCCGGCTCACGGACGGGGCGAGGCGGGCGATGGCGGCCTCGGTGGCCGGTTCCATCACCAGATTCAGGGTCGCCGCGAAGCGCACACCGCGGAGGAGTCGGAGGGCGTCCTCGGTGAAGCGTTGTTCCGGGTCCCCGACCGCCCGGAGCACGCCGGCCGCCAGGTCGTCGAGACCCCCGAACGGATCCACGAGGTGGCCGCTGCCGGCCGCCAAGTCATCGGGCACCCACGCCATGGCGTTGATCGTGAAGTCGCGGCGCTGGAGGTCCTCCGTCAGATCGGTCCCCCAGCGGACCTGGTCCGGCCGGCGGGCGTCGCTGTAGCCGGACTCGGACCGGTAGGTCGTGACCTCCACCTCCATCGGTCCGGTCCGGACCGTGACCGTGCCGAAGATGTTGGTCCAGGTGGTGTCCGGGAAGAGCTCGGCTACGACCTCGGGCGGGGCCGATGTGGCGAGGTCCCAGTCGTCGGGCTGGACGCCGTGCACGAGATCCCGGACGCAGCCGCCGACCAGGGCGGCCTCGTGCCCGGCGGTGGTCAGGGCGGCGAGGACGTGCTCGACCTCGGTCGGGAGCGCCAGCTCCCCGAGGTCCGAGCTCAGCTCCGTGAGGGCTCGTCCACGAACAGGAACGTCCGCCACGCGTCGTTCCGCTCATCGGTCAGGTAGGAGCCGTACAGGTAGCGAGCGTCGGCGCGGGGGGCGCGCGGCTCGCGGCGGAGGGTCATGTGGGCCTCGGCCAATGTCTTTGACCCCTTGCGGTGGTTGCAGCGCCGACAGGCAGCGGCCAGGTTCTCCCACTCGTGCTTCCCGCCGCGGTGACGCGGCACGACGTGGTCGATGGTCAGGTCGTGGGTCACCGTGCCGCAGTACTGGCACGTATGTCGGTCGCGGGCAAAGACCTCGCGGCGGCTCAGCTTGACCCGGGGCTGGGGGCGCTTGACGAGGTAGACGAGGCGGATGACGGACGGCGCGTCGTAGGCGCGGCTCACGGTGTGGATGACCTGGTGGTTGCGCGCGATGAGCTCCGCCTTCTCCGCGCCGAGCAGCCGGAAGGCACGTCTGATGTCACAGACGTTGAGCGCTTCGTAGTTCTGATTCAGGACCAGGACCGGTGCGTTGAGCAATCTCCGCCTCCAGTGGCCGCGATCATAGCCGAGCGTACAATGCGGGCCTCATGACGACCATCGAGCAGCCACCGCAGACCTCGACCTGGGCCACCAAGGTCGGGCTGGCCCGCATGCTCGCCGGCGGCGTGATCATGGACGTGGTCACCGCCGACCACGCGCGCATCGCCGAGGAGGCGGGAGCCGTGGCGGTGATGGCCCTCGAGCGCGTCCCGTCCGACATCCGCAAGCACGGCGGCGTGGCCCGCATGAGCGATCCCCGGCTCATCGAGGAGATCAAGCAGGCGGTCACCATCCCGGTCATGGCCAAGTGCCGGATCGGGCATTTCGTGGAGGCCCAGATCCTCCAGTCGCTGGAGGTCGACTACATCGACGAGTCGGAGGTGCTGACCCCGGCCGACGAGGCGCACCACATCGACAAGCACCAGTTCGCGGTCCCGTTCGTGTGCGGCTGCCGCGACCTGGGCGAGGCCCTGCGCCGGATCGGCGAGGGAGCGGCCATGATCCGGACCAAGGGAGAGGCGGGCACCGGCAACATCGTCGAGGCCGTGCGTCACCTGCGCGCCGTGCGCTCGGGCATCGCCCAGCTCCGCGCCATGCGCGACGACGAGCTGTTCGCCGCGGCCAAGGAGCTCCGCGCCCCGCTCGAGGTCGTCCGCCAGGTGGCCTCGCTGGGAGAGCTGCCGGTCCCGAACTTCTCAGCCGGCGGCGTGGCCACGCCGGCCGACGCGGCGCTCATGCGCCAGCTCGGCGCGGAGGCGGTGTTCGTGGGCAGCGGCATCTTCAAGTCGGAGCACCCCGAGAAGGTCGCCAAGGCCGTGGTCAAGGCCACCACCCACTACGACAACCCCGAGATCCTGGCCGAGGTCAGTGCCGGCCTTGGTGAGCCGATGCGCGGCCTGGAGCTGGCCGAGATCCCCGACCAGGAGCGGCTGGCCTCCCGGGGTTGGTAGCGGCCGCAGGCCGGCCCCGGGTCGGCATCCTCGCGGTGCAGGGGGACGTGGCCGAGCATGCCGCCGCGCTGCGGGAGGTCGGCGCCGAACCGGTGGAGGTCCGCCTTCCCCGGGACCTGACCGGCGTCGAGGCCCTGGTCCTGCCCGGCGGCGAGTCGACCGCTATCCGCCGCCTGGTGGACGCCTACGGGCTGGCCGAGCCGATCCTCAACCTCGCGGCGTCGGGTGCGCCGATGTGGGGCACATGCGCGGGCATGATCCTGCTCGCCCGCCGGCTTGCCGACGGCGAGGCGCCCGTGCTGCCCCTGCTCGACATCGAGGTTCGGCGCAACGCATACGGGCGGCAGCTCGATTCGTTCGAGGCCGACCTCGACGTGCCGGCCCTCGGGAATGAGCCGCTCCACGCGGTCTTCATCCGAGCCCCGATCGTGACCGACGTCGGCCCCGGGGTCGAGGTCCTGGCCACCGATCCCATGGGCCGCACGGTCGCCGTCCGCGAGGGGCGGCTGCTGGCCACCGCATTCCATCCGGAGCTGACCGGCGACCGCCGCTTCCACCGCGCACTGGTCGAGCTGATCGGGGCGGAGGTCCGCGCATGACCACCGTCGCCAACGAGAGCGGCGAGGTCCGCGCCGCCCGGCTGACCGATCGCCAGGCGCTGGCCGACCTGTCGGGCCAGGTGCATGCCGCGGCGGACGCCTACCGCCGCAGCCTGGGCGTGCCCGCCCCCACCGGGAGCCCGGGCATCGAGCTGTCGGCGCTCATCCCGTCGTGGCTGCCGCTGCGGCCGGCATCGGTCCATCTGGTGGCCGAGGCGGACGGCCAGCTCATCGGTTCGTGCCGGGCCATCACCGAGCCCCACCGCGACGACTGGGTGATCATCGAGCTGGATGCGGCCGACGGACCGATGGCCGGGGAGGTCCGCTGGGCACTGCTCGAAGGCCTCATCGAGGAGGGGGCGAAGCGCGACGTGGCTCGCTACCACGTGGCCTGCGCCGACGTCCGCGAGAACCTCCAGCTGTTCGGAACGGCCGGTTTCATGGCCTACGCCCAGGAGGAGATCCTGTACCGCGCCCCCGAGACGCCGGGCCGGCGGGGTGGCGGATTCCTCCGCCGCCGTCGCCGATCGGCCGCTCGCCGGGGCTCGACCCCACCCGAGGTGGCGCTCCAGCCCGCCGGTGCGCCCGACGCGTGGCACCTGTTCGACCTGTGGAGCCATTGCACGCCGCCGGCCATCGCCCGGGTCGAGGACTACCACGCCGCGGACTGGGAGTCGGTGGGACACGAGGCCATCGTGCCGAGGTCGAGCCTGAACCCCATCCTCCACTTCGGGACGGTCAGCGCCTGGCTGTCCGCCGCCGACCAGCGGGCCGGCGGGTTCGCCCAGCACGGAGCCAGCCGGGTGGGGCCGCATTACCTCCGCTTCCTGGTCCGCGACGGGGTGGACGGGGAGGCGCTCCTCGCCGCGGTAATCGCCAAGCTGCCGGCGGAGGCGATGGCCGCCGGGATCCTCGCCCCGGTGCGAACATACGAGGCGGCGGGACTGAGCGCCGCGGCGAGCATCGGCTTCGCGCCGGTGGGGCGGGTGACGCTCCTCGTCCGCGAGGTCCGGGCCACGGTGCGCCAGCCGGCGCTCGTGCCGGCCGTCAACTGACCACGCGGGAGGATAGGGAGGAGCGCGTGCCACACCTGGAAACGACCGACGACCTCGACGACCTGCTGGAGGCGCTGCCGCCGGAGATCGTGGAGCGGGTCCGGGCGCTCGGCTCGCGAGCCGACCTGCTCGAGATCGTGCTCGACCTCGGACGGCGGCCCGAGGCGCGGTTCACCCACGGCGAGGCGGTGCTCCTCGAGCGCGAGGTCACCGAGGCGGACATCGGCTTCGTGGTCGATCACATCGGGGCCTTCGGCGACGATAACCGGGCCGGCATCGAGCGGACCCTGCACCGAATCAGTGCCATCCGGAACCGGGGCGGCAAGGTGGTGGGCCTGACCTGCCGTATCGGGCGCGCGGTGTTCGGGACGATCGACATCATCCGCGACATCACCGAGTCGGGGCAGTCGATCCTGATCCTCGGTCGGCCGGGCGTGGGCAAGACGACCATGCTCCGCGAGGTGGCCCGCGTCCTGGCCGACGACCTGAGCAAGCGAGTGGTGGTGGTTGACACCTCGAACGAGATCGCCGGCGACGGCGATATCCCGCACCCGGGGATTGGCGATGCGCGGCGGATGCAGGTCCGGACCCCGACCGAGCAGCACGCGGTGATGATCGAGGCGGTCGAGAACCACATGCCCGAGGTCATCGTCATCGACGAGATCGGGACCGAGCTCGAAGCGGTGGCGGCCCGCACCATCGCCGAGCGCGGCGTCCAGCTGGTGGGCACGGCCCACGGCAACACGCTGGACAACCTCATGCTGAACCCGACCCTGTCGGACCTCATCGGCGGCATCCAGACCGTGACCCTGGGCGACGAGGAGGCGCGCCGGCGGGGGACGCAGAAGAGCGTCCTCGAGCGAAAGGCGCCCCCGACCTTCGACGTGGTGGTCGAGATCGTGGAGCGTGACCGGGTCATCGTCCATCGCAGCGTGGCCGAGACGGTGGACGCCATCCTGCGCGGCCACATGGTCCCGCCCGAGTCCCGCTGGCGGGACGAGGCGGGCGACGTCCGGGCCGCCACGAAGTACGACTACCGCATCCATGAGGCCGCCTCCGGGTCGCTGTTTGTCACGCCCGAGACAGGCGGAGCCCACGGCTCGTTCAGCCGGCGGAGTGGCGTGTCCGGCCTCCAGTCCATTCCCGGTGGACGGTCGCGGGGGGCCGCCGAACCGCCGGACGCGCGACGCGAGATCGAAGAAGCGCTCCTCGCCACGGACCGATCCGGGCAGGAATCCGGCACCGGCGAGAAGCGGAGCACCCGGGAGGCCCGGGTGGCGAGCCTCCGTCCCATGGCCCTCTTCCCGTACGGGGTGAGCCGCAAGCGCCTGGAGCAAGCCGTCCGCGAGCTGTCCGTGCCGGTGACCGTGGCCCGGGACCTGGAAGATGCCGACGCGGTCGTCACCCTGCGCACCTACTACCGACGCAAGCCCCCTGCGCTGCGCGATGCGGAGGCCGGTGGCACGCCGCTGTTCGTGCTGAAGACGAACACCCTGGTCCAGATGGAGGCCATGCTCGCCAACCTGTACGAGCTGGAGGCCGATCCCCAGGAGGCGGCGCTGCGCGAGACGGCGGAGGCCATCGGCCTCGTCCGCGACAGCGGCAACCCGGTCGAGCTGGCACCGCAGAACGCCTACGTCCGCCGGCTCCAGCACCAGATGGCCGAGCAGCACAACCTCATGAGCCGCTCGCGGGGCAGCGAGCCGAACCGACGGGTTCAGCTCCTTCCCGACGAGGGGCGCGCCTGGCGCTGACCGAGCGGTGACCGCGGCGCCCGGCCGCGGCCGGTTCATCACCCTCGAGGGCCCCGAGGGCAGCGGCAAGTCCACGGCAGCCCGACACCTCGCCGACTGGCTGCTCACCAGGGGCGTGCGGGCCACGGTCACTGCCGAACCGGGTGGCACGCGGCTGGGCGAGGAGATCCGACGCCTCGTCCTCCACGCCCGATCCATCTCCGACGACCTCGACCCGCGCGCCGACGCCCTCCTGTTCGCGGCCGGCCGCGCCCAGCACGTGGCTCGCAGGATCCGTCCCGCGCTGGATGCGGGGGAGTGGGTCGTCTGCGCCCGCTACCTGGACTCGTCGCTCGCCTACCAGGGTGGCGGCTACGGGCTGGACCTCGATACCCTGCACACCCTCCAGGCGTTCGCCACCGACGGCCTCGCGCCCGACCTCACCATCCTGCTCGACGTTCCGGTCGACATCGGTCTGCGCCGCAAGCGGAAGGACCGATGGAACCGGTTCGAGGACACCGAGAGTGCCGCGTTCTTCGAGCGGGTGCGCCGCACGTACCTGGATCTGGCCGCCGCCGAGCCGGATCGATTCCGGGTCCTGGACGGCTCCGGAACGGTCGACGAGACCGATCTGGCCATCCGCGGGGTGGTGGCTCCGCTCCTGGATCGGTAGGGCATACTGAAACCGATGAAGCTGGTCACCGCCGTCGTCCACGCCGAGGACGCCGGGGCCCTGGTGGATGCCCTCCTGGAGAAGGAGTACCGCACCACGCGGCTGAGCTCGTCGGGCGGGTTCCTCAAGCAGGGGAACGCGACGGTCATCATCGGCGTCGAGGACGACCAGGTGGACGCCGTGCTGGAGCTGATCAGCGCCAACTGTCACGCCCGGAAGCAGTTCGTGAACCCCATGCCACCGATCATGGAGCCGGGCGAGTTCTACATGCCCTACCCGGTCGAGGTGGAGGTCGGCGGGGCCACCGTCTTCGTCCTCCCGGTCGAGCGCTTCGAGCGCCTCTAGCCGCCCGGGCGGCGTGACCGCACCCGCGGCGGCGGTCGCCGTCGACCCTGCCGGCCGCTGGCCGCAGCTCGCGATCCTGGCTGGCGGACTGCTGCTGGCCATGGCGCCGTGGTTCAGCTCGTCGGCGGTCGCGCCGGCCCTGGTCGACGAGTGGGGTGCTTCCGGCCTGGATCTCCCGCTGCTGGCCGTCGCGGTCCAGCTGGGCTTTGCCCTGGGCGCCCTCGGACTGGCGGTGGCCGGCGCTCCCGACGTCATCCCCGGCCCGCGCCTGATCGCGGCCGGAGCGCTGCTCGCCGCGGTTGCCAACCTGGGCTTCGCCGTGGTGGCCACCGACGTCCTCGGCGCCCTCCCGTTCCGGGTGCTGACCGGCGCCGCGCTCGGGGCGGTGTACCCGGTGGCGTTGAAGATGGCGTCGGGCTGGTTCCGAGTCGGGCGGGGGCTGGCCATCGGCATCCTGATCGCGGCCCTGACCGTGGGCTCGGCCCTGCCGTACCTCTTCCGCGCCGCTGGCGCGTACGCGGGTCTTGACTGGCGGCCGGTGGTGGTGGCCGCCAGCGTCGCCGCGGTGCTGGGCGGGGTGGTGGTCCTGGTCGGCGCCAGGGCGGGGCCGTTCGACGTCCCTGCCCTGCGCTTCTCACCGGCCATCGCCGCTTCCGCGTTTCGCGAGCCGGCCGTCCGACTCGCCAACCTGGGCTACCTGGGGCACATGTGGGAGCTGTACGCGATGTGGACCTGGGTCCCGCTCTTCCTGGTCGGGGCCTTCGCCGTCGCCGGACTGACCGATCCTGCCCTCGCCAGCCTCGCCGCGTTCGTGGTGGTCGCCGCCGGCGCGATCGGCTGCGTGGTGGCCGGCGCCATCGCCGACCGGGCGGGGCGCACGATCACGACCATGGTCGCCATGGCTGTCTCCGGAACCAGCGCGGTGGTGGCCGGCCTCCTGTTCGGCGCCCCCGCCTGGCTGATCCTGGTGGTGGCGGTGGTCTGGGGCGTATCGGTCGTGGCCGACTCGGCGCAGTTCTCATCGGCCGTCTCCGAGCTCGCACCGCCCGGGACCGCCGGCTCGGCCCTGTCGGTCCAGGTCGCCTCCGGCTTCGTCCTGACCGCGGTCACGATCATCGCCATCGGCCTGCTGGCGCCCGACGATGCGGCCGCCTGGCGCACGGCCTGGATCCTGCTTGCCCTCGGCCCGGCGGTCGGGATCGCGGCCATGTGGCGGCTGCGCCGGCGTCCGGAGGCGGCGCAGATGGCGGGTGGAAATCGGTGAAATGGATGAGTGGCCGCCGGTCGGGCTAGGATCTGACCGATGACAGCCGACGAGCGGGTGGTCGCGCCGGACTGGGTTGCCGAGCTGGAGGTCGCCGCACCCGACGTCATCGCCGTGTGGCGGCTGATCGACATCGACAACGACGCCGCGCGGGACGAGCTCGAAGCCCGATCGAGCCGCCTCGGCGCTGCGGCCATCCTGGCCCAGCAGGAGGTGGTGGCCGAGGCGCTCGAAGACGTCCTGGGGGACATGCCCGAGGAGATGCTCCGTGCCCCCGGCGGCGAGGGAGACTGGAATGTCTCCCAGGCGTTCGCGCATACCACCGGCGCCCGGCGCTACCTTCCCGCCGCGGCAGCGATGGCTGCCTCGGGCCGGTGGCCAGCCGACGATCCGCCGCAGGTGACCCCCGGCGTGCCGGGCCCTGCCGACCTCGACCGCGAGATGCTGATGACCTACCTGGCCAAGAGCCGCCGCTCGCAGGCGCTCGCGGCATCCGCGATCAGCGGCCACGAAGCCGATCCGTGCCCCATGGACCACCCGCTGATCGGCCATCGCCTGAGCTGTGGGGCATGGCTCCTGTTCGCCGGGGTGCATGACGCCATGCACCTCGAGCAGCTCCATGGTCTCCTGGACAGCGCGGGAGCATGACCGCGGATCAGCGGCAGGAGCGTCCCGCGCCGCTGATCCTCATGGGGGCGGCGCTCGAACCCTCCGATGCCCCATTCGGCTCGTACGCGGCGGTCCTGGCCACTGGTCGCCATCTGCTCGCCGCCGAGCTCAGCCAGCGGCTGGCCCGCCAGGGCGCGGCCACCCAGGCTATCCCGCACGACGCGACCCCGGGTGAGTTCCACTGGGGGTCGTGGTTCACCTCTGCCGCGCGGTCGGCGCTGGAGGCGGCCAGTGGCCCCGTCGACGCCCTGGGCTGGGTCGGGGCGGGGGCCCTGGCGTTGGTCGAAGACCGGGCGCTGGACGAGCTTCTCTCGCCCGTCGCGGGTGAGGTGGTCACCAACAACCGGTTCAGCGCCGACGCGTTCGTGGTCGCCGGCGACCTGGCGGGGGCGCTGGGCGTGTTGGCGGGGCTGGGCAGTGACAACGGCGCCCCGAGGGCACTGGAATCGGCGGGGTTCACGGTGCGGGACTTCTCCACCGCCCCGTGGTCGCGCTTCGACGTGGATACGCCGCTCGACCTCGCGCTCCTGCGCCTGGCGACGCGACTGCCCGGCGCCCGGCGCCTGGACCCGGCGCTGGCCGCGTTCCTCGAGGGCGTCCAGCTGCCCGGCGGCAGACCGCTCGTCGTCCCGCGGGTGGACGAGGTCCTCGACGTCCTCAGCAGCCGCAACGGAGAGATCGTGATCGCTGGGCGCGTTCCGTCCAGCTCACTGGCCTACCTCGAGGAGCAGGCGGCCTGCCGGGTCCGGGCCTTCGTGGAGGAACGCGGGATGCGGGCCGCTCCGGCCAACCGTCCCCGATCCATCCTCGCCGACTGGGTCACCGAGAGCGGCCCGGCGTCGCTCGTGGAGCGGCTCACGGACCTCGGCGGCGCGGTCATCCTCGACAGCCGGGTGGTGATGGCAGCCCTGGTCGGCTCATCAGACAGCGACCTGTGGCCGTCTCCCGAGGAGCGATTCGGCTCGGATTTCGCCGACCCCGCCCCCGTCGAGACCGGGTGGCTGCGCGAGCTCACCACCGCAGCCGCATCCGCATCGGTCCCGTTCGTGCTCGGAGCCCACACGCTGGTCAGCGACGGCCTGCGCATCCTCACCGACGCCGCCTGGCTGGACGGCTGATTCGGCTAGACGGAAGTCGGCGGTTCCGCTGATGGACTCGTCGGCGGCGGGGCTGCTGGCGGGCTCGTCGGTGGCGCGGCGGCTGGAGGCGCGGGTAGCGTGCCCACCTCCGGCGCAGCCTTCAGCTCGAACTCGACCCCGCCGGTGAAACCGGCCACCCAGTTGTAGAGCGCGCAGAAGATGGCTGTGAAGATCCAGCCGAACAGGCCGTAGAGCGCCGACACGATCAGGCCGCCGATCAGGATCCCGACCACGCCTGCTCCCATGTCGAACCCGGGGAAGGCGGGCTGCTGCGCTCCCGCGAGCAGGATGAACACCGCAAAGATGCCGAAGAAGATCAGCGCGGCAACGGTGTACAGGACGGCGAGCACGGTGGCGGTCCGGACGATGCCAAACCGACGGATGCGAATCATCAGATGCCTCCTACGCTGTGGCGTCCAGCCGGACGCGAACCGGGTCCGAGTATGCTCCCGGGCCCGGCCCGAAGGCGACGGTCGCGCACCCGACTGGTAGACTTTCCGCAGGAGATTCACGCATGCGGACCGATATCGGTCTGCCCTGATCGGACGAGACGAGATGGACCAGACCGGACTGCTCTATGTCCTGGGGTTCGGCTTCGCCGCGACGACGTTCGTCTTCGGCACGATCGTCTTTTCGTGGCTCGTGTCGCACCGGCGCAAGCAGCCCCAGAAGGGGCTGCCCTACGAGTGTGGGATCGACACCATTGGTGACACCTGGTCCCGATTCGGGCTGGCGTTCTACCTCTACGCCCTGCTGTTCGTGGCGTTCGACGTCGAGATCATCTTCATCTACCTGTGGGCCATCGTGATCCGTGACATCGCGGTCACCGGCATGGTGCTCATGGGCATCTTCCTGGTCGTGCTCATGTACGGCGAGTTCTACGCGTGGAAGAAGGGGGACCTGAAGTGGCGGTAGAGAAACCACGGGGCCGGCAGCCCGCTAAGCCTGCCGCGAAGCCAGCCCGGGTTCCGAAGGTCGCCAAGGACGCCACCGACGCGACCACCGCGCTGGCCACCGCCCCTGCGCCGATCATCATTCCGGACCCCACCAGCGACGACGACCTGCTGTCCGAGTTCGGGATGGAGGCCCATCCCCGCGGCGGGTTCCACGGCCTGCTGGAGGTCATCCCCACCAAGGCCGACTACATCCTGGACCTGATCCGGGCCAACTCCCTGTGGCCGCTGCTGTCGGGCCTGTCGTGCTGCGCCATCGAGATGATGAGCACGGCAACGCCCATGAACGACATGGACCGATTCGGGATGTTCCCCATGCGGGCCTCGCCCCGCCAGGCGGACGTCCTGATCGTGGCCGGCACCCTGACCACCAAGATGGCGGGCCCGCTCGTCCGCCTGTGGGCGCAGATGCCCGAGCCCAAGTGGTGCGTGGCGATGGGCACCTGCACGACCAGCGGCGGTCGCTTCAAGCGGTCGTACAGCGTGGTCCAGGGCGTGGATCGGGTGATGCCGGTCGACGTCTACGTGCCCGGATGCCCCCCACGGCCGGAGGGCCTGATCTACGGGATGATGAAGCTCCACGAGCTGGTGAAGCAGCGACGTGGAGAGTGGGCCACCTACGCCGACCGCGGGCCGGAGCTTCGGTCGTGGGAAGGGGACGTCCGCTGAGCGCACCCGCCGCGGCGGGGCCACTCGTCCGGCTCCTGAACGATCGGCTCGGCGACGCGACGAGCCAGCTGTGGACCGATGAGGACACGGTCGAGGTCCAGGTTCCCGGCGACAAGATCATCGACACCCTGCGCACCCTGCGTGATGACCCGGAGTTCGCCTTCTACTTCCTGGCCGATGCGGCCGCGGTGGACTACGGGGTGGGCGAGCACTTCGAGGTCGTCTACCACCTGTACTCCGAAAAGCACCCCTCGTGGCTCCGGATCCGGGTTCCGGTCAACCGCGAGAACCCGGTCACGCCGACGGTCACCACCCTGTGGGAGGGGGCGATGTTCCACGAGCGCGAGATGTACGACATGATGGGCATCGTCTTCGCGGGCAACCGCGACCTGCGGCGGATCTACATGTCCCCCGACTACCGGTCCTTCCCGCAGCGCAAGGACTTCCTGCTCCCCGATGACGCGGCCGACTCTCCCGCCGCTGGCAACATGCCGCTCGAGCGGCCCGAGACCTGGGACCTGACCCGGCTCGAGGAGGCGGCCGCCCATCGCGACGAGCCGGGCGAGCCGGTATGACCACCACCAGGCGCCCCGCCGCGGCCAAGAAGCCGGCCGCTAAGCCCGCCGCGAAGCGGACCACCACTCGGCGAAAGGCCGCGCCACCGACGACGAGCCGCGCATCCGCGACCCGCTCGAGCTGGACGCCGCACGCCGCTGTCCGGGCCGGAGCCGGGCGAGGTCGTCCACCCGGCCCGAGTTCTACGGGTTCGACATCGTCCCGCCCCCGGACCGTCCGCCGCAGACCGAGCGCGAGCGCGAGGTCTACACCCTCGGCGACGGGGAGATGCTGGTCAACATGGGCCCCCAGCATCCCTCCACCCACGGGGTGATGCGGCTCGTGCTCAAGGTCCGTGGCGAGGTGGTCATCGACCTCGACCCGGTGCTCGGCTACCTCCACCGCGGCATCGAGAAGCTGTGCGAGAACGCGACCTACACCACCGTCCTGACCTACGTCGACCCCATGGATTACATGTCGGCCATGCACAACGAGCACGCGCCGGCGCTCGCCTTCGAGAAGCTGTACGGGATCAAGGCCCCGCGGCGAGCGGAGTACATCCGCGCCCTGGTGGTGGAGCTGAACCGGGTCTTCAGCCACGGCCTGATGATGGGCTTCCTGGCCCTCGACCTCGGCGGCCTGACCCCCATCCTGTACGGCTTCATCAACCGCGACCAGGTGGTGGACATGCTGTCGGCCATCTCCGGCCAGCGGATGCTGTTCAACTTCTTCCGGGTCGGCGGCGTGAACTTCGACGTCAACGACGAGTTCCTGAGCCGCCTCGGGACGTGGCGGGCGGGCGTCCTCGACACGATCGAGATGAACGAGAAGATCCTGACCGAGAACGAGATCTTTGGCGCCCGGACCAAGGGAATGGGCGTGCTGACCGGCAAGGAGGCCATCAGCCTGGGCGTGACCGGCCCGAACCTGCGCGCCAGTGGCGTGCCGTTCGACGTCCGCAGGGCCCATCCGTACCCGCCCTACCCCGAGCTCGAGTTCGAGGTCATCACGCAGCAGGGCGGCGACACGTACGCACGCTACATGCAGCGCGTGGCCGAGCTGAAGCAGAGCATCCACCTCATCGACCAGATCGTCGACCGCATGCCGCATGGCCCGGTCCAGGCCCAGGTGCCGGGCATCATCCGGCCTCGACCCGGACGCGCGTACGCGGCCATCGAGTCGCCCCGCGGGCTGTACAGCGTCTACGCCATCAGTGACGGCGGCCCGAACCCGTATCGGTTCCGGATGCGCGACCCGAGCTTCATCACCCTCCAGGTCATGCCCAAGCTCATGCCGGGCCACCTCATCGCCGACACCATGGCGGTGATGGCCAGCCTGGACCCGATCATGGGCGGCGTGGACAAGTAGCCCCAGAGCGGAGACGCGACGTGGAGCAGGGCACGATCGACCTCATCCTCGGCCTCGGCCGTTTCGTGGTGGCCACCACCCTGCTCCTGCTGCTCACGGTGCCCACCGCGTTCATCGTGATCCAGATGGAGATCAAGATCATCGCCCAGATGCAGCTGCGCTACGGACCCAACCGGGTCGGGCCGCGGGGCATCTTCCAGAGCACCATCCACGGCTTCAAGTTCCTGGCCAAGGAGGACCAGACGCCGGACCGCGCCGACGTCCCGACCTTCACCCTGGCCCCCTGGATGGTGTTCATGGCCGCCGCCATGAGCCTGCTCGTCGTCCCGTTCGCCCCCGGCCTGGTGGCGTTCGACTCGTCCATCGGCGTCATCTACTTCTTCGCCATCATCGGCCTGTCGGTGGTCGGGCTGCTGATCGCCGGCTGGGCGAGCTACAACAAGTACTCGCTCCTGGGCGGACTGCGCAGCGCGGCCCAGATGGTCAGCTACGAGATCCCGCTCACGCTCTCGATCGTGGGCGTGGTGGTCCTGACCGGGTCGTTGTCGTTCACCGAGATCGTCCAGTGGCAGCAGGAGCACGGCTGGGCGTTCCTGTGGCAGCTGGTCGGCTTCCCGATCTTCCTCATCGCCGCCGCGGCTGAGATCAACCGCGCGCCGTTCGACATGATCGAGGCCGACAGCGAGATCGTGGCCGGCCCGTTCACCGAGTACAGCGGGATGCGGTTCGGGTTCTTCTTCTTCGCCGAGTACGTGGCCCTGTTCATCATGAGCGCCATCCTGGTCACCCTGTTCCTGGGCGGCTACCTGGCGCCGTGGCCCTTCCCCGCCACCCTGGACGGCTTCGCAGGCACTCTCTACGGGCTGTTCTGGTTCTTCCTGAAGACGTACTTCTTCGTCTTCGTCGCGGTCTGGGTCCGGGCCACCCTGCCGCGGGTCCGGGTCGACCAGCTCATGGGCGCGTCGTGGAAGGTGCTCCTCCCCCTGGCGCTGGTGAACCTGTTCGTCACCGCAATCGTCGTCCTCGCCTTCAACCTGTAAGGTTCGAACCATGGCGATTCCGGGCTCGGGGATGCTCACCGGCATGGGGGTCACCCTTCGGAACCTGTTCCGGCCCAAGGTGACCCTCCAGTACCCCGAGGAGCGGCCCACCATCCCTGACCGCTGGCGCGGCCGTCTGGACCTCATCTACGACCCGTTCGGCTCGCACAAGTGCGAGGTCTGCTTCCAGTGCGCCATGGTCTGCCCGGTGGAGGCCATCGACATGAGCGGGTTCGACCAGGAGGGCAACCGGATCCGATACGGGCTTCCCGAGATCTACGACGAGCGCAAGGACCCGAACGCCTACCGCCGGGCCGGCCTGCCGTCCCGGCCGATGCGCAACGCCGCCCGCTGGCAGGAGGACGTGGACGACGCCTGGGTCGACTCGGTGGTCGACGGCTACGGCGGCCGCCCAGAGTCGCTGGTCGCCATCTTCGGCGCGGTGCAGGCGAAGTACGGGTACCTGCCCGAGCCCGCCCTGCGCCGGATCAGCGACCGGATGACCATCCACTGGGCCCAGGTCTTCGGCGCAGCCGGGCTGGGCGGGTTCCGCCTGCTCCCCGCCGACGGCCACCTCGTGATCGTGTGCTCGTGCGCCGCCTGCCGGTTCGCCGGCGGCGAGCGGCTGCTGGCGGCCCTCGAGGAGGAGCTGGGCGTCCGCGCGGGGGAGTCCACCGAGGACGGCTCGTTCACGCTGGAGACCGATGCGAACGTGGGGGCAGGCGCGATCGCGCCGGCGGTCCGGATCGATACCCTGGTCTACGGGCCGCTCACCGAGGACGAGGTGCGTCACCTGATCTACGCCCGGCGGGCGGAGAACACGGCCACCGGCGAGCGCCCGCGAACCTGATGGACGTCACACTCTCCCCCCAGATCCGGATCCTCCCCGGGGGGCAGCAGCGGCTGCTGAAGGGGATCGGGACGCTGGATCCGGGCTCGCTGGCGGCATACCGCAAGCAGGGCGGGTACAAAGGCCTCACCCGCGCCGTGACCGAGCGCTCGCCGGACGAGGTGATCACCGAGGTCTTTGCCTCTCGGCTCCGGGGGCGGGGAGGCGCCGGCTACCCGGTCGCCGACAAGTGGCGGGCCGCTCGTTCCGCGGCGGGCGAGCGGAAGATCGTCGTCGCCAACCTGATGGGCGCCGATCCCACGTCGCTGGGCGACCGGACCCTGGCCGAGGGCAACCCGCATCTCATCGTCGAGGGCGCGCTGATCGCGGCCGCCGCGGTGGGCGCGTCGGAGGCCATCCTCGCCGTCCGTCGCGACTGGACCGCGGCCATCGAGCGTCTGAAGGCGGCAGTGGCCGAGGCCGAGACGGCCCATCTCGCCGGTTACCTCATCCTGGGCACCGACGTCTCGGTCCAGGTATCGGTCTGGGAAGGATCCGGCGCCTACGTCGCCGGAGAGGAGACGGCCCTCATCCACGCCCTCCAGGGCGATCGGGGCATGCCGCTCATCCGGCCGCCGTACCCCGCCGAGCGCGGCCTGTGGGACGCGCCGACCGTGGTTCACAACGCCGAGACCCTCGCCCACGTGGCCTGGATCCTTGGCCACTCGGCCGCCGAGTTCGCGAAGATCGGCCCGGAGTCCTCGCCCGGCACCAAGCTGGTCACCATCGCCGGCTCGGTACGAACGCCCGGGGTGGCCGAGGTCGCCCTCGGCACCACGGTCGACAAGATCATCGAGCTGGCCGGCGGATCGCCGGGCACGGTCAAGGCCGCCTTCATCGGCGGGCCGGGCGCCGGGGCGCTGGCGGCCGACGAGCTGGGGAGCACCGGGTACGCCTACGACGCGCTGGGCCAGGCGGGAGGGCACATCGGCTCGGGATCGGTCCTGGTCACCGATGCGGCGACCTGCATGGTCGCCACCGCCCGGTTCCTGCTCGACTTCTCCGCTCGCGAGGCGTGCGGCAAGGCCGTTCCATGCCGGATCGGCCCCCTCCGCCTGGTGGAGGCCCTCGACCGGATCCTGGCCGCCACCCCGCGTCCGAACGACCTCGTCCTGCTCCGCGAGCTGTCGGCGAAGATCGCCGACACCGCTCTCTGCCGCCTGGAGTCGCTGGCTCCGCGGCCCATGCTCACCACCCTGGATCGGTTCGGCGAGGAGTACCGCGCCCACGCCGAGCGTGGCGTGTGCCTGGCCGGCTCGTGCTCCACCGACGCGGTCACGCCCCTGCTGACCCCGCTGCCCGAAGCCGTAGGATTGGACCGATGACCTTCCTCGGCGACGGGAACGGCAAGGGCAACGGCGGCGGAACCGGCCGGCTCGAGGACTACGCCCCCATCTGGCCGGTCGTGCCCGGCACCACGCCGATCACGATCACGATCAACGGCCGCGAGGTCCAGGCCGAGGAGGGGCAGACCATCCTCCAGGCCTGCCGGGTGGCGGACATCGAGATCCCGACCCTGTGCTACGAGCCCAAGCTGTCGCCGTACGGGGCGTGCCGGATCTGCGTGGTCGAAGTCGAGGGCCAGGACAACACCCCCATCTCGTGCGGGACCCAGATCGCGGACGGGATGGTGGTCACCACCCACTCCGAGCGGGTCATCGAGAACCGGCGCCTCGTCCTGGAGCTGATCTTCTCCGACCACGACGCCTACTGCCTGCCGCCGTGCCAGTTCAAGTGCCCCACCCGGGTCGACATCCCCGGCTACCTGAAAGCCAACTCCGAGGGCAACTGGGAGGAGGCGACCCGCATCCTGAAGCGATCCCTCCCGTTCCCGGCCATCCTGGGCCGCGTCTGCCCCGCCCCGTGCGAGACCCACTGCCGGCGCGAGGAGGTGGACACCGCGATCGCCATCCGCGACTCGCATCGGTACTGCGCCGACCGGGTCCTCGAGGTGGATGCCCCCGCCCCGCTGCCGTGGCCCAAGGAGGCCGACACCGGGCGCAGGGTGGCGGTCATCGGCTCCGGCCCGGCCGGGATGACCGTCGCGTACTACCTCCAGCTCCGGGGCCACCACTGCGACGTGTTCGAGGCCGACCCGGAGCAGGGCGGCATGCTCCGCTACGGGATTCCCGAGTACCGCCTGCCGAAGGCGTGGATGGACCGCGAGCTGAACCACGTCTGGGAGCTGGGCGCCACGTTCAAGCCGAACATGCGCCTGGGCCGCGACTTCCACATCGCCGACCTCCTGGAGCAGGGCTACGACGCGGTGTTCGTGGGGACCGGTTGTTACAAGTCCAACGAGATGACCATCCCCAACGAGTTCGCCGACGGCACGGTCAACGCGCTCGAGAACCTGTACAACTCGACCCGCGGCGTCCCAGTCCCCCTGCTGAAAGGCGCGCGGGTGGTGGTCATCGGCGGCGGGTTCACCGCCATCGACTGCACGCGGACCTCGCTGCGCCAGGGCGCCAAGGCGGTGACCATCGTCTACCGCCGCGACCTGAAGGACATGCCCTCCCAGGACGAGGTCCATGAGGCGATCGAGGAGGGCGCCACGGTCATCTTCCAGGCCGCGCCCGTCCGAATCGTGACCGATGCCCGCAGCCGGGTAACCGGGGTCGAGTTCCAGAAGATGCACCTGGGCGAGCCCGACGAGAAGGGCCGCCGCCGACCGGAGCCCATGCCCGGCACCGAGTTCATCGTCGAGTGCGACACGGTGCTGGGGGCCATCGGCCAGGGTCCGGAGCTCAGCTGGGTCGATCTCGAGCCGGACGAGATCCGGAGCGGGCTGGAGGTCAGCCGCCAGGGCCGGCTGGTGGTGGACCCGAACACGTTCCGTACCGGCGTCCCCAAGATCTTCGCCGCTGGCGACGTCAACCTGGGCGCCACGACCGTGGTCGAGGCCATCGGGGACGGGCGGCGCGCGTCATATGCGATGGACTACTGGCTCCGCGGCCACGATCTGGACGATCCCCAGGTCCGCCGGATCGTGTCCGAGCCGCAGCCCTCGTTCCTGACCATCGTGCCCTTCACCGACGACGTGAAGGAGCCCCAGGCGGTGATGGGCAAGAAGGAAGCCGAGGAGCGGAGCGACAACTTCGGCGAGTACGAGTACGGCTACACCCACGACCAGGCCATGGGCGAAGCCGCGCGCTGCCTGCAGTGCACCTGCGAGGCGATCGGCCACTGCGACCTGCGCGAGGCGGCGATCGAGTACGAGACGACCCTCAACATGGCCATCGACGAGCGGTCGATCCAGGACAACCCGTACGTCGGCATCAACCACGGCTACGGCCGCGACGAGACCCACTCGTTCATCCTCCGCGACTACAGCCGCTGCATCGACTGCGGCCGCTGCGCCCAGGTGTGCAAGGACATCGTCGGCGCCGGCTGCTACGACTTCATCGGCAAGGGGTTCGACTCGCTGGTCACGACCGCGGACTTCGTCTCGCTCAACGAGACGCCGTGCGTGTCGTGCGGCCGCTGCGCGGAGACGTGCCCGGTCGGCGCCTTGATGCCGCGGCCGCGGATCCTGGAGACCTACCAGCTGGACGTCAGCCGCTGCATCTTCTGCGGGATCTGCGCCGACGCCTGCCCCTACGACGCGCTCCGCTGCGGGCCGGAGTTCGAGTTCAGCGAGTACCAGCGCGACCTGCCCATGCTCGACATCCTGGAGATGTCCGACCGCGAGCGTCCCACCCGCTAGTTTCCGGGTGGTCAGTCGGGGGCGAGCTCGCTGCGGCGTCCTGATCCCAGGCGAAGCACGGTGAAGATGGCGTAGCCGATCAGCGCCCCGATCACGTTGAGCAGGACGTCGTCGACGTCCGCCGACCGGTTCGGGATCCACAGCTGGGCGGCTTCGATGGCCAGGCTCGCGGCCAGCGCGACGAGCAGGACCCGCCACCAACCGGCCATCGCCGGGATGGCGATGGGACCCAGCAGCCCGAGCGGGAGCAGGAGCAGCACGTTGCCCACGGCCTGGCCGATCCAGAACGGGGACCCCCAGTTGGCCAGATAGATGGCAATCGTCCGGAACGGGATGAAGTTGTCCTCCACCACCCAGCCGGGAAGCGGCTCGACGGGTTGGAGGGTCAGCGCCACGCCCGCGGTGAACCACACCGCGAGCAGGATTCCGGCGATCAATCGTGCGGGCACGGGCACAAGTCTGTCAGAGCGGCGCGCGCCTGCCCAGTGGCGCCGGAACCGAGAGCGCACGGAGGGCAGAGGCGGCGGTATCCTCGCTTCGGATGACCGACCTGCCGCAACAACCGATCGAGATGATCCTTCTCCGTCAGCTCGCGGAGCACCTGGCCATTCCGGTCTGGGTCATCGACGGCAAGGGGGACCTCGTCTTCTTCAACGAGGCGGCGGAGCCCACGCTCGGGATCAGGGCCGACGACGTGGACCAGATGCCCTTCGAAGCGTGGACGACCGGGTTCTCGCCGCGGGATCGCCAGGGTAACCCCATCGCCCCCGAGGACCTGCCGCCGGTCAAGGCCCTGCGCCAGGGGAAGCCCCAGAACGACGAGCTGGAGATCACCGGCGGTGATGGCGTGGCCCGCCAGATCACGATCACCGCGTTCCCGCTTACCGGCGGGCACGGGGACATCATGGGCTCGGTCACCATGTTCTGGGAGTCGGACAAGGCGTGATCGTCCGCATGTGGGGGACCCGCGGCTCGGTGGCGAGCGCCGGTCCGCAGACCGCGCGATATGGCGGCAACACCGCGTGCGTCGAGGTCCGCGGCGACGACGGCTGCCTGGTCGTCCTCGACGCCGGTACCGGCATCCAGCGCCTGGGCAACGAGCTGGAGGCCGATCTGCGCCGGATCGACATCCTGCTCACCCACCTCCACATGGACCACATCCAGGGATTGGGCTTCTTTGCCCCCATCTTCCGGCCCGGCTGCGAGATCCATGTCTGGGGGCCGCCGTCCCCGACCCTCCACCTGCGCGCGCGCATCACCCGCTACATGTCGCCGCCCCTCTTCCCCATCCGGCTCCGCGACCTGCGGGCCAACTTCGAGTTTCATGACGCGCCGCAGGATCCGTTCTCCATCGGTCCGCTGACCATCAGGGCGGACGAGGTCATCCACCCCGGGGCCACCCTGGGCTTTCGGATCTCGGAGAACGGTCGCTCGATGGCGTACCTCAGCGACCACGAGCCCGCGCTGGCGAGCAACAGCGGGGACCCTGGCCCCACGTGGGTCAGCGGCCTGGGCCTGGCACAGGGCGCGGACGTGCTCATTCACGACGCCCAGTACACCCAGGCCGAGCGCGATGAACGCCTGGGGTGGGGACATTCCTCGGTGCCGGAGGCCATCGAGTTCGCCCGCGCAGCGGACGTGGGCAAGCTCGTCCTGTTCCACCATGATCCGGCCCGGACCGATCACCAGATGGACCTGCTCCTGGCCGAGGCCGAGGGCCTGGCAAACGGCCTGCCGGTGACGGCCGCGCGCGAGGGGGACGTGCTCGTCCTTTAGAATCGAGCCCGGCCTCCCAGCGAGGTCCTGAACTGCCCAGTCTCGAACGGAGAGTCTCGACTGGACATCTCGATCGTCCTCTTCGTGGTGCTCGCCGCTGGCGTCATTGGCGGCGGCCTGGCGGCCGTCCTGCTGCGGAACGTGATTCATTCCGCGGTGGCCATGATGCTCTGCTTCGGCGCGCTGGCCGGCACCTACGCCCTGTTGGGCGCGCCGATCGTGGCCGCCGCCCAGGTGCTCATCTACCTGGGCGCGATCAGCGTCCTGATCCTGTTCGCGATCATGCTGACCCAGGCCGGCGACGCAAACCTGCCCGCCCCGTTCCAGCGCCAGGCACCGCTGGCGGCACTGGTTTCGCTGGCCATCGTCGCCCTGGTCGGGTGGGCGCTGGTCACGACCGAATGGCAGGACGCCACGGTCATCACCCCAGTCGACCTCAACCGCCTGGCGACCGCCCTCTTCACCGACTACGCCCTCCCGTTCGAGATCGTGGCTTTCCTGCTCCTGGCTGCGATCATCGGCGCCATCTACCTGGCCCGCCGGCCGGAAGACGACGAGCAGGCCAACTGACCGATGGGACTGCCTGCGTACCTGTTCCTCTCCCTGATCCTGTTCGGGATCGGGTCCTTCGGGTTCCTCGCCCGCCGGAACGCGATCATGATGCTGATCTGTATCGAGCTCATGCTGAACGCGGTCAACCTGTCGCTGGTCGCGTTCAACGCGTTCGACTACGGCGCGACCGATGACGCCGGAGCCGTCTTCTCGCTCCTGATCATGGCCGTCGCGGCGGCCGAGGCCACCGTCGGCCTTGCCCTGGTCATCGCCATCATCCGGACTCGCCAGACCCCCGAGGTCGACGAGTACTCGGACTTGAAGGAGTAGGGCGCTGACCCCCGAGCAGCTCATTCCGCTCATCCCGGCCCTGCCGCTCGTCGGCTTCGTCTTCGCGGTCCTGCTCGGGCCGCGCCTGGACCGCATCCCCACTCACGGCGACCACGAGGGGGGGCATGGACCAGGGGCGGGGCACGACACCGGCGCCGACCTGCACGATTCCCATGACGTGCCGGTGGACGAGTCCACCTTCCGCACGGTCCCGACCGAAGAGGAACAGCGAGAGACCTCGCCCCACCGCGGCCACGCTGACGACCTGGCCAACGCGAACGGTGCCGACGGAGTCATCCCGGACGACCTGAACGACGGCCGGGGACAGCCGGGCCACGTGACGCCGGGCGGCCCCCGCCCCGTCTACCGCTCGTGGTGGGTGCCGGTCGCCCTCGTCGCGCTCATGTGGGCCGCGGCCATGGTCGTGTTCGGATCGGTCATCTTCGGCGGGGAGGAGTACCGGGTCACCGTCTACGAGTGGATCGTGTCGGGCGACTTCCGAGTGGAGATCACGTTCTTCGTGGATGGGCTGACCGCGGTCCTGCTCCTGGTGGTGAGCACCGTCGGCCTCCTCGTCCACGTCTACTCCATCGGCTACATGGACGGCGACCGGGGAGTCTGGCGCTTCTTCGCCTACCTGAACCTGTTCATGTTCAGCATGCTGCTGCTGATCCTGGCCGACAACTTCCTGCTCCTCTACGTGGGCTGGGAGGCGGTCGGCCTGTGCTCGTACCTGCTCATCGGCTACTGGTACAAGAAGCCGTCGGCCGCCGGAGCGGCCAAGAAGGCGTTCATCGTCAACCGGGTCGGTGACTTCGGGTTCGGCCTGGGGGTGATCCTGGTCTGGACCCTGCTCGGCTCCCTGGCCTTCGAGGACGTGTTCGCCGGCATCGGCGGCCTCGAGGAGTGGCAGGTCACGATCATCGCCCTCCTGCTGTTCGCCGGGGCGGTGGGCAAGTCGGCCCAGTTCCCGCTCCACGTCTGGCTGCCAGACGCGATGGAGGGCCCGACCCCGGTCAGCGCCCTCATCCACGCCGCGACCATGGTCAACGCCGGGGTGTACCTCGTCGCCCGCTCGAACCCGATCTTCGCCGAGGCCCCGACGGCCATGGCGGTGGTGGCCGGCATCGGCGTGTTCACCGCGGTCCTGGCCGCGGCCATCGCGCTGACCCAGAACGACATCAAGAAGGTCCTCGCCTACTCCACCGTCAGCCAGCTGGCCTACATGTTCTTTGGGCTGGGCATCGGGGCATGGGTGCCGGCCATCTTCCATTTGCTGGCCCACGGCTTTTTCAAGGGCCTGCTGTTCATGGCGTCGGGCTCGGTCATCCACGGCGCTGGTGGCGAGCAGGACATGCGGTTCATGGGCGGCCTGCGCGAGCGGATGCGCTGGACCTACGTGACCATGGTCATCGGCTCGCTGGCGCTGGCCGGGATTCCGCTGTTCGCCGGCTTCTTCAGCAAGGACGAGATCCTGTCCGAGGCGTTCCTGCGCGGCTACTGGGTGTACTGGCTGATCGGGATCGGCGTCGCGTTCATGACCGCGTTCTACACGTTCCGCATGATCTACCTGACGTTCCACGGGTCCTGGCGCGGGCCGGCGGAGGCCTGGCACCACGTCCACGAGAGCGGCTGGGCCATGGTCGCGCCCCTGGTCATCCTGACCGTGCCCACCGCTCTGGCCGGCATCCTGCTGGGCATCCCGCCCGAAGGCGGGGCCATTCACACCTGGCTGGAAGAGGTCTTCGCCGGCGCCGAGGCGCTGGGGACCGGGATCTTGCCCGGCTCCATCGCCGCCGAGGCGATCGAGCACGGTGAGGCCCACGCCTTCGAGCTGTTCGGGCTCGGCGGCATGCTCCTGCTGGTCGGGGCCGGGGTGGGCGTGGGGGGCATCCTCCTCGCCCGTCGCTGGTACGTCCAGGACCCGGAGGCGCCGGTCCGGTTCGTGGAGCGGATCCCGTTCGGCCTGGGGCCGGGCATGTACCGGGCCAGCGTGAACAAGTACTACTTCGACGACATCTACCAGCTCCTCTTCGCCCGGGGCGGCGTGCTCGTCTCGAACGCCCTGTGGTGGTTCGACGTCAAGGTCATCGACGGCGTGGTCAATGGAACGGGCTGGCTGGCGGAGCGGATAGGCGGGATCCTGCGGCGCCTCCAGACCGGGCGCGTCCAGAACTACGGTCTGGGCATCGCCGCTGGCCTGGTGATCGTGCTGCTGGTGTACGCGACGGTGGTGCGCTGATGGCCGGGCTGGACACGAGCGGCCTGCCGCTGCTGTCGCTCATCGTCTTCACTCCGCTGATCGGGGTGGCGGCACTGCTGCTGATCCCGGGCCGGAACCATCGACTCATCAAGTGGGTGGCCCTCCTGGCCGCGCTGGCGAGCCTCGCCTTCAGCGTGGTCGTGATGGTCGGCTACGACCCGGCCGGCGCCGAGTTCCAGTTCCGCGAGGACATTCCCTGGATCGACGCGTTCGGCATCCGCTACACGCTCGGCGTGGACGGCATGAGCGCGGTGCTCGTGCTCCTGACCACCGTGCTGAGCGTTGTCGCGATCCTCTACTCCTGGGCCCCGATCACGAACCGGATCAAGGAGTACTACGCCGCGATGCTGCTCCTGATGACCGGCATGCTCGGCGTGTTCATGGCCCTGGACCTGTTCGTGTTCTACGTGTTCTGGGAGCTGAGCCTGATCCCCATGTACCTGGTCATCGGCATCTGGGGCGGGCCGAACCGGATCTACGCCACGGTCAAGTTCGTGATCTACACCCTCGTCGGCTCGCTGCTCATGCTGGTCGCCATCCTGGCCGTGGTCATCGCCAACTCGAACATGGGCGGCACGTTCACCTTCAGCTACGAGGCCCTGCGGGGCGTGCCCTTCCCGGACCTCCTCCAGGCCGCAGCCTTCATCGCCTTCGGTCTGGCGTTCGCGATCAAGGTCCCGATGTGGCCGTTCCACACCTGGCTGCCCGATGCCCACGTCGAGGCGCCAACCGCCGGCTCCATCATCCTGGCCGGGGTTCTGCTCAAGCTCGGGGGCTATGGGTTCCTGAGGTTCTCACTGCCCATCCTGCCCGATGCGGCCGCCAGCTTCGCGCCGCTCATGATCGGCCTGGCCCTGGTCGCCATCCTGTACGGCGCGCTGGTGGCCATGGTCCAGCCTGACCTCAAGAAGCTGATCGCCTACTCGAGCGTGTCCCACATGGGGTTCGTGATCCTGGGCGCGTTTGTCTTCAACCAGCAGGGCATGCAGGGCGCGATCTTTCAGATGGTCAGCCACGGCATCACGACCGGGGCCCTGTTCCTGCTGGTGGGTGTCATCTACGAGCGCACCCACGACCGGATGATCGCCCACATGGGCGGCCTCAATGCCCGCCTGCCAGCCTACGCCGCGTTATTCGGGCTGTTCACCTTCGCCAGCATCGGCCTGCCCGGCCTGGCCGGCTTCGTGGGCGAGTTCCTGGTCATGCTGGGCGCGTTCCAGTACTCCGGGCTGGTGGGGGCGGTGGCCATGCTGGTGGTCATCGCCAGTGCGGTCTACATGCTGTGGATGTTCCAGCGGGCGTTCTTTGCGGTGCCTTCGGACTGGATGCGGCGCTCCTGGGACGGCCTCACCGACCTCACCCGCCTCGAATGGCTGTCGCTGGCCCCGCTCGTGATCCTGGTCGTCCTGCTCGGGGTGTACCCCGCGCCTGTCCTGGAGGCCACCGCAGCTCCCGTGGAGCGGATCCTGGACGCGGTCCAGAGCGCGGGTGGCCTGAACCTGGTGGCGTGGCCGTGGTAACGCCCGTGGCGACCGGACCGGACCGATGAACGACCTGGCGGACCTGTTCCCGCTCCTCCCTGAGCTGGCGCTCGCGATCACGATCCTGGTCGTCATCACCGTCGACCTGTTCCTCCCTCGTGAGCGGAAGTCGTTCCTGGTTCCCCTCACGGTGGCGGGGCTGCTCGCGACCGCGGCAGCCATTGCCGTGGTGTGGAACTCCCCGCCGAGCGACGCGCTGGCCGGGATCTACACCGTCGACGAGCTGTCGCTCGTGCTCAAGCTGGCCGCGGTCGGCATCGGTCTGATGGCTGCCCTGTTCTCGCCGGGATACCTCGTTGTCCGCCGCCTGCCGCTGGGCGAGTTCAACGCCATCCTGTTGTTCTCGACCCTGGGCATCTTCGTGCTGGCCAGCAGCGCCGACCTCATCACACTGTTCCTGGGCCTCGAGCTGATGGTCATGCCGGCCTACATCCTGACCGGCTTCCACAAGACCGATCGGTTCAGCAACGAGGGCGGGCTGAAGTACTTCCTGCTCGGGTCGTTCGCGAGCGCCATCCTCCTGTTCGGGATTGCGTGGACCTACGGGCTGACCGGCTCGACCGTCTTCACCGAGATCGCCGACGTGTTCTCGACCGGGCTGATGAACGGGGCGGTGCTGGTGGCGATCGGGTTCCTGACCGTGGGCGCGACCTTCAAGGCGGCGGCGGTCCCGTTCCACTTCTGGACTCCCGACGCCTACCAGGGCGCGCCGACGCCGATCACCGGGTTCCTGTCGGTCGGGCCCAAGCTCGGCGCCTTCGCGCTGCTCCTCCGCCTGTTCGGGGAGGCGCTCGGTCCGCTGCGGGCCGATTGGCTGGACGTCTTCGTTGTCCTGGCCGTGGTGACGATGACCTTCGGCAACGTGGTCGCCCTCACCCAGACCAACGTCAAGCGGATGCTGGCCTACTCGTCCATCGCGCACACCGGCTACATCCTGGCCGGCCTGGCCGCCTATGCCGCGGCCACCACCCCGGACGTCGCGACCCAGGCCATCGAGGCGGTCGTGTTCTACCTGGTCGGCTACTCGGTCATGAACCTCGCCGCGTTCGCGGTGGTGGGCATGCTCCAGCGCGATGTGCGCCGCTATGGCGGGCTGGCCTCGTTTGCCGGGCTCGCCTCGCGCCAGCCGGCCCTCGCCGCGGCCATGACCGTCCTGCTCCTGTCACTGACCGGCATCCCGCCCACGGTCGGGTTCTTCGCCAAGCTCTATATCCTGCTGGCGACCGTCGACGCGGCGCTCTACTGGCTGGCGGTCGCCATCGCCCTCAACGCCGCCCTGGCCGCGTTCTACTACCTGCGGGTGGTGGTCTACATGTACATGCGCGACCCAGAGGCCGAGCCAGCCGAGGTCGAGCGGTCCGGGGTGGGCCGGCTGGCGCTGGTGCTCAGCGTGGCGGGCGTGATCCTGCTCGGCGTCTTCCCCGGCATCCTGCTGGGCTGGCTCCCGGCGGACTGGGTAACGGCGGCCTCGGGGCTGGTGCCGTGAGGCGGTCCCGCTGAACGCACGCCGCTCTCGCGGGCTCGTCCTCCCGCTCACCCTGGCTGTCGTCGGCATCGCCCTGATCCTGGCCGGCCAGCTCCCGCTGGACCAGAACTCGACCCCCAGCCTCCCGCCCATCGGGACCCCGATCGCCGCCACGTCCAGCCCAACACCGGAGGTATCCGACAGCCCGTCGGTCGCCCCGACCACTGCGGATACACCGCAGCCGACGCCCGTGCCCGGTGACTGGGTCGCCACCCAGCTGCAGATCGAGTCGGTGGGCGTCAATGTCGCCATCCAGCGCCACACCAGCGGGCCGCTGGGCACCTGTTGCGCGTTCCTCATCCCGAACACCTCGGAACCGGGGCGCGGGACAAACTCATATATCGCCGGTCACGCCCTGAACACCATCCTCAAGGGCCTGTGGAACATCCAACTCGGGGCTGAGGTCCGGGTCCTGATGTCGGATGGGGCGGTCCTCCGCTACCGCGTGACCGAGATCCGACCCAATGTCTCGTGCCCCGATCCCGACGCCGAGCCCATGACCACCACCCCGCCGCTGGCCCTCCAGCTCGCCCCTCCGGGCTGCGTCGAGGGTGCCCGCTGGACTGCTCCTACCGACCATGAGCAGCTCACAATGCAGACCTCACAGGGATTCAACCGCAACTGGGGCGAGCTGGTCGTGATCGCGCTCCCCATTCTGGAGCCAACCTAGGCTACGGCCAGGCTCCACTGGCCCCTCAGAGGTCGCGGCTGGAGAACCGGCGCGCGGCCACGAGCCAGGCGAGGGCCGCCAGCGCCAGGCAGAGGCCGATGGCCTGTAGTCCCACGCTGATCGGCCGGTCGGCGGGGACGAATCCGGCCACCAGCCAGTAGCCGCTGGCCGGATGCACGGCGTTCTGGCCGAGCAGGATGACCGGGATGGCCGCGACGGCAGCGACCACGATGGTGGCCAGAGCGGTCACCCGTCCGGGGGCATCGACCCCGATCGCCAGCGAGGCGGCCGCGAGGGGAATGGCCGGTGCCGCCGTGGCCACCACCCCGACCGCGATCGCCAGCGGGTCGAGGGAGCCGGACAGCGGCGGCGCGATGGCCAGACCGGCCAGGATCCCGGCGAGGCCATATGCCACCACCAGCGCCACCCCGGGAACAACCAGCCAGGCACCGATGAGTGCGGTGCGTGGCACGGCCCGCACGACCAGCCACGCCGGCGGCGCCGGAGCGAATTTCCTCGGCAAACCCCGTTCCCACCAGGACCGCGCTCAGGATGGCGGCAACGGCGAATCCGACGGCCAGGATCAGGCGTCCGGCGTCGACCCCAGCTGGCCTCAGCTGGCCGTCCACGATGACGGCCACGATCGCGGCAACCGCGGGCAGGGTCAGCACGCCGAGCAGGCGGAGCTGGATCCAGAGCTGCCGGACGACATGCACCCCGAGGATCACCGGTCCGGCTCGCCCGATGCCAGGCGGTCAGGATCGACCCCTCCGGCCTCAACCAGGTCGGCGAGGGCGGTCATCCCTCGCAGTGAGAGGGGCAACCGTTGTGCATCGAGCTCCTCGATCGGGGCGTGGAGGGCGACGCGCCCGTCGCGGATGAGCACCACGCGGTCCACCACGCCGCCCTCCTGGGCCGGATATCGACTGGCGATCAGCACCGTCCGCCGCTCGCCCGGGATCCGGAGCAGACGGAGCCGGTCCGGCGGCGGGTGGGCGCGGAGCGGCTCATCGAGAAGGAGGACCTCGGGGTCGGGCAGGAGCGCGGCGGCCAGGGCCGTTCGCTCGGCAATGACCCGACCGGCGTGGCGGAGCGGGCGGTCGCGGATGGCGCCGAGCTGGAATCGAAGCAGGGCGTCCTCGATGAGGCGGTCCTTCTGCGCGCCGTCGATGCCGGCCAGCCTGGCGGCGAGCCCCAGGCTCTCGGCCGGCGTCATCCACAGCGGGATTCCCGGGTCCGAGCCGACGAAGCCGACCCGCCGTGCCCAGCCCTCGGGAATGGCGGCCTCGCGCAGGAGGCCGGCGACGAGGACCGTGCCGCGGTCCGCGCGGGCGAGGCCGGCCATGATCCTGAGCAGGAGCGAGGGGCCTTCCGGGTTGATCCCAGCCATGAGCACTCGCGCCCCGGCCGGGATGGCGAGGTCGACGCCATCCAGGACCGATTCGCCGCCGAGCCGGCGGCCGACCCCGGTGATCTCGATCGCGACCGGGCGAAGGCGTCGGGCCGCCGGCGAGGACCACAGCGCGTCCGGGGTCGAGATCGGCATGCGCCGGACTCTACCGCGTCGTGTACGGCCGAACGTCCTCTTGACATCCCGGGTCCGTCCCCATAGGATAAGCGCGCCCTTATATAAAGAAGCCCTTCAGTCTCACGGCTCGCGAGGTACTCCGGCCAGCAGCATGACGGTCCAATCCCCTGACTCCCTTGCCAACCGCGACCTCCGCCTCCTCCGCGATCTGTATCGCGCGCTGGCGGACCCGACTCGACTGCGGGTGTGCGCCATCCTGGGCGAGTCGGGCCCACTGCCCGTGAACGAGCTGTCATCCCGGTTCGGCCTGTCCCAGCCGCTCATCAGCTGGCATCTCCGCGTCCTCCGGACCGCGGGCCTGGTCGAGATGCGGCCGCACGGTCGCGAGAAGCTCTGTGCGCTCCGGCCGGGCGCTTTCGACGCGTTGGCCGCCGCCCAGCGGCGGCTCGTGGCCGGAGAGCTGCGCGGTCGCCGCCACGGCCGGCCTGGACGGTGGAGGCGTGCTCGGTGTCCGCTGATCCCAGCCCCGGTGCCCACGCCGGACCCCACGGGCGACCCCACGCCCCGCGGCGATGCCCTGCTGTCCGACCGCCTCAAGGCGGGCGGCCGCGCGGCGCTCGAACCGGTGATCAAGACCCTGGCCGCGGCCGGCGTGACCCCGAACGCGGTGACGGTCGCGGGCCTCGTGCTCGTGACCGCCGCCTCGCTGCTCATCTGGCAGCGATCACTCGTGCTGGGGGCCGCGTTCCTCGCCATCGGCGCCGCGCTGGATGCGGTGGACGGCGGCCTGGCCCGCGCCCAGGGCGGTGGCACGCCCTTCGGAGCGTTCCTGGACAGCACCCTCGACCGCACCGGCGAGGCCGTGGCCTACGTGGGCATCGTGGCCTACTGGCTGAGCGTCACCGAGGACCCGTTCGCGCCGGTCATGCTCGCCGTGCTGGCCCTCAGCGGGTCGTTCCTGGTCAGCTACTCGCGGGCGCGGGCCGAGGCCGCCGGATTCACCGCCTCGAACGGGCTGGCGCCACGCACCGAGCGCCTGCTCATCATCGTCCTGGGCCTGTTCCTCGCCGGGCTCCGGGTGCCCTTCGCCCTCCCCATTGCATTGGCTCTCATCGCCATCCTCGCCTGGGCGACCGTCGTCCAGCGCATCTGGTTCGTGAACAAGCAGGCGGCATGCCGCCGCCACCCCCATCGGTCAAGACAAGGAGATCTGAACACCGTGGCCACCACCAAGATTCCCGCCACCCGAGCGGCGACCGCCAAAGTCGCCACCAACGGGCGCAACGGCAAGCGACGCTCGGACGGCAAGGTCCGGGTCGCGATCGTTGGCGTGGGCAACTGCGCCTCGAGCCTGGTCCAGGGGCGGTACTACTACGAGAACGCCCGCCAGGGGGACGACATCCCCGGCCTCATGCACGTCGACCTGGGCGGCTACCACATCCGCGACATCGAATTCGTGGCTGCCTTCGACGTGGACAAGAACAAGGTCGGCAAGGACCTGTCGGAGGCGATCTACACCACTCCGAACAACACCTACGTCTTCCAGCAGGTTCCGCACACCGGCGTCATCGTCGAACGCGGGATGACCCTCGACGGGCTCGGGAAGTACCTGTCCGAGATCATCGAGAAGGCGCCGGGCGAGACCGCCGACGTGGTCGGCATCCTCCGCGAGCGCGAGGTCGACGTCATGGTCTCCTACCTGCCGGTGGGCAGCGAGAACGCGACCAAGTGGTACGCCGAGAAGGCGATCCAGGCCGGCGTGGCGTTCGTCAACGCGATCCCGGTGTTCATCGGTCGCGAGGCCTACTGGCAGCGCCGCTTCGCCGAGGCCGGGCTGCCGGTCATTGGTGACGACATCAAGTCGCAGGTCGGCGCGACCATCACCCACCGGGTCCTGACCCGGCTGTTCATGGATCGCGGCGTGCAGGTGGACCGCACCTACCAGCTGAACTTCGGTGGCAACACCGACTTCCTGAACATGCTCGAGCGCGAGCGGCTGGAGTCGAAGAAGATCAGCAAGACGAACGCGGTCACCTCCATGCTCGACTACGAGATGAGCCCCGACGACGTGCACGTCGGTCCCAGCGACTACGTGCCGTGGCTCAAGGACCGCAAGTGGTGCCACATCCGGATGGAAGGCACCACCTTCGGCGACGTCCCGCTCAACCTCGAGCTCAAGCTCGAGGTATGGGACTCCCCGAACAGCGCCGGGGTCATCACCGATGCCATCCGCTGTGCCAAGCTGGGCCTCGACCGCGGCCTGGCCGGGACGCTCGTCGCGCCTTCGTCCTACTTCATGAAGTCGCCGCCGCTCCAGATCCACGACGACGTGGCCCACGAGCGGGTGGAGGCCTTCATCCGGGGCGAGGACAACGAGACCCTGGTCGGGACCGAGGTCAAGACCCCGTCGAAGACGCGGCGCGCGGCCAAGGCAAAGGCGTTCGCGCGCCGTTAGGCTGCCAACGGTGGCAGTCCAGCGGACGGTGACCGGCTCTCCGCGGCAGCACTCCGCTCGCCAGGGCGAGCGAGGCCGTGAGCGCCTCGCCTACTGGGGATACCTTGCCGCGGAGCGGGTGCTGAGCACGCTGCCGCGCGGGGTCGTCGTGCCCGGCGCGGTGGCGGTCAGCAATGGCGCCTACGACCTGTCCGGCGCGAAGGGGGCCGTGATCCGGGGCAACATGGCGCAGGCCATGGGCTTGCCCGCCACGGATCCACGGGTCGCGCGGGCCGCGCGGCGGGCGTTCCAGAACTTCGGGCGGTACCTGGTCGAGGTCATGCGCCTCCCGGTCCTTGACCCGGCGGAGGCTCGCCAGCAGGTCACGTTCGTGGGCTGGGAGGACCTGGCCGCGGCGCGCGGCACGAAGGGCAAGGGAGTGCTCATCTGCGGCGTGCACGTCGGGGCACTGGACATGCTCGCCCCGGCCATGATGGTCGAAGGGGAGAAGCTGAGCGTGATCGGCGACGACACGACCTACGGCCGGCTGTACGACCACCTGGCCGAGATTCGCGGCGCGCTCGGGGTGGATGTGATTGGCTGGCGAAACCTGCGCCGGCTGTACAAGGTCCTCCAGGACGGCGGCAACCTCGTGCTCCTGTGCGACGGCCCGTATCGACCCGGCGACGTGCCGGTCGAGTTCCTCGGGGCACCGACCACCCTGCCCGCCGGTCCCGCTCTCCTCTCTGCCCGGACCGGGGCCGCCATCCTGCCCATCGGCGCACGGCGGACACCCGACGACCGGCTCGAGGCCTGGGGCTACCCAGTCATCCGGGCCACCAGCACCGAGCCGGCGGAGGTCTATCGGGCCACCCAGGCCCTGGCCGACGCCCTGGGCCAGGTCATCGCCGCCGATCCGGGCCAGTGGTACATGTTCCGTCCGGTCTGGCCACAGACCGATGCCGACCGGGCGGCGGCGAAGGCCGCCCTCGAGCGAGCACGCGCGGGCGAGGACTGGTCGGCCGCTCCCCGATGAGGCCGCCGGTCAGCGGCCCCAGCAGCGTGCTCCTTCGAGGCCTGCTCGAGCTCGGCGATGCCGTGGCCGGCAATCTCCCCGAGTCGGTGGCCTACGGCGTTGCCGACCTGCTGGGCGAGGCGTGGTACCGATTCGCCCCGGCCCGCCGGCGGCTGGTGGCCGCCAACCTGGCCCGCGTGGCGGAGGCCACCGGCCGTCCGCTCCGCGGTGCCGCGCTCCGGCGCCAGGTGCGAGCCGCGTTCGTGGCCCACGCCCGCTACTACCTCGAGGTCGTCCGCCTGCCGCGCGCCCGCGATCGCAACCTCGGGGAGTTCCTCGAATGGCGTGACGAGGCGGGACTCGCGGCCCTGATGCGCGAGAGCGGAGTCATCGCGGTCTCCCCCCACTTCGGGAACTTCGAGCCCGCTGCCCTGTGGATGAAGTCCCAGGGCCTGCGCTGGGTGGCCCCCATCGAGCGCATCGAGCCGCCGGCCCTGTTCGACTACCTCAGCTCGAGGCGCGGGGCGAAGAGCGCGGGCGGCGAGCTCGTGACATCGCCGCAGGCGGCCCGGCGCGTCCGTGATGCGCTGCGCAACCATGAGCTGGTGGCCATTGCCGCCGATCGCGACGTCGGCAGCCCCACGCTCACCGTCGACTTCTTCGGGCATCCGGCCAGGCTGCCATCGGCGCCGGCGACCCTGGCCGTGCTGACCAGGTCCCCGGTGGTCGTGGGCAGCATCCGCCGGACCTCGCCCGGGCGCTTCGCGGGGCGCATCGAGCGGGTCGAGTGGACGCCCACCGGCGACCGGCGTGCCGATCTCGCGACCCTCACCCGGCGCATCACGGACATGCTCGAAGTGCGCATTGCGGAGGCTCCCGAGCAGTGGTGGGGCGCCTTCCAGCCGGTCTGGGACGACCTGACCCCCGAGACGGTGAACCGATGACGGACCGACCGCTCCCGAGGATCCGCTCCCCGCGGCGGCGCGCGCGGCAAGGCCGATCTCCATCTCCACACCCTGTACTCCGATGGCACCGCCCGGCTGGCCGATCTCCTGGATTGGATCGAGCGACCGGACGGACCTCGACCTGGTGGCCATCACCGACCACGACCGGATCGATGGCGCCGCTGCGCGCGGCCGAGCTCCACGCCGCGGGCGACTACCACTTCGAGCTGGTGGTGGGCGAGGAGGTCACCACCCGCAGCGGCCACGTCGTCGGCCTGTTCCTGCACGAGCCCATCCCCGCCTTCCGCTCGGTGGCCGAGACCGTGGAGCGCATCCACGCCCAGGGCGGCCTCGCGGTGGCCGCCCACCCCCTCGGCGTGTTCCTGTCGCTGGGCAGCGGCAGCCTGCGCCGGCTCCAGGCCGATCCCCGACCGGAGCGCCACCTCGACGCGGTGGAGCTCATCAACCCCAGCCTCGGCGGGCGGCTCCGCCACCGGGCCCTGGCCGAGCTGAACGCGCGGGAGCTGCGGCTGCCGGGCCTGGGCAACTCCGACGCTCACGTGCTCGAGACGGTGGCCAGCGCGTGGACCTGGTTCCCGGGCAGCACGGCGGCCGAGTTCCGCTCGGCCCTCGCCGCGGGCGACGTGGAGCCGGCCGGGGCGCATTGGAGCACGGGCCACAACGTGGCGGTCTACGGCCGCCAACTGGTGGCCAAGGCCCAAAAGCTGCGGCATACTCTCCGCCCGTCCGGAGAGTGGCGATAGACCGTGATTGAGGCCCCCGAGGCCGCCAGCCTCGACGCTCGCGAGGAACCGTCCATCCCAGCCGCGCCGCGCCCCCCGCTGAAGATCGGCATCGTCAGCCCGTACGGGTTCCCCCACCCGGGCGGTGTCAACGAGCACGTCCGGCACACGTACGACGAGCTGCGCTCCCTCGGCCACGACGCGTGGATCATCACCCCCAAGTACGGCAAGGAGCGCGACAGCGAGGGCCACGTCATCCGGGTGGGCACCGGCTGGGCGGTGCCCAGCAACGGGAGCGTCGGTCGGCTGACGGTCGGCTGGCGGCTGCGGCCGCGGGTCGATGACCTGCTCGCGGCGCATCGGTTCGACATCCTCCATTTCCACGAGCCGTTCGTGCCGTTCCTGGGCCCGGTCGTGCTCGGGCGCGTCGGAGACCGTGAACATCGCCACGTTCCACGCGTTCGGTGGCTTCTCCCCGTCGTACTGGCTCGGTCGGCGGGCCGCCGCGGGCCTGACCGGGCGGCTCCACGGCCGGATTGCGGTCAGCGGCGCCGCGCGCCACTTCATCGGTCGCTATTTCCCGTACGACTACCGGATCATCCCCAACGGGGTCGAGATCGAGCCGTTCGCCAACGCCCAGCCATTCGACGAGCTGCGTGACGGGACGCTGAACATCCTGTTCGTCGGCCGGCTGGAGGACCGCAAGGGCCTGTCGTACCTCTTGCGCGGCTACCACCGGCTGCGGAAGCGGCACGTCGACGCCCGCCTTATCGTGGTCGGCGCCGGCCCGCGCCTGCGCGAGTACCGCCGCTACGTGGCCACCCGTCGCATCCGCGACGTCGAGTTCGTGGGCCACGTGCCGCTCGAGGCCAAGCTCCGCTACTTCGCCAGCGCCGACGTCTTCTGCGCCCCCTCCACCGGCCAGGAAAGCTTTGGAATTGTGCTGTTGGAGGCCATGGCCGCCGGACTGCCGATCGTGGCGTCCGACATCCATGGCTACAAGAACGTGGTCTCACGCGACGTCGAGGGCTACCTCGTCGAGCCGCGCAACCCGCGGGCGCTCGCGGCGGCCCTCTACCAGCTGGCGCGCGACCCCGAGCTGCGGAACCGGATGGGCGAAGCCGGCCGGGCCAAAGCGGCAGACTACTCGTGGGAGCGGGTCACCCAGCAGGTCGTCGCGTACTACCACGAGGTCCGGGACCAGGTTCTCGCCCGAACCTGAACTGACCGATGCGGCCGCCTCGCGGCCGCTCGCGGCGCTAGGCGTCGAAGGGCTTGCGGTACGCGAATTCCCGCTCGTGGACGACGAAGCCATTGGCCTCGTACACGCCCAGGGCGCCCGTCGGATTGTCGGCGTCCACGCCCAGGAGGGCATCGGTCATGCCGCGGTCGCGGAACGCCACCAGGCTCTGGAACACCAGCGCTCGAGCCAGGCCCCGCCCGCGCCAGGGGCGCCGAACGGACACGCCGGCCAGGAGACCGCGACGCGTACCGGTCTGCTCGTTCAGCTCGCGCATGATCATGTTGTTGCACTGGCCGGCCACCTCATCGCCCTCCCATGCCACGCGCCACAGATCCGGCTCGAAGTCGGGGCCGCTGAAGAAGCGCTGGAAGGTTTCCTCCGAGAGGTCCTGCCCACCCCAATGGTCGGCGAAGGCCTCGAGATCGGCGGCCCAGATCTCGCGGTAGTCCTCAGGCCGCACGGGCCGGACATCCAGACCTTCGGGCAACGGGAACTCCTGTACGTCGTCCAGGGTGGGACGAAGCATCTCGAAGAAGTAGCGGGCCACGGTGAACCCCTCGGACTCGAGCAGCGCTCGCGCCCCGGCCTGCTTCTCCATCGCCCAGCTGTCCAGCCGGCGCGGCGTGCCCTCGGGAACCTGCTGGCCCGCCGCGATCTCGCGCAGCCGCCGCACGTTGGCGCGGTGCAGCGCGCGGCCCAGGCCCCGCCGCCGCCAGGCCGGGTGTACGCAGCCCCAGCTCGCGTAGTTGCGGCCGCCATCGGTGTCGTCCACCCAGTGGACCTTGCCGTAGCCCACCAGCTGGTCATCCACCTCGGCCAGCACGATGTCCTCGAGCGGATTCCAGGTGGACGCGTGGGCGAACCACTGGGCCAGGCCTTCGACGTCGTTCCGGTCCTCGACCCCGTCGGTGACGTTGGCCGCGTTGAACAACGCGGCAATCGCCTCCAGGTCGTCGGGCAGGCGCATCCGTCGGAAGCTGAGCCCGGGGATGGCTGGCGCCTCCGGCACGTCGACCCGCACGACGGACATCGTCATCGGTCCACCTCGAAGGGCCGCCGATAGGCCGTAAACCGCTCGGTGACGTAGAACCCGTTGTCGGTGTAGACCCCCAGCGCTCCAGTCTCGTTGTCCGCGTCCACGCCCAGGATGCCCTCGGTCATGCCTCGGTCCCGGATGACGACCAGGCTGCGCGCGACCAGGGCGCGGGCCAGGCCGCGGCCGCGCCACGGCCGGCGGGTGAACACCGAGTCCAGCCAGCCGTGGAGGACGCCCTGCTTGGCGTTGGCCTCGGGGTAGATGGCGTTGATGCTCGCCCCCGCGATCTCGTCGCCGTCGAAGGCAACGACGTGGAGCGACGGGTCGAAGTCCGCGTCATCGATCCACTTCTGGAATGCCGCGTCGGAGGCATCGGTCCCACCCCAATGATCGATGAAGGCCTCGTTGTCTGCGACGAACACCCTGTGCGCGTCATCACGGGTCACCGGACGAACCTCGATCCCCTCCGGCAGCGGCGGAACCTCGATCGGGTCGGCGAGGTTGCGCTTCATGTGAAAGAACCACCGCGCCGGCTGGTAGCCATTGGCCTTCAGCAGGGCATGGCTACCGGCGTCCGTGTCCGCCACCCATGCCCCGGCCACCCGCGGCCGGTCGAGGTCGTGGCTGGCGGCCAGCTCACGGATCCTGTCCATGGCGAAGGCGAGCAGGGTGGTCCCCACCCGCCGGCGCCGCCAGACGGGATCCACCTCGCACCACGAGCGGTACTCCCGCAGGCCGTCGTTGGTGTCGATCCACTCGACCTTGCAGAAGCCGACCATGGTGCCGTCCACCTCCGCCACCCGCAGATCGGTGGCGGGATCGAACTTCTCCTCGGGACGCAGATCGATGCCCATCTGCTGCTCCGTGATCCGCTCCTGGACCTTGTCCGCCTCGATGGCGTCGTTCGTGATGCGGGTCATCGCCGGGATGTCGGCCTCACCCGCGAACGGGCGCAGCCGGATCTGGAGCCCGGTCTCGGTCGTCACGCTCACATCGGTCATCGGTCAGCCCACCCGCTTCAGCCTACCGGTCCGCTTGGCGTAGCGCTCGGCTCGCCCAAAGGCCCACAGGCCCAGGGGGATGAACACCATCGCCATGATCAGCAGCGGCCAGATGTCGTGGATGAGCTGGTCGATCCCGACGCCGTCGATCAGCCCCTGCCGCACGCCATCCAGGACGTAGGTCGCCGGCGAGAACTGGCTGATGAACTGCATCCATTCGGGCAGGACCTCGATGCTGTAGTACACGCCGCTGACGAGCAGGAGCACGGACTGCAGGACGAACACCATCTGCGCCCCCCGCTCGACGTACATCAGGGGCAGGACGGACGCGGCGATCCCGATCCCGATGAAGCTGACGGTGCCCAGCAGGGTGAACACGATCACCGTCGCCCAGTTCGCCTGCGTCAAGTCCAGCTCGAAGAACAAAGCCAGCGCGAGCAGGACGAACACGGTGTGGACCAGTCCGAAGATGACCGCGTAGAAGGCGGCGCCGAGCAGCTGGGCGTAACGCCGGATGGGCGCCATGAAGGTGTACTCCAGGGTTCCCTCCCAGCGCTCCCACTGGACCGCTTCGGCGATGAACTCGAAGACGATGGCCAGGTAGCTCCAGAAGATGGTGCCGATGACCAGGACGAGGATCAGGCGCTCGTCGCCCAGGCTCTCCCCGATCAGGGTCACCGCCAGGGCGCCCGCCACCGAGTAGACGAGCCAGGCGACTTCCCAGCCCCAATAGCGCTTGGTCAGGTTGAAGTTGCGCTCGACGAAGGCCATCGATGCCCTCAGGTCGCGCGTCAGCATGGCCATCGGTCTAGTCCTCCTCGTCCTCGGCGCTCTCGTCCTCGAGGTCGTCGTCGAGTGATCGCCCGGTGAAGGTCATGAACACGTTGTGCATGGTTGGTTCTTGCCCGTGGTCGGTGGCCACCAGGGCCTTGAGCCGATCGGGCGTGTCCTCGGCCACGATCCGGCCGTCGTTCAGGATCCCGATTCGCTGGCAGAGGCGCTCGGCCTCGTCCATGTCGTGGGTGGTCAGGACGATGGTCGCGTCGTGGGTGTCGCGCAGCTGCTCGACGAAGCTCTGGACCTCGAGCTTGGAGCGCGGGTCCAGGCCGGTCGTGGGCTCGTCCATGAGCAGCAGGATGGGGCTGGTCAGCAGCGCACGGGCGATCGCCACCTTCTGCTGCATGCCGCGGCTCAGCTGCTCTACCGGCCGTCCCAGCCGCTTCTCCGCGATGCCGAGGCGGGCCAGGATCCGGATGGCCTCAGCCTTCGCCGCACGGGCTTCCATCCCGTACAGGCGGGCGGCGTAGGCCAGGTTTTCGTAGGGGCTCAGCTTCTTGAAGAACGCGGCGTCCACGCTGACCCGGTTGATCATCCGCTTGACGGCCATCTCGTCGCGCTCGATGTCCTTGCCGAAGACCTCGACGCGCCCGGTGTCCAGGGTCAGCAGGGTCGAGAACAGCCGAATCAGGGTCGACTTCCCGCTCCCGTTCGCGCCCAGCACCCCGTAGATCTCGCCGCGCTCGATTCGGAGCGAGACGTCGTTGATGGCCAGGACCGGCCGCTTCTTGCGCCCCACGTGGAACCGCTTGGTGACGTGCTCGGCAAGCAGGGCCACCACCGGGGCAGGCTGCGACACCGCGACCTCGGGCTGCGCCACCTGGGGCGCGTCCGCCCGCGGCTCCTCCGCCGCTGCGGCGGGGCGCTCGTCGGTCACTGTCTTCGCCTGTGATTCGAGTCCGGTCTGCATCTCGGTTCCCGTCTTCTGGACCGATGTCTCTGGTTGACCGATGCGGACCGGGGCAACAAAAAGGCCGTGGTCCGGATCGGTCCCACGGCTGGGGTCTGGTTCGGCGGTTGCCCGCCGGAATCAGCTGGTCGTGGGCATAGATCTCCCATCGTTTGGCGGGGAGCTGACGATTCGGGTCATGAAGACACGTCTCCTCGTTCGACAACGGGAATGGTGGCGGGTGGCGGCTACACCCGGCGCTGGAACGCCCGCGGAGTCTACGGGCGCGCGTCCGCCCGTGTCAATCAAAACGGCGACAGGACCTTCGTTCGATGGGCCGAATGGCATTGGACCCCGCGGGGGGCAGTGCCAGAATGGGTCCACCATCGGAGGGATCACATGAGACCGGTTTCGCGGGGCGCGGTGTTCTGGGGGCTTGCGCTGATCACCGCCGGCATCGTCGTGCTCGCGCTGCAGCAGGGCCTCCTGACCGAGGACCTGGTCGGTCAGGCGGTGGACTGGTGGCCGCTGATCCTCATCGGCGCCGGGGTCGCGATCGTCTTTTCGGGCACGCTCGGTGTGATTGCCACCGCCCTCGCCGGGGTGCTGGTCGGCGTCCTGATCGGCGGGTTCATTGGAGGGGCGGCCAGCCTCCCGACCAGCTGCGGCAGCGATGATCCACCGCCGCTGATTGCCTTCCAGGACGGCTCGTTCGACGGCGCTGGCAACGTCGAGGTAGAGCTCAGCTGCGCGACCCTTGAGGTCGTCGGCGAATCCGGAGATCAATGGACGGTCGAAGCCGATGAACAGGCAGCGGGCATCCTGGAGGTCGCAGACGATGAGGGGTCGCTCAGCGTCCGGACGGCCGAGGACATCGGCTTCGAGTCCGAGCATCGGCTCCACGTCGGCGTGACCGTGCCGGCCGAGGCAGGCACCAGCGTGACGAGCCGCCTGAACGCCGGCGACGCGACGCTGGACTTCAGTGGTGGGCAATGGGGCTCGCTGGTCGTGGATGGCAACGCGGTCTCGATCCACGTCGACCTGTCCGACGCGGAGGCAGGCACGCTCGACTCCACGCTCAATGCGGGCTCTCTACGTCTTCTGCTGGATGCCACCACCCAGATCGGTGACGCCGCGCTCAGCGCGAACGCCGGCTCCTTCGACCTGTGCGCGCCGGACGAGCTTGGCCTGCAGATCACCGTCAGCGAGAACGTGGCGACCGGCCACAACCTGGAGGAGGCGGGACTGACGCAAGACGGCGACGTGTGGCGGACGCCGAACTATGACGCGGCCGAGAACCAGGTCGACATCACGTTCAGCGGAAACGCGGCCTCATTCACCCTGAATCCTGAAGGAGGCTGCTCGTGAACCGGCGTCTGTATCGGTCCGTGTCGGACCGCAAGATCGGCGGCGTGGCGGCCGGGACCGCCACCTATTTCGACATCGACCCGTCCATCTCGCGGGTGCTGTGGCTGCTGCTGGCCATCTTCACCGGCGGCGCGTTCCTGCTCGTGTACCTGGTCATGTGGGCCGTCGTGCCGGAGGAACCCTGGACGCCGCCTGTCGCGAGCGCCGCGACAGCAGCAGAGCCGGTGGCCGAAGGCGAGGCCCCGTCACCAACCGATGAGACCGCCGTCGTGCCGGCGGCAGCTAGCTCAGCGTGGTCGAGGTCAGTCGAGGTCTCGGGGGGGCCGGGGCCCCACGTCATCTTCGGGGTGATCCTGATCCTGATCGGCGGCTGGTTCCTTGCCCAGCAGTTCCTGCCCTGGCTCAACTTCGGGCTGCTGTGGCCCATCGGCCTGGTCGTCATCGGCGTGATCATCCTGGTCGCCGCCCTCCGCCGCGGCGGCTGAGGCGTCGAAGCGCTCGGGGAGCCGTCCCTCGAGCATGTCCCGGCCGAACGAAGCGAACGACACCGCCGCCAGCGACACGAACGTCGCCAGTGCCAGGATGAGCGGGTTGTCGCTGAACAGCGGCGGCCGCTCCCCCTGGGGCGGGGCCGGGAACTGGAAGGCGTAGTTCCACGGCGGGAGGGCACGGGCGGCGTTGATGTACCAGTCGGGCATGGCCAGGGCCGAGTTCAGCGGGAGGATGAGCAGCCCGGTGATGGCCACCGCGACCAGGAACGCGATGCCGTAGTCGCGCAGGTATCGGTCGCGAAGCACCTCGTCCAGGACGTAGGCCACGGCCACGAACCCGAACAGCACGGCGGTCAGGTAGTGGTACTGGAACGTGGCGCGCTCGACGCGGGCCCAGGGCAGGAACTGGAAGGCGAATGCGGCGGCAATCAGCAGCAATGCCCACGACCGGCGGCGCCACGACAGGAGCACGGCGGCCGCGACCGCCGGGACGCTGGCCCAGAACAGGGCGGGGTTGCCGCCGTTATACGTGACCGCGATCCGGTCGAAATCGAACGAGTGGCTGTAGAACCACACCGGCTTGAGGTCGAGCGGCCAGCTCCACCACGGCGAGGACGCGGCATGCCCGGCCTGGAGCCCGAAGTGGTAGCCGAACATCTGGGCGTGCAGCTCGTCCAGCGACCACCCGTAGCCCACCCCGCTGTTCGGGATGGCCACCGTGTGGCCGATGTTGAGCCATGGGATGTAGGTCGCCACGTATACCGCCACCGGCACGACCACCAGGCAGACGAAGATCCACGGCCAGGCGAAGCCCGCCATCTCCGACGGTGACCACCAGCGGGCATCCGATGCCGGCCGGCGCAGGCTGCGGATGGCCCGCATCACCAGGAGGACGGCGGTGATGCCGAGCGCCACGGCGGCTGGCCACCACGCCTCGATCCCCCGGAACAGGACGCCGAAGCCGAGCTCGATCAGGCCCCCGGGCTCTCGACAGCCAGCCTCCCCGCAGTCGAGGGTCAGGTAGCCGGTCACGAAGGCCAGACCGATGGCGCCCACCACCAGCGCGGTGGCCGGCACGGCCCATAGCTCCGCCGACTCCAGCCGGACCGGTTTCACCCACGACACGGCAAGGGCCAGGGCCAGGATCCCGAACGAGATGAGCATGAACGGCCACGGGCCGGGGATCCCGATCGCGACCGCCGCGAAACCCACCGCCCCGATGACGAGGAATCGGCCGAGCTGCGATCGGAGGAGGACGAGGAACCACAGGCCGATGAGCGCGTACCAGCCCACCCACTTCGAGGCGGCGGCCAGCCCGATCATGACCCCGACCAGGGGCAGGACCCACCACGCGCTGCGCAGCCATCGACCGCCCCAGATGGGCCAGAACAACAGGTACCCGGCGACGATGAACAGCGCGACGAAGATGTCGTTCATCGCGATCCGGCTCATGGCAAAGCTCATGAGGTCGATGGCCACGAACACCCCGGCCAGGATGGCGATGGAACGGCGGCGGAACAGCATGGCGCCGAGGAGATAGACGAGCCCCGCCAGCAGCGCGCCGAAGATGGTGGCCGCGAACCGCCAGGCGAAGGCGTTGTCGGCGATGTCGATCCGGACCAGCGCCCCATCGCCGCCGGCCGCGGTGGCGACGATGAGCTGGCCGTGGTCATCGGTCTGGGAGGTGTCCGAGACGTCGAAGCCCATGACCAGCGGCTCGCCGCCGATGCCGACCTCGTCGTAGACCCCGTACCCCGAGCGGCCGTCCCCGTGCGGCTCGATGACCCATACCGCGTCGTCGCCCGCGATGTAGACCAGGTTGGCGACCGGATCCCAGCCCATGGCTCGGGCGGAGCCGGGGAGCGGAACGGTGTCCTCGGGGATGATCGTCCCGCCGCGGAGGATGGTGATACCGCCGGTGGTGGCCGGATGCTCGTCGGTGGCGGGCAGTGGCCCGACCGGGACCCAGGTCAGCTGGTCCGTGCCCCGGCCGCTGGTCATGAGCGTTCCGAGCGGGTCGGAGGGTGGCGTCTGGCTGGACTCGCTGGTGAGGTTCGGCCCCTCGAGCGTCCGGACCGCGCCGTCCTCGTCGAGGACGATGAGCCGGGCGGTGACCGGGTCGTCGCCGCCGACCGCCGCCACGTACGAGATCGCGTCCACGGTGATCGCGCGCCGGGACAGCTCGGCGCCGGTCACCGCCTCGAGGACGGCCACCTCGTCGGGCCCGCGGATGGCGATCACCGCCTCGGTCACGGGCACCACGATCTGGAGGACGCCGTCCATGGCCGTCTCAATGCCCACCGATGGCGGAGGCGGAGCCCGCTCGCCCTGCTGGCTGAGGAACGCGGTGAGGTCGAAGGTCGCGATCGTGCCGGTGGCCGCCATCCCGACCAGCAGCCGGTTGGCGCCGGGATCGAAGGCCAGGCTGGCCACCTCGTCCGGCGCGTCCCACGCGGTCACCACCGCCCCCGACGTCGCGTCGCGGGCCTCGATCCGGGCGCTGCCGTCCGAGGTGAACACGATGGACGCCGGCCAGCCCAGGTACGTCCGCTGCGGCGCCACCGCCAGGCTGGTGGCTGGCGCGTCGAGTGCGATCTCCCCGCTCACCTGGTTCGGATTCGCCACCTCGATTCCGGCCGCGATGAGGTACTTGGCCAGCATGGGGTGGGTCCACTCGTAGGGATCGCGGTTCCAGCCCCAGCGCCAGTCGGACAGGAAGTCGGCCGCGGTGCGCGCGTGGTAGACCTCGTCGAAGATCATCGAGCGGGGCAGGTCCAGCCGCCACAGGCGGAGGACGAGCGCGAGGAGCACGATCCCGACCACCAGCAGGAGATCCATCCGGTCGAGCCGGCGGGGTGGGTCACGCTCGGACTCCGGGACCGGGTCCTGGCGCAGCCAGCGCCAGCCGGCGCGTCCGCGGGCGGCCCGGACGGCGGTGGCGGCCGCGGCGGCCTCGGCGATCTCGGGGTTCGGGCTCGGCGGTTCCGCCGGAGGTCTGCCACAGCGGCTTCACCGCCTGCCAGGCCACCCAGCCCACGAGCGCGAGCGAGCCGAGCGACACGAGGTACACGCCCCACTGGCTGAAGACGGTCGCCGCCAGGAGCGGGTCGCGGAGGAGCGGCACGCCGCCCAGCCCGGGGTTGAGCGGCGGGTCGCCCTGCCACGACCAGTCCGCGGAGTAGACCCAGTAGATGTTCAGGAAGAACAGCGCGGACAGGGCCACGTAGGCCACCGCCCAGCGGACGGCGGTCCCGACCAGCGGGGCGGCGATGGCGAGGGCGGGGAACAGGTAGCGCTCGTGGACGCGGGTCGGCAGCCCGAAGAACGCCACGGCCATGGTCAGCGAGCCCAGGAGGAGCCCGGTCATGTCGTCGCGCCGCGCGACCGCGACCAGCGCCGCCACCGAACGCGACCGCGAACAGCGCGATCCCGACCATGGCCAGGGTGACGGTCACCCCGCCGAAGGTGCCGACCACCGTCTGGTCGCTCCCCCATTGCTGGACGTCCCAGATCCCGGTCCACGGGTTGCGCCAGAAGTTCAGGGCGTTGATGGACAGGCCCTGGTAGGTGTCGGCGGCGGCCCGGAACTTGTCGACGATGCTGGTCGTCGGGTCGCCGGTGGGCAGCAGGGTCATGCCGAACGGGAAGAGCGAGGAGCATCGCCGCGCCGAAGCTGACCGCCAGCGAGCTCAGGACCCGGACCGGGTCCGGTCTGCGACGCCAGCTCGGGCACCGATGAGCGTCCGAACAGGTGGCGCTTGAGCCCCACCACCAGCACGATCGGGATGAGCCAGCCGAGCTGGAACTTGATGAGGACGGCCAGCACCGCGGCTGCGCCGGCGGCCTCGGTCCAGCCCCGTCCCAGGCAGTAGATGCCGGCCAGCAGGACGAACGCGCCCGACGGAGTCCATCTGGCCCCAGACCGCGGAGTTGAACACGGTGCCGGGGTTGAACAGGTACACCGCGGCCCCGATGAGACCGATGCGGGCGCCGGAGCCGAGCCAGCGGGTGGACGGGTGCTCGCCCAGGAAGCGGACGCCGACGAGGTAGATGAGCGTCGCCACGCCCATGTCGGCCACCATGCCCGGCACCTTGATCAGGGGCCGGATGGGCGAGGCGCCTCCGAGGATCGGCTCGAAGAAGCGCGAGACCTCGCCCAGCAGCCACAGGACGTACATGTACGCCGGCGGGTAGTCCGCGAAGACGCCCGCCTCGTAGAATCCGCCGGGCCCCAGGTCGGCCATCCGCAGCGCCCAGGCCGCAAACGACGACATGTCGTTGCGCAGCCCGGACTGCGGCAGCAGGACGAAGGCGACGAACAGCCGGAGGGCAAGGCCCAGGAGCAGGAGGAGCAGAAGCGTGCCGAACGGATCGAGGATTCGTCTGCGGCTGGCGCTCGGCAAGGCGGCGGTGAGTATATCGTGGGCCCCGTGACCGGTCCGACGGCCCCCCGGCCCGCCCTCACCTTCTTCTTCCCGGCCTACAACGAAGAAGCGAACATCGAGCGGACGGTCACCCGGGCGATCGAGGACATCGGCCCCCTGGTGAGCTCGATCGAGGTCCTGGCCATCGACGACGGCTCGACCGATGCCACGCCAAGGCTCGCGGACGAGCTGGCAGCCGCCGACCCGAGAGTTCGGGTCTTCCACCAGCCAAACCGCGGCTATGGCGGAGCGCTGAAGGCCGGCTTCGTCAACGCGCGAGGCGAGCTGATCTCGTTTTCCGACGGCGACCTCCAGTTCGACCTGGCCGAGATGCAGCGGCTGCTGGACCGCCTGGCGGACCGATCACGCCCGGTGGATGCGGTCATCGGTTGGCGGATCAAGCGCCGGGACCCGTTCCATCGGCTGATCATTGCCAAGACCTACAACGCCATCGTCTCGATCCTGTTCGGGCTGCGGGTGCGCGACATCGACTGCGCGATGAAGGTCTTCCGCCGGGAGGTGTTCGATGGCCTGCGGCTCGACGCCGAGAGCCCGTTCCTCTCCGCCGAGCTGCTGATCAAGCTGAACGCGCGGGGCGTGAAGATGGACCAGGTGGGCGTCACCCACTACCCGCGGACCGCGGGCGAGAACACCGGCGCCAGCTTCCGCAAGATCCTCCGAACCTTCCGCGACATCTTCAAGCTGCGCTGGAAGCTGTGGACCGATCGGGAGCGGACGCTGTCGAGCCCCCCGCCGAGCTAGGGGCTACTCGCTCGGAGGGCGACCCTCCGCCGGACCCAGGTCGACGTCGAGCGAGTTCACGAAGTCACGGAACACGGCCAGCTTCTCGTCATCCTCGCCCAGCTCCCCGTTCGACTCGGGCTCGACGCCGGCTTCGTCCAGGACCCGCTCGTCGACGTAGATGGTGGACCCGGTGCGGATGGCGACCGCGATGGCGTCCGACGTCCGCGAGTCGATCTCGGTCTCGCCACCCTCGGCCGTCTCCAGGTACAGGCGGGCGTGGAACGTCCCGTCGCTGACGTGGGTGACCACGATCCGGCTCAGGTTCCCGTGGACCGCGCCCAGCACGCTCACCAACAGGTCGTGGGTCAGCGGCCGCTCGGCGCTGATGCCCTGGAGCCGCATGGCGATGGCGTTCGCCTCCGACGGTCCGATCCAGATGGGCAGGTATCTGTCCCGCTCGGTCTCCTTGAGGATCACCACGTGCTGGCTGCTCAGGACGTGCACGCGAACGCTTTCGACGACCATCTCGATGAGCTGGGTCACGGCCCGATTCTAGTGTCTGCTACTCCAAGACGACGCGGACCACGCGGTCCGGCAGGAGCAGGTACGCGATCGGCGGACCGTCCGCCACGGACTGGACCTCCAGGCCGAGCACCTCGTCCAGCAGCCCGGTGGCGTCGCCGGCCCGCGGGGCCAGCCACTGGCGGACAAAGGCCCCGTCCGCGCGCTGGAAGCCGATGATCCGCGCGTTGGCCCCGTCGTAGACGAAGAACTGGTCGCGGTCGATCACGGTCGCCGCGTCGAACAACGTGTAGTCGAGCCCGTTCCGCACCGCGCCATCGGGCGGGCGATCGAGCGAGAAGTCCGACTGGGGGACCGGCGTCCCGAAGTTCACCCGGGTGACCGTCGCGCGGTGCAGGAACCACAGGTTCGCGTCGGCCCGCAGGTCGCGGGCGGCGGCCGGATCGAGGTCCGGCTCGCTGGTCAGGAACGGCTCGGGTGGGTCCGGGAAGGTGACCGGGATGACGACCGGCGGGGTCCACTTCCACACCGCACCGCTCGCGCCGTCGACCGCGTACAGGTTGAAGATCTCGAGCGGGGGCCGATGCTGGAGGGCGGTCAGCAGCGAGGTCCCCGGGTCCAGGGTCTCGATCCCGGCCAGCGGCATGCGGCGCATGACCCGTTCGGTCAGGTCCGCCCGCCACGCCTGGCGCTCGTGGTCGACGACCACCACGTCGGTGGCCGCCGTGGCGATCAGCCACGGGTCGCCGGCCACGCCCCCGTCGAGCTGCTGCCCGGCGCGATACACCGCCTCGGCCGATCCCGTCAGCGGGTCGACGCGAAGGATCCGGCCGCGGCCGGTCTCGAGGATCCACAGCGACCCGTCACTTGCGGCCACCATCCGCTCGGGATCGACCCCGCTGAACGCCGTCGCCAGGTCCACGACCGTCGCCAGCTCGCGGATGCGGGTCACGGCGTATGTCGCGTCCAGGCGGCCGTCGAGGCGGATGCGCAACGGCTCGAGCGCGAGTGCCGGGACACCGGCGCCCTCGGCCCGGTTCAGCGCTCGCTCGGCATCGGCCAGCAGGTCCTTCGCCCGTTCCGGGTCGCGCTCGACGAGGTCCAGCCCGTCAATCCGGTCCTCGACCTCGTCGATGAGCCCCTCTGCCTCGGCAATTGCGTCGCGGGCGATGGTCAGGCGGGGGATGGCCTGGGTTGGGTCGACCGATGGGTAGCTGGCCACCGTCACGCCCACCGCCAGCAGCGCGGCCAGGGCCAGCATGCCCAGTGCCCCGATTCGCCGGCGCCGTCGAGCGTCGATGGCCGCGGTGGGAACGACCCGCCGCGGGTAGTCCACCCGGCGGCGCGGCATGTAGGTGAGCAGCCTCCCGATCCACAGGTCCAGTGAGCTGCCGACCCGAGACTTGGGCGTGGTCCACCGCACGGTCGGCCCGTCGCAGCGCTCCGCCGACCGCGTCGGCGCCTGGCACCGGGCTGCGATCCGGCAGACCGGCCAGGGGGTCAGCCGGGCGCACGGGCTCGAGGCGGTGAGTGGTGGCCGTGAGCGCGATGGCGTTCAGCTCGACGGTGAGCAGACCATCCGAGCCACTGCCGCCCCGCTCGCGGAACAGCTCGTGCAGCTGGCGGGCGGCGGGGCCGGGGCGCAGCTGGAGAAGCGTCTCCCGCGTGTCCTCGGCTCCGACCACCTCTGCCAGGTTGCGGCTGACAAGCGCCAGGCGGTCACCGTGGCCCAGCTCGCCTGACCACGTCACCGGCTCGATCTCCAGCGCCTCCCCGAGCGAATCGGCAACACGGCGAGGAGAGTCCGGGTCGTCCTCGGCGGCGTGGGGTGGCGGCAGCTCGTAGATCCGGTCGCCGCGGACGATCACCGCCCCCGCCGGTCCGATCTTGGCGACGTGGAGCTCGGAGCCGCGGATGGCGGCGGCCACGATGCTGATCTGCGCGCCGCGGTTGAGGCCCGCCCGGCCGCGAGCGTGGAACAGCCGTCGGTTGGCCTGGGCCAGGGCGCGGGCAAGGGTGTCGAGCGGTCCGGCGGACAGGTCGTAGTAATAGTCGTGCTCGATGGCCTCCAGCGCCTGGCGGGCGGCCCGTACGGTGTTCGTCCCGGCGTTTGTCAGTTGCGCCACCAGGTACAGGCTGCCCTTGGTCCGGACCGGGGCACCGACCGTTGGCTCGTTGACCCGGACGAGGTCGCGGGCATCGGCCGCGCGTTCAGTGGCCGGGATGAGCCCGACCTTGGTCGCCAGGCGCTGGCTCACCGGTCCCTCATCGGTCGCTCACCGGCTCACGGCTGGCTGGCGCCCGGACGGACGCTGACCGTGATCGAGCGGAGCTCGTACACCGCGCCGGGGCGGCCGCGCTGGCGCTCGTTCACGGCCCGGACCAGCTGGTCGCCGCGGAGCTTCAGCTCGGCGGCGAGGATCGGCTCGGAGGCGACCACCGTGGCGACGCCGTTGCCCACGGCCTGCACCCGGCTCCACATTCCCTCGGGGGCGAGCCCCGCATCGCCCACCGTCTCGAGCCATGCCAGGCGCATCTGCGCCAGCGCGAGCTGCTCGGCAGCCCCAGGGCCCACGCACTGGAGCAGGGCGCGCTGGACCGCGCTGGCCGCCTCCTCAGTGCTCGTGCGCGCGGCCACGGTCCCCTCGTCAGGCGACGCGCGGGGCCAGGGCCAGCCGGCCGTCGCCCACCGTCCAGACCGGGACGCGGTGACGGTGGCGGGCCGCCAGCAGGCCGGGATCGGTGATGGTGATCAGCACCTGGCCGCGCTGGCGCAGGAGGTCGAGGCCACGCTCGGATCGCTCGGGGTCGAGCTCGCTGAACACGTCGTCGAGGAGGACGATGGGGGCCGGCCCGCCGCCCTCGGCCAGGAGATCGGTCTCCGCCAGCTTGAGGGCGATGATGATCGTCCGCTGCTGGCCCCGGCTGGCGTGGGCGGCCACCGGCACCCCGCCGAGGGTCACGCCCAGGTCGTCGCGCTGCGGTCCGGCCAGGGACATCCCGTTCCAGATCTCCTTCTGCCGGATGGCCTCGAGCCGGGTCCGGATGGCGGTCGCCAGCCGCCCGGGGTCGAGCCGCCCGGGGGATCCAGCCGGCGCCTCACGGTCGGGCCACGCCTCCTTCAGGGCGTCGAGATAGGCCAGGCCCACCCGGTCGCCCTGCTCGTCGGCCGGCGCGACGGCGTCGTGCAACGGACCGATGCGCGCGGCCAGGTCCTCGACCAGCGCCAGCCGGGCGGCCATCACCCGCCCGCCGATGATCGACAGCTGCTCGTCCCAGACGGCCAATCCTCCGGGATCGGTCTCCTCCGCCCGGATGGCCCGCAGGAGGGCGTTGCGCTGGGCCAACACCCGACCGAGGTCGGCCAGGTCGCTGGCCGCCGCGCGCGAGCGCTGGGCGAGGATGGCATCCAGGAACCGGCGCCGCTCCGACGGAGCCCCCACCAGGAGCAGCATCTCCTCCGGCCGAAACAGCACGGCCCGCAGGGTGTCCGAGATCGATGCCTGCCGACGGGCCACGCCGTTCACCGTCAGCCGGCGCCGCCGCCCGGGAGGCGGGTTCAGGCCGGGGAGGACCAGCTCCACCCGAGTCGGGGCCGCACCCGCGGGCGCCCCTGCGGTCGCCAGCTCGAGCACGACCCGGGCCAGCGGGGCGCCGTGGGCCACGAGCTCGGCATCGGCCGTGGTCCGGTGCGAACGGCCGGACACCGCCACCCAGATGGACTCCAGCAAGTTCGTCTTGCCGGCGCCGTTCGGGCCGGCGATGAGCGTCAGCCCGGGATCGGGCGCAAGCTCGGCGCTGGTGTAGCTCCGGAAATGGTCGAGCTGGAGTCGCGCGAGACGCACATCAACTTCAGGACGCAGTGCGCACGGGCATGATCACGTGGACGTACTCGCTCTTTCCCACGCCCCGGATGACGCCGGGTGCCAGCGGCCCGGACAGCTCGAGCACGGCCTCATCGGTCCCGAGGTTGCCGAGGACGTCGGTCAGGTAGCGGGCGTTGAAGGCGATGGTGGTGGGCGAGCCCTCGACTGAGGCGTCGAGCGAGTCGGCGTTGTCGCCGATGTCGACCGCGTGCGCGCTGATCGTGACGCCGGTCGCCTCGCCGTCCTCGCCACCGACCTCCACCTTCACGATGTTGGCCGAGTCGCGGGCGAAGAAGCTGGCCCGCCGGGTGCCCGCGAGGAACTCCTCGCGGTTGAGCGTGGCGCGTGCCGTCCACGACCCCTCGCGCGGGACGACTGGCTCGTAGTTCGGGAACTGGCCCTCGATCAGGCGGCTGACGAGGTCGATCCCCTCTACGTGGAACAGCACCTGGCTCCGGTTCGGGGTGATGGTGATGTCTACCGGCGCCTCCGCATCGGGCAGGATCCGTATGAGCTCGGCGTACGAGCGGCCCGGGACGACGATGGTCGTCTCGGCCGAAACCGGCCGAGCCAGGGTCAGGGTGCGAACCGCGATCCGGTAGTTGTCGGCCGCGGCCAGGGTCAGGGTGTCGCCCTCCAGCCGGGTCAGGACGCCGGTCAGGATGGGTCGCGACTCATCGGTCGCGGCCGCGAACACCACCTCGCCCAGGGCTTCGCGCAGGACCCGTGCGTCGGCCGCGGTGATCGGCGCCTCGCCGATCCCGCCGACAACCGGGAACTCGTCGGCCTCGATGCCCTTGATCGAGGCCCGGCTTCCCTTGCACGTAACCTTCAGGCTGCGGTCCTTGGCCGAGAGCTCGAGCTCGATGAGGTCGTTCGGGAGCGACCCGACCAGGTCGGTCAAGAGCCGCGCCGGGACGGTGATCTCGCCTGGGTCCTCGACCTTGCCCGGGACCCAGCAGGTGATGCCGATCTCGAGGTTGGTGGCCGTCAGCTTCAGCCCACCGTCCTCGGTCCGGAGCAGCACGTTGGCCAGGACGGGGAGGGTGGCGCGGTTGGCGACCGCTCGGCTCACGATGCCCAGCCCGCGGGCCAGGTTCTCCTGCTTGACGGAGATGTTCATGGACTGCGACTCAACTACGGTTCCTTGAAGCATAGAGTTTTCTATTCGCCGCCTGTCGTCATAGGGGTGTGGACGGTGTGGACATCGGTCCATACCGATCTGGATTGCTGGCCCGCAGGGCGTTGGCCGGCCGTGGACGCGTGGTGGGCCGGGACCATGGGTTCGTCGATCCCGCGGGGAAAGGTGCCCTCAGGGTCCGGCCTGACGCCGATCCAAACACCTCCCCGGTCCCCCGCCCATCACCAGCTCGCGGCCGGTTGTCCACCGTCGTCACTCCGAGTAGATCATCTCCCGAACCGCGCTGATCTCGCGCCGCAGCTCGTCGTTGTCCTGCATCTCGCGATTGATCTTGTCGCAGGCGTGGAGCACGGTGGAGTGGTCGCGCCCACCGAGCTCCGCCCCGATCCGGAGCAGGGAGATATCGGTCTCCTCGCGGATGAGGTACATCGCGATCTGGCGCGGGACGACGATCGCCTTCTCCCGCTTGCTGCTCCGCAGCTGGTCCAGGTTGACCCCGTAGTAGTCGGCCACCACCCGCACGATGCGCTGGGGGGTGATGGACCGCTTGCGCGGGTTGTACATGACGTTGGAGAGGACCGCCGATGCGAGCTCGATGTTGATGGGCGCGCCACTCATGGAGGCATAGGCCAGGACCCGGTTCAGGGCGCCCTCCAGCTCGCGGACGTTGCTCACCACCTTGCGCGCGATGAAGTCGATGACCTCCGACGGGATGAGGTGGAGCTGCTCCTCGGCCTTGGAGCGCAGGATGGCGATCCGGGTCTCGAGGTCGGGCGGGGTGAGGTCGGCGATGAGCCCCATCTCGAACCGCGAGCGGAGCCGCTCCTCGAGGGTGGTGATCGCCTTGGGCGGGCGGTCCGAGGACAGGACGATCTGCTTGCCCACCTCGTGGATCGCGTTGAAGGTGTGGAAGAACTCCTCCTGGGTCCGCTCCCGCTCGGCGATGAACTGGATGTCGTCGATGAGCAGGACGTCGATCCGCCGGTATCGGCTCCGGAAGTCTTCCATCTTCTGCTCGCGGATGGAGTTGATGAAGTCGTTGGTGAACTTCTCACTGGTTGCGTACAGGATCCGCTTCCGCGGGAACTTGGCCGCCACCGCGTGACCGATGGCGTGCATGAGGTGGGTCTTGCCCAGGCCGACACCGCCGTACAGGAAGAGCGGGTTGTAGGCGTGGCCCGGCCGCTCGGCGACCGACAGGGCCGCGGCATGGGCCAGGCGGTTGGCGCTGCCGACGATGAAGTTGTTGAAGGTGTAGCGGGCGTTGAGGTTGACCGCGTTGCCGCTGGGCGTGGAGGCTGGGACCGGCGTCAGTTCGTCGCTGGCCTGCTCCGGGGCGGGGCCGGGGGCGTCGGCGACCACGAACTCGACCCGGACCGAGCGACCGACCACCCGGGCCAGGGTCTGGCTGACCAGGGTCCGGTAGCGGTTGTCCAGCCAGTCACGGGTGAACCCGTTGGGTGCCGAGATCCGAAACAGGTGCTCGTCGATCTCCTCGAGGGAGGTGTCCTTCAGCCACGTTTCGAAGTTGGCGGCCGAAAGACTGACCTGCAGCTCGCCGAGGACGGCGCGCCACACCTGTTTCGCATCCATTCGACAGACGCCTCCAGGCCGGCCTGGCGGGAACCACGGACCGGGCAAAAATCCAAGAAATCTGGTGTCCTCCGGGGCGGGCACGGCCCGTGGGCTGGGCGTCTGGCTCCGGGGGTCGGCGTAGTGTACGCCAGCCCGATGGGCCGGGCAACGATTCTTGGCTCTGTACGCTAGAATCGCCGCCACAGCGACGCCCGACCGCCAACGTTGCACCGATGAGGCTGGCGAAAGAGCCAGCCTCGCGCATGTTCGGCGGGCCGGCGCCCTGGCTGAACAGAGGGTGAGCACGACCGACGATGAAACGGACATACCAGCCCAAGAAGCGCGCCCGAAAGCGGAATCACGGCTTTCGCGCCCGCATGGCTTCGAAGGGTGGTCGTCGCGTGCTTGCCCGCCGCCGGGCGAAGGGGCGCAGCCGGCTGAGCGCCTGATCTCGGAGCCTCCACCCTTGCCGGCTTATCCGACGCTCCGTCGCCGGGCCGACTTCGAGGCGGTGGTTCGCTCCGGGAGCCTCAGCGCCACCCGGCTGCTGGTCCTGCGGGCCCGGCGAACTGACGGACCGACCACCCGGATCGGTCTGGCGACGCCGGCCTCCCTGGGAGGGGCCGTCGAACGGAATCGGGTACGACGCCGGATGCGCGCGCTGGTCCGGGCGCGCCACGAGGAGATGGGAGCGGGCTGGGACCTGCTGATGATCATGAAGCCGGATGCGCGCAACGCAACCTTCGACGAGCTGGGGGACGCACTGAACGCGGTGCTGTCCCGCGCCGGGGTTCGACCCGAATGACCACGTGCGCATGATCGGAATGGGCCTGATCCGAGCCTATCAGGCGCTCACCTTCTGGATGCCACCCACCTGCCGGTACACGCCGTCATGCTCGGCCTACACCTACCAGGCGATCGAGAAGTACGGCCTGTTCCGGGGCTCGTGGATGGGCGCCAAGCGCATCGGCCGGTGCCACCCGTGGCATCCGGGCGGCTACGACCCGGTCCGCTAGGAGCGTCGCGTGGAGCCCATCCTGGCCGCCGGATTCCTGGGGATCGAATCCTTCAACCCGCCCTGGGACGTCATCTTCCTTCCCCTGTTCAACGCCCTCATCGGGCTGTACTCGCTGCTCTTCAACGACCTCGCCCTCGCGATCATCGTCCTGACCGTCGGTATCCGCCTCCTGCTGGCGCCGCTGTTCGTGCGCCAGATCCGCTCCCAGAAGGAGATGCAGCGGATGCAGCCGCTGGTCGCGGAGATCCGGCGCAAGCACAAGGGCAACCAGCGGAAGATCACCGAGGAGACGTCCGCGCTCTACCGTGAGCACGGGGTCAACATGTTCGGCGGCTGCCTGCCGCTGCTCCTGCAGCTCCCCATCCTGTTCGCCCTGTACCAGGCCCTGAGCCGCGCGTCGAGCGTGATCACCTATGACCCGTCCGACGACCAGCAGGCCAGCTTCGATACGTTCCTGGCGGCCAACCCCGCCATCGAGCCGCTCGGCAACAACCAGTACCAGATCCCGGTCGACGGCTCGTGTGTCGTCCCAACCGACTTCCACCAATTCTTGCCCCTGAACTGCCAGCTCATTACCCCGTTCAAGCTCGACGCACCGGTGGACACGGTCGTCGAATGGCTGACCAACCCGTTCACCGGCGCCACCCTGGACCTCGCCGCCGTGGACCAGACCTTTGCCATCTTCCTGCCGTTCGGGGCCGGCTTCGCCATCTCCATGCTGGCGGTGATCGCCGGCCTGCTCCAGTTCGTCCAGGTCCGGATGACCTCACCGCGCAACGTGGGTAGTGACGACCCCACTGCCGCAACCACCCAGACCATGACCTACCTGTTCCCGATCATGACTGTGATCTGGGGCGGCATCTTCCCCAGCGGCCTTGTCCTGTACTGGCTGGTCTACACCGCATTCCTGATCGTCCAGCAGTACCTGATCATGGGCTGGGGCAATCTCTTCCCGCTCTTCGGCTGGCAGCCGAGATGGGCGCCGAGCCCTGACGCCGGCGACCTCCGCGCCACCAAGCCGAAGAGCCCCACACCACCTCCGACCGATGGGCAAGAGAAGCCCCCCGAGCCAGCCCGGCCCGGTGGATCTCGACGCTCCGGCCGGCGACGACGAGGCCGGGAGGGCCGACGACGATGACCTTCAAGGAATTCTCCGGAAAGAATGTTGAGGAAGCCATTCGCGCCGCCATGAAAGAGTTCGGCGCGGACCTCGGCGACCTCGACATCGAGATCCTCGCCCAGGGCAGCCGCGGCATCCTGGGCGTGGGCAGTGACGAGGCCCGCATCCTGGCCGCACCCAAGTCCGCCGTGGCCGAGGCGTCAAGCCTGCGGACCGATGCCCCCGCGGCGCCCAGCCGGGCGCCGGCACCGCCAGCCGACGCGCCTGCCGCGACCGATGAACCGGACGCAGACGCCGTGGCCGATGCGGGCACCCTCGATCCCGAGCCCGCCGTCTTCGACGAGTCGGACACGGGCCTGACCCCGGTCATGGCCGACGAGGCCCCTGCTGCCCCCGCACCTGGACGCAGCCGCGGCCGCAGCTCGGAATCCGGGTCGCGACGCGGTCGCTCCGACCGCGGCCCCCGTGCCGATCGTCCACCGCGTGAACCGCGATCGGGCGAGCCGCGCAACGGCGACCGCCCCGAGCCCCGGCCATTCGTGCCGGCCAAGCCGATCGAGGAGCTCACCGAGTCCGAGCGCGCGACGGTCGATGAGGCCAAGGCCGTGCTCGAGGAGGTGCTTCGCCTGATGGAGGTGCCTGGCACGGTGGAGGTCACGATGGGCACCGAGGCGGCGAAGCTGAACGTCGTCGGCGACGACCTGGGGATCTTGATCGGCCGCCGGGGCGAGAAGCTGGCCAGCCTCCAGCACATCGTCAACCTGATCGTGGCCCGCCGCGAGGGACAGCTGAACCGGATCATGATCGACGTCGAGAACTACCGCGGCCGGCGCGAGGACCAGCTGCGCGATGTCGCCGACCGAGCGGCTCAGCGCGTGGCCCAGAGCGGCAAGATCATCCAGCTCGAGGCCATGCCGGCCATGGAGCGGCGGATCGTCCACCTCGCTCTCGCCGAGCACGAGTCGGTGCGCACCCAGAGCGTCGGCGTCGAGCCGAACCGCCGAGTGGTGATTCTCCCGGCCAACAAGGTCAACTAGACCGCCCATGGGCGGGGCCGCGGAGCCGGTCCACGCCGTCGGCCGGCTCGCGCCGGATGGATCGTGGGTCGGCTTCAGGCGGACGCCGGACGGCTACCGGCTGGTGTTCGGTGCTGCCGACGGTTCGGTCCGCATCGACGACACCGTCCATCCGGCCGCGCGTCGAGCCGGCCTGGTGGCGGTGGCCATCGCGTTCTTCCTTTCGTCCCTGCCCGATCCGCCGGCCGAGCTGGAAGCCACCCAGGCCGATCTGGCTGGGCTGGTGTCGAGCCTCGTCGTCCAGCCGCCGCACCCGGCCGACGACACACCGGCCCGCGCGGCACTCGATGCCATCGATGACGGACTCCCCGCGGACGCGGTCGCGCTCCAGCTCGGGCGCATGCTGCCCGCCGGCGCGGATGCGGTGGCCATCCTGCGCTCTCGCGCCGAGTCCCCGTCGACCGCACCTGGCTGACCGGGCTCCGGCGGCGCGCATCGGTCAATCAACGGCCGAACGGCCGGTGGGCGGGGAGGGTGGGATGGTGGAGATGGGGGAGAATCGAACTCCCCGTCCAAGACCAAGTTGCCGAGTCTCACTACGAGCGTGTCCGGCCTATTTGGGTTTCGGGCCTCGGGCCCCCAACCGGCGGGGTGCTCCGCGCCCTATCCGGCCGCCTTTCGGCTCTTTGTCACCGCTCACCGGAGTCGGCGGTGCCGCATCTCCCCTGATGACATCTCCGCCGCCCGGGGAGAGGGGACGGCGTCGATGCTCACTGCCTAGGCAGCGAGAGCGAACTGACGGTTGCCAGTTACGGTTTGCCCGCGGTTTAACGAGGCCTGCGGGCGACCTCGGCTCGCGATTCCCGGTTCCTGGGCCCTGTCGAAACCTGACATCCCCACGGAACGCCGGCGCTGTGCCGGCCCATCAAGGATAGCACCGGGCCTCTCGAATCTCGATCAGCCGGTCGGGTCAGAGCTTGACCCGGACCTTCGATTCACGCTCCAGCTGGCGCCGCGCGTCGCGCTCGGCGATGACCCGCCGCTTGTCGTGCGCCTTCCGGCCGCGGGCCAGGCCGATCTCGATCTTGGCCAGCCCGTCCCGCAGGTACAGGCGAAGCGGCACGAGGGTGTATCCCTTCGACTTGGTCTTGCCCACCAGCTCGCTGATCTGACGGCGGTGGAGGAGCAGCTTCCGGGTCCGCGTCGGCTCGTGGTTGAACTGGTTCGCCTGCTCATAGGGCGCAATGTGGGCACCGATCAGCCATGCCTCCCCGCGCTCGATGCGGGCGTAGGCCTCGGCCAGGTTGGCCCGGCCGGCACGGATGCTCTTGATCTCCGATCCGGTCAGCACCAGTCCCGCCTCGAGCGTCTCCTCGACGTGGTACTCGTAGCGGGCCTTTCGGTTCAGGGCGACCGTGTGTTCAGGCATCGGTGGATCCGTCAGTGGCTCGATGTGGGGCGAGTGGAGAAGAAAAGAGCCGGCCTCGCGGCCGGCTCTTGTTCGCTACCACGCGATGGCTGTGTCAGTGCACCGCCTCGGTGGTGGCGCGCTTGGGAAGGTCCATCTGCACACCACCTCCTTTCGTGGCCGCGGATGCTAGCACGCGTAGCGCGCGGCCCACAAGCCGGTTTCGGTGGCCCAGCCCACGACCGTCTGCCCGGCCACCGGCGCTGCCTCCGCGTCGCTCGTCATCGCCGGCGCGGACGCGGCCTCGGCCACGGTGGCCAGGTAGGCCAGCGCCTCGTCCAGGACCGGGTCCTCCTCCGGTGCGGTGCCCTCCGGGACGGCGACCGTGATGTCCGGCTGGACGCCGTCGGGCGCCACGCTGTTGTGCTCCGGGGTGAACCAGCGCGAGATCGTGATCCGAACCCCGCCGCCGTTGGACAGCTCGTCCCAGATCTGGACCGTGTTCTTGCCGAAGGTCGGCTCACCGATGAGCGTCGCTCGCTCGGTCTCCTCGAGCGCCGCCGCCACGATCTCCGACGCGGACGCCGACCCGCCATTGATCAGGACCACCACGTCCATCGAGGCGTCGGTGGCCTGGCCCTCCCCGGTGGCTTCCCATTCGACGACCTCGTCGCCGGATCCTTCCTGTGTGAAGAGGATTCCTTCCTCGATGAACTCGGATGCGATGTCCTGGGCGGCGGTGATGTAGCCGCCGGGGTTGTCGCGCAGGTCGAACACGATCTGGTCGGCGCCGGCATCGAGCAGGTCGCCGAGGTGCTCGCTGAACTGGTCGGATGCCTGCGCGCTGAAACCGTGGAGCGCGATGTAGCCCACGTGCCCGTCCAGCAGCTCGCTCTCGACCTCGACCACCACGATCTCTGCACGGGTGATGGTGAGGTCGAAGACCTCGCCGTCGCGCTCGATGGTCAAGGTCACGTCGGTCCCCTCGGGCCCGCGCACGTTGGTGACCTCGTCCTGGATGGTGCTGCCCTCGACGCTCTCGCCGTCGACGGCCTGGATGATGTCGCCCGACTGGACGCCGGCGGCCTCCGCGGGAGAGCCATCGAGAGGCGCGACCACCACCAGCACGCAGGTGTCGGACAGGGTGGCACAGGCCTCGAGGTCGTCGGGGTTCTCGGTGTTCTCGACCGCCAGCTCGGCGCCGATCCCGCTGAAGGTCCCCGACAGGTCACCGAGCGAGTTCTGGTATTCCTCGGCGCTCATGTAGCCGCTGTACGGGTCGGCCACGCCGTACTGGAACATCCCCTCCAGCGCCCCCTCGACCAGGGCGTTGTCGTCCAGGTCATCCACGTACTCGGCCTTGAGCTGGTCGTACGCCTCGCAGAAGGCGGCGAAGGCCTCGCTCGGCGCGGCGCAGCTGGTGCTGGCGCCGCCGGCGGCAAGGTAGCCACCGATGAACAGGCTCGTGCCCAACAGCGCGGCCAGCGCAAAGAGCGCGGCGTAGCGCAGGGTGCGGCCGGCCGTCGACCGGGCTGATTGCTGGATGGGAGCCTGGGTCGGGACGGGCTGGGAGTCAGGTTCGGGCACGCCCGATGGTTCGGGCAAGCCCGAAGGGTTGGTGTTATGCATGTTGGCGTCGGAGAGTAGCACCGGTCGGGTCAAGGGCTGGTTTCGGCCAGATGCCGTTCCCGCAACCGACCGTCCCCGCCCCCCAATTCAGGCTCTTGTCGATCAGGCCCCCGCGGCCAGATGGGCGCGGACGCTGATCCAGCTGCCGAGCATCCCGACCACCAGCCCGACCGAGAGGATGAGCACGGCCACGAACGTGTAGAACTGGGCGCCGACCGCGGTCGGCATCTGGAAGATCTCGATGAGCAGCGGTTGGATCGGTCCCCAGATGAGGGCCACCAGGAATACCGTCGCGACCGCCCCCAGCAGTCCGCAGAGCATGCCCTCCACGATGAACGGCCACCGGATGAAGGCGTCGCTGGCGCCTACCAGCCGCATGATCTCGATCTCGCGGCTCCGCGAGAAGACCGCGATCCGGATGGTGTTCACGATCATGAACACGACCGTCAGCCCGACCAGGACCATGGCCGACACGCCCGCCAGGCGGACCACGTTGGTCACCCCCAGCAGCTTGTCGTACTGCTCCTGGCGGGTGGTGATGGTCTCGATCTCCTCCCGCTCGCTCAATGCCCTGGCGACCGATCGAGCTTCGGTTGGATCGGTCAGGGCGACCTCGATACTGCTGTACAGGCTGATCTCGGCCCCGCCCGTATCCAGGGTCTGACCCCGCTCGGCGTACTCCGCCTCGAGGCGCTGCATGGCCGTCTCGGGTGACACGTACTCGACCGACGCCACTCCGGGCAGCGCGCTGACCTCCGCGACCAGCTGGTCGATGGCGGCTGGCTCGAGACCGTCCACCAGGCGGGCGGTGACGCCCACCTTGCTCTCGATGTAGGCCAGGCCGGAGTTCAGCCCGCCCAGGACGATGACCAGGCCGGACAACAGGACGAGCATCAGGATGACGGTCGCGGTGGCGGCCAGGCTCATCATCTTGTTGCGCCAGAAACCCTGGCCAGCGCGGACCAGGGTGAAGCCCAGGAACCTCAGGAAGCCCATGACGCGCGCAATCCTACCTGCGGATACCTCGCTAGGCGCGGCGGTAGGCAGCACCCAGCTCGTCGCGGACCACGCGGCCCCCTTCCAGGGCCACGACCCGTCGGCGCAATGCGGTCACGATCTCCTGGTTGTGGGTGGCCATGATCAGCGTCGTACCCAGCTGGTTGATCTCGAGCAGCAGCTGGACGATCTCCCAGCCGGTGACCGGGTCCAGGTTCCCGGTCGGCTCGTCGGCGATCAGGATCGCGGGATCGTGGACGAGCGCCCGGGCGATGGCCGCCCGCTGCTGTTCGCCGCCGGACAGCTGGGCCGGAACCTGCTCCGACTGGTCCTCCAATCCGACGAGCGACAGGAGGCGCGGGACCCGGTGCCGGATCTCGCCCAGCGGTGCGCCGGTGACCTCCAGGGCGAACGCGACGTTCTCGCGCACCGTCTTGTTGGGCAGCAGCCGGAAGTCCTGGAACACGACCCCGATCCGGCGCCGGAGGCGGTGCACCTGCGCTCGGCTCACCCGAGCCAGGTCGCGACCGGCGAGGTAGACACGCCCCTTGGTGGCGACCTGCTCGCGGACCAGCAGCCGGATCATGGTCGACTTGCCCGCCCCCGACGGGCCGACGAGGAAGATGAAGTCGCCGCGCGCGACCTCGAGGTCCACGTTGTTGAGGGCCGTCTTTCCGTTCGGATAGGTGACGCCCACGTCCACCATCCGGATGATCGGCTCGTCGGGGGTGGCGACCGGGCTCATGCCGCTCCGTCTCCATCGGTACCGATTTGCCCCCGCAGGTATCCCTCGATGAACGGTTCGAGCTCGCCATCCAGGACCGCGGTCGGGTTCGAGGTCTCGACGCCGGTCCGCAGGTCCTTGACCATGGTGTACGGCTGGAGGACGTAGCTGCGGATCTGGTTGCCCCAGCCGGCCTCGACGTGCTGGCCCCGCAGGCGCGCCAGCTCCGCCTCGCGCTCCTCCTCGGCCCGCTCGACGAGCTTGGCCCGCAGCACGGCCATCGCCCGCTCCTTGTTCTGCATCTGGCTCCGCTCGTTCTGGCAGGTGACCACGATGCCGGTAGGCAGGTGGGTGATCCGCACCGCGGAATCGGTCTTGTTCACGTGCTGCCCACCGGCCCCGCTGGAGCGATAGGTGTCGATCTTCAGGTCGTCGTCGCGAATCTCGATCTCGACATCTGCGGGGACCTCGGGCATGACCTCGACCAGGGCGAACGAGGTGTGGCGTCGCTTCTGCGAGTCGAAAGGGCTGATCCGAACGAGGCGGTGGACGCCGCGCTCGCTCCGCAGCCGGCCGTAGGCCCACCGGCCGTCGATGCTGGCGGTCACGCTCTTGAGCCCGGCCTCCTCGCCCTCGCTCTGGTCCAGGATCTCGGTCTTGTAGCGCTGGCGCTCAGCCCAGCGCAGGTACATCCGGAGCAGCATCTCCGCCCAGTCCTGGCTCTCCGTCCCCCCGGCGCCAGCGTAGACCGAGACGATGGCCGGTCGCTCGTCATATGGACCGCCAAGCAGCAGCCGTTGCTCGGCCGACGCCCAGGTGCCCTGGAGGGCGGTCAGTGACGACTGGAGATCGGCACGCATCGACTCGCCGCGGTCCGGCTCGGCGCTCGCCAGCTCGGTCAAGTCAACCAGGTCAGTGGCCTGCCGTTCGAGATCGGCCCAGAAACCAATCTCGTCGCGCAGCTCATCTGCCCGACGAAGGATGGACTGCGCCTGATCGGGATCGTCCCACAGGTTCGGGTCGGAGGACTTGGCGGTCAGGTCCTCGAGCTCGGCACGCCGGGCGGACAAGTCAAAGACGCACCGCCGTGTCGGCGACGAGGCGCGCCAGGCGCTGTGCCTCGCTCCTAATTTCGTCCAAGGTCGCCCACGAGCGGGAGCTCCATCTCGGCCAGGCGACCCGATCGGGACCGCAGCCGGGCCGGGTTCACGCAGGGGCAGTAGCTCTGGCGCGGGCAGGCGCCGCAGTTCCCGTCACAGCCTAGGGTCGCGGCATAGCTGCACCGCATGCAGTCGCGTTCGCACTGGATGAGGTCTTCATACGGGACCGATGGATCCCGGAAGCGGGTGACGAGGGGGAGGGGCGCCGGAGGGGGAGCCGAAGACGGGAGGTCGGAAATCTGAATGGGAGCCTGACCCGTCAGCTGCTTCACACGCTCCTCCGCCCACGTAGGCGCGCCGCTCCGAGGAGAGACGAACCGTAGAGGCACCCATCGTAGCCGGACACGCTCAGCCTGCCAAGCCCCCAAATCCGTACGCGGCCGGATTCACGCCCCGTGGCAGCGCTTGTACTTCTTCCCGGAGCCGCAGTAGCACGGGTCGTTGCGCCCGATCTTGGCGGCGGCGCGTGCCGGCTGACCGTTCCCTCCGCGCGCCACCGCGGTGGCGCTGGCGGTCGCGGCCGCGCCGGCGGCGACCGCCTGTCCCGAGCCCGACAGGTCAGGACGGCTTTCGACCATCCGAGTCGGCGCCGCCGCCGCGGGCTGGCGAACGACCGTCACCCGGAAGATCGTCCGGGCCACGTCCCGCCGGATCATCCCCTTGAGCTCGTCGAACATCCGGAACGCCTCGACCTTGAACTCGTTCAACGGGTCCCGCTGGCTGTACGCCCGCAGGCCGATGCTCCGCCGCATGTCGTCCACCGCGGTCAGGTGCTCCACCCACAAGCTGTCGATCACGCGCAGCAGGACGATTCGGTTCAGGCCCGCCATGGCCTGCTCCCCCAGCTCCTCCTGGCGCCGGAGGTAGGCCGCTTCGGCCGCCTCGATCAGGGCGTCAGCCACCGCGTCGGCGTCGCGCCCCTCGTCGATGACCGCCAGCTCGTCCCGGGTGAGATTCGGGATCATGCCGCTCATCTGCGCCGTCAGGGCGTCGCGGTTCCACTCCGACGGATCGTCGGCGGTGAACTCGCCCACCGTGGCTCGGATCTCGGCGCTCACCAGCTCCAGGACCGTGCCCGACAGGTCGTCGGCGCGGAGGACGTGGTCGCGCTCGCCGTAGATCGTCTCGCGCTGGAGATTGATGACGTCGTCGTACTGGACGACGTGCTTGCGCAGGTCGAAGTTGTAGCCCTCCACCCGGGTCTGGGCGCCTTCGATGGTCCGGCTGACGATGCCCGACTCCAGCGCCATGTCATCCGTGAAGCCCACCGTCTTCATGAGGCCCTGGACCCGGTCGCTCGCGAAGCGGCGCATGAGGTCGTCCTCGAGGGAGAGGTAGAACCGGCTGCTCCCCGGGTCGCCCTGGCGGCCGGCGCGGCCGCGGAGCTGGTTGTCGATCCGCCGCGCCTCGTGTCGCTCGGTGCCGACGATGTGGAGCCCGCCGACTGCGACCACCCGCTCGCGGTCCGCGGCGCAGGTCGCCTCCGCCTCGGCCTGGGCGGCGGCCATCTGCTCCGGCGTCGCCTCCAGCACGTTCGTGCCCTGCTGGTGGAGCAGCTCGGCGGCGAGCATGTCCGGGTTGCCACCGAGCAGGATGTCGGTGCCACGACCGGCCATGTTGGTGGCGATGGTCACCGCCTCGCTCCGTCCGGCCTGGGCCACGATCTCGGCCTCGCGCTCGTGGAACTTGGCGTTCAGGACGTTGTGCTTGATCCCGCGCCGCTTGAGCAGGTCGGACAGCATCTCGCTGACCTCGACGCTGATCGTCCCGACCAGCACCGGGCGACCCTTCTCGTGCTCCTCGGTGATCTCGTCGGCGACCGCCTCCCACTTCGCCTTCTGCGCCGCGTACACCAGGTCGGCGAAGTCGTCGCGGATCATCGGGACGTGGGTCGGGATCACGACCACCTCGAGGCCGTAGATCTTGTGGAACTCCTCGGCCTCGGTCTCGGCCGTACCGGTCATGCCGGCCAGCTTTCGGTACATCCGGAAGTAGTTCTGGAAAGTGACGGTGGCCAGCGTCCTCGACTCGCTCTGGATGCGGACCCCCTCCTTGGCCTCGACCGCCTGGTGGAGGCCCTCGCTCCAGCGCCGACCAGGCATGAGCCGGCCGGTGAACTCGTCGACGATGACCACCTCGCCGTCCTTGATCACGTAGTCGCGGTCGCGCTTGTACAGCGCCTCCGCCTTCAGCGCCTGCTCGAGGTGGCGAGCCATCCCGAAGTCGTCGTCGAACAGGTTGGCGACGCCCAGCATCTTTTCCATCCTGTCCGTCCCGGCCTCGGTGATCGCCACCTGGCGGAACTTCTCGTCGATGATGTAGTCCTCCTCGACCTTCAGGCGCGGGACAAGGCGGGCGAACTGGGTGTATCGGTCCGTGGACTGCTCCCCCTGGCCGCTGATGATCAGCGGGGTGCGCGCTTCGTCGATGAGGATGTTGTCCACCTCGTCCACGATGGCGAAGAAGTGACCACGCTGAACCCGCAGGTTCAGGTCGGCGACCAGGTTGTCGCGGAGGTAATCGAACCCGAACTCGTTGTTCGTGCCGTACACCACGTCCGCGGCGTACGCCTCGCGGCGGGTGACCGGCCGCAGGTCGCGCAGACGCTCGTCGGTGGCTGCGTACTCCGGGTCGAAGACGTACGCCGCCTCGTGCTGGATGGAACCGACCTCCATCCCCAGCCGATGGAAGACGGCACCGATCCACTGCGCATCGCGCTTGGCGAGGTAGTCGTTGACCGTCACTACGTGGACGCCCTGGCCGGCGAGCGCGTTGAGGTACGCCGCCAGCGGGGCGACGAAGGTCTTGCCCTCGCCGGTCTTCATCTCGGCGATCGTCCCGCGGTGGAGGACGATCCCACCAATCAGCTGGACGTCGTAGTGCCGCTTGCCCAGGGCGCGCTGCATGGCCTCGCGGACGGCCGCGAAGGCCTCGGGCACGAGCTTCTCGAGGGCGGCATTGATCTGGTCCATCTCCTGCTTGCGCTGCTGGAGGCGGCGTTCCCGACGGCGCGCCGGGTCGCCGCCCACCAGCTCCGACTCCTCGTCGTCGCCTGCGGCCGGTTGGCTGTCGGAGGGCAGGGCCAGGTCCCTCAGCTCTTCGCGCAGTCGTTCGCGGAACAGCGCCGTCCGACCGCGGAGGTCGTCGTCGGTCAGGGCGCGGTATTCGGGCTCGAGCGCGTTGGCCTGTTCGACGAGCGGGTCCAGGCGGCGGATCTCGCGCTCGTTGGAGTCCACCACGCGGGAAAAGAGTTTCAGCATTGGTCGGCGGCGAGTATATCCGCCTGCTTCGCAGATCCCCTCCCGGTGCCCAGGCCGATCAGGCCGATGAGACCGCGGTGGGTCTCAGGCGGTGACCGTCGCCGGGGTCGGGGACTGCTCCGCGCGCTCCTTGATGCCCTCCAGCTGCTTGCGCAGCACGACGAACACGCCGAACCCCATCATCGGCAGGGTGTACCGGATCCAGGGCTTATCGGTCTCGCCGAACTGGTAGCGGATCCGCTCGATGAGCCGCGTGCGGTTGTCCGGCAGTGGCTCGAGGATGAAGGCCCAGGTGACCGCGAAATCGGTGGGGCTCTTCGAGCCGGACTGTTCCTCGGCCATCTCCGAGTCGAAGTACAGAACGAGGGCATGCTCGGGTTCCACCCGGCGCACCACGAGCCCGCCCTTGGGGCTGGTGGGAACCATGTCGCCCTCGGCCAGCACCTGGAACTCGGGCAGGATCTCCCGCGAGCTCACCCCAGGATCCATGGAGTCATAGCTGTACCAGCCACCCCGGCCGGATCCCATCTGGACCAGCCACGGCCAGACCGATGCCGGCGACGCTTCGATGGTGATGGCCCGGGTCTCGCCCCCGACCGCGCCGGGGATCACGTCGTCGCCGGGCAGGGTGGCGGTCGCCTCCTCCGGGCTCAAGCCCCAGCTCCGGAATGGCTTCACGGCGAATTGGTAGGTCACGGCGGCGAGGCCGGCGATCGCCGCCAGCCCGATCAGAACTTTGCGCATAGTCATCCTCGCGGTCGGTGGAATGTGTGGGCCAGCCTCGCCTGAATCGGGCGAGCGCGCAAGTCGGGGGTGGTTCAGCCGCCCTCCACCATCGGTTTGACCTCGCCGATCAACCGCACAAGCGTCTCGTCGTCATAGGGCGCGGGCATCTCGGCGATGAAGGTGTGGAAGCCAAGCTCGCGCGCCGCGACCATGCGCTCCGCAATCTGGTCGGGGGTGCCGATCCAGAACGTGTCGTCGTCTTCCACGTCGCCCATCGGCGTCCGGTTGTGGGCCATCAGGGCTTCCCATGTCCGGCGCGCCTCCGCCTCGGAATCACGGATCAGCGGCTTGCAGCCTGCCGTGAGCTCGATCTGCGACATGTCCCGCCCGACGGCCGTACAGTGCTCCTCGAGGACGGCGACCTTCCGCCGCAGGAACTCGGTGCTGCCCATCGCGTTCCACATGTCGGCGTACATCGCTACGGTGCGCAGGGTCTTCTTCTCGCCGGAACCGCCGATCATGATCGGCAGGCGCGGCTGCAGCGGAAGAGGCAGCTGTCGCAGCTGGTCGAACCGATAGCGTCCGCCGGCCGGGCTGGTCACCACACCGCCGTCGAGGAGTTCCCGAATCGCCGCCGCCGCCTCGTGCATCCAGGTCAGGCGCTCGCCAGGGCCGCTGCCGAAGTCCAGGCCGTGTGCCCGATGCTCATGCTCGAACCAGGCGCCCCCCAGCCCGAGAATGGCGCGTCCGTGGCTGATGTGGTCCAGCGTAGTTGCCATCTTTGCCACGACGCCCGGGTTGCGAAAGGTGTTCGCCCCCACCAGCAGCCCCAGTCGCACCCGCCGCGTGACCTGCGCCCACCCGGCCAGGGTCATCCACCCCTCGAAGATCGGCTGGTCGGGATCGCCGAAGATGGCGTGCAGGTGGTCCCACGCCCAGACGTGCTCGTATCCGAGCTCCTCGACCCGGCGCGCAACGGACGCCACGGACTCCCAATCCGTGGCCTGACCCCAGGGCAGGATCCCCAGCCGGAGCTCAGCCACCGTCAGTCAGCGTTCGACCGTGATGGCCTCGGTGGCCTCTGCCTCGTCCTCGTCGTCCTCGCCGTCCTCCGCCCCGTGCGCGCCCCAGAAGGTCATCTCCTCGACCAGCTCGACCTCGGACGAGAAGAGGGCGCCCACGCTCTCGCCGCGGTGGATGCGGCGGATGGCCTCGCCGAAGAGCGGGGCCACCGACAGCACGGTGATCCGTCCCGCGTCCGCCCCCTCGGGCAGCGGGATGGTGTCGGTCACGATCACCTCGCGCAGCGCCGAGGATTCGATCCGCTCCAGCGCGGCCCCGGAGAACACCCCGTGCGTGGCGCAGGAGAAGACGTCCTTCGCGCCCTCGCTGATCAGCGCGTTCACCGTCTCGATCAGCGATCCACCGGTGTTGATCTCGTCGTCGATGATCACCGCCGTCCGGCCTTCGACCTCGCCGATGACGTTCTTCAGCTCGGCCTGGTCGTCGTTGCCCTGGCGCCGCTTCTCGACGATGGCCAGGGGTGCCCCGAGCTTCTCGGCAAAGCTGCGGGCCTTCTTGGCGAAGCCCAGCTCGCTGACCACGACCAGGTCCTCGAGCCCCAGGCCGGTGACGTACTTGGCCAGCATGTCCACCGCGGTCAGCTCGTCCACCGGGATCGAGAAGAAGCCCTGGATCTGTCCCTGGTGGAGATCCATGGTGAGGACCCGATCGGCGCCAGCAACGGTCAGCATGTCCGCCACCAGGCGCGCCGTGATCGGGACTCGCGGCTGGTCCTTCTTGTCCGAGCGCCCGTATGCGTAATACGGGATGACCGCGGTGATCCGCCCCGCGCTGGCCCGCTTGAACGCGTCGATCATGATCAGCAGCTCCATGATCGAGTGGTTCACCGGGCGGCAGGTGGGCTGCACCAGGAATACGTCCTGCTCGCGGACGTTCTCGAGGATGCGGACGAAGATGTTCTCGTTCGCGAACTGGAAGACGTCGGCCTCGCCCATCCGGGTCTGGAGGTAGCGACAGATGTCCTCCGCCAATGGCCGGTTCGCGTTGCCGGAGTAGATGCTGAACTCGTCGGCGTACAACGGCTCGCTCCGTGCTCGGTAGCCGGGCAGGACCCGGCCGGCCGATTCTACCCCGTCACTCGGTTGCTTCGGTCTCCTCCGGCAGGCCCTCGTCCACGAACACCGAGATCGAGATGATCCGATCGTCCTCGGCAGGCTTCATCACGGTCACCCCGCGGGACGCCCGTCGATAGCTGTTCACCCCCGCCACCTGCGTGCGGAGGATGGTCCCGCCGTCGGTGATCAGCATGACCTCCTCGTCTTCCTGGCCGACAAGCCGGACGGCGGCCACCTTGCCAGTGTCCGCGTTCAGGGAGTTTGCGATCACCCCGCCGGTGGCCCGGTGCTTGACCGGGAAGTCGGTGACATCGGTCCGCTTGCCGAAGCCCTGCTCGGTCACCACCAGCAGCTGCTGGGTCAGGTCGTGGATGACCTGCATGCCGATGACTTCGTCATCGCCCTTGAGCCGGATGCCCGTGACGCCCATGGTGTCCCGGCCCATGGGCGCGGACCTCGCGCTCGGCGAAGCGGGCGGCCTGGCCGTTGCGGGTGGCGATGATGATGTCGTTCGACCCGTTCGACAGGTCCACCCAGCGGAGCTCGTCGTCCGTGACGAGGTTGATGGCGATCAGCCCATTGGCCTTGATCCTGGCGTAGTCGGCGAGGGAGGTCTTCTTGATCTTGCCTCGCCGGGTGGCCATGACCAGGTACTGGTCCGGTTCGAAACCGTGGCAGGGAGATGATCGCGCTGACGTACTCACCGGCCTCGACCTGGACTCCTGGCAGGTTGATGATCGGGAGGCCCTTGGCATGGCGGCTGGCCTCCGGCATGGCGTGGACCTTGGTGATGAACACCCGACCGCGGTTGGTGAAGAACAGGATGTTGTCGTGGGTGTTGGCCACGACGAGGTGGCGGACGGCGTCCTCCTCGCGGGTGATCATGGCCAGCTTTCCCTTGCCACCGCGCCGCTGGGAACGGAATGTCCGGATCTGCTGGCGCTTGATGTAGCCCCGCTGTGACAGGGTGACGACCACGTCCTCGGCGGTGATGAGGTCCTCGGCCGACAGCTCGCGGGTGGCGTCGTCCCAGATCCGGGTCCGCCGTTCCTCGCCGTACTTGCGCCGCAGCTCCGCCAACTCGTCCTTGATGACCTGCAGGATCTTGCGCGGGTTGGCCAGCAGATCCTCCAGCTGGGCAATGAGCTGGATGACCTCCTCGTACTCGTCCTCGATCTTCTTCCGCTCAAGGGCGGCGAGGCGGCGGAGCTGCATCTCGAGGATCGCGTTGGCCTGCGCCTCGCTCAGGCTGAACTTCTTGATGAGGGCCTGTCGCGCGTCGTCCACGTCCGACGCCGCGCGGATGGTGGCGATCACCTCGTCGAGGTGATCGAGGGCGATCTTCAGCCCCTCGAGGATGTGCGCCCGCTCCTGGGCGCGGGCCAGATCGAACTCGGTTCGGCGCCGGATGACGTCGCGCCGGTAGGCGATGTACTGCTCGAGCATCCGCTTCAAGCCCAGCGTCTGGGGCTGGCCCTCGACGAGGGCAAGCATGTTGGTCGAGAAGCTCGATTCCAGCGCCGTGTGCTTGAACAACTGGGCCATGACGGTGTGCGGCGAGCCGTCGCGCTTGACATCGACCACGATCCGCATCCCGTCGCGGTCGGATTCGTCGCGAATGTCGCTTACGTCGGTCAGCTTCTTCGCGCCCACCAGGTCCGCCATCTTCTCGATCAGGGTGGTCTTGTTCACCTGGTATGGCAGCTCGGTGATGACCACCGCCATCCGGCCCGGGCGGACCTCCTCGAGCGCCACCTGGCCGCGCATCACGACCCGGCCGCGGCCGGTGGCGTACATGTGGCGGATGGCGTCGATCCGCTCCTTCTCGCCGGCGATCGAGCGCTGGTCGGCGAAGCGGAACACGGTCCCGCCGGTCGGGAAGTCGGGGCCGGTGACGATCTCGCACAGGTCGTCGACGGTGGCGTCGGGCTGATCGATCAGCCGTTCCACGGCGCGGCAGATCTCACCCAGGTTGTGGGGCGGGATGTTGGTGGCCATGCCCACCGCGATGCCGGTCGAGCCGTTGACCAGCAGGTTGGGCAGGCGCGCTGGCAGGACCGTGGGCTCCTGGAGCCGGCCGTCGAAGTTGTCCATGAAATCGACCGTGCCGCGGTCGATGTCGGCCAGCATCTCGTCGCTGATCGCCGCCAGTCGCGCCTCGGTGTAGCGATAGGCAGCCGGCGGATCACCGTCGATGGAGCCGAAGTTGCCCTGCCCGTCGACCAGCGGATAGCGCAGGCTGAAGTCCTGGCCCAGTCGCACGAGGGCGTCGTACAGGGCCACGTCGCCGTGCGGGTGGTACTTGGCCAGCGCCTCGCCCACAACGCCGGCGCACTTGCGATAGGCCGAAGTCGATCGGAGGCCCATCTCGGACATGGTGAACAGGATTCGGCGATGCACCGGCTTGAGGCCGTCACGCACGTCGGGCAGCGCGCGAGCGACGATGACCGACATCGCGTAGTCGATATACGCCGAGCGCATCTCGTCCTCGATCGAGACGTTCCGCACGGTGCCGACGTTATCGTCCATTCAGCTCCCCGTCTGTCGCGTCTGTCGCGGTTGTCGCATCGGTGGGGTCTCGACCGGCATGGCCTGGCTCGACGACGCAGCCGGTCCGGTTGGTCGCCAGCCGTACCGCTCCTTCAGCTCGGCCTTCTGGCTGGGCGATGCCGCGAGATAGGTGCCGGAGGCCTCGGCGATGAGCCGGTCGCCCGCCCGGACCTCTCCCTTGACGTCGTAGATCCGGCGTCGCTGCCCCTCGACCCAGCCTTCGGCCCGAAGCCGATCGCCCGGGCTGACCGGTGCGTGGAACCGGACGGTGAACGAGGACGTCACGGCCCAGGCGTCGTCGCTGGACGGTGCCCAGGCCATGACCTCGTCGAGGACGGTCGCCAGCAGCCCACCGTGCACGCGGTCGCTCCAGCCGACGAAGTCCGCGCCCGGAATCCAGGTCGTGCTCGCGCGGCGATCGCCGAGCTCGATCTTCAGGCCCATACCGATCGGGTTCGTGCTGCCGCAGGCGAAGCAGTGATGATCGGCGAAGCCATAGGCCGATGCGGCCGGTGCGCTCACCACGAATCCCCGTCGTCGACCCAGTCGTCGGGGTACGAATCTCGTCCGGACCGCAGGCAGTGATCGGCGATGGCCAGCGCGTAGGCATGCGCGACGGCGTAGCCGTCTCGGAGGAAGTTCACCGCGTCGCGCCGATCTCCGATCCCGTTGGCCTCCAGCAGTGAGCACCAATCCTCGAGGGCCCGGCCGGTCTTGGCCTCGACCTGGCGGATGTCGGCGACATGTCGCGATGGCATCGGTACCCCTCTCAGATGTCGAGGTTTCGGACCTTGCGCGCCTCGCCGCGAATGAAGTCGCGGCGAGGTTCGACCCGCTCGCCCATGAGCGTGCTGAACGTCTCGTCGGCGTCCGCCGCGTCTCGGATGCTGATCTGCAGCAGGGTCCGCGTCTCCGGGTTCATCGTGGTCTCCCACAGCTGGTCCGGGTTCATCTCGCCCAAACCCTTGAAGCGCTGGACGGTGATGTTCTTCGTCTTCCCGTCGCGCGACAGCTCCTTCACGGCTGCGTCGCGCAGCTTCTCGCTGGTGGCATAGCGAGTGACCTTGCCGGTGCTGACCCGGTACAGCGGCGGCTGGCAGATGTAGAGGTAGCCGTTCTCGATCACCTCCGGCATGTGCCGGAAGAAGAAGGTGAGCAGCAGGGTGCTGATATGCGCGCCGTCAACATCCGCGTCGCTGAGGAGGCAGATCCTGTGGTAGCGAAGCTTGGCGACGTCGAATGTCTCGCCAATCCCCGCGCCGAGGGCAATGACCAGGGGCCTGATCTTGTCCGATGAGAGAACGCGGTCCAACCGCGCCTTCTCGACGTTGAGCATCTTTCCGAACATGGGCAGGATGGCCTGGAACTGGCGGTTCCGGCCCTGCTTGGCCGAGCCGCCGGCCGAGTCACCCTCGACGATGAACAGCTCCGAGCGAGCCGGGTCGCGCTCCTGGCAGTCGGCCAGCTTCCCGGGAAGTGCCATTCCCTCGAGGGCGCCCTTGCGGATGACGAGGTCGCGAGCCTTGCGCGCCGCTTCCCGGGCTCGCGCCGCGGTCACGCATTTCTCAATGATCCGGCGCCCGTCGGCCGGGTTCTCCTCGAGGTGCTGGACGATGCCATCTGAGACGACGGTCTGGACGATGCCCTTGATGTCCGCATTGCCGAGCTTGGCCTTGGTCTGGCCCTCGAACTGGGGATCGGTGAGCTTCACGCTGATGACCGCGGTCAGCCCCTCGCGCACATCGTCGCCGCTGAGGTTCGTGTCCTTCTCGGACAACACCGCCGCCTTCCGGGCCCAGTCGTTCAGCGACCCGGTCAGCGCGGCCCGAAAGCCGGTGACATGGGTTCCACCATCGACGGTGTGGATGTTGTTGGCGAAGGGCAGCACGGTCTCTGCGAAGCCGTCGTTGTATTGGAGTGCAACCTCGACGCTCGTCCCTTCCACCACGCGTTCGACGTAGATCGGGTGCTGATAGAGCACTACGCGATGGCGGTTCAGGTGCCGGACGAACGAGGTTACGCCGCCCTGGAACAGGAAGTTCTTCTCGCGGTCCACCCGCTGGTCGACGAGGCGGATCCACAGCCCCTTGTTGAGGTAGGCGGACTCTCGCAGCCGGGTGGCGATCGTCTCCCAGTCGAATTCGGTCTCGTCGAAGATCTCTGGGTCAGGGGTGAACCAGGTGCGCGTCCCGTGCTGGCGCGGCCAGTCCAGTCCGCGGTTGGCCTGCGCCTCGCCCCCGTCCGCGCGCACGGCCTTGAGCGGGGCTCCGCGGCGAAACTCCTGGACGTAGCGCTTGCCGCCGCGGAGGACCTCGACCCGCATCTCGGAGGAGAGGGCGTTGACTACGCTCACACCGACGCCGTGCAGGCCGCCGGACACCTTGTAGCCACCACCGCCGAACTTCCCGCCGGCATGGAGCACGGTCATGATCACCTCGAGGGCGCTCTTTCCGGTCGCGTGGCGGTCGACCGGGATGCCGCGGCCGTCATCGACGACTTCCACGTGGCCGTCACCCCCGATGGTGACGTCGATCCGGGTGGCCATGTTGGCCATGGCCTCGTCGATGCTGTTGTCGACGATCTCCCACACGAGCTGGTGGAGGCCTCGGGCATCGGTCGAGCCGATGTACATGCTCGGCCGCTTGCGGACCGCCTGGAGCCCCTCCAGGACCTGGATGTCGGCGGCGGTGTAGGCGGCCGATGCCCGGGAGCGGCGACTGCTGCTGGGCTGGGCGGTCATTCGAAGTCACCGTTGGCGCCGACGGCCACCGGTTGCCGCTCGGGCACGTTCCGGAGAATCCAGGTCATCAACCGATCGAGCTCTTCGTCGGATGCGAACTCGATGCTGATCCGTCCGCCGCGGCGGGTGCGGGTGATGGCCACCTTCGTGGCGAGCAGGCCGCGGAGCCGGTTTTCGAGCTCCTGGAGGTCGTCCTGCTGCGCTTCGACAGGGTCCGGCCGAGCCTGGCGCCGCCGCCGCCGGACCAGCTCCTCGGTCTGGCGGACGGAGAGCTGGCGCTCGAGGACGATGGCCAGCGTAGCGACCTGGAGCTCGGGAACGGTGAGGCCCGCGAGCGCCCGGGCATGGCCCTCGCTGATCTGTCCTTCGAGCAGCGCCTCCTGCGTTTCGGGTGCCAGGTCCAGCAGGCGCAGTGCGTTGCTCACCGCGGCGCGGGAGCGCCCGACGCGCGAGGCCACAGCCTCGTGGGGCATCCCGAACCGGTCGATGAGCAGCCGGAAGCCGAGCGCCTCCTCGAGTGGGTTCAGATCCTCGCGCTGGAGGTTCTCGATGAGCGCGAGCTCCACCATCTGCTCCTCGGTGGGCTCGCGCATCACGGCCGGGATCTGGGCCAGGCCGGCCATCCGGGCCGCACGGACCCGACGCTCGCCGGCGATGAGCTGGTAGTCGCCGTTGGGCAGGCCGCGGACCACGACCGGCTGCAGAACCCCGTGGGTGGAGATCGAGGCGGCCAGGTCCGTGAGCTCGGCACCTTCGAATCGAGCCCGCGGCTGGTGGGGGTTGGCCACGATCCGGTCGAGCGGGATCTGCCGGCCGTCTTCCGAGCCGGCGGGCGGAGGAATGAGGGCTTCGAGGCCGCGACCGAGACCGAACTCGCGCTGATCAGGCACGGGCCACCACCTCTGCCGCGAGCTGCTGGTACGCCACCGCGCCGTGCGAGGCGGGGTCATAGAGGGCAATCGGCATGCCGTGGCTCGGTGCCTCGCTCAGCCGCACGCTGCGAGGCACGACGGTGTCGAACACGGTGCCATCCAGGTGGCGGCGAACCTCGTCCGCGACCTGGAACGAGAGGCGGGTTCGGCGGTCGAACATCGTGATCACAACGCCCTCGATCTCCAGTCGCGGGTTCAACGAGCCTCGAATGAGGCGAATGGTGTTCACCAGGTTTCCAAGCCCCTCCATGGCGTAGAACTCGGCCTGGATGGGGATGAGCACCCCATCCGCGGCCGTGAGCGCATTCACGGTCAACAGGCCCAACGACGGCGGGCAGTCAACCAGCACGCGGTCATAGTGGTCGTCGACGCCGGCCAGGCTGGCGGCCAGTCGGTGCTCGCGGGCCGGGATTCCCACCAGCTCGACCTCGGCGCCGGCCAGCATTGGCGTGGCAGGCACGAGGTCAAGCCCTTTGATGGCCGTCGGCCGCGCGAGCTCCGAGATTGGGATTCGATCGATGAGCGCCTCGTAGATGGTTCCGCCGACCCGGCGATCGGCCCCGAGGCCCGTAGACGCGTTGCCCTGGGGATCCAGATCGATGACGAGTGTTCGGGTTCCCGCGAGCGCCAGGTAGGCCGCGAGATTGATGACGGTGGTCGTCTTTCCGACGCCACCCTTCTGGTTGGTACAGGCTGTGACCCTAGCCACGTACGCTCCGCTGCGAGTCTCTGTGGGAGGCTCAATTGTACCAGTTTGGGCGGTTTTCGACCGATTACCACGGGCTCAATGTTTCACGTGAAACAGTTGAGGTGTGCTCTGGGGACGGGTTCGGGGAGGGCGCTTGGGCCTATACTTTCCTGCGACCTTTCAGCACGAAATCCGTCCCGGGAATCCCATCCGATCAACGTCGTCAGCGCGCTACTCGCTCTCGCCACTGGCCTGGTCCACGCCAGCCTCGCCCCGCTGCTGGCCATGGGTGATGTGAGACCCAATCTCATTCTCGCGGCGGTTGTGGCGGTCACCGCGCTGGTGGGGCTCGGCGCCGGAGCCATGTGGGCCTTCGTCGGTGGGCTCACCGCCAACCTGCTGACCACCGATGCGCTGGGCACGATTCCCCTGGGCCTCCTCCTGGTGGCGGGCATGGTGACCCTCCTGTCGCGCGTCCTCGGCCGCCACGCAGCCGCGCTGGCGCTGCTGGGCGGTGTCGCGGGCAGCATGGTCCTCGACGCACTGGCGATCGGGGTGCTGGTGTTGAATGGCGGGACGGGAGGCGTCATCCGGCCACCCGACCTCCTCGCCCTGGTCGTCCCGAGCGCGATCGTGAACGGCCTGCTCGCCGTGGCCCTCTACCTCGTGGCCCGGACGGCCATGACCCGGCTCGGGTATGAGCCGTTGCAGGTCTAGCGCCGATGGGCGTCGCGTTCGAGCACCCTGAGTCCCCGAGGCTCGGGGCCCGGTTCGTCGCCTTCGGCGTCATCGCCGCCCTCCTGTTCACGGTCATCGCGGGTCGCCTGTTCCAGCTGCAGGTCGTCGAAGGGGCGGTGCGGGCTGAAGAGGCGGCGGCGGCGCATTCGGTTGCGGTGGCCATCCCGTCGCAGCGCGGCCTCATCTTCGACCGCGAGGGCCGGCCGCTGGTCGTGAACGTTCCGACATGGACGGTCGCCGTGCGGCCGGCCGACTTGCCCAACCACCAACGCGACGCCGTGCTCGGCCGGGTCGCGGAGGTGACCAGCATCCCGGCGCCGGAGCTTGCCGCGCGGCTCGATGCGTTCCACGGATCGCCGTTCGACCTGGTGCCGGTGGCGGAGGACGTCGGCCGAGAAGTGGCACTCGTCCTATCGGAGCAGTCGGCGCTCCTGCCCGGCGTCGAGCTGCAGGTCGTGGCGCGACGGCAGTACCTCAACGAGCGTGGCGAAGCCAGCGGAGACTTGCTCTCCCACGTGGTCGGGTACACCGGTCCGATCAACGCCGACGAGCTGGAGGTGATGGCCGACGAGGGCTACCTCCACGACGACGACGTCGGGCGCACCGGGATCGAGGCCACATTCGAGCAGGAGCTGCGCGGGGAGTACGGCACCGCCCGCTGGGAGCGGGATACCTCCGGTCGGCTGGTGAAGGTGCTGGAGGAGACCCGGGCGCCGGTCGCCGGTCGGAACCTGGTGCTCACCATCGATGCCCGCCTGCAACGGATGGCGACCGACGCGCTGCTCTGGGGCATGCACGAGGCGCACGTGAGCCAGGGCGTCACGATCGTGATGAACCCCCAGACCGGCGAGATCCTGGCCATGGTCTCGCTGCCGTCATACGACAACAATGCCTTCGCGGGGGGCATCGGCGACGAGCTGTACCAGTCGTACCTCGCCGACCCGAACCTGCCGCTCAGGAACCACGCGGTGGCGGACATCTACCCGCCCGGCTCGACGTTCAAGCTGGTGACCGGCCTCGCGGCGCTCCAGGAGGGCGTGACCTCGCCCACCAGGCGGTGGCCGACGTATGGCTGCTACCAGATCCCCGGGGCTCCGCCGGGCGACTGCCTGAACGACTGGAACCGCCGCGGATTCGGCAACCTGAACATGGTCGAGGCGTTCGCCATCAGCTCCGACACGTTCTTCTACCAGATGGCCGTGCACCTCGGCGTGGACCGGCTGGCGAAGTGGGCCTACGAGCTGGGCTTCGGGTCGCCGACCGGCATCGACCTGCCGAACGAGGCTGCTGGAGTCATCGCCTCCACCGAGTGGGCGCACAGCCAGGGCCGGACCGGCGTCTTCACCGGCGAGCTGGCGCAGGCCGGCATCGGTCAGAACGTGATCGCGGTGACGCCGTTGCAGCTGCTGAACGCGTATGCCGCGCTCGCCAACGGCGGCCACCTGATGCGGCCGCAGATCGTGCTCGGCGAGGCAGACGCGGAGGGCGCCCTGGTCGAGCGCTACGAACCAGAGGTGCTGCACGAGGTGTCCGCCGCGCCGGAGAACATGCGGACCCTGCGCATCGGAGCCCGCCAGGTCATCACCACCGGGCACGCCTACAACATCAGCGACCTCCGGCTGCCCGGAACGCTGTCGGGGAAGACCGGGACCGCGGAGTTCGGTCTCCCCGACGCCCAGGGCATCCTCCCCTTCCACTCCTGGTTCGTCGCATTCCTGCCGTCGTCGCCGGGCGCGACCGATTCGCCCCTGGCGGTCATCACCTTCACCTACCGGGCGACGGTGATCGGCAACGTCTCGACCGAGGTCGTGAAGTACTTCCTCCAGAAGTATTTCGCGCTGGACCAGGACCTCCGCCTGGATCCGGTCACCCTTCAACGGCTCAGCGGCGGGAACTGACCGATGGGCGTTGCGGTCTCCACCATCGAGGTCACCGGGGCTCACCGCTGGCGGGACTACGACTGGCAGCTGACCCTGTACCTGCTGCTGCTGCTCGGTTTCGGCGTGGTGCTTGGGGTATCGGCCGCCTGGGGCTCGGGTGCGCCCGACGGCGGCATTCCGCAGCCGGTCAAGACGGTCATCTGGACGGTGCTGGGCTTCAGCCTGATGGTAGTGGCCGCATCGGTCGACTACCACTGGCTCCGCACGTTCGCGATCCCCATCTACCTGGTCACTCTCGGACTCCTGGTCGTCAACCTGGTAGCCGGGACCGTGATTTCCGGCGCGCAGCTGTCGGTCACCATCGGCGGCCTGGACTTCCAGTTCTCGGAGATCGCGAAGGTGCTCATGGTCGTGGTCCTGGCCGCGTTCCTCGCCGGGCGCGGAGAGCGGGTCGGGCGCCTGTCCACGATCCTGGGTGCCGGGCTCCTCACCCTCATGCCCACCGCACTCGTCCTGCGCCAGCCGGACCTCGGCACCGCGCTGGTGTTCGTGGGGATCCTGGGCGGGATGCTGTTCATCGCCGGCGCGAGCATCGGCTGGATGGCGCTGTTGGGAGGGGTGGTCGTGGCCCTGACCCCCGTCGCGCTGGGCCAGCTGGCCGACTACCAGGTCGCGCGGCTGTCGTGCTTCCTCGACCCCGCCGCTGATCCACAGGGGGCGTGCTACCAGCTCGTCCAGTCGCTCAACACGGTGGGCTCCGGGGGGTGGCTGGGGCAGGGCCTGACTGCCGGCCAGGCCAACCAGCTCGACTCGCTCCCGGTCCAGACCACGGACTTCATCTTCACCGTCGTAGCCGAGGAGCTGGGGCTGGTCGGCGGCCTGATCCTGCTCACCCTGTTCGGGCTGCTGCTGTGGCGGATCACGGTCATCGGCTGGCGATCGCGGGACGCGCTCGGCCGGCTGGTGGCGATGGGCATGGCGACCATGCTCCTGTTCCAGGTGGTGGTGAACATCGGCATGGTCATCGGGCTGCTGCCGGTAACCGGCATCCCGCTGCCGCTCATCACCTACGGCGGGTCGTCGACCGTGTCGATCCTGTTCGGGATGGGCATCATCCAGTCGGTGCGGATGCACACCCGGACGGAGAGGTTCTAGGGCGGTTCGTCCCTACGCAGGTTCGGGGTCGGAGGGTCCGACCGCCGGAGGCGCCGGCCCGGCTCCGGGCGTGTCGGGTGGCGGTACCGAGAGCCCGGTCCTGGCATACACCCGGGCCTCATCGGGGGTGCCACCCTCGAGCCGCCGGAATCCATATCGGTAGAAGTCGCGCCCGAGAGCGACCACCGGGGCGGCGAGGATCGCTCCCCACAGGCCGAAGAGCGAGGCGCCCACGATGAGCGACAGGATGACGACCGCTGGATGGAGGTCGACCGCGTCGCCCATGACCTTGGGCACCAGGAGGTGGTTTTCGAGCTGCTGGATGATCGTGTACAGCGCGACCGCGGCCAACGCGGCGGCCGGTGAGATCGAGGCGCCGATCAGGATTGCCGGAATGGCGGCGATGATCGGACCGATGATGGGGACGAGCTCCAGGATGCCGGCCACCAGGGCCAGCAGGACCGCGAAGTCGGCGAACTCGCGAAAGCCGATGAGGGCGAGGACCAGCAGACCGATGAGGGTGGCGGCGAAGATCACGGCCCCCAGCAGGAGCTGGCCGCGGATCCAGCGCCCGATGACCCCGCTGGTCAGGCCGAACGCGTTGCCGGCGTCGATCCGCCACCCCAGCGGCAACATGCGGAGGATCCCGTCCGGCAGCCGTTCGCGGTCCTTGAGGACGTAGAGGAGCCAGACCGGGATCACGACCAGCCCGACGATGAACCCCGCGAGGCGGGCGATCAGGCTGAGCAATGGGCCCACGATCGCTTCCAGCAGGCCGATGACCGCCTCCTGCCCGCTCTGGATGATCGCGTCCAGCGCATCGCGGATGGGCTCTGGCAAGGGGAGGCCGGCCAGCCACGCCACGATCGCCTCCTCCCATGAGATGAACAGCGAGGCGAGCGCGGGGAGCTGCTCGAGGAATCGCTGGAGCTGCTCGAACAGGGGCGGGAGGAGGAGGACGCCCAGCGCGACGACCACGACCACGACGAGGACGTAGACGATGAGGATCCCGGCGACACGGGGGACGCCGCGCCGGTGGAGGGCGGTCACGGGCGGATCCAGCAGGAATGCCAGCGCAATCGCGATGCCGAACACCGGCAGCGCTCCCCGCGCCAGCCACAGGGCCAGCACGATGAGGACGATGGCGAAGGTGACGAACAGTCCCAGCCGATGCCGGGCGACCCACTCCATCCCCTGATCCTAGCCGAGCGCGTTTGCGGGGATCGGGGAGCGGTACCATCGGGGGACGATGACCACCACACCCGACACGCCCCGCCAGCGCTGGCAGATCCTGTACTCCCGGACCGAGCCGGCACTGCGCATGCGCCAGCCGGACATCCTGGCCGAGTTCCAGCGCGTGCTGACCGAGGCCGAGCTCCCCGTTTCGCAGACCGCCGCCAAGAAGCCGCGCCCGCGCATCCGGCTGGCGGCCATCACGCCCGCCAACCTCGAGCTGCGCGGCGACGTGATCGAGGTCTGGTTCGACGAGCTCGTGTCCCGCGACCAGCTGGTCGCGACCGGGGAGATCCTGGCCGACGGCCTCGCCATCGTGGACGCCCGGGAGGTGTGGCATGGCTTCCCGTCGGCCGCGTCCCAGGTACGCGGCGGGGAGTACGAGGTCCAGGCGCGCGTTCCCGAGACGGTCACCGCGGACGACCTGCGGACGGCCGTCGTCCGGCTCCTGGCCGCGACCGAGCTGCCCGGCCGCCGCCGGCGTGGCGAGAGCGAGCGGCGGTCCGACGCCGCCGAGCGGGACCTCCGGCCGTACGTCGAGGACCTCGAGGTGGTGGAGTTCGACGAGGAGAAGCACGCCGCTCGGCTCCGTATGCAGCTCCGCCTCGATCCCAGCGGCGCGGGCCGGCCACGAGACGTGGTGGACGCCCTCGACCTGGGGCTGGAGATGACCCGCGCCGTCCGGGAGCGCCTGCTGTTCGTTGACACTCCCCCGGTCGCCCGATAGACTCCGGGGTCCGCACAGGGTGCCTTCTGGCGTCCCGCCGTGCGCGAAATACGGAGACCGACCATGTATGCCGTGGTCGACAGCGGCGGAAAGCAATATCGGGTCGAGCCGGGGAGCACCCTGGTCGTCGACCGCCTGAGGGCCGAGGCTGGCGCCACGGTCACCTTCGACCGCGTCCTGCTCATTGGCGACGACGACGGCGTGACGGTCGGGACCCCGACCGTGAATGGCGCCTCGGTCCTGGGCACCGTGGTCAAGCACGAGCGCGGCCCAAAGATCATCGTCTTCCGCTTCCGCCCCAAGGCGCACTACCGACGCCGGACCGGTCACCGGTCCGAGCTGACCCGGGTCCGGATCGACGAGATCGCCACTGCGGCCGGGTCGCGCAAGGCTGCCGCCACACGAGCCGGCCGAGAAGGCCGCGGCCCCGCGGAAGACGGCGGCTCCCCGCCAGAAGGCTGCGGCCAAAGCTGCGCCCGCCAAGGCGGCGACCTCGAAGACCCGGCTGGCTCGAAGACCGCTGCGCCGAAGGCGTCAACGAGCGCCAAGCGCGCGGCGAAGGCCGCGACCACGGAGGACTGAGCAATGGCACACAAGAAGGCGGGCTCGTCCTCGAAGAACGGCCGCGACAGCGCGGGCAAGCGGCTGGGCGTGAAGCGCGGTGACGGTCAGCTGGTCATGGCCGGCACGATCATCGTCCGCCAGCGCGGCAGCACATTCCACCCCGGCCCGAACGTGGGCATGGGGCGCGACTACACCCTGTTCGCCACGACCGAGGGTCGTGTCCGGTTCACCCATGAGACCCGCGACAAGAAGCGGGTCAGCGTGGTGGCCGAGGAAGGTTGACCGATGAAGACCGAGATTCATCCGCAGTACCATCAGGCCGAGGTGCACTGCGCCTGCGGGACCACCTTCACGGTCGGATCGACCGCCGAGTCGATCCGGGTCGAGGTCTGCTCGAATTGCCATCCGTTCTACACCGGGACTCAGAACATCGTCGACACCGCCGGCCAGGTCGAGCGGTTCCAGAAGCGGATGGAGCGCGCCTCGCGCTGAGCCGGCCTGACCGGCAGAGCCCGGGCCGCCTGTCGCGGCTCGTCCCCCACCTCGTCTTCCTCATCCCGGAGCAGCTGATCGCGGCTGGTCCATTCGTCATCCAGGCCGTGGCGGGCACGCGGCAGTACCGCATGCCGGACTTCTTCTACGGGGGTCAGGCCCTGATCGAGGGGGTCATGATGCGCGGCCGCCATACGGCGGCGATGAGCGTGCGGATGCCGGACGGCGAGATCCGCACCACCTCAGAGCCCCTGCCCCGCGCACTGAGCGGCGGGCGGTGGCTGAAGGTCCCGTTCGTGCGCGGTGTCCTGGTCCTGTACGAGACGCTGATCCTGGGCACCCGGATGCTCATGCGCTCCGCAGCGCTGGCTGCCGAGGGAGAAGACATCGAGATCGGGCGGGGAACGCTGGCCGTGACGATGATTCTCTCGCTCGGCTTCGCCATCGGTCTGTTCTTCGTCCTTCCCCTCCTCTTGTCGGAGGCCGCCGAGGAGGCGGCCGGCAGCGACCTGGTGGCGAACCTGGCGGAGGGCGGAATCCGGCTGGTCATCTTCGTCATCTACCTGGCCCTCATCGGCATGATGTCCGACGTCCGGCGGGTCTTCGCCTACCACGGGGCCGAGCACAAGGCGATCAGCGCCCACGAGGCTGATGCGCCACTCGAGCCGGAGTCGGTGGACCGGTTCAGCACCGCCCACACCCGGTGCGGCACGACCTTCGTTCTGATCGTGGTCGTGATCAGCATCCTGTTCTTCTCGCTCATCCCCCGGACCGACGTGCCGCTGCCGCTGCTCATGCTGTCGCGCATCGCGCTCATCCCGGTGGTGGCGTCGGTGGCCTACGAGCTGGTCCGATTCGGCGCCCGGCACTACGGCAACCGGCGTGGTGCGGGCCGATCTACTCCCCGGGCCTCTGGCTCCAGTCGCTGACCACCCGGCCGCCGGACCACGACATGCTGGAGGTGAGCATCACCGCCCTGGAGCGGGTGCTGAACGAGGACCGGCCCCCCGAACCCGCCGCCGCATGACCGACCGGCTGGGCGAGCTGACCGCTCGCCACGAGGAGCTGACCCAGCTCATGGCGCAGCCGGAGACCGCGACCAACCCCGAGCAGTTGGCCCGCTACGGTCGCGAGCTCGCTCGCCTTCAGCCCATCGTCGCCGCCCTGCGCGAGCGGGACGGCCTGGCCGCCTCACTGGCATCAGCCCGCGTCCTGCTCGAGGACGCCGATCCCGAGGTGCGGGCCATGGCCCGCGACGAGATCACGGCGCTCGAGGAGGGGCAGGCCGCGGTCGAGGCTCAGCTGCGGCGCCTGCTGGTCCCGCGCGATCCGAACGACGATCGGAACGTGATCCTCGAGATCCGAGCCGGGACTGGCGGGGACGAGGCCTCGCTGTTCGCGGCGGACCTGTACCGAATGTATGGCCGCTACGCCGAAAGCCGTCGCTGGAAGGTGGACATCCTGTCCAGCAGTGAAAGCGGGTCCGGCGGATTCAAGGAGGTCATCGCCGAGGTGATCGGTGACGGGGCGTACTCCAGGCTGAAATTCGAGAGCGGCGTCCACCGCGTCCAGCGGGTCCCGGTCACCGAGGCCAGCGGCCGGATTCATACCTCCACCGCCACGGTCGCAGTCCTGCCCGAGGCCGAGGAGGTGGAGGTCGAGATCGACGAATCGGACTTGAGGATCGAGACCTATCGGTCCAGCGGTCCCGGCGGCCAGTCGGTCAACACCACCGACTCCGCCGTGCGGATCACCCACATGCCGACCGGCCTGGTGGTCGCCATCCAGGACGAGAAGAGCCAGCACAAGAACCGGGCCAAGGCGCTGTCCGTCCTTCGAGCTCGGCTGCTCGAGGCGCAGCGCGCGCGGCAGGCCGAGGAGCGGGGCGAAGTGCGCCGCGCCCAGGTGGGTACCGGCGAACGGTCCGAGAAGATCCGGACCTACAACTTCCCCGATGACCGGGTGACCGATCACCGCATCGGCCTGACCGTCCACAACCTGCCCGGCCTGCTGGCCGGCGACCTGGACCGGGTCATCGAGCCCCTGGCCGAGGCCGACCAGGCCGACCGCCTGGCCGCGGCGGGAGCGGAAGTTGCCGGCTGAGGCGCCCTCGGCGGCGGCGGCCACCGCCGGGGAAGCTCTGGCCCGCGCCCATGCCGCGCTGCGCGACGCCGGGTCGCCCTCCGCCCGCCTCGACGCCGAGGTGCTGGTGGCGTGGGCCCTCGAGCGCGAACGCGCCTGGCTGCTGGCCCACCTGGACGAGCCGATGCCAGGCGAGCGAGCCGCCTCGCTGGACGAATGGGTCCGACGCCGATCCGCGGGAGAGCCAGTCGCCTACATCCGGGGCTTCAAGGAGTGGTACGGCCTGCGCATGGCCACCGACCGCCGAGCCCTCATTCCGCGGCCGGAGACCGAGCAGCTGGTGGATGCGGCGGTGGCGGATATCGCCGAGCGGCTGGTCCGCGATGACCGCCCGATCGTGGCGTGGGACGTGGGCACCGGCAGCGGAGCGGTGGCCGTGGCCCTGGCCCGACGTTTCCGCGCCGCTCTCGCCCTCGGCCGGATGCGCCTGGTGGCAAGCGACCTGTCGGCCGATGCACTGGAGCTGGCGAGCGCAAATCTTGCGGCGCACAGAGTGGAGCACCTCGTGACGCTTGTCCTGGCCGCCCTGCTCGATGGAGTTGCTTCCCTCCCGGGGCCCGACGTGGTGGTCGCCAACCTGCCCTATGTGCCCACCGACACGGTGGCCAGCCGGTTCGGGAGCCTGGGCTGGGAACCCGCGACGGCCCTGGACGGCGGCCAGGACGGGCTCGATGTGGTGCGCGCCCTGCTGGCTCGCCTCCCGGATCGGCTGGCCGCGGACGGCAGCGCGCTGCTCGAGATCGGCGAGGGGCAGGCGGAGCCGATCCGGTCCGCAGTTCAGGCACTCCCCGACGGGTGGACGATGACGACTCTGCGCGACCTCGCGGGGATGGAGCGAATCGTGCGCGTGGAGCGCATGCCATGACCGACCGCCTTCCAGCCACCCCCGAGGGACTGGCCCAGGCCGCTGAGCTCATTCGCAGCGGGGAGCTCGTCGCCTTCCCCACCGACACGGTCCACGGCGTCGCCTGCCGGGCGAACGATCCCGATGCACTCGAGCGCCTGTTCGTGCTGAAGCGACGGCCGACGGACCGGCAGATCGCGTGGCTGGTGACCGGCATCGAGCAGGCCACAGAGCTGGGCCTCGCGGTCGACGACCGGGCACGGTCGCTGGCGGTCGCGTTCTGGCCGGGCGGGCTGACCCTCGTCCTCGGCGCACCGGCGGCCGCCAACGGCACGCTCGGGGTCCGTGCCCCGGACCACCATGTCGCGCAGGGACTTCTGGCCGCCACCGGGCCGCTGCCCGTGACCAGCGCCAACCCCCACGGTTTCCCGGAGTGCTACACGACCGATGACGTGCTCGTCGCGTTCGCCGAAGCCGCGGACGATCTCGCCGCCGTGGTCGAGGGTGATTCGCCCGGGGGCGTGGCGTCATCGGTCCTTGACCTGGCCGGTGACCGGCCGCGCCTGCTGCGCGACGGCGCGGTCAGCCGGGACCGGCTCGAGGCGCTGGTGGGGCCGATAGACTGACCGCCGTGCGGGTTGCCATCGGCTCCGACCACGCCGGGTTCGTCCTGAAGAGCCTGCTGTGCCGGCTGCTCGAGGAGATGGAGGTCGAGTACCGCGATTACGGGACTGACAGCGAAGAGGCGGTCGACTACCCGGACGTGATCGCCCCCGTCGCGCGTGCCGTGGCCCGCGGCGAGTACGACCGCGGCATCGTCCTCGGCGGAAGCGGTACCGGCGAGGCGATCGTGGCCAACAAGATCCGCGGCATCCGCTGCGTGCAGGCCGCGACGCCCGAGGTCGCGCGCCTCGGTCGCGAGCACAACGACGCGAACATCCTGGCCATGGGCGCGCGGGTGACGACGGTCGAGGTGGCGGAGGCCTGCGTTCGCGCGTTCCTTTCCGCGCACTTCGACGGGGGACGCCACGTCCGGCGCGTGGCAAAGATCGCAGCCCTGGAGGCCGAGGAGGCCGGCCGCTGAGCCTCAACCTCGAGCCGGACGAGCGACGGATGCTGGCCGGTGACGACGGACCCGGCTCCGCCCTCGCCATGCGGCTGGTCGTCCGCGCCGCCGAGGTCCTCGACGCGGACCGGCTCATCCCCATCACCGGCGCGCACGTTGACTCCTGCCTGGACCACGGCCAGGCGACCCTGGACTTCGTGGACCGCCTGGCAGACGGCGGCGCCCGGGTGCGGGTGCCGACCACCCTGAACGTGGGAGCGGTGGACCTTCTCCACCCCGAGCTGTGGCGCGGCGACCCGGACCTCGCGGCGCGGGGCCGGCGGCTGATGGAACAGTACGTCGCGCTCGGCTGCCGCCCGACGTTCACCTGCGCCCCCTACCAGCTCGCCGACGCGCGACCGGCGAAGGGCGAGCAGGTGGCCTGGGGCGAGTCGAACGCGATCGTGTTCGCCAACTCGGTCCTCGGCGCCCGGACGAACCGCTACGGCGACTTCATGGACGTCGCGGCGGCGATCAGCGGCCGCGTCCCGGACGCGGGACTGCACAGAACCAATGCGCGGCGGGCGCAGGTCGTGGTGACGCTCGGTGACGACGTCCCGCCGGACCTGCGCGACGACGACAGCCTGTACCCGGTCCTGGGCATCGTCATCGGCCGGCTGGCGGGCGGGTCCATCCCGGTGCTCGTCGGACTGCCGCCCGGCCAGGGCGAGGATCGACTCAAGGCGCTCGGGGCCGCCGCGGCGTCCTCCGGCGCCGTCGCCCTGCTCCACGTGGTGGGCTCGACGCCCGAGGCACCCACCCTGGCTGACGCGCTCCAGGGCGGGGACCCCGAGGCGGCATCTGTCGTCACCCTCCAGGACCTCCGCCAGGTGCGGGCCGAGCTCGGCGGGGAAGCAGGTGGGGCCATCGGCGCCGTCAGCCTGGGGACGCCCCACGCCTCGGCGCGGGAGCTGTCGCTCATCGCGGATCGGCTGGACGGCAGGCGGGTCGCCGATGGCGTGGAGCTGCTCATCTCGACCGGCCGGGACGTGCTGGCAGCCGTCGCCGACGTCGAATATCCCCGCTCGGCTCCAGTCGGCCGGCGCCGAGCTGCTGGTCGACACCTGCTCCTACATCTCGCCCATCCTTCGCCAGCCCCGCGGACGGGTCATGACCGACTCCGGGAAGTGGGCCTACTACGCGCCGGGCAACATCGGAGCGGAAGTCGTGCTCGGGTCGCTCGCCGAGTGCATCGACTCCGCCGTCGCCGGCCACGTCGTCCGCCACCCCGGATGGGGAGACCGGTGAGCGGCCGTCTCATCGCCCCCGGAACCGCCCGCGCGGCGGCCCTCGTCCTCGACGAGCCGCTGTCGCTGTGGGGCGGCCTGGACCCCGGAGTCGGGCGCGGTCAGCGAGCCACGGCACCCACAGCACGGGGCCGTCCTGACCGGCCGCATCGTGGTCATGCCCGCCGCGCGCGGCTCGTCCTCGTCCGCCAGCATCCTGGCCGAGGCCGTGCGGGCCGGCACCGCGCCGGCCGGGATCGTCCTGGGCGAGCCGGACCTCATCCTGGCCATCGGCGCGGCCGTGGCCGAGGAGCTGTACGGCATCCAGGTGCCGATCGTGGTCGCGCCGGCAGCCGTTCGATGGGTCGATCACCGACGGCCAGGTGGTCGAGATCGGTCCGCACGGGATGTCCGCGGTCTAGACTCGGGCTCCATTTCGCGGAGGAGACGGACCGATGGATGCCTGGGCAGCGCTGCAGGCGGAGGATCCCGAGATCTGGCAGGTCGTCCAGGACGAGGAGCATCGCGCCCGCTCGAACCTGGAGCTCATCGCCTCCGAGAGCTATCCCAGCCGGGCCGTGCTGGAGGCGACGGGATCGGTCCTGACCGCGAAGTATGCCGAGGGCTATCCGCGCCGCCGCTACTACGGCGGCTGCGAGGTGGTGGACCGGGCCGAGGACCTCGCCCGCGATCGCGCAAAGGCGCTGTTCGGGGCCGAGCACGCCAACGTCCAGCCCCACGCCGGCGCGCAGGCCAACATGGCCGTCTTCCACGCCCTGCTCGAGCGCGGCGACACGGTGATGGGCCTCGCACTCGACCAGGGCGGCCACCTGACCCACGGCTCGCCGGTCAACTTCAGCGGGCAGTACTACACCTTCGTCCCGTACCACGTGGACCGCGAGACCCACCTCATCGACCTCGACGAGGTCCGGTCGCTCGCCCGCGAGCACCGGCCGAAGCTGATCATCACCGGCGCCACCGCGTATCCGCGGCACTGGGACTTTGCCGGCTTCCGCGAGATCGCCGACGAGGTCGGCGCGATGCTGATGACCGACATGTCGCACTTCGCCGGGCTGGTGGCCGGCGGCGTCCACCCCAACCCGGTGCCGCACGCCCACGTGGTGACCACCACCACCCACAAGACCCTCCGCGGGCCGCGCGGCGCTCTCATTCTGTGCACCGAAGCGCTGGCCAAGGACATCGACCGGGCGGTGTTCCCGGCCATCCAGGGCGGCCCGCTGATGCACGTGGTCGCTGCCAAGGCGGTGGCCTTCCACCAGGCCCGGAGCCCAGAGTTCCGAGCTGACGCACAGCGGACCGTGGACAACGCCCGTGCCCTGGGCGCATCGCTGGCGGAGCACGGCGCCTCGCTGGTCTCGGGCGGGACCGATACCCACCTGCTCCTGGTCGATGTCACGCCCTTCGGGGTGACCGGCAAGGAGGCCGATGCCGCCCTGGGGGAGGTGGACATCACGGTGAACAAGAACGCCATTCCGTACGACCCCAACCCGCCCATGGTGGCCAGCGGGATCCGGGTCGGGACCCCGTGCGTCACGGGTCGCGGAATGGCGCCGGCCGAGATGGCCGAGATCGGAGAGCTGATCGTGGCCGGCATCGCGGCCCGTGGTGACGAGACCGCACAGGCCACGGTTCGCGATCGGGTCGTGGCTCTCGCCGAGCGTTTCCCGGTGCCCGGCTTGGCGTGGACACGCGCCTGAGCGTCGAGGGGCGGTGGCGGGGACCAGACGCTATACTCGCCGCGGCTTCCGATCACTCGGAGTCGAGCTGAAATGCCCAACACGAGCCCCGGGCTGGCCAGGATCCTGGGTGACGTCACCCTGATCATGGTGGTCCCGATGCTCGGCGGCGTGGTTATCGGACTGGTGCTCGATGCGCAAGCCGGGACCTCGCCGATTTTCGTGCTCGGCGGCCTGTTGGTCGGCAGCCTGGTCTCGACAATCGGTATCTGGCTCTACATCCGGGCGCGGCGACCGCGCCCACCGAGCGTGGATGCGAATCCGGGGCCATGAACAACTGGGGGATCGCTCTCGATCTGGGGATCCGGCTCGGGGCGTCGGTCATGATCGGCTTCTTCGCAGGGCTCCTGCTGGATGGCGTGTTCGGAACCCGACCCCTGCTGATCCTGGTGGGGACCGCCTTCGGGGTGGCCGCCGCGATGTACACCATCTGGGACGTCGCGCGGAAAGCAATGCGCAGGTAGCACAGAGGGTTTGAGAACTGGTCCACGTCGACATCGCCGCGGAAACCCTGTTCACGATCGGCCCCTTCGAGTTCACGAACAGCATGGTCGGCGCGCTGCTGGCCAGCGCCCTGCTGCTGATCGCCACGGTCATCGTGGCGCGCAGGGGGACCCTGGTCCCCGGGCGCTTCCAGTCGCTGGTCGAGCTCCCCATCGAGTGGCTGGCTGGCGTCGTTCGCGGCACCGGCGGCAAGCGGTGGGCGGAGTTCGCGGGCCTGGTGATGGCCATCTTCCTGTTCGTTCTGGTCGCGAACCTCATCGGGCTCCTGCCCGGCGTGGGGGTGGTCGGTGTCACGGTCCCGAGTGAGCACGGGGAGGAGACCTTTGTCCCGCTCGTGCGCGCCGCGGCCGCGGACCTGAACTTCACCCTGGGCCTGGCGATCATCGCGTTCGTCGCGTTCGTCGCCTGGGGGATCCGGGCCAACGGGCTGGGCGGCTACCTGAAGGAGCTGCTCATCGCCGAGCCGGCATACATGACTCCGCTCCTCACCCCCATCCATATCATCAGCGAGCTCTCGCGCCTGATCAGCCTGTCGATGCGGCTGTTCGGGAACGTCTTCGCCGGCGAGGTCCTGCTGGCGGTCATCCTGTCCCTGGTGCCGGTGCTCGTCCCCGTCGTCTTCCTGGGCCTGGAGCTGATCTTCGGGTTCGTGCAGGCGCTCGTCTTCGCGCTCCTGACCATGACCTACATCACCCTGGCCATTGCCGAGCACCGGCAGCACGGACCGGGGGAAGAGCACGCGGGCGAGGCGCCCGAGCATTCGGAGGCCAGCCCCGCCTCGGGAGCGGCCTGACAGCAAGGCTCCGCCGCCCAGGTGGAGCACAAAGGAGGAATCGAACACCGTGGAATTCCAACTTCTCGCCGCCGGTCTCGCCATCGGCCTGGGGACCATCGGCCCGGGCATCGGAATCGGGATCGGCTTCAGTCGGGCCATGGAGGCCATCGGTCGCAACCCGGAGGCGTCGGGGACGCTGTTCGTGCCCTACATCCTGGGCCTGGCGCTCACCGAGGCCATGGCGATCTACGCCCTGGTCATCGGTCTCATCCTGATCTTCGCGGTCGGCTGAGGCTCGGTCCATGGCGTTCTTCGAGGCATTCGGCGTTGACGTCTTCAAGCTCGGCTTCCAGATCGTCAACTTCCTGATCCTCCTCTATCTCCTGAACCGGTTCCTGTTCAAGCCGGCCATGCGCCGGATCGACGAGCGGCAGAACAAGCTCAGCCAGGGCCTGGAGGACGCGGCGGCTGCCGCCCGCGACCGGGAGCTGGCACGCCAGGAGCGGGAAGCCGCCCTGGCCGAAGCCCGCCAGGAGTCCGAGGCGCTCGTCCAGCGCGCCGCCAGGACGGCGGAGGCGACCAGCGCCGAGATCCTGGCCGCGGCCCGCGAGTCGGCCGACCAGCTCACCGAACGGGCCCGCGAGGAGATCGCGGCCGAGAAGGACCGGGCGCTGGCCGAGATCCGGGCCGAGGTCGCCGACCTGGCACTCGACGCCGCCGGCAAATTGGTGGCCGCCGAGATGGACGGCCCGACCCAGCGCCGGCTGGTCGAGCAGTTCCTGTCCGAGAACCGCAACTGAGATGGCTCGCCGCGAGACCGCAGCCCGACGCTACGCGGAGGCCGCCTTCCAGGTGGCCACCGCCGACCGCGCCCTGAACCGCTGGCAGGCGGACTTCGCGGTCCTGGGCGAGGCGCTTGCCAACCCCGAGCTGGCGGCCGTGATGGAACACCCGGCGGTGCCGTTCGCGGACAAGGAGCGGGTCCTGCGCCGATCGGTGACCGAGGTCGCCGATGGGCCGCTCAACCTGGTCCTGCTCATGATCCGGCGCGGAAGACCGGGAGCCATCCCGGCCATGCGGCGCCATTTCGAGGAGCTCGTCCTCCGCCAGCGGGGCATCACCCGGGTCGAGGTCCGCACCGCCCTCCCCCTCGACGACGAGGACCGGGTGGGGCTCGAGCGTACGCTCGAGGACCTGGCCGGGCGCCAGGTGGAATTCACCGAAGTCGTCGATCCCAGCCTGATAGGGGGCATCTCGGTGCGAATCGGGGATCGGCTGTATGACGCCAGCGTGCGGAGCCGCCTGGAACGGCTGCGGGCGCGCCTGACCGCGGTCTGAGGAGTACTGGATGGCCATTCGATCCGACGAGATCACCTCGATCATTCGCAGCGAGATTGCCGGCTTCGCCGAAGGCACCGATGTCGCCGGCGTCGGCACCATCGTCGAGGTGGGTGACGGCATCGCCCAGGTCTACGGGCTGTCCGGGGCGCTCGCCTCGGAGCTGCTCGAGTTCCCGGGCGGGGTGATGGGGATGGCGTTCAACCTCGAGGAGGAGACGGTCGGCGCCCTGATCCTGGGTGATTACACCGGCCTGAAGGAGGGCGACCAGGTCAAGACCACCGGACGCGTGGTGGAGGTCCCGGTCGGCGACGCGCTCATCGGTCGAGTGGTCGACCCGCTCGGGAACCCGCTGGACGGCAAGGGCGCCATCGAAACCGATACATTCCGTCCCGTCGAGCGGATCGCCCCCGGCGTCATCGTCCGACAGCCGGTGGACACCCCGGTCCAGACCGGGATCAAGGCCATCGACTCCATGATCCCCATCGGTCGCGGGCAGCGGGAGCTCATCCTCGGCGACCGCCAGACCGGCAAGACGGCGATCGCCATCGACACGATCATCAACCAGAAGGGCGAGGACCTGATCTGCGTCTACGTGGCCATCGGTCAGAAGCTGTCGACCGTGGCCCAGATCGTGGCCCAGCTCGAGGAGCACGGCGCGATGGGGCACTCGATCGTGGTCGTGGCCGGCGCATCGGACCCGGCGCCCATCCAGTTCCTGGCCCCGTACGCCGGAGCGGCGATTGGCGAGGAGTTCATGGAGCAGGGCCGCGACGCGCTGTGCATCTACGACGACCTGTCCAAGCATGCATGGTCGTACCGCCAGGTCTCATTGCTCATGCGACGGCCGCCCGGTCGCGAGGCGTATCCGGGCGACATCTTCTACGCCCACTCCCGGCTCCTCGAGCGCGCGGCGCGGATGAGCGAGGACAACGGTGGTGGCTCGCTGACCGCGCTGCCGATCATCGAGACCCAGGCCGGCGACCTGTCGGCCTACATTCCGACCAACGTGATCAGCATCACCGATGGCCAGATTCACATGCAGACCGACCTGTTCAACCAGGGCCAGCGACCGGCGGTGAACGCAGGGCTGAGTGTCAGCCGGGTGGGTGGCAACGCCCAGATCAAGGCCATGCGCCAGGTGGCCGGCCGCCTGCGACTGGACCTGGCCCAGTACCGCGAGCTCGCCGCGTTCGCCCAGTTCGCCTCGGACCTGGACAAGGCGACCCGCGATCAGCTGACCCGCGGGGAGAAGCTGACCTCACTGCTCATCCAGCCGCAGTTCGCCCCGCTGTCGGTGGAGAAACAGGTCGCGATCATCTGGGCAGGTACCAATGGCTTCCTCGATGATGTGCCCACCCCCAAGGTCAAGGAGTTCGAAACCGGGCTGTATCGGTTCCTGGAGCAGAACCATCCGGACCTGCTGCCCGCCATCGCCTCCGAGAAGGCCATCTCCGACGCGTCGCAGGACGCGCTGCGCGCGGCCGTGAATGCCTATCGCCATGACGCGGGATACGAGTCCGGCGACAGCAAGGCCGGGCAGAAGGCCGAGGCAGCGGAGGCCAAGGACGGGGCCGATGAAGATAGCGGGACCGATGCCGGCGCGGGAGAAGCCGAGACCGCGGCGGCTGAAGCCGGTGCCGTTGCGGGAGACGACGAGGCCGGTGCGGCAGACGACGTGGCCGAACCTGAAGCGAAGGAGACCGCAAGCGCCTGATGGCCTCCCTCCGTGACATCCGGCGCCGGATCGGCTCCATCCGCAACATCGCCCAGATCACGCGGGCGATGGAGATGGTCGCCGCCTCGCGCATGAAGCGCGCGCAGGAGGCGATCCTCTCCGCCCGCCCCTTCGCCGAGGAGCTCGACGACGTGCTGGCCCGGGTGGCCGCCGCCGTGGACCACGCCGAGGAGCCGCTGCTGGCCCGCCGCCCCGTGCGCCATGTCGCCCTGGTCATGATCACCACCGACCGCGGGCTGGCCGGGGCGCTGAACTCGAACGCGGTTCGCTATGCCCTGCGCTGGATCGCCGAGCGGGCGAGCAGCGAGAACGGCCAGGGGCCTATCCGTGTTTCGGCCATCACCGTCGGCCGCAAGGGACGCGACGCGCTGCGCCGGGCGGGCATTCCCATCGCCGCCCACTTCCCGCAGTTCCGGGACCGTCCCGTCTTCGCCGACGTGCAGCCGCTGGCCAAGCTGGTGACCGAGGACTTCCTGGCCGAGACCTACGACGAGGTCGTCGTGAGCTACAGCTCGTTCATCAGCACCCTCGTCCAGCGACCGGCCATCAAGAGCGTCCTCCCCGTCCACGAGCCGACCCTCACCGAGGGCCAGCGCATCCGGAACGACGAGTACCTGTTCGAGCCCTCGGCCGAGGTACTGTCCCGCCTGCTGCCGTACTACGTGGCGGTCGACATCTACCGGGCGGTGCTCGAGAACATCGCCTCGGAGCAGTCGGCCCGCATGATCGCCATGCGCAATTCCACCGACAACGCCAATGAGCTCATCGGTGAGCTCACCCTCGTCTACAACAAGACCCGCCAGGCCACGATTACCCGGGAGATGATCGAGATCGCTTCCGGGGCCGAGGCCCAGGCGGGCTGACCTACCAGACCAGAAGGAGCTGCTGAAACATCCATGGCCTCCGGCAAGGTGATCCAGATCACGGGACCCGTGGTCGACGTCGAGTTTCCCGCGGGCGAGCTGCCCGCGATCTACAACGCGCTCGAGATCGGCGACCTGACGGTCGAGGTCCAGCAGCACCTGGGCAACAACTGGGTGCGCGCGGTGGCCATGTCGTCCACCGACGGCCTGGCCCGCGGCGTGGACGCCGTCGACACCGGCAAGCCCATCACCGTCCCGGTTGGCGAGCCCACGCTGGGCCGCGTCTTCGACGTGTTGGGCCGGCCGATCGACGGCAAGGAAGCGGTCGAAGGGGCACAGATGCTTCCCATCCACCGCGACCCCCCCGGATTCGAGGACATGGAGACCGAGGCCGCGGTCTTCGAGACCGGGATCAAGGTCATCGACCTCATCGCGCCGTTCAAGCGCGGCGGCAAGGTGGGCGTCTTCGGCGGGGCCGGCGTTGGCAAGACGGTCATCATCCAGGAGCTCATCCGCAACATCGCCGCCGAGCACGGCGGCTACTCGGTGTTCGCCGGCGTGGGCGAGCGCTCGCGCGAGGGCAACGACCTCATCGGTGAGATGCGCGAGTCGGGCGTCATCGACAAGACGGTGATGGTCTTCGGCCAGATGAACGAGCCGCCCGGTGCGCGCCAGCGCGTGGGGCTGACAGCCCTGACGATGGCCGAGTACTTCCGCGACGTCGAGGGTCGCGACATCCTGCTGTTCATCGACAACATCTTCCGATTCACCCAGGCGGGCGCCGAGGTGTCCGCCCTGCTGGGCCGGATGCCGTCGGCGGTCGGCTACCAGCCGACCCTGGCCACCGAGATGGGCGACCTCCAGGAGCGGATCACCTCCACCAAGAAGGGCTCGATCACCTCCCTGCAGGCCATCTTCGTACCGGCCGACGACTATACCGATCCGGCCCCGGCCACGACCTTCGGCCACCTCGACTCGACCATCCGCCTCGAGCGCTCGATCGTGGAGCTGGGCATCTACCCCGCCGTCGACCCGCTGACCAGCACCTCGACCGTGCTCGATCCGCGGGTGGTGGGGGAGGACCACTTCCAGGTGGCCCGCGAGGTCCAGCAGACCCTCCAGCGCTACCGGGACCTCCAGGACATCATCGCCATCCTGGGCATGGACGAGCTGTCGGAGGAGGACAAGGTCACCGTCTCGCGGGCCCGTCGGCTGCAGCGCTACATGAGCCAGCCCATGTTCGTGGCCGCCCAGTTCACCGGCCGCGAGGGCAAGTACGTCGAGCGCAAGGAGTCCGTCCGCGGGTTCCGCGAGATCCTCGACGGCAAGCACGACCAGCTGCCCGAGCAGGCCTTCTACATGGTCGGCTCCATCGACGAGGCCGTGGAGCAGGCCGAGCAGATGGGCTCGGCGGCCTGAGCCGGTGACGGCGATGGACCGATGACGCCAGGAGACCGATGACGCTGCGCCTCGAGGTCGTCTCCCCCGACGGACGGGTCTTCACCGACGACGTCGACTCGGTGGTCGTGCCCGGCATCGAGGGGGAGCTGGGCATCCTGCCCCACCACACCCCGCTGGTCACCGCCCTCGGCACCGGCGAGCTGCGCATCCGCCGCGAGGGGACCGTCCAGTTCATGCTGATCAGCGGCGGGTTCGTCGAGGTGCGGCCCGACAAGGTGGTGGTGATGGCCTTCGTCGCCGAGCACTCGGAGGAGATCGATGCCGCGGCCGCGGCCGAGGCCCGCCGGCAGGCGGAGGCCGATCTCGAGTCAGTCCACGATGCGGTGGACCTGGCCCGGGTGCGCGCCGCCCTCCAGACCGCGCTCATGCGCGAGCGGATCGCCACCCGACGGAGCCAACGGGGCTGATCTACGCTGCACAGGTGACGAGCGAGCCGAAGCCCAAGCCGTTCCGCCGGATGCAGGAGTACCGCAAGGTCAGCCGCGAGTACCCGTTCATCTGCCCTGTCGACTTCAAGCCGCACCGCGGCTCGCCTCCCGGATCCGATCCGAACCTCGACCCAGAGTTCATCGCCCGCCACCGCGAGGACGATGGCGACCACTACCTGGAGTGAGCGCGTCTCCGTGCTGAGCTGCGAACAGTGCGGCGCCCGGTCGGGCGCGCTGCCGGTTCGGATCGAGGTCGTCCGCGAGAGCGGGCCTATCGGTCTGGCCGGCGGGCCGGATCTGGTCGGCAGTCCGAACTTCACCCGCCGCTTCGCGTTCTGCTCCAGCGCCCACCTGTACGAGTGGCTGCGCGAGCATCGCTACATGCTCTGCAACCGTCAACCGACCGCGGTCGAGGACGGGATGCAGCCCCTCCTGCCATCGCGCCACATGGGCGGCCGGCTGGGGCTGTGTGACGGCCACCACCTGGGCGGGCACGAGTGGAAGGAGGCGTGGCCCGCGTAGGGCGCCGATGGACCGATTCGTGATCGAGGGGGGCTCCCCGCTTCGTGGTGAGGTGCGGGTGGCGGGCGCCAAGAATGCGGTCCTGAAGATGATGGCCGCCGCCATCCTGACCGATGAGCCGGTCGTGCTCCGCAACGTGCCGCGGATCAGCGACGTGGCGATCATGCGCGAGACGATGGCCGACATCGGCTTCGCCTGGACCGATGTCGACGAGCACACCCTCGAGCTGCGGGCGCGCGGGCCGGAATGGTTGTTCGTCCCGCTCGAGGCAGCGATGAAGATGCGCTCCTCGTTCATCCTGCTCGGACCGATCCTGGCCCGCCACGGCCGGGTGATCATCAGCAACCCGGGCGGGGACCGGATCGGCCGGCGGCCGGTGGACCTCCATGTCGAGGCCATGCGCCTGCTCGGCGCCGAGATCGAGTACCGCAACGGCTACTACTTCGCCCGCGCCGACCGGCTGCGGGGCGCGCGCATCTCATTCCCGTACGTCACGGTGATGGGCACCGAGAACGCCCTGCTGGCCGCGTGCCTGGCCGACGGGCCAACGGTGATCGAGAACGCCGCCCAGGAGCCCGAGGTCGACGACCTGGTGGCCATGCTGCGGGCGATGGGCGCCACGATCGAGCGGACCGCCCCCCACGTCCTGGAGGTCGCCGGCGGGACGGCGCTGTCCGGAGTCGAGCACACCGTCATCGGCGACCGGATCGAGGCCGGCACCTTCGCCGTGGCCGCCGCAGCCAGTGGCGGTGAGGTGACCGTTTCCGGATTCGATCCGGCCCATCTGGGCGCGTTCGAGGGCGTCCTGACCGATATGGGAGTCGAGCACGAGGCGTTCGCCGCCAATGGCGCCACCGGGCTGCGGGTCCGCGGTGCCCCGGCCGGTACGTACCGGCCGCACGCCGTCGAGACCGCGGCCTACCCCGGCCTGGCCACCGACCTCCAGGCGCCGCTGGCCGTGCTCCTGACCCAGGCGAACGGCGAGAGCACGATCAACGAGACGATCTACTCGGACCGCCTCGAATACACCACCGAGCTGGTGAAGATGGGGGCCGAGATCGAGGTCGCCGACGCGCGCCACGCCCGGGTGGTGGGTCCCACCCCGCTCCACGGGCGCACGGTACAGATCCCCGACCTGCGGGCGGGCGCCACGTTGGTGCTGGCCGCCCTGGCCGCGGAGGGGACGAGCACGATCTCCGGCGTCGAGCATATCGATCGCGGGTACGAGGCGTTCGAGTCCAAGCTGGTCGGCCTCGGGGCGCGGATCGAGCGGGTGACCGACTGACCGCCGCCGACCGGCCGATATACTCCGGGCCCACCCCGCCCCCTCAGATCGGCCGCGCATGAAGATCGGAATCGACCTCGGCACCGCCAACATCCTGGTCTACGTCCAGGGCAAAGGCGTCGTCCTGAACGAGCCCTCGGTGGTCGCCATATCGGAGGACGACAACCGGTTGGTGGCCGTCGGCGAGGAGGCGCGCGAGATGATCGGCCGCACACCGGGGAACGTTCGGGCTATCCGGCCCATGCGCGATGGGGTCATTGCCGACTACCTCATCACTGAGGCCATGCTTCACTACGTGATCAACAAGGTGACGCGCGTCCGCCTGTTCCGGCCCGACGTCATGATCAGCGTGCCTTCCGGCGTGACCAGCGTCGAGAAGCGGGCCGTGCGCGACGCCGCGCTCAAGGCGGGTGCCCGGGACGCGTTTCTCATCGAGGAGCCGCTGGCGGCGGCGATCGGCGCCAATGTCCCGATCAGCGGGCCGGCCGGCAACATGATCATCGACATCGGCGGGGGGACGACCGAGGTGGCGGTCATCGCCCTGGGCGGGATCGTGGTCTCGCACTCGGTCCGCGTCGGCGGGAACCGCTTCGACGAGGCCATCACGTCCTACGTCCGGCGGAAGTACAACCTGATGATCGGCGAGCGGACGGCGGAGGAGGTGAAGATCCGCATCGGTTCGGCCCTGCCGCTCGACGAGCCGCTCCAGATGGAAGTCAAGGGGCGGGACCTCATTGCCGGGCTGCCGCGCACGATCCCGATGAACAGCGGCGAGGTCACCGAGGCCATCGAGCAGCCGCTCCAGCAGATCATTTCGGCCGTGCGTACGGTCCTCGAGCAGACGCCACCCGAGCTGGCCAGCGACATCATCGACAAGGGCATGGTCATGTCCGGCGGGGGCAGCCTCCTGCGCAACCTCGACGCGCTCCTGACCCAGGTGACCGGCATCCCGTGCCACGTCGCGGAGAACGCCCTGAGCTCGGTCGCGGTCGGCACCGGGCGTGCCCTCGAGCAGTTCGCCACCTTCCGCAAGAGCCTGGTGAGCTCGTGACGGTCGCTGTGGCGGCGCCGGCCACGGTCCGCGAGCGGGCTGGGAGCGACGGCCGGACCCTCGCCTTCGCCGACTTCCACTGCCACACCCGGTTCAGCCCCGACTCCACGCTCGGCGAGGACCGGTTCATCACCCTCGCCATCGAGCGCGGGCTGACCCACGTCGCCGTCACCGACCACAACACGATCGAGGGGTCCACCGCCGTCCGCGACCGCGCAGGCGAGCTGGGGGTCAGCGACCGGCTGTCGGTCATCCTCGCCGAGGAGGTGTCCAGCGCGGACGGCGAGATCGTCGCCCTGTTCATCGAGTCCACCATCCCGCGCGACCTCACCGCGGAGGACACCGCCGACGCCATCCGCGAGCAGGGTGGACTCGTCTCGGTCCCACACCCGTATGACCCGTTCCGGCGCTCCCACATTCGGCCGGAGGCCCTCGAGCGGCTGGCCCAGACCAACCGGATCGACCTCATCGAGGTCTTCAACAGCCGGGTGACGCTCGGTCGCCACAACCAGGAGGCCGCCGACTTCGCCGCAAAGCACCGGATCCCCGCCGTCGCCTGCTCGGACTCGCACACCTCGATGGAGGTGGCCATGAGCTTCAACGCGCTCCCGGCGTTCGAGACCGCAGCCGAGCTGAAGGCGGCCCTGCCCCACAACGAGTGGCACGGCAGCCGGTCGACCAAGCTCGTCCACCTGGGCACCCGATGGGCGAAGGCATCGAAGTGGCTCAGCCAACGGACGAGCGCCAGCCCATGACCGATCAGGAGCCGGGCCAGCCCGAACCCGGCATCGGGGAGCGGCCGCACGGCCACTCCGTCTACGAGGCGTCCGAGTTCCTGGGCGGCCCCCCGTCGGAGGCGATCCCCGAGAGCGAGGTGTCGCTCGCCCAGCGCTTCCTCAACGTGCGGACCATCGGCTCGCTGGTCTTCGCCGTGGTCCTCCTGTTCCTGCTCTTCCGGGTGGTCCTCGGCATCGACTTCGGCGCGACGATCGACCTCATCCGGGGCGCCGACCCGGCGCTCCTCCTCGCCGCCCTGGTCGTCTACTACCTCACCTTCCCGCTCCGTGGCGGTCGGTGGTGGTACATCCTGCGCACGGTCGGGACCCACATCCGGTTCTGGGTGGCCACCGAGATCCTGTTCCTCTCGTGGTTCGTGAACTGCCTCGTCCCGGCCAAGCTGGGCGACCTGTACCGCGCGTATCTGCTGAAGGGCAACTTCGGCGGATCCGCCTCGCGCACGGTGGGCACGATCTTCGTGGAGCGGATCACGGACATCGTGGTCATCTTCGGCCTGGCCCTGGCAGCCGGCTTCTGGAGCTTCCGCGGGCGGGCGATGCCGGGAGTCGACTTCATCTTCGTCGCCGCGTTCCTGCTGGCCGCTCTGCTGGTCGTGGTCCTGCTCGTCCTCCGCTTCGCCGGGCAGCACATCGAGCGGTTCCTGCCGGGCCGGGTGGAGGGCTTCTACACCCGCTTCCGCGAGGGGACGATCGCCGCCCTCACCCCGCGCGCGGTGGCCGTCATCGGCACCCTGACCGTGGTCGTGTGGCTGGCCGAGGGGCTCCGCGTCTTCTTCGTCATCAAGGCGCTCGACCTTCCGGACGCCCAGCTGGGCATCTCGGCCGCCGTGTTCGTCGCGCTCGTCGCCGCCCTGCTGACCGCGATCCCGCTGACTCCCGCCGGCATCGGCTTCGTGGAGGCCGGAATCGTGGCCGCACTGACGCTGTACGGAGTCAGCGCCGAGTCCGCCGTGGCTATCGCCCTCACCGACCGTGCGATCTCGATCGTCACCGTGGTCATCCTGGGCGGGATCGACTACGTGCGCAGCCCACTCGTCAGGCGTGCCCACGGGGCGGGTGTGGGCAACTCGTCAACCCAGGAGTCGCTGACCGGCACCTGAGCGAAGTACCTTTGTCCCATTGAGGCAGAGGGCCCCAAAACCGATGCTGCGGGTGCGCGCACGCACCACCCGCGCCCCGTGGGTGGAAGCGCCAAACGAGCTCGGTGATGACCCTCCAGACGCCTCGGTCCTTCAACAGCTGGCTGCGCAGTCAGCTGAAGGAGAAGAAGATGAGCCAGCGTCAGCTGGCCCTCCAGTCGGGAGTCGACCACTCGACCATCTCCCGGCTGATCAAGGGCGACCGCATGCCATCGCTCGGCACGGCCACCAAGCTGGCCCGCGGCCTGCGCGAGATTCACGACGAATCCGAGGGACCCACCTACTTCGCCGGCCTGGCTGCCCGTCAGCTCCTGCCCACCAGTCGTGTCGAGTACGCGCTTCGCGGCGACGAGCTCCTGACCGAGACCGATGTCCGCGAGCTCATGCAGGCCTACATCGCCGTCCGCTCCCGACGGCTCCGACCGGGCGGCGACAACGGCGGGACGCACGCCGGACCCAACGGCGACGGCACCGGCACCGAGGTCCGCTCCGGCGCCTAGCGCGCCACCCTCTGGCATCGGCCTTCCCCTGGCCGATGGGTCTGCTAGGTTGACGGTGTGGAAGCGCCGGACCGATCCAGCCTGGACCTGCTCACCATCGGTCTGCTCGTGTTCTTCATCGCGCTGATCGTCATCGTCGCGGTGATGCTGCTCCTGCCCCTCATCACCGCCTGAGACCCGTCGGGCCGGCAGGCGGGCGATCGCGCTAGCGGGCGATCACCGGGTCGATCAGGCCGTGGCCGCCGTCCGCTCGGCGATAGACGACGCTCACGCGATCGGTCTGGGCGTTCAGGAACACGAAGAATGCGTGGCCAAGCTCCTCCATCCGGGTGATCGCGTCCTCCGGGAACATGGGCACCATGTCGAGCCGCGTGATCTCGACCACGCCCGGTTCCTCAGCGATAACCGCCTCCGGCGGGGCGGGCGATCCGCCTCGTGCCACCTCGGCCGGCGTGCGCCGGCTCTCGCGCACGCGTTCCCGCGCCCGCACGACCTGGCGCTCGAGCTTGTCGAGCACCGCGTCCACCGCGGCCATGGGCGTGGCGGCAGCCGACGAGGAGCGCATCGTCGTCCCGTGGCTGACCAGCGTGACCGCCGCGACGTGGGCGCTGTCCGCGGCGCGCGACGCCTTGGCGGTCAGCTCGACCGTGACGTGGGCAGGTGGCACGGCAAGCCGATCCAGCCGCTGGAGCTTGCGCTCGATGCGCGCCTTCAGCCGCTCATCGAGCTCGAGGTGACGGGCGTGGAGGGTGGTCTTCACCGCCGGTCTCACTCCGGGTCGCGGGTCACCTCGTACGGTAGCACTCGCCCCGCCTGAGCGGCACTCCCACGCTTCTTGCGGCACTCGCCCGCAGGTATGGCAGGCGCCCCGAGCGCTGCGAGTCAGATCTCCCGGGCGATGGCGAACCCGTACACGGTCTCGATGCCCGCCTCGCGGAGGATGACCGCGCAGGCCTCGAAGGTGGCCCCGGTGGTCAGGATGTCGTCCACCAGGATGACCGACCCCGGCCGGCCGGCCGAGCCTGCTGCTGCCGACGGCGGATGGAAGGCCATGGCGTGTCGCAGGTTCCGGAGCCGGGTCGCCCGGTCGAGGCCGTGCTGGCGCTCGGTCGGTCGGCGGCGCACGAGGGCGGGCCAGACGTCCAGGCCGGCGCGACGGGCGAGGGCCGCGGCGAGCAGATGGGCCTGGTTGTACCCGCGATCGCGCTGCCGAACCCGGTGGAGCGGGACCGGCACCAGCGGGGCGCCACCGGTGACCGCCAGCAGGCGCCGGAGGGCGGGCAGTGCCTGTCGGGCCAAGGGTTCAGCCACGCGCTGCCCGCCGCCGTACTTCAGGCGTCGCAGGATGCGCTGGGTCTCGTCCCGATGGGCGAATGCGGCCACGGCCAGGACGAATGCCTCGCCCACGACGATCCCGGGATCGGGCGCCAGGAACCCGTCATCCGCGTTCAGCGGGCGGAGCCCGGCCCGGCACCGACCGCACAGGACCTCGCCGTAGCGGCCGCAGCCCGCGCACGAGGGCGGGAGCAGCAGGTCGAGGATGGCCACCGCGCAAGTCTCGCCACCGGCGATTACCGCCGGCTCAGCGGCGAGTTACGAGGCCGCCCCGGAGATCGGTTCGCGCACGAGCTCGTCGCCAGCCAGCGTTCCGCTCCGGTCCGCTGATCCAGCCGGCAGCTCGAGACAGTCACGTGCACCGCGGACCCAGGCCACGATCCGCCACGGTCGAAGCCCCGCCACCACGCGCACGACGCGGTCGTCACCGTCCACGAACACCGCGTCGATGGCGAAGCGCATGAAGAACATGTGGATCGAGGGCGATCGCTCGATCCATAGCCCTTCCCCGGCAGGCAGTTCCGACCGGCCCAGGAGGCCGACCGTCCGGTCGACGATCGAACGCGCGACGAGGCAGTGCTCGGCCACCACCGTGCCCCGCGTCTGGTTGCGCACCCGCACCGCCTCCGCCATCCACGGCGGATGGTAGCCGGGCGCCCGATGGCGCCCGGGACTAGTTGACCAGGGTCACCGTCATCGGTATTGCCGAGCCGGGGGCAATCGGTCCGATCGAGACCGGTCCCGGGAGGTCGAACCGATCGACGAACCAGCCTTTGAGGCAGCCCACCTTGCCGCCCTGGCCCACCAGCTGCGGCGTGCCCGGCGCCTGGGAGCACTCATTGTCGCCGCCCTGGACATGGGCCTCGTCGAGCTTGAAGCCCACCCAGTACGGGACGTGGTAGTAGAGGTTATTGCCGTTCGCAGACCAGGTCGGGTAGGTGGCGCAGGCCGTCGTGGGCAGCGAGTCTGCGACGTCGTCGCGGCACGTGAAGTCGTGGATCGGGATGGCCAGGACTTCGTCCTCGGCTTCGGGGATCCCGACCTGGGAGCCCGCATGGGCGTTGATCTCGCCCTCGAGGCTGTTCACGTTTCCGGCCTTGGTCTGAACCCAGGCGGGGATCGGGATGAAGACCTCGCACGGGTCTTCGATCGATTGCTTCAGGGTCTGGCCGCATCCCCAGTCGAGCCACCCGACCGAACCCGGCCCGGTATCACACAGCGGAACGATGGCTAGGTTCGACGCACTGGCGTCGGCTTCGTCGATGATCTCGTACGGCTCATAGGTGGCGTCGCCGTCATCGGCCTGGATGGTGAAGGTCGGCGCCGGATCGTCACAGACGGTCGAGGATTGCGGGAAGGTGACCGGCAGCGCGCCGCCGACGGCAATCTGCTCGCCGACGACGGCAATCGCGTCCGCCTCGCTGGTGAGCGTGTCCCGGCCGATGACGCCCATCAGGAACGTCTCGAACGTCTGGGAGGTGTGCGCCCGGACTCCCTGGGCGCCGTTCGGGATCACGACCCCCGTGTCGGTGGTGCAGGTCCCGACCAGGACCGCGGTCGGCAGGAGGCTATCGCCCTTGAAGTCGACGTACTCCGCCTCCTCGACCACGACACCATTGGCGTCAGCGGCGGCCTCGACCGCGCAGGCGACGTCGTAGTCGTTGGGGGTGGGCGAGTCGACGCCGGCCAGGAAGTGCTGGACGACTCCAGCCCCGGCCTTTGCCACCGCGTCAGCCCCATTCTGGTTGTCGCGCTGGCGGGACCAGGCGTAGCCACCGTCGATCACGAGACCGACCATGGCCACGAGGGCCACCATGCCCATGGCGACGATGACGAGGACCTGTCCGCGTTCCTCTCGTGGGGCCGAGGGTCGCATACGTCGTTTCTCCTTCATTGTCCGAGCGGGCAGTCCCGCGATGGGAGCTGATCCACGCAGTTGAACTCGACCGGGAATCGGACCTCGCCACTCACCGGAATGGGACCGATCAGGGCACCGATGACGGGGGTTGCTCCCGTGTAGATGTATTCGACCCGGACCACGGCGATGCAGCCGAAGATCTGGTTGGTACCGACCGCGAAGTCGCACGAGTCTTCGTTGTCCGGGTCGGTGGGCAGCCGGTAGTCCACGTAGACGTCTGCCGGGACGACGGCGAGCGAAACTGCATGCTGGGCGGCGCGGGCCTGGACGTCAGCCAGCGTCTGGTTCACCGTCGCCTCCCGTCCGGCCTCGCGCGCCGCGTTGTTGACCGTGTTCGAAGCGAACACGAGCCGTCCGCCGTCGAAGATCCCCACCAGGATCACGATGAGAACGGGCAGGATCAGCGCGAATTCGACCAGGGTCTGGCCGCGTCGGTCACGCTTGAAAGCGCTCATATCGGCACGTTCGCCACGGTTTCGATCGTGTTACACGGCCCGGACTGGCCGCCCTCGAGTGGCGACTGGCCCTGGATGATGAAGTTTCCAGGGCCCTGAGCGATCAGCGTGGTGGTAAAGCCAACGCGGTTCCACTCCGCTTGTGCGGCGTTCTTCCGCCACTGGACCGGGCCGTCGAAGTCGGGAGCGATGCACATCGGGGGGGCGCTGGCACTGGCACTCGCGCTGGGCGCACCGGAGGGGGGAGGCGGCGGAACGCCGGGCGTGGGGAGCGCGGCGCTGATGGTCCGGCTGATTGCGAAGTCGGAGCTGGCGCGCATGTTCAGCGGCTGACCCAGGAAGATCTCAGCGAGAGGGGTCAGGGGGTGGAAATCACACTCCAGCTCGACCCGCACCAATGAGCCGTCGGTGAAGCTCTCGGTGCCGTTGCCGTCCGGGTCGAAGTTGGGATCCGGAACCGGGTTGCCCTGGCATCCGAGTGCCTGAAGATCCCCGGCAACGACGGACGCATACCGATCGAGCTCATCCTGCTCCTGGGCGGTGGGGGTTCCGTCCCACGCATCCGCGTGGCTCGCGGCGTAGTCGGCCCCGATGCGACTGGCGTTGTGCAGCGCCACGTACCCGAAGAACACGCGACCGGCGTCGACGGCCATGACCAGGAGGACGGCCAGTAGCGGCAGGATGATGGCCATCTCGACCAGCGCCTGCCCGCGCGGATGCGTGCCCCCCGGCGGGACGGGTTGAGTTGATTTCACAGCAGCAGACCAGTGAACGGGTTGGGATGAGTTCGAGCGACACGGTATCAGCCCAACCTTGCGGGAGACCTTGCGGGGATCCGGAAAACGTTGATCGCCCGCAACGCGGGCGATCAACCTCCCCAGGACGGGTGCGGCGCGGGCTACTTGATGAGCTGAATCCCCACGGCCGAGAAGTTCCCGGCGGTCCCGGGCGCGGGGCCGACGGTGGCACCGGGGCCGATGAAGCGCACGAACTGGCCCTTCAGGCAGGCCGTCGCTCCGTTACCCGTGTCGCACTCCTGGTTGCTGCCCGCCACGAACGCTCCCTGGGGGGCATCAAACAGGAACGCCACAAAGCGGTCGAGGTGATACCACTGGTTGTTGCCATTGCCTCCAACGTTGGGCGGCGGGCAGTCCAGGACGCCGGGCCCCGTCGGCTGGATGTTGCACGTCGCGTCGAACATCGGGATCAGTACCGGTTCCTGCGTCGTCGCGTAGTGGTTGAGGGCATCTTCCACACCGCTGGAGTTCACATTCCCGGTTGCCGAGACGCTGTACCAGCCGGGGACCGTGAACTGGTAGTCCAACGTTCCAGGCGGGCCGATCGCGTCGATCAGCTCCGAGGTCCCCCCGTGCGGCGGGTGCCAATCGAGCCAGCCGACATTGCCAGGTCCGTTCTTGCACAGGGGGATCGTGTACGGGACGTTGTAGTACGGAGGGTTCGCGCCCGAGCCCCAGACATGGGGCGGGACCTCCGGCTTGATGTCACCGTTCCCGTCGCACGTCACGACATTGAGCGGAATGGTGACCGGAAGGACGGTGCAATCGGTTGTCGATGGGCACAATCCTTCGATGTACCCGGCCACGGCGGTGGCATCGGCCACCGTCGTCAACGTCGGCCGGCCGATCACCTGCATGAGGAAGGTGTCGAACGTCTTCGACGTATGTACCTGCACGCCGTAGGCGTTCGGCGGAATTGAGCCTCCGCCTACTGGCGCTGCGGCAGCCGTCGAGCCGACGATCCCGCCGGCGCCGTCCAACAGGCTGCCGAGGATGTCCGTGTACCACGCACCGTCCTTCACCACCCCGTTGGCCGTGGCCGAGCCGTCAACGGCAGCGAGAACGTCGCCATCGACGCGGGCGACGCCGCTGAGACGCTCGGCGAGGACGACGGCCCCCGCTTCGCTTACCGCATCGGCCGCGTTCTGGTTGTCACGCTGCTGGCCCCAGGCCATTCCGCCATCGACCACGAGTCCCATGGCGGCAACCATGACCAGGAATCCGGCAGCGACGATGACGAGGATCTGACCGTGGGGGTCATCCCCGCGGTTTAGAGGACGGGGTTGGGGCAACACGGATGAATCTCCTTTGGATGATTTCATGGCCACGGACAGGTGATGAGGGCAGAGTTGTTCGGATTGGGGCAGCTGCGCTCGACCGGCATCTCGGTGGCTGAGGTGATCTGCAAGGTACCGATGATCTGACCGATGACCGGTGTCACCGGCGTGAAGTTGTAGACGACGGTCACCGAGGCCAGGCAGTTGACGGCAATCGGAGTGGCGCACACGCCCCCGTGCTCGTCGAGATAGACAGGAGTGACGTCGGCGTTGGTCAGACCGAGGGAGACCGCCTGCTTGATGGCCTCGCCTTCGACGTCGGCCTGGGTCTGATTCACGATCGACACCCGCACCGATTCACGCGAGGCGTTGGAGATCGTGTTGTAGGCGTACACCACGCGTCCGAGATCGAAGAGACCGAACAGGATCAACAGGAACACGGGGATCGCCAGGGCGAACTCCACCAGGCTCTGGCCGGACTCGGATCGGTAGTTCCGCATATCAGGGACCGACCGACTGGATAGTCGCGTCGCAGGGCCCGAACTGTCCGGCCACGAGCGGCCCCTGGCTGCCAACGGTGTAGTTGCTGTTCGGGGGCCGGTTGATGATGAGCGTCGTCGTGAAACCGGCTGCGAACCACTTGACCTGGAGCAGCGGATTCGGGTTGTTGGCATGGCCCACCGCGTCGCCAATGAAGCTGGGGGCGCGGCATGGCGCCGGCGTCGGTGCCGCTGATCCGGATGGGCTGGCGGATGGCGACGGACTCGGAGATGGCGTCGGGGTGGGCGTCGGGCTCGGCGTGGAGGAGGGTGCCGCGCTGGGCGAACTCCCCGGCACGTAGCCGGTCAGGCCGGCCCGGATGGGGAACACGGACTCGGCGTTGATGGAGATCGTGCCGCCCAGGATCTGCGAGACCACCGGGGTGATGAGTGAGAACTGGCAGGTGAGCGCTACCGATGCCGGGTCGCCGATGTCAGTGCCGGAGCCGAATGCCGGCACCGGGACGATGCCCGGCAGTACGCAGTTCAGCGCGTCCGCGTCCGCGAGGATCTGGGCCTCGTAGGCCGCGCGCTCGAGCGCGTCGCCAGGGGTCCCCCAGGCCTCGGGATGCGCGGCGGCGTAGCTCGCCCCGATTCGACTGGCGTTGTTCAGGCCCACCCAGCCGAAGAACACTCGGCCCAGATCGAGCCCCAAGAGGAGCACGAGCAGGAGGACTGGCAGGATCATGGCCAGCTCGACGAGCGCCTGACCGCGGCTGTGGTCGTCCTCCGACGGAGGGTCGTGGTGCGTTGGTTTCATACGGTCGAAACCGTAATTGCCCAACCTTGCGGAACACCTTGCGCGACCGGGGTACCTTGGGTCGCCGGCGGGCCGACGGAAGTACTACCGAGGCTGTGCTGTCAGCCCTCGTCGGGGGGAACGGGCTCGGCCGGCAGCCGGATGCGGACCACGGTCCCGTCCTCTGCGCCACCTTCCAGCTGGATCGTGCCGCCCATGGCCTCAACCAGGCCCCGAGCGGCGTACAGGCCGATGCCGCTGCCGTCAGGCGCCGCCTTTCGGGCCTCATCGGCGCGGAAGAACTGGTCGAAGGCACGCTCCCGCAGCTCCGGCGTCATGCCACGCCCGCGATCGGCCACCGCGACTCCGAGCCACTCGGGCGTGGCGCCGGCGCCGACCCGGACGGTGATCTCCGAGCGCGGCGGCGAGTATTTCACCGCGTTGTCGAGCACTGCCCACAGGACCTGCTCGAAGCGGTCCGGGTCGCCGACGGCCAGCTGCATCGGTCCATCGGTCTCCAGCGAAAACGGCCGCTCGTCGGCGCGGAGCGCCTCCCACGTTCGCTCGATGATGGGTTCCACCCGGAACACTTCCTGACGCGGCTCCAGGGCCCCCGCCTCGAGCCGGGAGACGGCAAGCAGCTGTCCGACCATCCGGCGCAGCCGATCGGCCTGGTGGGCAATGGCCTCGAGGTCGGCCCGGGCCTGGGCGTTCAGCTTGGCCTCCTGACCGATGTCGGCGGCCAGCGCCCGGATACTGGTCAGCGGCGTCTGCAGGTCGTGGGTGATGCCGCGCAGGAAGTCCCGCTGCACGGCGGCGAGCCGGTTGAGCTCATCGGTCTGGGCTCGGAGACGGGCGTACAGCAGCGAATGCTCGAGGGCCGACGCCGCGACCTGGGCGATGAGGCTCAGGAGGTCGCGCTCCGCGGGCGACGGCTCCGGTCGCCCTTCCCAGGGGGCGAGCAGGAACGCGGTCAGCTCCTCTCCACTCGAGATGTCCACCACCACCACGGCGCCCCAGGGACCGACGAGATGGCGCGGCTGGAGTCGTGCCGGCTCGCCGGTCACCGCCGCCCATTGCTCGAGCTCGTCCACCGCTCGCGGCGGCGTCTGCGGGTCGTCGTCGTGGACGCCGGCCGGAAGCGCTTCGGCATCGGCGGCGTGGAGGACGACGAGAAGCCAAGTGGGGTCCCCGGTGACCTGTCGGGCCACGGCCACTACCCGGGCGGCCACCTCCGTCGGACCACCGGTGATGGGCGCGGCAGCCACGTCGGCGGCGAGGGTCGAGATCTGTCGGTTGCGCTCGTCGAGGGTGGACCGCAGCCGCCGGTGGACCGCCCGCAGCTCCTCATCGCCCCCCTCGGACCCCGCGTCGGTGCCGCCACGGGTGGCGAGGGCGACGACCTCCTGGAGGTCGCGGGAGAGGGCCCGGGCGGTGAAGGCGGCCACGATCCCGGCCCAGGCGAGGGTGGCCAGCCCGATCAGGAGGAACGCGGTGGCGACGCCCACATTTGCGACCCACGCGTCCGCGTAGGCGAGGACCAGCGCCAGGGCGGCCAGGCCCGGCAGGGCGACGACCGCAATGACGGCAAAGAGGCGCAGGGCCGGCTGGCCGAGGTCCACCCGTCCCTCAGCGCGGCGTGGAGGGCTGAGAGTTGTCGAGGCCCCCGGCGCCGTTCATGACTCGCATGATACGGACTCCCAGGGGCCTCTCCGCAGTCGCGCCGGCGCCCTTCCGGGGGGCGAGGGTTACGGCACGACGAGGTGGACCGGGTTGCCCCGGAGGGTCACCTGCCAGGTCGTCAGGTCGAACGCGTTGTCCGCCGCCGATCCACCCATCGTGTACTGGATCTTCCACCAGTTCTGATCAAGCGCGGTGGGAGCCGCGCCGTTGTAGTTGCTCGGGACGACGATCACGATCGTCAGCCAGCAGCCGTTGTACTGCGAGCTGCCGCCGGTGTTGGTCACGATGTACGGGTCGCCCAGGCCCAGCGGGCCGGTGAGCGGCGGGTTGACGGTGTTGTCTGATCGGTTTGCGCAGGCCGCCGCCCCGGAGGCCACCTGGCTGGCCTGGTAGTCCAGCTCCGCGTCGACGTAGCTGCCCTGATTCGGGTAGCGAACACGGAGGGTGGCCGGCAGGTTTCCGGTGTCACCCGGATCCCACAGCCGGATCTCCACGCTCTTGCCGGCGTGCACCGGCTCGATCTCGGCCAGGTAGAACTCGGCCGCGCCACCACCGTTGAGCGGGGTGAACGCCTCCATCGCGCCCAGGCCGTAGACGCGGGGTGCGTTGGCGCAGACCACGCCGCTGCACCATGCGCGGGTCCAGATCGAGAACGAGTTGTGGCCGTTCGCGTTGTCCATGGCCGTGGCGCTGGTCGGGTTCGTCGACCGGGTGTGCAGGCGGTACGTGTTCCCGCCGGTCATGGGCAGCAGGCTCGGGGTGGTGGCGTTCGGGAACGGCGCCTCCGCCGCGGCCGGCGTTTCCTGCCCCAGGCCTCCCGGCGAGGTGTACGGCTGCATCGGATACCAGCGGTTGTGCCAGTAGCGCCCGTCGCCCAGGTTGGTGGTGGCGCCCTGCGAGCACGACGTGCCCACCGGGCCGGACCCGCTGGCGAAGAGCGTGTCGTCATCGGCCTGCTGGTTGGTGAAGATGCTGTGCGCCCGGGACACGACGCCGCCCAGGTCGTCGCCCAGGTCGAATGGCGTGTTGAAGGTGTTGTACAGGGTGTAGTAGGCGCTCGTGGCTCCGGTGGAGCCGCCGAACCAGCGGTCGCCGGTGCCGAACTGGCCGCCGGTGTCGGTGGCGCAGAACGCGGGGTCATAGACCCAGACCTCGCCCTGCGTCGCGCCGGCCGGCATCTCGACCGCGTAGTTGTAGTACTGGTTGGGGTTGTACTCCGCGTTCTGGTTCGACGTCCGCGGGTCCCACTTGGGCAGGTATGCGTCGCCATTCACCTTCTCCGCGCCCTGGTTGATGAACGTGCCCCACATGCCGCGCGGGTTCAGGAAGTCGTCGTACGGGCTCCGCAGCAGCGGATCCGGCACGAAGGTGAACGTCTGGTAGTGGACGAGGACCTGGACCAGGTCGATGTACACCTGACCGGCCACCGGCAGCGGTGCCGTTGAGGGCAGCGGCGGGGTTCCGGCGTTGTTCACGCTGCACGCGGCGGGATCCAGGTTGGAGAGCCGGACGCGGAAGTTCGCGCTCTCGATCTCAGCCTCGGTCCAGGAGCGATTCCACAGGTCTCCCGAGCCGCCCAGGACCGTGTACGGCGCTCCGGTCGGTTCCGTCCCGGTCAGGGCCAGGGTCTTGTCGCCCAGTGCGGCGCCGGTGGTGTTGTTGCCGGTCGTCGCGGCCCCCCACATCAGGTCGACGTTGATCTGGCAGCCCGACGTGTCGCTGGCGAAGCCCTCGATCCGGACCTCGATGCCGGTGATGTTCGGTCCGGTGTTGGGCGGCGTGGGGTTGGGGACGGCGAATCCCAGGTTCCCGAAGCAGATCCGGTCGGTGTTGTCGGCCGAGGTGATCCACTGGTTGTTGCTGGTGGCCACCCGGTCGTCGAGCGTGTTCTGGGTCCCCGTCGGGTGCTGGCTCCAGATCATGGTCGACTGGGTCGAGCAGGAGCCGTCCGCGCTGGTGGTGTTGGTGCTGGTGGTGGATGAGGAGATGATCCCCGGGTTGCCGATCGACACCCTCGGCCCCAGCGGAGCGGGGTTGGTTGGCACGAAGGTGCCCCCGTCCGGGCTGCGGACGGTACCGAACACGCCGTAGTAGTTCTCCGGGCTGCCCATCGGGACCGGCAGGACGAACTCCGCCTTCGCGTCGCGCGAGATCCGGAGCGTGTCGAAGCCGAAGATCTGCATGAAGAAGGTGTCGATGTTGGCTGACACCTGGACGAGCATCCGGCGCGGGTCGGCCGGGTCGGGCCGCGCGAATACGTCCACTGCCTGCGCGGCCTGGAGGGCCGCATTGTTCGAGGGGTCCTGGTAGCCATTCTTGAAGGACTCGTCCAGGGCCGAGCTGTTCGCGCTCGGCACCGAACCAGGAAGGTGGACGACGCCGGCCAGCGCCGCGGCATCGGCAGCGCGCTGGACCTTGAGCTCGTTGACCCAGATCCAGGCCAGGTCGACCACGAACGCGGCGGTGCCCAGGAGGAAGGTCAGCAGCAGCGCGAACAGGACCAGGACCTGGCCCCTGGGCCGGTCACGATGCGCACGGCCGGACCCGGAAGCCCGCTCGGGGCTCACCGCGGTGGAGTTGGTCTCGGTCACGTCTGGCGCCTCAGTTGTTGGTCGGATTGAGTTCGAAGACGGTGAAGTCATACATGTCGATGCTGAGCAGGTTGGTCAGGGCGGCCAGGGGCGTTCGCGAGAAGTACGTGTACTCGACGCTCACGCCAATGGACTCCGGGAAGGCACCGGTGTTGACCCGGGCACAGGCGTTGTAGGTGCCCACTCCCACCGGAGAGAAGTCCAGGGGCACGCCATCGACGACGGGTCCGTTGCCGGGGTCGTACTGCCAGACGTTGACCAGGTCGCCGGCCTCCTCGCGACCGTCGGCGTCGCCGCCGTTGAGGACCGAGCGGAAGATCCGGATTTCGCTGATCCGGTCGACCTCGATGTTCGAGTCGCTGCTCTGCAGGATGCGCGCGGCGGCGGCGATGACCTCGTGGTCGACGGTCACGCATCCTGGGCTGCCGCCGCCGTCGGCCAGTGCGGCGCCCACCCGCGAAGCCTCCCGGCTCGCGTACTGGAGCGTCAGCTTGTGGTCCATCACGAACCCGAACTCGAGCGTCCCGAGGACGATGAGCAGGAGGACGGGCAGGATGAGTGCCATCTCCAGGATCGCCTGGCCGCGCTCGCTGGCCTGCTCGGCGGCGCCGAAGCGGCGGCGGATCACAACACGGGCTCCATGCGCATGACGTTGGCGTGGGTCAGGGTGAACCCGGGGCCGCCCAGGGTGATGATCTTGGCCATGGGCGTGATCCAGCTATAGGCGTAGGTGATGGAGACACCGATGTTGTCCAGCTCGGTGTGGCCCGGGTCCTCGGGGCAGCCGGCCAGGACCGAGCACCGCTCGTTCTCCGGGTAGTCGCTGCCGCTCTGCAGGGTGTACGGGACGGTCACCGTCGAGTTGTCAGGCATCGTGCAGTTCGACGAGCCGGTCCGGGCGTAGACGTTGGCCCCCAGCTCGGCGCCCTGGCTGTCGGCCCAGTAGATGCGGACCATCGAGATCCGGACCCGGGATGCCGGCAGCTGGACGTCGGCATCGATGCTGGACAGGATCACGCAGTCGGAGCCCTGGTCCTCGCCCGCCTCGGCGGCGAGCAGGGCCGCATCGCGGCTGGCGAAGTTCACGCTCAGGAGGGCGTTGAACGCGAGCGAGAACTCGATGAGACCGACGATGAGCAGAATGAAGATGGGAAAAACGAGGGCGAACTCGACCAAAGTCTGACCCCGCGGTTCCTCATGGCGCCGCATCACCACAGCATGGGTGGCGGCACGCCGGAGCGCCCTCCCCGGAAGGTACTGGAAAGCGGCGGTACGGCTGGTCGGCAGGTGCGGTTGCATTGGGCAGAACGTACCCGCGCTACCTTGCGAAGAGCCTTGCACGGCACCCTCGCGGCCAGTACCTCGGGGTAGGTACCTTCGGCCTAGCCGGACGACAGGCGGTAGCCGATCCCTCGTTCGGTCAGCAGGTACCGGGGCTGGTCCGGGTCCACCTCCAGCTTGCGTCGGAGGCGGCGGACCGTCACCCACACGTACGACGAGTCCGCTCCGTCGGAATCCGACCACACCCGGTCGAGCAGGGTCTCGGTCGGGACGGTCCGGTCCAGCGAGTTGAGCAGGACCTGGACGAAGCGCACCTCGGTGGGGGTCAGTGGATGCGAGCCGGCCGGGGTCGACACGCGACGGGCGGACAGGTCGATCTCCAGGTCGCCACTGCCGATCGTGACCTGTGCCCGGCTGGGTGCAGCACGACGCAGGACGCGATGGATGCGGGCCACCAGCTCATCGGGGCTGAATGGCTTGACGATGTAATCCTCGGCGAACTGCTGGAGCGCGTCGATCTTGGTCTGGTCCGCGTCCACGGCGCTGAGGACGATGATCGGCAGGTCAGCGATGCGCTTGATGCGCTGGCTGAGCTCGAAGCCGTCCATGCCCGGCATCATCAGGTCGACCACGATCAGCGCGGGCCACGACTGGGCAAGAGCGGCCAGAGCCGCATGTCCGCCGGGCGCAGCTCGCACGGCGAACCCTTCGCGGGTCAGGTGGCGGGAGAGAACCGAGAGCAGGGTCGCGTCGTCGTCGACCAGCAGGATCGCCGGCCGCAGCGCCGGCTGCACGTCAGATGCCGACGCCCCGGACGACGGTGACGATGGCAGGGCCCAGGATCACGATGAAGATGGTGGGGAAGATGCAGCCCACCATCGGGAAGAGCATCTTGACCGGTGCCTTGGCCGCCGCCTCCTCAGCCCGCTGCCGGCGCTCGATGCGCAGCTGCTGGGACTGGATCTGGAGGACCTTGGCGATCGGCACACCCAGCTGCTCGGCCTGGACGATGGCGCCGATGAAGTTGGTCACCGGCTGCACGTCGGCGCGGCCAGCGACGTCACGCAGGGCATCCCGCCGCAGCCGACCCATGCGGATCTCGGCCAGCGCCTGGCGGAACTCGTTGATCAGTGGGCCTTCCATCTTCTCGACGACCTTGGCCAGGGCCGCGTCGAAGCCGAGGCCGGCCTCGACCGAGATGGTGAGCAGGTCCAGCGCGTCTGGCAGCTGGAGGAGCATGTCGGTCTGGCGCTGGCGGATCTTCCGGCCCAGCCAGAACTCCGGTGCCAGGAACCCGACCGCCAGGCCACCGATGCCGAACAGGACGTTGGTCGGGAAGCCGCTGATGACCAGGAACAGGATGGTGAAGCCGATGCCGAAGACGACGGCCGATATGACCTTGACGCCCATCCAGTCGGCTCCGCGCAGGCCTCCCGGGTAGCCGGCCCGATGGAGTCGGGCCTCGGCCTGCTCGACCATGTTGCCCTGGCCGCCGCGCCGGCTGAAGCGCGACAGTCGCGCGACGAGGGGGCGGATCGCGCGTTCGAAGAACGGCAGCTCGAGCTCGGCTTCCTCGAGCGTCTTGGGCTTGACGACGAGCTGCTCGAGGCGAGCCTGGACCGCGTCCTTCGGAGGCCGGGTCATGGCCCCGAACACGATCAGCAGGACACCGATCGCGGCCGCGACCGCAATGATGACGACGACTGGGTTCTCGAACATCTGATCAGACCTTGATATCGACGATGCGGCGGATGAAGAGCCAGCCAATCCCCATGCTCAACCCGCCGAGGAGGAACAGGACCACGCCCATGGGCAGGCCCAGCATCTCCGGCGGACGTTCGAGCATTGGCGTCATGTAGGTCGGGCTGATGACGAACAGGAGGACCGCCAGGCCGACCGGCAGGAGGACGATGACGTAGCCGCTGTAGCGCTGCATGGCGGTCAGGGTCCGGATCTCACCCTGGATCCGGACGCGCTCGCGAATGGTGAACGCGATGGCGTCCAGTACTGTGGCGAGGTTGCCACCCACCTGGGCCTGGATGTTGATGGCGGTGACCATCAGCTCGAGGTCCTCGGAGGCGACGCGACGGACGAGGTTGGCCAGCGCCGGCTGGAGGGCCAGGCCCAGGCTCATCTCGCGAACGACGCGCATGAACTCCACCGAGATCGGTGGTCGTGCCTCGCGGGTCACCAGCTCCATGCCCTGGAGGAACGAGGAGCCCGCGCGGAGCGAGTTGGCGAGCAGGGTGATCGTGTCGGGCAGCTGGTCGTTGAACGCATTGAGCCGACCACGCTGCCGCCGTCCGAGGTAGAAGCGCGGCAGCCACACCCCGACGGCGAACAGGACGACCAGCGCCAGCGGGCTCTGAAGGGCCGGGAACACGAACCCAAAGGCGATCGCGCCGAACAGGACTGCGAACGGGGTTGCGACCCAGAGGAGCACGAACTCGGCCGGCTTGAGCTTGAGGTCGGCGCGGGCCAGGTCGGTGCTCAGCCGGGTGGTCAGATCCTGTCGCTCGATGACCCTCCCGATGCCGGCGAGGACCGGCGACTCTTTATCGGCGTCCTCGTCGGTCGACTCCCCGCGTCCGGCGCGGGACGAGGCGTACCGCTCCAGGCGGTCGGTCACGCCGCCGCCGCTGCCACTCATCGCGATGCCGACGCTGACCACCAGGATGGCGGCCGCGCCCAGCCCCGCGATGAGGATCGGCATGAGGTTCATGGCGTCGTGTCTCCCGAGCCTGCTAGAACGGTGAGCCGAAGGTATTGGGGGGCAGGTGGATGCCGGCCGCCTCGAACTTCTCGACGAACTTGGGACGAATGCCGGTCGGCTTCAGCCGGCCCTCGATGCGTCCCTCGTTCACGCCGGTCTGCTCGAAGGTGAACACGTCCTGCATGACGATGACATCGCCTTCCATGCCCTGGACCTCGGTGATGCTCACGATCTTGCGGGTACCGTCCTTGAGCCGGTTCTGGTGGACGATGAGGTCCACCGCGGACGCGGTCTGCTCGCGGATCGCGCGCAGTGGCAGGTCCATGCCTGCCATGAGGACCATGGTCTCGAGACGGGCGAGCATGTCACGCGGCGAGTTGGCGTGACCGGTGGACATCGAGCCGTCATGGCCGGTGTTCATGGCCTGGAGCATGTCCAGCGCCTCGCCCGACCGCACCTCGCCGACCACGATCCGGTCGGGCCGCATGCGCAGGGCGTTGCGCACGAGCTCACGGATGGGAACGGCGCCCTTGCCCTCGATGTTCGATGGTCGCGCCTCAAGGGTAATGACGTGCTCCTGCCGAAGCTGGAGCTCGGCCGCGTCCTCGATGGTCACGATCCGCTCGTCGTCGGGGATGAACGAGCTGAGCACGTTCAGGGTGGTCGTCTTGCCGGAGCCGGTTCCGCCGGACACGAAGACGTTGAGCCGGGCCTTCACGCAGGCCTCGAGGAACTCGAACATCTCCGCGGTCGAGGTGCCGAACCGGATGAGGTCCTCCACCGTGAACGGGCTGGCGGCGAACTTCCGGATGGTGACCACCGGTCCCACCAGGGACAGCGGCGGGATGATGGCGTTCACGCGGGACCCGTCCACCAGGCGGGCGTCGACCATCGGCGAGGATTCGTCGATGCGGCGGCCGATGGGGGCGATGATCCGCTGGATGATCTTCATCACGTGCTCGTCGTTCTGGAACGTGACGCCCGTGAGCTCCAGCTTGCCCTCGCGCTCGATGTAGACCTGCTGCGGGCCGTTGACCATGACCTCGGTGACGGTCGCGTCGCGGAGGAGCGGCTCCAGCGGGCCGAGGCCCAGGATCTCGTCGGTGATCTGCTCGAGCATCCGGACCCGCTCGGCGCGGGTCAGGGCCAGGCCCTCCTCGTCGGCGATCTTGCCGAACAGGTCTTCGATCTGGCGCTTGACCTCCACCTGGTTGGTGAGGTCCATCTTCGGGTCGAGCTCGTTGATGAGCCGGTTCTGGACGCGATACTTCGCCTCCCGGAACGACTCGCGCGTCGGCGCACCGCCGGCGAACGGGCGAACCGGTCCCTCGCCGGCCGGGCCCGCAGGTCCGCCGCCAGGGGTTGTTGGCGTGGGGGTGCCCGCCGGCAGCGGTGCCAGCTCGGAATCCTGTCCCGGCTGGGCTCGCTCGATGCGCTTCAGAAGAGACATGTCACATCCTTACTCGTCAGCGGCGCGCGAAGATGCCACGCCGGTTTTGTTTCTCCTCGGTGGCGGTCTCAGTGCCACCCAGGAGGGTCTGGGCCAGCCGGTTCACGTCCCGCGACAGCGGGCTCTCGGGGTTGGAAATGATGAACGGCACCCCCCGGTTGACGGCCAGCACGGCGAGCCGTCCGTCCGAGATGATGGTGCCGTCGATGGGCCGTCGGATGGATCCCTCGACGTCGCCCATGCGGATGCCCTGGGTCGCGTCGGATCGGTTCATGACGATCCGGAGCTTCGATCGCTCGTAGCCAAGCTGGTCGGCGACTTCCAGGAACAGGCGCAGGTTCTTGATGGCGGTGATTTCGAGCGCAGCCATGATCACGATCTGGTCGGCGGCATCCATGATCGCGAGCGAGTGGTCGTTGATGCCGGAGGGCAGGTCCACCACAGTGTACGCGTGCATCGTCCGGAGGTGGCCGACCACCGTCTTCAGGTAGGCGGGAGTGATGAGATCGGCGCCTTCGGGCGTCGGCGGGGCGAGCAGGGCCCGGATCCCGGACGCGTGCTCGATCATGACCGATTCGACCAGGTCGGAATCGGGGTCGCCCCCGTCGGCCAGGTCCACGATGGACCGCGTCTTGGGGTTCAGGTTGAGGAGCACGCCGACGTCGCCGAACTGGAGGTTGGCGTCGAGGAGCGCGACGCGGGCACCCGTCTGCTGCTTGATGGCGATGGCCAGGTTGGTGGCGATCGTCGTTCGGCCGGACCCGCCCTTGGGCGAGAAGATGCCGATGACCTGGTGCTCGATGTCGGGGTCGGCCGCTTCGGCGGGCGGGCCGGCCGGCATGGACGCCTGGATCTGGTGGCGTCGCGCCTCTTCGCGGTCGTAGACCCGCTTGATCGTCTCGCTGAACTCGTCGCTGGAGAACGGCTTGACGAGGAACTCCCGGGCCCCGGCCTGGAGTGAGCGGCGCATCTGCTCCGCCTCGCCGTGGACGCTCATCATGATGATGGCGACCGTCGGCAGGCGCTGCGAGATCAGCTCCGCGGCGGCGATGCCGTCCATGCCGGGCATGTTGATGTCCATGACCACGACATCGGGTCGGACGTCCATCGCCATCTGGATGGCCTCCTCGCCCGAGGCCGCGGACCCCGCCACCTCGACCGTCTGCTCGAACGCGAGCAGCTTGGTCAGATGGTCGCGGGTCTCGGCGATGTCATCGACGATCAGGACCTTGATCACGCGGGTGCCCTCGACTTCGCGCTGACGCTATTCGGTCTGGAGCAGAACGAGGTTCGGCACCGGGACCCCGTAGCGCTCGATCAGGAGCGAGACCGTCACACCGGTCGTGGCCTCGTTGACGTCGTCATCCGTGGCCCGCACGATCGCGGTCAGCGGTCCGGTCTGGCTGATGTCGTTCTGGGCCAGCTTGATCAGCTCCGCGTCCTGGTCGGTGCCCGCGAACACGATGATCACGCTGCTGATCTCCGGCGGCGCCCCCTGCTCGCCGTCCGCCGCTGGCGTCGCCTCCCCGCTGACCACGTTCCGCGCCTGGCTGACGTAGATCACGCGCTTGTTCTGGAGCACGGTCTTCACGGTCAGCGCCGACTCCAGGCCGGCCACGGCCTCGAATCGCTGCTGCTCGGCCGGGCTGTTGATGGTCTCGATGGTGGGCTGCACGACCGGGATCCGCTGCCCGAGGACGATGTCGATGTGGTAGCCCGGCAGGATCAGGAAGTCGAGGCCCGTGACCCGATCGACCTGGAAGGCGACCGCCTTCTCGCCCGGCAGCAGCGCCGCCGGCAGGTTGACCTCGGTGCTCACCACACCGCCGATGATCTCCTGGTTGACCTGCCCGCCTTCGGTGACCGGGAAGACCGCCGTCTGGCCGTTCAGCTGGGAGGGATCGCTCAATGGCGTACCCACCACGGCCCCGGGGTCGATCTCGCGCGGCTCGACCATCTCGGCGGTGACCTCGTCGCCGATCTCGATGTCGCGGGTCGCGACCAGCACGGTGGCCTGGGGGACTTCCGGCACTTCCGGTCCGGCGCTCTGGTTGAGCACGAACAGGACGCCGACGAAGGCGAGAACCGCCAGCAGGACGCCGACGAGGATGACCAGACGGTTGGATCGCTTCACGGGGAGCGTCTCCTATTCAATGTGCAGGGGTGTTGACCCGATGTGGATAAGTCCGAGCAGCATTGTGACTGCGGTCAACAGTCTACGCACGGCGTCCAGCGCGTTCGACTGGACTTGTGGGCTAGGAAAGGGGGGTACTAGTCGGAAATTGCGGACCCGTCGCGGACCTGTTTGGCGGACCCGGTCGCGCCGGCGTTGGGCTGGACCCGGTCGCGGACCTGAAGCGTGTCAGGCAGGACTCGGGCGAACCCGAGGCCATGACAACGCCCCCGGGCCGGAGCCCGGGGGCGTCGTCTGCACAAACGCCAGAGCCTACTGAAGGTTCTGAGCGACGTTGGAGAAGATCTGGCTCACGATCGGGCCAAGGAACAGAAGGGCCACGATCACGATGATCGCAATCAGGGCCAGAAGCAGACCGTACTCAACGAGGGTCTGTCCTTCCTCGTCTTCCCGAGAGAAGCGAGCGAGAAGAGTGCTGATGAACTGAAGCATGCCTTGCAGGTACCTCCTTTCCTCGAGGATTGGGCGACGGCAATGTAGGGCCCGACGGGACATCATGAATATGACCCGTTGGTCCTAAATCGCGGCTACCGGATCCCGTACCTTGCGCGAGCGGTCCAAGGCTGTCAAGACCGCCGAGCCCAGGGCGGTGGCTCAATTGACGTTCCGGACACCATGAGAGCCGCGCCTGCTGCTGCGCGGCTCTCATGTACCGGAGGAGGAGACCCCGAGGAGCCCGACCACATCGTCGAGTCCTCGTCCGATGAAGGCCCTCCCGGATACCCGAGAGGACGTTGGCCGGATGGTGCGGCGGCGTCACGCGAGAGGAAATGGAACTCCCGTACTCGCCGCCACCGGGACCAGTGGCGCGCGGGCTGGCCGCGCGCCACCATCGGTCAGTCCTCGGGAAGCTTGATCCAGCCCTGGCGCATGGCATACACCACGGCCTGGGTGCGGTCGTTCACGCTCAGCTTGCGCAGGATGGAGGACATGTGGTTCTTCACCGTCTGCTCGCTGATGCCCAGCGTGTAGGCGACCTGCTTGTTGGTCATGCCCTGGGCGATGTTGTCCAGGATCTCGACCTCGCGCGGCGAGAGCGGCGCGAAGATGGGCTGCGCGTCCGACCCGTAGACGGCCAGCTCGCGGAACTCCTTCAGGACGCGGCTGGCGACCGCCGGCCGGCTGAAGACCTTGTCGTTGATGAGGTACTCGCCGGATCGAACCCGGCGGATGATGGCGACCAGGTCGGTGGGGTCGATGTCCTTCAGGACATACGCCGCCGCGCCGGCCTTGATGGCGTCGAACAGCTGGTCCTCGTCATCGCCACCGGCCAGCACGATGACCCCGGTGTGGGGCAGCTCGCGCTTGATGCGCTGGGTGGTCTCGATGCCGTTGGGTGCCGGCAGGGTGAGGTCCATGAGCACCACGTCCGGCGTGAGCTCCTCGACCACGGCGATGGCCTCGCGGCCGCTTCCGGCCTCGCCGACCACGGTCATGTCCGGCCTCGAGGTCGAGGATGTTGCGCACGCCCCGTCGGAACAGGGTGTGGGTGTCCACGATCACGATGCGGGTCTTCTCGGTCGGCACTCGCCGGTCACGCCCGGTCCGCCGTTCCTTGGCGGTTTCCTCCGCCTTGGTGGTGTCCGTCTGGGTGGTGTCTGTCTCGGCTTCTGCCGTTGCGGTTGCCTTAGCCACGTTCTCCTCCTTGACCTTCACTCCGCCCCCGGATGCTAGCGACTGGGCTCGGGGAGACGGAGAAGAATCCGCGTCCCTTCACCCTGCCGCGATTCAATCTGCAGCTCCGACCCCATCAGCTCCGCGCGCTCGCGCATGAACTGGAGGCCGAAGTTGCGGGTGGCCCCGGTCGCCAGGCGCATGACGTCGAAGCCACGGCCGTTGTCGGCGATCACGAGGCGGTTGCCGTCGAGGCTGATCCGGACCTCCGTCGCGGCCGCGTGCTTGCGGACGTTCTGGAGGGCCTCCTGGGCGATGCGCAGGACCGATGCCCGCGCCGCCGGCGACAGGCCGGCGTCGATGCCGTCCACCTCGACCCGGACAGCAATCCCGTTTCGCGCCTGGAACTCCGCCGCGCCGTCGCGGAGAGCGGCCGCCAGGCCGACATCCACCGCCGGCGGGCGCAGGCTGGCGATGAATCCGCGGACCTCCTCGAGCCCGTCGCGCAGCATGCTGCGCAGGAGCGCGAGCTCGGTCCGGGTCTGCGCGCTGGTCGTCGTCCGCGTGGTGCCCGTGCCGGAGCCGGCCACCACCCGGTCGAGGTACTCGACCTGGAAGATGGCGTTGGTCAGGACCTGGGCCGGGCCGTCATGGATTTCCTCGGCCAGGCGCTGCCGCTCCTGCTCCTGGGCCTGGATGATGCGCAGGGCCGTCGCCGCGGACGAATCGTCGGTGGTGTCGAGGGTCGGCTCGCTGGCATTGGCCTCTCCGTGCTGACAGGTAGCGGACGAGCAGGTCCAGCTGGCGCTCGGCGACTTCGAGCCGCCGCATCCGATGCTGGACGAGGGCAAGCTCGCGGACGACCGTCTCGTGCTCGTCGCGGAGCGCATCGGTCTCGCCGGCCTCGTCCGTCCCCACGGCGCCGTTGGAATGCTCCATGCGGGCGCGAAGCCCGAGCCATGTCCCCAGCCGGCGGCGGTAGAGCACCCGGCTCCCCTCCGCCAGCCGATGGAGACGGCGTGCCGCACGTCCCAGGCTCTCGGCGGCCTGGGCGTTGAGGCGATCAACCTGGACGACACCGTTCCGGTCGGCGGCTTCAGCCAAACCCAATTTCCTCGTGGAAGTACCAGTGCAAGGCTGGTACCGGACCCGTGGGCCATCCTCCCGTCGCGATGTGCGCGCGGTCAACAGTACTAAGGGACCCGGAAGTACTAGCCCTCCGGGTCACGGGCTTCGCAATCGTGGCCCCCGGTCCGTCGTAGACCACCTCGTAAAGAACGCCGGACTGCACCGTTTCTCGCAGCGCCGGACAGCACTCCTCAGGTGAGTGGGGCCCGTTCGTCTGGCCCTTCGGAATGAAGATCCACGCGCCGTCCAGCCCAGACGAAGACGTCCACTCCGCCAGGCAATCGATCGTCGTCCGGGTGCATTCGTATATAGCTCGGTGTCGGTCCAGTTGGCCCTCGAAGCCGGCACTCCCAAGCCATTCACTGCCCTGCACTGTGCCGACGCTATGGCGATCGGCGATCGCCGGGAACCATTCACTGATTTCGTCATTTCCCCAGAGAGAGGTCGTGGCGACGACAAACCGGGTGTCGGCAGAAGTGTTCCAGCTACCCACTCCATGGCCTCCGCCTGCTGGTCGCTTACCCGGTGCAGGTGGGAGTTCTCGCTCGCTATCGAGTTGCGGCTGCCGACCAGGGCAAGAAACAGGGCGGCAACCGCCACGCCAAGCGCAATAGCCCTCCGGGACGGCCATACCTGCTCGAACACCCCCGCTACGAATGCGATGCCGCCCCGCCCAGCAGGGCCCAGACAGTGGCTCCGAGGTACGGGGCTCCATAAATACCGAAGATCGTCCCGACCCCCAACAGGGCTGGCAGGGAGTACTGAGCTCGACCGACTGCCACCGCCAACCCAACCACACCGGCTGCCAGGAATACGTCTGCCCACGGGGACTCCGAAAACCCAAGGGCCAGCGACTGCAAGGCATCCTTGGCCGGCTCCCACCGATGGCCGATCGAAAGCAAGGCGTCGATGCCGTATCGGCCCGAAATGAACATCAGCCAGGGCGCGGCTACGAGAGCGGAGATCGAAAGAGCGCCGGCCAGGGTTCTTGCATACACCCGTGGGCTGGTCGGGCGGTAGAGAAGGATCCCGGCCGCCGCGAGCGCAAACGGCCAAACCTGTGGATGAGTCATCACCGATAGACCCAGCGCGACTCCGAGGGCAACTGTCGCTCGTATTCCCAGAGGCAGCGGCCCGCTTGCTATGTACATCACGAGCAGCACGAGCAGCAGGCCGAGTCCCCGAGTCAACCCGCCCCCCGCCACCACGTTGGCGAACGCGCTCGGCATCAACGCGAACATGAACATCGCCCCGACGGCGGCAATCGGACTCAGCAGCCGGCGCGCGACGACCGCGAAGAGCATGAGGGTCGCCACGGACCAAGTGAACGACAGTAGCCTGACCACCGCCAAGCTGTCTGCCCCGGTCAACGCGGCCAGCGAGGCGCCTATGAAGAGCGCCGCCGGCGGATACAGGAACGGGATGCCCAAGGAGTTGTAGGACGCAACCTCGGGGTAGGCCAGGCTCGCGTGTCGAATGTCCTCGACCATGGACACCACAAAGCCACCGTCACCGTTGGTCAGCGGGCCTGGCAGCGCAGGCAGAAGCCGGATGAGAATCCCGAGGGCCACCGCTACCCCGCCTGCGAACAGCGTGGGGTCAATCTGCGCCCGCTCAGTCCCGATCGACGGAAGAGAAGCGTGCACCATCAGCTTCGAACACCGGCTCGCAACCGAGTCACGCGGGACGCTGCTCCCTCGGCCACGATTATCTCCTTGACCTTGCCACCGCCCACGGATGCTAGCGGCTGGGGATCCGGGAGCCGGAGAAAGATCGGTAGAGCGGATGGACTAGGCCGCCGGTGGCTCCCGCCTCTTTGATGAGTACGCCCACAGGGGCACGACCGCCACGAGCATCGCCAGCGAGTTCACCCAGATGGCGGGCAGGGCCAGCAGGCACGCGACCGGTACGAGGGCGTACCAGCTGCGCCAGGCCGCGACCGCCACCAGGACGGCCGCCACCACCAGCCGCGGCAGGACCGGGATCTCGATGACCGATGGGCGGGTGATCTCCACGCTCGCGGTCAGGACCTCGAACCAGCGGATCCACAGCTCGGGGGTCAGGACGAAGGAGACGGCGACGATGGCCCCGGTCACGCCCAGCGCGATGGCCAGCGACCGCCACTCCCGGCGCACCGCGAACCACAGGACGCCGATGCCGGGCGTGACCTTGGTGAGGATGACCCACGCCCAGGCGCCGTAGTAGCGGAAGCCCAGCACGATGGCCGCCGCGATGAGGATGTGGATGTTGCCCCGCGCGACCTCGTTGGAGACGGGGACCAGGAACAGGGACAGCGCCGCCAGCTCGGGCCGCAGGATCCACACCAGCGCCGCGAGGTTGACCGCGGCCAGGATGGCGTAGAAGACCTCCCACGGCAGCGACGAGAAGGGCAGGAACAGGTAGGCCACCACCGGGGAGTACAGGAAGGCGTCCTGGTCACCGAGCTGCACGTCGCGGTACAGCTCGTCCAGGGTGAAGCCCCAGTACGCCTCCGCGTCCACCTCGCCGAAGTTCGCCTGGGCACCGATCAGCCACAGCCAGAAGAACAGGATCCAGCCCAGCGCCAGGGCCCGGACCACCAGCCGGAAGCGGCGGCTGCTCCACAGCCGCGCGAGACGGGACCGCAGCGGGTCAGTCGCGCGGACGAGCGATGGTGGCGCCTGCACCGTCGTACACGACCTCGTAGTACGGGCTGTCCTGGACCAGCTCGCGGAGCGCCGGGCAGCAGTCGTCGGGGGAGAGCGGCCCGTTGATCCGGCCCTTGGGGATGAACAGCCAGGCATCGGCAAAGCCCTCGGATTCCGCCCACTCGGCCATGCATCGGTCTGTCGAGGACGTGCAGAGGCGGACCGCCCGATGGCGGTGCGCCTGGTCGATGTAGCCCTCCGCGCCCAGCCACTCGGTGCCCTGGACGGTGGCCACGCTCTGGCGCTGCGCCACGGCCGGGAACCACTCGCTGATCTCGTCCGACGCCCCAGCCCACGATCGCCGCCACGATGAACCGGCGTCCCGGCTCGGTTTCGTCGCGCGCCCACGTCATGGCCGCCGCCGTGGTCGTCGTTCACCCGCTGGAGGCGCGACGTCTCGTCGACCACCGAACCCATGCTGCTGACCAGCGCCGCGAACAGGACGACCAACCCGACCGCCAGCCGCAGGGCCCGATCGCGCGGCCTGACCAACGGCCCAATCCCCTCCAGGACGAATGCGAAGGCGGCGCCGCCCAGCAGCGACCAGGGCACAGCACCGATGAAGTCCGCCTCGCCGGCGAGGAGGAGGCAGGCGAGCAGGAGCGGGAGCCGCCAGCGGCGTCGCAGCAGCTCGACGGCCAGGCCCAGGGTGCCAGCACCAGGAACAGGTCGGTGAACCCGGAGCCCGAGAAGGTGAGGCTCATGAGCAGGACCAGGGCCGAGGGCTGGATCCAGCCGATTGCCCGGGGCCAGGACGGTCTGCAGCCCATGGGTGCTGGTCATGACCAGGAGCCACGGCAGGACGACGAGGAAGGCGACGACGCCCATGATCACCACCCGCCGGAGTGTCGTGGGGAGGTCCGCCGGGCCGGAACACGAGCACGGTCGAGGCCGCCGCAGCGTAGATGGCGGTCTGCGGGTGGGACAGCGCGGCCAGGCCGAGCAGGACCCCGACCCGATGGCCCGCCGGGTGGTCACGCCGGACGGCGTCGCCGCCACCCACATCGCCAGCATCGCGAGCAGGAGCCCGCTGCCGCGGGTAACGCCCCCGCCCGCCACGATCGCGTCGTAGGCATGGGGCATGAGCGCGTACATGAGCACCGCGCCCGCCGCTGCGGCTGCGGGGAGGAGGCGCAGGGCGAGCAGGGCGAAGGCACCCACGGTGGCCAGCGAGATCAGCCCGGCGACGACCCGAACGGCGTCCAGGCTGGACAGGCCGAGCAGCTCGCCGACCAGCGCGGCGCCGTACAGCCCGAGCGGCGGGTAGACGAACGGGATGTCGGCGAAGTTGTAGGTCGTGACCGGCGGCATCACGAACCCGGCGCGCCGCAGGTCATCCACGAAGACCACGATCAGGCCACCGTCCCCCGGTGTGAGGGGCCCGGGCAGCACGGAGGCCAGTCGGACGGCGGCCGCCACCCCAAGGGCCACCAGCAGCGTGAAGGCGATCGGACGGGGGACGGATCCGACGCGGTCGGTCACAGAATCAGTCGCGCGGGCGAGCGATGGTGGCGCCTGCACCGTCGTACACGACCTCGTAGTAGGGGCTGTCCTGGACCAGCTCGCGGAGCGCCGGGCAGCAGTCGTCGGGGGAGAGCGGCCCGTTGATCCGGCCCTTGGGGATGAACAGCCAGGCATCGGTAAATCCCTCGGATTCCGCCCACTCGGCCATGCATCGGTCCGTTGAGGAGGTGCAGAGGCGGACCGCCCGGTGCCGGTGCGCCTGGTCGATATAGCCCTCCGCGCCCAGCCACTCGGTGCCCTGGACGGTGGCCACGCTCTGGCGCTGCGCCACGGCCGGGAACCACTCGCTGATCTCGTCGGCACCCCAGCCCACGATCGCCGCCACGATGAACCGGGTTCCCGGTTCGGTTTCCTCGCGCGCCCACTCCATGGCCGCCACGTGGTCCTCGGTCACCCGCTGCAGCCGCGAGGTCTCGTCCACCACCGAACCCATGCTGCTGACCAGTGCCGCGAACAGGACGACCAGCCCGACCGCCAGCCGCAGGGCCCGATCGCGCGGCTTGACCAATGGCCCAACTCCCTCCAGGACGAACGCGAAGGCGGCGCCGCCCAGCAGCGACCAGGGCACCGCACCGATGAAGTCCGCCTCGCCGGCCAGGAGCAGGCAGGCCAGCAGGAGCGGGAGCCGCCAGCGGCGTCGCAGCAGCTCGACGGCCAGGCCCAGGGTGCCCAACACCAGGAACAGGTCGGTGAACCCGGACCCGGAGAAGGTGAGGCTCATGAGCAGGACCAGGGCCAGGGCCGGATCCAGGCGATTGCCCGGCGCCAGGACGGTCTGCAGCCCATGCGTGCTGGTCATGACCAGGAGCCACGGCAGGACGACGAGGAAGGCGACGACGCCCATGATCACCACCCGCCGGACCGTCGTGGGCAGGTCGCCGGGCCGGAACACGAGCACGGTCGAGGCCGCCGCAGCGTAGATGGCGGTCTGCGGGTGGGACAGCGCGGCCAGGCCCAGCAGGACCCCGACCCCGATCGCCCGCCGGGTCGTCACGCCGGACGGCGTCGCCGCCACCCACATGGCCAGCATCGCGAGCAGGAGCCCGCTGCCGCGGGTGACGCCCCCGCCGGCGACGATCGCGTCGTAGGCATGGGGCATGAGCGCGTACATGAGCACCGCGCCCGCCGCCGCGGCCGCGGGCAGGAGGCGCAGGGCGAGCAGGGCGAAGGCACCCACCGTCGCCAGCGAGATCAGCCCGGCGACGACCCGAACGGCGTCCAGGCTGGACAGGCCCAGCAGCTCCCCGACCAGCGCGGCGCCGTACAGCCCGAGCGGCGGGTAGACGAACGGGATGTCGGCGAAGTTGTAGGTCGTGACCGGCGGCATCACGAACCCGGCGCGCCGCAGGTCATCCACGAAGACCACGATCAGGCCACCGTCCCCCGGGGTCAGGGGACCGGGCAGCACGGCGGCCAGTCGCACGGCGGCCGCCACCCCAAAGGCCACCAGCAGGGTGAAGGCCACCGGTCGCGGCAGCCGGGGCAGCCATCCCACGCTATCGGTCATTCGACCACCGGGTAGATGCGCACGCCCTCGGCCTCGAACACCGGGTCACAGCCCAGCCAGGTGGCGGTCGTATCCGGGCCGCTGGTCCAGGCGCTGTTGTCCACGCTGTCCTGTGCCGCGCAGCCGTTCCACAGGCCCAGCGGGTCGGTGGTCCCGCCCTCGCGCAGGGTCACGACCACCCAGCGGACGTCGTAGGCGCGGACGACCTCCTCGATCACCGGATACGGGTCGAACGGGGCGGGCACGCCGGGATTGGCGGTGAGGTGCCAGAGGGACGATGGGTCGCCGTACATGACCGTGTCATCGGTCAGGCCGGACTCCTCGAGGTAGGCAGCCGCCAACTCCTCGCGGCCGTGCGAGTAGTCCCACAGGTCGAACAGGGTCAACGAGCCGACGACCGACAGGACCACGGCACCCGCCAGGGCAGCGACCTCCACGAACCGATGGGTGGGCGGGCGTCGGAGGAAGGCCCACCAGCGGCCGAGCGCGGTGAGCACCGGGCCGGTGGCGGCCACGGCCATGGGCAGGGCGAACGGCAGCCAGGCGGCCGCGGAGTGGTAGTACGCCCCGTGCGGGGCGTGGAAGGTGAAGACCGCCCCCATGGTGAAGAACATCACCAGCCAGTAGACGGTGAACGGGGCCAGGTCCGGTCGGCGACGCTCGCGCCACAGACCGGCGAAGAAGAGGAAGCCGAAGATCCCGCCCAGCAGGACGACCGTCCTCCACACCAGCTCCCACCAGGTGGCGAGCTTGGAACCGATGATGTTGGCCCACCCCCAGGCCAGGTACGAGGCGGGCGTCGGGTCGGCGCTGATCGAGAACTGCTCGTTGTAGCTCGTGATCCACAGCGTGTGGCCGCCGGCCGACGGGAAGGCCGAGCCAAAGGTGGCCAGGTTGCGCGCCAGCCACGGCGCCATGACGACCAGACCGATCACGCCGGCCAGGACCAGGGCGCCGGCGCCGAGCCGGCGTGCGCCCCCATCGGTCCACGGTCCCCATCCGCGGTCCACCAGCCAGGCGGTGAGCGGGGCGACCGCCAGCAGGAGGCCGTCCACCCGGGCCAGGGTGGCCAGGCCCACGGCCGCGCCGGAGACCACCAGCCACCAGCCGGACCGGCCGGGTCGGGTGGCGCGGATGGCCGCCCAGATGGCGACCGCCCCGGCCGCCCCGAAGACCGCGAAGTTGTCGATGGTGGGATACATGATCAGCAGCGGCCCGGCGAAGATGGCCAGCACCGCGGCCACCACCCCCACCCGGCGCGACTGGTACAGGTCCACGCCCACCAGGTACGTGAACGGGACGAGGGCGACGCCCAGGATGACGATGGGGACCTGGCCCGCCCGCAGGTCCGGCCCGAGGAGGGCCATCCCGGCCGCGGCCACGATCGAGGTCAGCGGCATCCAGTGCCCGTTGCTCGGAACGGGGAGTCCCGGGTCGGCCGGGAGGCTGCCGCCGACCTCGAGGAAGGACCACAGGACCGGCGCACTGAACCCATGGCCGGTGGTGAGCTGCTCGGCCACCATCGCGTAGTAGGCTGGATCGGTATAGGGGGAGTAGTCGACCGGGAGAGCGCCCGCGATCCGCGCGACCAGCGCCGCGACGGTCAGCAGCAGCAGGTCGGAGCCGCGGGGCCGAATCATGGGCGAGGCGCGCGCGACATCGCGGGTGAGTCTATCGTGGCATGGCGGCCCGAACGGGCTGCCATCCCTGCCCCTCGCCGCCCTCCTGGCGGCCGCCGCGGCGCTCAGCCTGTGGTCGATCATCCCCCTGGTCGAGGCCGTGTTCACCGGCTACTACGCCTTCGACTGGGTGATCTTCACCGAGGCCGCGGACCGCCTGGACGACGGCACGCTGTACGACTTCAGCGAGTTCTACGCATACCGATGGTCGCCGGTGGCGGCGTGGATCCTGGGCTTCGTCACGCTCATGCCGCTGTGGCTGTGGCAGGTCCTCCACGTGGCGGTCCTGCCCCTCCTCCGCTCGTGGTGGCTGGTCGTCGGCTGCCTGATCACCTTCCCGCTGTGGTTCGACATCCAGACCGGCAACCTGATGATCTTCATCGCGGTGACCGGGTTCTGGGCGTACCGCGGCAACGGCCCGGCCACGGCCCTGTTCCTGGTGCTGACCCTGCTCGTGCCGCGGCCACTGATGATCCCGCTCGCGGCCTGGATCCTGTGGAACCGGCCCCAGTGGCGCCTGCCGTTCCTGCGTGCTGTTCGTCGCTCACGCCGCCATCGTCATCGCCAGCGGGTACGCGGCGGAATGGCTCGATGCGCTGTTCCGGGTGGGACCCGAGCTGACGAGCGACTTCAACTACGGCCCGTCGCGCTTCATCGGCCTGTGGTGGGTGCCCATCGGCCTCGCCCTGGCGGTGTGGCTCACCTGGCGTGGCCGGCTTGGCCTGGCCAGCCTGGCCATCAGCCCGTACTGGCTGCCGTACTACTTCTTGATGCTGCTGCTGGAGTTCGCACCGGGACGTCCGCCACCGCCGGCGCCTCCAAGCGGCAGCGGTCGCGAGCAGAGCAGGTAGCCCAGCTGATACGGGATGAAGCGGACGCAGGACCCCACGACCACGGCCAGCCCGGCGGCGCTCCAGCTCCCAGATCGCCAGGACCAGGCCGCGGTCACCGCGATGGCCGCCACGTAGACCACGGGTGAGATGGCGAGGAGGCTGAAGGCGCCACCGACCTCGACCGGGTAGTGGCGGATGTCACTGGCCAGCGCGGGCAGCCAGAGGAAGCCGCCCAGCGCGACGGCCGCGGCGGCGGCCCCAAACCGGCGACGGGCCAGGTACACCGCGACGAAGAGGATGGGGAACAGCTTCAGGCTGGCCGCCACGCCAATGGCGCCCGGGCCCCAGCGACGCTCCAGCCCGGCGAACAGGAGCGCGACCACGGCGGGCTGGACGTTCCCGCCCAACGCGGCCACCAGCAGCGGCGGGGCGGCCAGGAAGGCGATCGCTCGCTCACGCCAGCCCAACCCCAGGAACGCGGAGACCGGGAACAGCCAGGCGGCGACCATGGCGAGCGTCCAGCCAGCGGCGACGAGCTCCTCGGGCAGGTAGGTCAGCGGAATCCAGGCATAGGCGAACCACGGCGCATACCGATAGACCTCCGCCGCGTCCTGGCTGATGGTGGCCGAGTACAGCTCCTCCCCGGCGCGCAGCCGCTCCGCGGCCATCCAGTAGGCCTGGCCATCGGTCCAGAACAGGCCCTCGTGGACGCTCATCAGCGCGAAGGCGATTCCGAGTCCCAGGGCAGCGGCCTGCAGCGCCCGTTGGACGCGAGGGCTCTCGACGCTGAGCCCGAACATGGCGGGAGTCTAGGAGCGGGACTCACGCCGCCGATCTCGCCCATTCGTACCGCCGGTCGGCCGTCCGGCCGGTGCTAGCCTCGCGCGGTGCAGCGGTCACGGCTGGGCTGGGCGGTCCTCATCGGCCTGTACCTCGCGCTCGGCATCGCCGGCGCCGTCTACCTGGCGCCGACCACGGTCATCGGCCAGGACCTGGCGACCTACCAGCGAGCCGGGGAGCTGCTGTGGTCCGGCGAGAACCCGTACTCGGGGCAGTCGGACCTGGGGCAGGAGAACCAGTATCGGTATCCGCCCCTGCTGGCCATGGTCATCCCGGTCCTGGGCTGGCCGCCGCTGTGGTACGCGCCTGCTGGCGGTGGCCACCGCGGCCACGATCTGGCTCTGGTACCGGACGGCGGGCCTGGCCGGCCTCCTGGTGCCCGCCCTCCTGGTCGGGGCCTGGGGTCAGCAGCTGCTGAACGGCAACTCGCAGGCGATCGTGGTCTGGCTGCTGGCCATCACCCCGCTGGCTGCCGGTTCGGGCCTCGGCGGACGGGGTTCGGTCGCGCTCGGACCGATGGCGCTCGCGGTCGCCACCATGCTGAAGATCCACCCGGTCATCGGCCTGGTCTGGTTCGCCGGCCGGCGCGACTGGCGGGCCATCGGCCTGTACGCCGCCGCCTGCGCGGTCCTGCTGCTCGTCCAGCTGCCGTGGCTGGGCGACTTCATCGACTACTACCTGAACGACCCGGCCGCGGCCGAGACCATCCCGGGCATGAGCCTGCGCGCCATCCACCCGGTCGTGTGGGTGGTCGGGTTCCTGGTCGTCCTCGCCCTGGCCTGGCGCTACGCCGGCACGCGCTACGGGTGGCTGCTGGCCACCGTCGCGCAGCTGGTGGCCCTGCCGCGCGTCCTCCTCGTCAACCTGGCGCTGCTGCTGGCTGCTCCGCTGCCCCCTCGCCGGCGCGATCCGGGAGCCGGAACCAGCCCACCCGAGACGTGAACGCGGTCGGCAGGCGGTCGCGCCACCACGAGCGCGACGGGAGCGGATCGGCCAGCAGGATCAACAGGTAGTACGGGAGCCAGTACGGCTGGAGCAGGAGCCCGGACAGGGCCGGCCGCTGGGCCCGGAACGCCCAGACGGCCAGCGGAATGGCGAGCACGATCCAGACCGGACCGATGATCGCGGACGGAGCGACGTTGAACACGCTCGCGATCTCCTCCGCCGCCGGTCGCCACCAGCGTCCTGACCCAGTCATCCAGGTACCCGGTGGCGGCGACCAGGCCCAGGTGGACGGCGAAGAGGACGGCAAACGGAATCCGCCACCTGGGTTCCTTCCAGAGAATCCAGATGACGATGGGCACCATCAACGGGCGGGGGATGAGGAGCGCGAGCACGAAGAAGGCGCCGATGGCCCACCACCGACCGCGCAGCGCCCAGTACGCGGCCACGACGACGAGAACGATGACGCTCCCGGCATGGATCGCGAACCAGAGTGGATACGAGGCGAGCGCCAGGAAGGCCAGGCGTCGTGGCAGGGCGACGAGCGACGCCAGGAGGAGAACCCGCCAGACGGTCTCGCCAAGGGGAGCCAGCGCGGCGAATGGAAAGACGGCGAGCGGTGAGTATCGCCACCCGTACCACGACTCAGCCGATTGGTAGAGGGTGCCCGCCCAGAATCGTTCGCCGGCCTGGACGTAGGTCTGCCAATCCAGGGCCTCCGAGCCGATGAGCATCGCGGCGATCTGGAGCGACGCCATGACCACGTTCACCGCGGCGAACAGCCCGATGGCGACCAGGAGCGACCACCGCAGCGCGCCGTCCACGACGGCGGGCACCGGTCGAGGCGGGGCAGCGCCGGTCACGTGTCCGGGGGTGTCCGCCACATCGTCCACGCCAGCGCCAGCAGCCAGACCGGAATGAGCGGGAAGACGATCAGCAGCCAGGGGTAGGGCGCCAGCCACCGCGGCCGGCGGCGCAGGACCGGGTCGATGACCACCACCAGCCCGGACAGGTAGTGGATGAAGGAATACGGCCCCAGGACGATCCCGGAGACGAGGGACAGGCCCAGACCGATGTCACCGCGCCGGACGAGGGCCGCAGCGCCGATGACCACCGCGGCAATCGCCCCCACCACCACCCCGGGCGGGCCGAGCAGCCCGCTGAAGGCGATGTTCGCGGTGAAGTCCCGCTCCAGCGGCTCGCGGAAGGTCTCGAGCCACGCCAGCCACAGCTCGGGGCCGAAGACCACGATCCCGGTCACGGCCCAGATCCCCGCGACGGCCAGCGCCGCCACGGCGTCACGCGGGCGGCGGACCGCCAGCCAGATCGCGAGCGGCAGGAGGTGCGGCTTGGGGGCGAGGATGAGCAGCAGGCCGAACGCCACGCCGCCGACGCCGTCACGACGGGCCAGCAGGATGGCCAGCACCGCGACGGTGAACACGCTCACGTTGCCCAGGGCCAGGTCGTGCCAGATGGGCGGGAAGAACAGGACCATGCCGGCCACCAGCCATCGGGCGTCCCCCGTCCACCGCCGGGCGAGGCCCACCGCCACCGCCGCGACCACCGCCACCTTGATCGCCAGCCACAGCCAGACGGCCGCCGCTTCCGACAGCCCGGCGAGCGGCGCGAAGAGGACCGCCGCCCACGGGGAGTAGCGGAAGGTGTACGTATCGGTCCAGTCGTACAGGGACGACGGGTCGTCGAGCAGCCGCTGGCCGGCCTGCTGGTAGCAGCACGTGAAGTCGATGGCGAAGTCGCCGCGGACCGCGATGTAGACGATGACCGCATCCGCCAGCAGGAACGCGACCGCGGCCAGGATGATCAGGCTGCGATCGGACAGCCAGGCGCGGCGCAGGGTCTCGCCCAGGCTTCGCCCGCTGGCGGCACGCCCGGTGGAGGCGGTCACGCGGCCATGCTGCCATGCAGGCATGTGGGCGGACCGATGCCTGCTGCGTTACGACGCCTCGTGATAAGAACGCACGAGGCCGTGCTATCACGAGAGGTCGTAATGCCGGCTCCCGCCGGGAGCCGCGAGCGGATCGGTACCTTCAGGCCATCTCGGTGCGCAGACGCACCGACTAGACTCGCCGCCGATGCTGAGGCTCCCCTGGTGAGGCTCCCCTCCACCGCGGCCGTGTTCGCGGCCGGGCTGGCCGGGATCATGGTCGTGATCGTGCTGGCCAAGGGCCTGACCGATCCGGACTTCTTCACCCACGTCCGGACCGGCCAGCTGATCGTGGACACCGGGCAGGTGCCCACCACCGACCCGTTCTCGTTCACCTGGGCCGGCCAGCCGTGGGTCCTCCACGAGTGGCTGAGCGAAGTGCTGATGTACTTCCTGATCAGCGGCCCCGGGGTCATGTTCTCGCTCATCGCCTTCGGCCTGGTTCCGGGCGCTCTGCTCGCCGTCCTGCTCTACGCGGTCGTGAAGCGCGGCGTCCCGCTCCGCCCGGCCGCCCTGGCCTGCGTCCTCGCCGCCTGGGTGTTCATCCCCTACGTCACCATCCGGCCGCAGGCCTTCAGCTGGCTGCTCATGGCGGTGCTGGTGACCTTCCTGTGGGGCCTCGACGCCGCCAAGCCGCGCCGCGCCCTGTGGCTCATCCCGCTGTTCATCCTGTGGGCCAACGTCCACGGCCTGTGGGTGGTCGGCCTGGGGGTGGTGACGCTCTACGGCCTGTTCACCCTGGCCGGCCGCACGCCCATGGCCGGTCGCGAGGGCCTGACCTGGGTCGGCGTCGCCTTCGTCGGCTGCCTGCTGGGGGTGATGCTCACCCCCGCCGGTCCGGCCGGCGTCCTCTACCCCCTCCGCTACATCGACGCCGGCGACTGGGGCCTGGCCAACATCCACGAGTGGCAGTCGCCCGACTTCCACGGCGCCGCCCACCTGGGGCTGCTGACCCTGATCCTCACCCTGCTGGCGGTCGGCGTGTGGGGCGGCGCGCCCGGCTGGATGGGCGTGCTCACCATCCTGGGCGTGGCCATGAGCCTGATCTCGCTGCGCAACGCCCCGCTCCTCGCCGTGTGGTCGGTCCCGGTGGTGGCCATGGGCCTCGCCGCCCGCTGGCCCGCGCGCCTGCTCCCACGCCCGGTGCCACCCAGCCAGGAGCCGGTCCGCCGAACGATGGAGGCCATCGCCGCGGTGGCGGTCGTCGTGATCAGCGCGGTCCTCGTCCTGCCCCAGACCCCGGCCGCCCACCTCGAGGAGACGGTCGCGTCCGAGTTCCCGGAGGCGGCGATGGAGATCATCCGCGACGTCAACCCGGACGCCCGGGTCCTGGCCGAGTACGGCTGGGGCGGCTACGTCATCTGGTCCGGCTACGACCACGGCGCCCGGGTCTTCGTGGACGGGCGGAATGACATGTACGACCAGGCCATCCTCGAGGACTACAGCGCCATCCGCGCGGCCGATCCCGGCTGGGAGCAGCTCCTGGCCGACTACGAGGTGGAGGCCATGATCTGGCCGCCGGAGGCGGTCCTGACCCGCGGCCTGCTCGACGGGCCGCTGGCCGACGGGACCGAGTGGTGCGAGGTCTTCCGGGACGAGACCCAGATCCTGTACCTGCCCGAATGTCTGCCGGACTGACCGATGGCGGGCCGATGCCGGCCCGGATGCCCTGGCTGCTCATCGGTCTGGTCACCCTGGTCGGGCTGGTGCTGCGCGCCATCCCCGTCGCCCTGACGGACTTCCCGGTCAACGACGGCGGGCTGTTCCTGGCCATGACCCGGGCCATCCAGGACGCCGGCTGGGCGCTGCCGGCGACCGTCGCCTGGAACGGGACCGACCTGCCGTTCGCCTACCCGCCGCTCGCCTTCTACGGCGCCGGCGCCCTCAACGCCGTGTTCGGGGTGGACCTGTTCGCGGTGTTCCGGTGGCTGCCCCTGGTCGCCAGCACGCTCATCGTGCCGGCGGTCTTCCTGTTGGGTCGTGCCGTCCTGCGGTCCGACCTGGGAGGCGTGGTGGCCGCCCTCGCCTACGCGCTCGCGCCCGCGTCCTACGTCTGGATGATCCAGGGCGGCGGGGTCACCCGGTCGCCCGGCCTGCTGCTGGCCGTCCTCGCCGTGTGGCAGACGGTGTTCCTCGTCCGCGAGCCGACGCGGCGTCGCGCCGTGATCGTCGGGGTCCTCGCCGGCGTGACCGCCCTCGTCCATCCCGGGGCGGCGCTCTTCGCCGCCATCAGCGGCGTCCTGCTGCTGGTCTTCGAGGGCCGGACGCGGCAGGCGCTGGTCCATGCCGCCGCTGCGCTGGGGGTGGCCGTGCTGGTCGCCCTGCCGTGGGCCGCGATCGTCATCTCCCGCCACGGCCTCGCTGCCCTCGCCAACGTCCCGAGCAACGGCCCCGACCCGGTGGATGCGCTGCTCGCGGTCTTCGCCGGTCGGGTGACGGGCATTCCGTTCACCAGTCCGCTGGCCATCCTCGGCGCGGCCCTGGCGGTGCTGTCGCTGATCCGCCGCCAGTGGCTCCTGCCCGCCTGGTTCGCCGCGTCCCTGGTGCTGTCCTACCAGTACGCCATGATCCCGTTCGGGATGCTCATCGGCGTGCTGGCGGTCGACCTCGCCGCCTTCAGCGCGCGGCGTCGGGAGCCGGCCTCCGCCGATGGCGCCGCTCGCCGGATTCCCGCGATCGGCGCCGTGGTGCTCGCGGCGTGCTTTCTCATCGAAGGCGCTGCGTCGGCGGTGACCGTCCTCAATCCCGCCGCTCCCGTCCATGCGCTCAGCCCGGAGCGGCGGTGGGCCGCCGAATGGGTGGGCCACAACCTCGAGTCGACTGCCACCGTCGCGGTGATCACCGACGGCGAGTGGTCCGGCGACCCCGACTCGGAGTGGTTCCCGCTCCTCTCCGGCCACCAATCGGTGGCCACCGTCCAGGGCTCGGAGTGGCTCGGCCAGGACGCCTTCGAGGCCCAGGTCATCGCGTACCGAGCCCTGCAGGCCTGCGTCTCACCCGCCTCGGTGTCGTGCATCGACGACTGGCTCGCGGAGTGGCCGGCGGACTACCTGTACCTGCCGTCCGGCCGGCTCCACGGCCCGAACTCTCCGACCGACTGCTGCGCCGACCTCCGCGCCGCCCTCCTCGCGGATCAGGGCTTCAGCGTCGTCAGCGAGCAGCCGGGCGCCACCATCCTGCGAGTCGAAGGCCCCGCGCTCTAGCCTCAGGGCAGCTCGATCACCGTCGCGCCGGGTCCGTCGTAGACCACCCGAGCCCCCGGGACCAGCTCGACGCTGTGGCGCGGCGCGGGGCAGCAATCCGCAGGATCCGTGGGTCCGTGCAATTGGCCTTTCGGGAGGAAGACGTGCGTCACCGGCAGCTCATGCTGTTCTGCCCACGCGACGACGCACGGCAGGACGTCACGCGCGCAGTCCTGAAGGCTCCGCGTACGCGTCGAGCTGCCGCTGCCAGGCCGCGTTGCCCAGCCACTCGGACCCCTGCACCGTCCCGGCGCTGCGTCGGTCGGCGATGGCGGGAAACCATTCGGAAACCGCATCGATCTCCCACGCGCCGGTGCCCGTTACCACCGCCAGGACGGCGTCCTCTGGCGTGCTTTCGCCCGCCCAGATGATGGCCTGCCGTTGTTCGCTGCTCAGCGCGTGGAGCGGTGAAGTTGGGCGGATCCCGGAGAAGTAGTTCGCGAAGACCAGGCCCACGATGGCCGCGAGCATGAACGTCGCTGTGAGTGGGTGCCGCCGGACGTGGGCGACTTGGGCGTGTGCCATCTGCCGGGAGCCACGTGGTGTCAAGGGCCAGCAGGGCAGTGGTGGCCAGCAGCGCCATGGGGACCATCGAAAACGCAAACCCGGCGCGGCTATCCAGGACCCAGATCACGACGAGCCAGATCGGCAGCATCAAGGCCCGCCGCTGGTGAAAACGACCGCGTTTCCGCCGCCGTTCGTGCCCTCGGAGGTAGCTCATGCGACTTCACGCTTTCTCAGCGCGAGGACCAGCCCGACGACCGCGGCAATCGTGATGAGGTCGAAGATGATCAGGTCAGTGAATCGGAGCGAGAACAGCTGAGCCAGACCCTCCGCACCAGGGTTGCCACTTCGAATCGCGGAGATGAGCGGTTCAGCACCGTGGACGGCAACCACCGGGACCAGCCACGTCGCCAGCACAGCCAGGCCGATCAGCCCGGAAACGACCACGCGGATGACCGCGTGTCTCCAATTGGCCGCCCACGGGAGGAACACCACGAGGCTGGTCGCCAGGAACACAGCCGCCTGGGGGTGAGCAAGGGCGCACAGTCCTCCGACGAGCCCGAGCATCACCGCCGATCCACCATCGATGCTCCGGGCTGCGGAGGAGGCGCCATCCAATCCCCAACGCAACGATGGCCAGGAAGAACCCGAAGGCGCGGGTGATGCCCCCTCCGGTGATCATCCACTGGTAGCTGCTCGGCAGGAGGGCGAAGGCAAGGGCGGCCAAAACGCCGCCGGTCCGGGACGCGAGGATTCCCCGCGCCAAGCCAGTACACCGCGACGACGGTGGCCAGGCTGAGAACCACGGGCAGGCCACGGAGGATGTCGAGGATCTCGAATCCAAATGCCTGGTTGGCGAGAGCGGCGACGTAGAACGCCAGGGGTGGGTAGGCGAACGGGATGTCCAGCCCGTTGTACGTGGTGGACGCCGGCAGCAGGAGCCGATTGTTGACGAGGTCCTGAATCATGGTCGCGAACAGGCCGCCGTCATTCAGCGGGAAGTCGGTGCCCACGAACGGCACGAATCGGACGATCGCGCCGCACAGGAGTGCGAGCGCAAGGCCAAACCAGCGGCTGCCGGCCCAGCGTCCTGTCCAGGGAATCTCGCTATGGTCACGCCGCCGGCCATCCGCGGGCGGCTAGCATCCGCGCGGCGACCAGCGGCCGAGAGTCCCGCTGATCATGGCCCGTCGATCGCCGTCCTCGGCGCCGGGGCGCTGGGCCTGACCGCCGCCCTGCGCCTCGCCCAGCGCGGCGAAACGGTGACGGTCTTCGAGCGCGAGCGGTCCCCGGCGGGCTGGCGGCCGGCTTCCGCCCGGGCGGGGACACGGTCCGTGGCTCGAGAAGTTCTACCACCACCTGTTCCAGAGCGACCACCACGCCATCGACCTCATCAACGAGCTGGGGCTCGGCGCGGACCTGACCTGGCATCGGCCGCGGACCGTGGTCCTCCGCGACGGGCGATTCCACCAGCTCGACTCGCCCTGTCGCTGCTGCGGTTTCGCCCGCTGCCGGTCTGGGACCGGTTCCGGATGGGTATCGGTCTGGCCTACCTCAAGGCGCTCGGCAGCCCGCGAGCGACTGGAGGGCGTCGCGCGCCGCGCCGTGGATCCGGGGCCAGATGGGGCACGCGCGCGGCCGACGTCGTCTGGGAGCCGCTCCTCCGCGCGAAGTTCGGCGAGGCGGCCGACACGATTGCGCTGCCCTGGTTCTGGGCCCGGGTCCACGACCGCACGAGCCGCCTCGGCTACCTGGGTGGTGGGTTCCAGCGCCTGTACGAGGCGCTCGCCGCAGCGGGTGTCGGCAGCACGGCGGCACCGTGCTGCTCGGCCGCGAGGTCACCGAGATCCGACGGAGCGGGGGCGGCTCACGGTGACCCACCGCGAGATCGGCGATGATGCCGCGGCCACTGACGCCTTCGACGCTCGTCCTGTCCACCCTCCCGACCCGCCTGACCGCCCGGCTGACGCCGGAGATGCCGACCGAATGGCAGCGAGCGCCACGATCCCGGGCCGGCGCTCGGCGCCCACTGCCTGATCCTGGCCCTGGACCGGCCGCTGACCGATGCCTACTGGATCAACCTCAACGACCCCGGCTTCCCCTTCCTCGCCGCGGTCGAGCACACGAACATGCGCTCACCGGCCGAGTACGGCGGCCGGCACCTGCTCTACCTCGGCAGCTACCGGCCGATGGACGATCCCGTCCTGAAGGCCGATCCGGAGCAGCTGCTGACCGACTGGCTGCCGGCCCTCCAGCGGCTGAACCCCAACCTCGACCGGTCCTGGATCACCCAGGTCTGGGGCTTCGCCGCGCCCTTCGCCCAGCCCATCGTCACCGTCGACTACGCCGAGCGGATCCCGCCGTTCCAGACGCCCGTCGAGGGGCTCTGGATCGCCAACATGTTCCAGGTCTATCCCCACGACCGCGGGCAGAACTACTCGATCGAGCTGGCCGAACGCGCCGTGGGCGCGATGACCGCCTAGATGCTGGCCATCGATTCCTGGCTGCGCGAGCCACAGTCCCGCGCCCGCAGAGTCGCGATCCTCCTCGGGATGCTGGCGCTTGCCTACTTCGTCCTGCTCGGCGAAGCCGGGCAGCGCGACCCCGCATCCGATCATCCGCGTCCTGAATGCGGTGATCGCGGGGACCGCTGATCCTGATCTACCTCCTGAATGCCCCGCGGCTGGCCGATCGCGTCGACAAGGGGGTGCTGCTCGCCCTCCTCCTGTTCGCGGGCGCGGCGATCCTTTCCCAGTTCCCTCGCCAGTCGTTCGACGCGCTTCTCGGTGCGCTCCTGTTCGCCGCTGGCTTCTTCGTGGCCCGCTCTCTGCTCGCGGTCGACGACGGCAGACGGGCCTTTGCCATTTGCCTCATGGCGCTGTCGGCGGCTGTTCACCGTTCCTGACGGCTGCTCGCTGGCTCCCGTCATTTTTCGAGTGGTGGGCGCTGAACGACTGGCGGTCTTCCCGCCGCTGAACATGGAACTCTGCCGTCCGTGCCATGGGGCCATCGTCACGATCTGACTCTGCTCGTCGTCATGCTCTATCCGAGCTGGTGGCTGGGTCGCATCTCCCCGTTGCGAGCCGCCATGGGGACCGTTATCGGTGTCCTGACGCTGCTCATCGTGATCGTGGACGGCTCTCGAACCATCTGGTTTGCGATGTCGCTCGCCTCCGCGGTAGTGCTCATTCCCGTTGGCCTGAAGCACGGGCCGACGGAGCGACGAAGTCCAGGTTGCACTCGGCCTGGTGCTGGTTGCCGGCGTCGCGGCGATCGTGGTCAGCGGAGTCCTCGGCACTGTTCTCGAGCGCGTCCTGAATGCCGGCACAGTCGGTGCTCGGTGGGCGATGTGGGAGCCCCTACTCGAGGCGTGGCTCTCCGAGCCCGTGGCTGGCTACGGGCCAGGTTCGTTCGCGTGGGCCCTCCAGCAGACGAACTATTTCGACACGAATTCGTTCGCGCCGCGACACCCGGACAGCGCCATCTTCCAGCTCCTGCCGGAGGCCGGCCTCCTGGGCGTCCTGGCGGTCATCACGATCCTCGCAACTCTGCTGCCGCCGATCCTCCGCGGCCCGTCCGTAGCGGCCCGTTGGGTCTTGATCACGTTTGCACTGGCAGGATTGGGCGCCAACCCGACCGATTTCGGGTTCCTCGTAGCGGTCGCAATTGGGTGGGCCGCGTTCGCTGCTCCCTCGCGAGCCTGCCGGCCGGACCGACGCGCCTGTGCCCCGGCCATGGCTGAAGGCCACGACCGTTGCGGCGTTCGGCGTGGTCGCGGTGGCGTGGACCGCGACGGCCGTGGCGGACGTCGCCTACCTCTCGGCTCGCACGGCGATTGCTGACGAGAGGGTCGACGAGGCCATTCCGCAGCTTGAACTCGCCGCGAGTCTTGACCCCGGAATGGCGCTCTACGCGCGCCAACTCGGCACCGCCCAACTGCTGACCGGCAATGCGACCAGCCGCGATTCCCAACCTGGACCGAGCCACCCGACTCAACCCCAGCGACGACCTCGCGTGGCGCGCTCTCGCCTTGCCCATGCTGCCTCGGGCGACACCGAATGTCCTCGCGCGCGGCCTTGGACGCGCTCTCGAGGTCCAACGTGTCCGATCCGACGAACCTCCTCCTCGCGGCGAGGTGGGAAACGGAGGACGGAGTCCGATGCGGAGGTGTCGCGACCTTGGAGGAGGTCGTTCAGGCTGGCCCGAAATCGTCTTCGCGCCCGGTTGGACCGAGCTCCTACCGGCAGTGCGAACTTCTACCGGGATGTGGTTGAAGAGCGCTCGGATAGTTGGTCACGCGACCTTCCTTCCCCAGTACCGCGTTCCTATCAGCCCATCTTGCTCGCCGTCTTGGCCGGGAGAGACCGATCTCGCCGAGGAATTAGCCGAGGGAGCGCTCATGCCTTCGCTCGCAGCCATGTACGTTGAGGTCATGGGCTGTCGCGCGAACGCAAGCGCCGCTGCTCGAGCGCGCACCAGACTCCGTCCTGAGAACTCCGCTGTATTGGTCGTTGGTGGTAAGGCAGTCGTCAGCTGCATGGCGAGGTTGATGCTCGAGCGCTGCGCCTCGTTGAGCTCATGACCGGCGATGAACTGTCCTCAACGACCGGGAACGAGACCATGAATCCGCTGGACGAGAATGGCGACGGCGGGTTCAGCGCCGACCTATGGGGCTACAGGCGCTTGCCAATCGTTTGGCCCGACCTCATACGACTCCCATCGCCATCGACCGGCGAAGGTCGCTTGCTTCTGGATCCCCGGGATGCATTGAGTGACGCTGGTCTGGGATCCGTTTTGCAGGCCTGTGATTAGATCATGACCATGGCATCGAAGCCCGAAGCGCGTCCGCCTCTCGTCATTGAACGGGACTCGGGATGGCGCGGATTCGGGCTGGGCGAACTATGGCAGCGCCGCGAGCTGCTCTATTTCTTCGTCTGGCGTGATCTCAAGATCCGGTACCGCCAGACGTTTTTTGGCGTCGCATGGGCGGTACTGCAACCGCTGATCCTCATGACCGTATTCACCGTAATCCTGGGTCTGCTGGGGCGGGTTTCGTCCGACGGACACCCGTACCCGCTCTTTTTCTACGCTGGGCTGTTGCCGTGGACGCTATTCGCCCAGGGTTTTCTTGGCGCTTCCAACAGTTTGGTAGATAACGCCAACATCTTGACGAAGGTCTATTTCCCGCGTCTCTTATTGCCGGCGGGGTCGGTTGCCTCCTTCATCCTTGACTTCCTGCTTGCGCTCCTCGTCCTCATTGGGCTTTCGCTGGTGCTTGGCGAGGTACCCCCACTCACGGTCGTCTGGATCGTGCCGCTGACCGGGCTGACCCTCCTCTTCGCTCTTGGCCTGGGAAATCTGTTTGCAGCCTTGAACGTCCGATACCGCGACGTGCGATATGCCCTGCCATTTCTCGTTCAATTGTGGCTGTTCGCCTCGCCGGTGATTTATCCTGCCTCGCTCGTCCCGGATGAATGGCGGACGCTGTATGCGCTCAATCCGATGGTCGGCGCCATCGAGGGATTCCGCTGGGCATTTCTTGGCGGTGAACTGCCCGCGCTCGAAATAGCTGTTTCGACCATCTCCGCCATCGTGATCTATTTCATCGGGGTCGCGTACTTCCGCCGGGTTGAGCGGAACTTTGCCGAGGTTGTCTGATGGGTGAGTTTGCGATCTCGGTCGAGCACCTCAGCAAGCAATTCCAGCTCGGAGAATCCGTCGCCCAATACGGGCGGCTGACAGAGTCGCTGTGGCGCCTGATGACCCAGCCAGGGCGCCTGCGCCCAGGAAGCTCGAAGGGCCGAAAGATCTGGGCCCTGTCCGATGTGTCCTTCCAAGCGCCCTGGGGGGAGGTTACTGGCGTCATCGGACCCAACCGCGCCGGCAAATCGACACTGCTGAAGATCCTCTCGCAGATCATCCAGCCGACTTCGGGTTCGGCAACGATTTACGGACGAGTTGGCTCATTGCTTGAGGTCGGGACGGGCTTCCATCCCGAGCTAACTGGACGTGAGAACGTCTTCCTAAGCGGCGCCATCCTCGGAATGAGTCGCGCAGAGATCCGGCGCAAGTTCGATGACATCGTGGATTTCGCCGAAGTCCAGGAATTCATCGACACGCCCTTGAAGCGGTACTCGAGCGGGATGCAGGTCAGGTTGGGTTTCGCCGTGGCCGCGCACCTTGAACCCGAAATCATGGTGGTCGATGAGGTCCTGGCGGTCGGCGACGCGGCCTTTCAGCGCCGATCGCTGGCAAAAATGGGAGACATAACCCGAGAAGGGCGAACCGTCCTGTTCGTCAGCCATGACTTGGGGGCTGTGGAAGCGCTCTGTACATCCGCGGTGCTGCTGGATCGTGGGCGTCTGGCGGCGGCTGGTCCCGTGTCTGAAGTGATTGACAAGTACGGGGAGAGCATCAAATCCGTTTCGCTCGACAGCCTTGCCGAGCGCGAGGATCGCGGAGGAGACGGCCGTCTTCGAATCGTGGGCATCGAGGCGACGGTCCGAACCGGCGCGCCGGCGAGCCTCCGTTTTCACTATGCCGGCGACTCGGCCATGCGGAACGTCGAAATGTTGGTCGGCGTTTACAGCTCTCGTGGCGAGAGCGTGGCATGGTTGTCTTCGGAGATGGCCGGTAGCCCTTTCAAGGAGCTTCCTCCGTCCGGGACGATCGTCTGTTCGTTCGAAAAGACGAATCTCATGCCGGGTCGCTACTCGCTGAATGTTCATTGCATCGCCAACGGCACATTGGCCGACTACGTACAGGACGCAGCCACCGTCGATGTCGCAGAAGGCGACTTCTTCGGCGAGTGGAACGCTTCCGCCTCCCGGTCATGGCTTCGTCCTTGTCCCACAGAAATGGACCATCGAGCGTTGAAAGTCTGCTGTTTCGCTGAGTGAGGTGATCCGAACCGGACCACCGAGCGTCGATCAACGAGGAATGCTCTTTGAACTCGATGGAGGGATCTACCGGGGGTTTCGCGGGGATGCAGCCGAGCTGTACCGGAGGCTGCTCAAGGCTGACTACCTAACTGACTTGTTCGAGGCCGGCTTGGTGCGATTTGCCGAGGCTGATATCGCGCTGGAAGGACATGAGCTGGTCGTTGAGGTGGAACGAGTACCGACGGTCAGTTACCCACCGGAATGGCCGACAGTCATGCTTCGAGAAGCAGGCGTGCTCATTGCGCGTCTCGGCGCCACTCTTGCCCGTCACGGGCTCGGCCTGCAAGACGCTCATCCTTGGAACGTCCTATTTGACGGGACTCGACCGGTTTTTGTCGACCTTGGATCAATCGTTGAAGGGTCCGCCATCACGAACTCGTGGATGAGGGAGTTCCGGAGACACATCGTGCTCCCCCTCGCGCTCCACCGAATCGGTTTGCATCAATTGGCAGATGCCGTCCAGCGAACGGCACATGGAGGCTGGACGGATCGGCTCGACCGTAGGATGGTAAGGGCCTTCCCGCCGGCCTATTGGCTTCTGCTCCGATACGTCCGCGAGCCCGTCCGCTTCCATATAGCGCTGGCGTCGTACGTTTCTGGAGCACCTGATCGCGGAGCGCGAACGCCATGGTCGGACTACTACGAAACCGGTGATGCAGAGGTCGGAGATGCGAGTCTCTACAACGAGAAGCAGCGAAGTGTCGATGCGATTCTCGCCGACCTCCCACCGGGCTCAGTACTGGATGCCGGGTCAAATGCCGGCTGGTACTCGCGCTTGGCAGTATCCCGAGGTCACACCGTCATAGCCCTGGATACGGATGACAGGACACTTGGTTCGTTGTACATCCGTGCACGAGACGCGGACCTGCCAATACTCCCGCTCCGCATGGACATGATGTGGCCGACGGGCTCATCGGGATTGGGATTGGAATCCAGAGCAGCTCCGGAGCGGCTCCGATCTGACACTGTCATGGCGCTGGCACTCCTCCACCATCTCGCGGGCTTCCAGGGGATCACGTTCGAGGTGTTTGCCCGCGTGGTCGACATGTTCGCGAGGCGCTACGTCATCGTCGAATTCATTCCGCGAGAAGATCAATTCGTTTCGCAATGGCCAGTCGCCAAGGCGGAGTGGTACGACCTCGAGTCCTGAAAGATCGCAATGTCTCCCTACTTCAGCTACCTGCGAAACTGGCCATCGACGCCGGCTCCACGATCGATCTCGCTATTTGAACGGCTCCAGCCCTGTAGGTCACTTAGGACTAGTCAGACCGTAGCCGGAGAGCGCTGTAGCCGACCTCGGCGACGATGTCAGTGGTGACATCGACCAATGGGTGGTCCGCGATCGTTGCTATGCGCTGCTCTCGTCCACCGACAAACGACGGTTTCCATTTGCGTCCCGAGATTCGCGGAAGCGAGCATGACCCAGCCTTCCCGTGCGGTTAGCCGCTGGGAGCTCGCGCCAGCACGTCCTGCCGGACGAAGAAGGCGTTATTCCGGCGCTGTTGCTCCCGACAAACGCAGACCTTTTCGTTCGGCTGCCAGGCAGAGTGCGGCGGGCGACGCGCCCCAATGGAAGTTGGATGAGTGGGCCTGGGTGCGGTTGAACTCAGGCGTCGTACGGTACGGTGCACCGGCGGCTCTTCAGCGTATGTGCTGTTGTACTCAATGATGACGATCCGAGGGCTGACGACGTCGATCGCGATCGAAAACCCAATAATCGTTGCCATCGATATCGATCGACAACAGCCCGATGTCGCCGGTGAAGCCCGCCGCTCGACGATCGCATCGTTGATGTTGTCGCGCGGTCACGAACACCGATTGAGCGTCGATGCTGTGGCGCCACCCGATCGGATCTGAATTGGATGAGGTCGATATGCTGCTGCCTCCGTCGAGGATGAGTCCGCGCCAGTTGTCGTTGCTGAACGAGGAACCGCGTATTCGCACTCGCGATAGTCATCGAACTCCGAACTCGATGAGGACGGCATTCGTGCTCGATCGGAATCCGGCCGATCAGAAACTGGATGATTCCGTCCTCGCCGAACTGCGAGAAGACCCGAAACTCAGCGTCGCGAGGCCGCTCAAGTCGTTGACCGCGAACGAAGCGGCTCTACTGTCGACCGATCGCCAAGAGTACGGACTCAAGCTCCGACTCCTCAGTCCTCCGAGGCTCGCAGACAATCGGCGGCGCACCCGATCGGGCACGCTCGTCACCGCCAGGTCGCGGACCGGCTCGAGTGCGTCAAGATCGTCAGAATTCCCAGCACGAATCGTCCGCGGTAGTTATAGGCCCGAGCGCGCACGTGGCCGCGCTCGACAATCGCGACGAAGGTCTCGTCGCGGCTGACGGTCAGAACGCTTGCCGATGTCCGAGGGGATTTCCGGCGGGGCCAACAAGGCCGCGTCACCAAGCTGTTCCTGGGCGCCAGGGACGTCGGCCGCGACACGGGGCATCCCAGAGCGAACGCCTCTAGCGGCGGCAGGTTTTCCGGGCCGAAGAACGAGACATAGCCAGGGCGAAGCGCCTGTCGATAGAGCGTCACCAGCTCGTACCGCGGGACGAATCCGAGAAAGCGGACGAGTCCACAAGATCCAGCTCGAGCGCAACTTGACGGACTGTGCCCTGCGTTCCCCCTGTCGGAACCAACGAAAACCGCCTGCAACCTCAGACCGTGATCGTCGCGAAGCAGGCTCAGCGCATGAAGAAGACTGACGTGATTCTTGTGCGCCCAAAACTGCGCTGGGTAGAGCACATAACCCGATTCCAGTCCATGGCGGTCGAGGACGTCGGCGGCGCCTCACCAGCTTCGAGCGCAAACGTCGGGGTTGGGTGAGGCAGACGTCGGATGCGCTCCGGGGGGACGCCGTAGAACCGCTCGACCTCGGCCTGACCGCTGACGTACCGACGATCACGACGGAGGCCTGTCCGGCGCGCGTACGAACTGCGCTTCCGTCGGACCACTCGTTCTCGAGCGGACACCTCGGGAAAGACGGGCTGTAAGCGATGCTGGAGATCCCAGACGGTCGCAACGTACGGCAGTGACCGGGTAGGCGACCCAGGCGAAACCGACCAGACGAGATCGATACCCCTCTGATGGCGATGCTGCATCGAGGATCCAGGGACGTGCCGGGGCGCGCACACCGGGAATCGCCGATACGACACGTCGTTTCAGCCGCCGCCCGGCGGCGCGTGTAGGCAGACTCCGGGCCAGCGACACGAAGTCGGCGCCGTCCCAGCCGGGCGGTGGCGCGGAGGCTGAACCGACGGCCAAGAATGAATGATTGGTGGTCCCGCGAGCGGCGAGCAGGGCGTTCAGGACCTCGCGCTCGAAGGTGTGGCCGCCACCGGCGGATGGGCTCATGTCCCGCACGTAGACACCAACGCGCATCAGGTGCCGCTCGGGCTCGACTCGGCGACTGCGACCACGTGCCAAGTTGACTCGTCGATGGGTCGACCCGTCAATACCCGCCACCCAGCGGCGCGGCACAAAGCCCGCACCCCGTAGGAGGAGGTCCATTTCTGGACGAGGAAGAATCGATTCACGTGGACTCGCTCCAGGTAGTACCCGTGCCATGGCGGGATAAGCTCACCGAGTATTCGACTCGCAGCGACCTGGGCCACGGGGTCCACGGTCGTCCGTCGAGGTCCGGACCACTCGGCCATCGGTGGTCTCCCACGGCGAACGCGAAGGGGTCGAAATGGCACAGCATGGGCGGAGCGTGCCAGAACTCGGTGAGGAGAATCCGCCGGGACGAGGTGATTCCGAACTCGCATGACGGTTCCGATGACGCCTCGTTGGTGACGGCGTAGCCGATCGAGTCGAACAGGCACACCGCGGCGTCGAAGCCCTTGAACGTCAGGTCGAGTTCGCGCATGTCCTGCTGACACGAAGCTCAGTCGGCGCCCGGCGGGCCGTTCCTCGGCCCGTCTAAGCATGTCGGCGGAGCGATCGACACCAATAACCTCCCAGCCGCGCTCCGCAAGACCGATCGCGTGCCGGCCAGTACCGCACGCGACGTCCAGGAGGCGCGAGGACTCGCCGACCGCGTTGCTCGCAAGGAGGTGGTCGGTGTAGTCACCTCGTCGTCGTATGGCTTGTCGCTGTAGAAGAGGTCGTACAGGCGCGCGTATTCGCCTCGTAAACGCTCATGTGCTGCGGCGCGTCGCACGGCATCGGCAGATCACCTCGAATTTCCTCGTCGCCGAGAGCTGGCGCTAGACGGGCAGGTAGAGACCTGGTTCCCACAGTCGGTCGGCAACTGGGCACGGCGTCGGGCGAACCCGGGGAGTTCCCGGAGGCAGGGCTGCAGGTCCATCGGACAGAAAAACGTGCGCGTATCGATGCCTGCCGTCACGAAGCTGGGCGATCGAGCTCGTCTCGCGACCGACCGAATTCCGGCTGGACGACAAGCGCGTACATCCAGTACGACGCTTCGCGCCCACGGCTGCTTCGGCTGGGAGCTGCAGCCCGTTACGCCGGCGAGCGCCGTCCGGTAGGTCTCGCGCAAGGCGACGTTTGGCCTCGATGATCTGGTCGATTCGCTGGAGCTGGGACAGGCCCATCGCGGCCTGATAGCCGGTCATCCGGAAGTTGTAACCAGCCTCGGCGTGCCGAAAACGAGGTTCCGTGAAAGCGAAATTGCGAAGCGAGCCGAAGTCGCTCGCGCGAGCGAATCGTCATTGGTGCTGACCATCCCGCCTTCGCCGGTCGTGATCACCTTGTTGGCGTAGAAACTGAAACACGCCATCGCGCCGAAACTGCCGGTCATCCGTCCCCGACATGTCGCACCGTGCGACTCGGCGCAATCCTCGATGACAGTGAGACCGTGGCTGTTGAGCGAGATCGCCACAGTCGGTCCATATCGACCGGGTGACCGTACAAGATGGACCGGGATGATGGCTTTCGTCCGCGGCGTGACGAGCGATTCGATCAGGTCGAGATCCAGATTCCAGGTCACGGGCTCGGAATCGACCGGGACGGGGATGCGCGCCGTTATGGACAACGGCCAGAGCGGTCGCGATGTTCGTGCTCGCGCTGATGAGGACCTCGTCGCCCGGGCCGATACCAGCGCCGCGAACGGCCAGCTGCAGCGCGGTAGTGCCGCTGCTGACCGCGACTCCGTAGCGAGCAGCCGACGAAGTTCGCGAACTCGGTACTCGAACGTCGCTCAGTGCCTGGCCGAACGAGCCCGAGATCTCACCTCGCCGCAGAGCGGCCACGACGGCCTCGATGTCGTCCTCGCCGAGCTCGGGCTCGAAGACCGGGATCAGGGGCGCACCTCGACGTCGACCTTGTCCTTGCGCATCGCCCAGGAACGGACCCTGCTTCACGCTGATGGCCTGCATGTCTTCGATCACGCGGATGGCGTGCACGCCGTGGATCAACACGATCGCGTCACCTGCATGCAGCACGACCTCCTCGAGCAGGCCGCCCGTCGTCGTCGTAGAGGCTGACGCCGACGACACCTCGCTGAACAACGAACATCTGCTGGAGATCGTCGATCTCCGACGTGAAGGGCTGGTGATAGTGCGGCGGCTCCGGTGTATCCGGCGGCATGGGCGAGCAAGCCGAACTGGAACGACGATTCCGGTGGCGAGATAGAACGTCGTTCGGTCGACGACGGAATCCGAGCGGATCACTTCGGCGTAGCGCATTCCGCCGAATTCGATAACTTCGATGCTCAATGTCGGTGTGGCCCTGCAGCGGCACTTCTCTACGAGAGAGTATGAGGGAAGGTGAAGGACGCTTTCGGGGTTCACAGGTGACTGCGCGGGCGAAGCGAGCGCTCGCGCGCGCGCTGCCGCCGATTGTCACGGACGCCTTGAGACGAAGTCGCCGCCGATGGCGTGGCGAACCGGCCTTCGAATGGGAGTACCTCCCGGAGGGTTGGCCGCTGGCGACGGGAGCTTCGTCTGGGTGGGATCACGAAAGCGTGGCGACGACCCAGCTGCAGTCGTGGCAGACGTTCGTGGACCGGGTTCGGGCTCCGAACGTCGTCAGTGGCACATCTGGAGACGAAGGAGAGCCCACGGTCTCAGACGTTGCGGTTCACAACACGCTGATGACCTTCGGGTATGTCCTCGGCCTGGCCGCCTGGGAAAAGGAGCGGATCTCAGTGCTCGACTGGGGAGGTGGGCTGGGGTTGTACGCTGTCCTCGCGAGCGCGTTGTACCCTCAACTCAACGTCGACTACCACTGTCGCGAACTGCCAATCCTGGCGCACCACGGTCCGACAAAGGTTCCGACGGGTCACTTCTACGACGATGACGCGCCAGCCTTGTCTCGGTCCTATGACCTCGTCATGGCAAGCGGGTCCTTGCAGTACCTGCGCGACTGGCGCGACTACTTGGCCAAGCTCGCCAGCGTTGCCGGTGAATACCTGTACGTGACGCGCCTCCCCATCGTGGATCACGCCGAGTCCTTCGTAGTTGTCCAGCGGCCACACAGGCGAGGCTACAAGACCGAGTATCCCGGATGGTTTCTGAACCGCAGCGAGTTCCTTGACGCGACAGCGGAGCTGCGCCTGACGCTCCTCCGCGAGTTTCTCGTCTGGGAACTGGCCGAGGTCAAGGCCGCGCCCGAACAAGCTGGATACCGAGGCTTCCTGTTCAGCACGTCGCCCCGAAAAAAGGCCTAACGACGAGTCAATGGCACTCACCATCAGCATCGTCACACCCTCCTACAATCAGGCGGAGTTCCTGGAGGCGACCCTCCAGAGCGTTCTGGCCCAGGACTACCCCTCTGTGGAATACCTGGTGATGGACGGCGGCTCGACCGACGGATCGCAACAGATACTCGGCCGATATGTGTCTCAGCTTGCCTACTTCCAGAGCCGTCCCGACAGGGGACAAACCGACGCTCTGATTCAGGGCTTTGGACGCGCTACGGGTCAAGTCATCGCTTGGCTCAACTCTGACGATGTTTACGAGCCAGGAGTGCTGTCCGAAGTGGCTGTGTACTTTGAGCAGCATCCTAAGCATCGATTTGTTTTCGGCGACGCGACATGGATCGACCGCGACGGCGCCGTGCTTCGGCGGAAACGCGAGATGCCGTTCAACCGATTCGTTTGGCTGAGGACCTACAACTACATCCGCAGCCTTCGGCTTTCTGGCGCAGGGACCTCTACGAAGAGGTCGGCGGTCTCGACCCGTCGTTCGATCTTGCGATGGACACCGACCTTTTGCTCGTTTCGCGGAGCGAGCTCACCTACACCATGTGCCCAAGCTGTGGTCGAGAATGAGGGGCGCACCGCGAGCAGAAAAACCTCATTCATCGGGAGCGCAGCGACCGCGAAGATCAGATCATTCGCAAGCGGTACATCGCAGCCAGCGGTACACGCTTGGAGGCGGAACGGCTTGCCGCCAAGACCCTGCGCGTGGCGTGGCGTGCCGCGTCCGCTGCCTACTGGCGATGACTGCTAGAAGCAAGCTTCTGCGCCACATCCGAGCCACGTCAGGCCCGAGTGGCAGAGAGCTCCGTGGCGCGCTGCTGCTCGTACGAGGCGATGGTCTTCTGTAGTCCTTCCGTGAAGCTCGTCCGAGCCGTGAAGCCGAACCTCTCACGGGCACGGCTGGTGTCCATGACGCGTCGAGGTTGCCCATCGGGCTTTGAAGCGTCCCACCGGATAGCGCCGGAAAAGCCGCGTCAGGCGCGAAATGAGCCCGACGAGGTCGCGAATCGTGATCTCCTCGCCGACTGCCGAGGTTGACCGGATCCGGGTCGTCGTAGCGCTCGGCGCCGAGCACGATGCCCTCGGCGGCGTCATCCACGTAGAGGAACTCGCGCGAGGCGTCCCCGGTGCCCCAGACCTCGATGTCGGCTCGTCCGGCCTCCCGAGCCTCGACGCACTTCTTGATCAGGGCCGGAATCACGTGCTGACGTCGCGGGGTCGAAGTTGTCGCCCGGCCCGTAGAGGTTGACCGGGATCAGGTGGATCGGCATTGAAGCCGTACTGCTGGCGGTAGGCCTGCCCCTGGACGAGCAGCATCTTCTTGGCGAGGCCGTAGGGGGCGTTGGTTTCCTCCGGATAGCCGTTCCAGAGGTCGTCCTCGTGGAACGGCACGGGGGTGAACTTCGGGTAGGAGCAGACGGTGCCGATCGGTGACGAACTTCTCGACGCCGGCCAGGCGCGCCTGCTCGATGAGCTGGATGCCCATGATCGCGTTCTCGTAGAAGAAGCGGCCGGGGTTCTCGCGGTTGGCGCCGATGCCACCGACGACTGCCGCGAGGTGGATGACGAGGTCGGGCCTTCCGTCCGCAAGGCCCGGTCGATGCCGTCGGCTGTCCGCAGGTCGTAGTCGCGCGCTCGCGGAACGAAGATCTCGCGGCCTCCCGCCGCCTCGAGTCGCCGGACCACGGCCCGGCCCAGGAACCCGCCGCCGCCGGTCACCATCACCCGCCGCTGTGCCCAGAAGGACGCCTCACTCATGCATCTCCGCGGCTCGCGGCCAGCGGCCAACGTGGTGCTGCGGGTCGAGGCCAGCGCTTCATGAGATCCGACTTCGAGCATGAAGGCACCAGCTCGTGGAAGCGCGTGCGCGGCTCGCCAGCCGAGCTTTTGCTAACGCCTTTGGTGGCGTCGCCGCAGAGCTGGTCGACTTCGGTCGGGCGGAAGTAGCGCGGGTCGATCTCGACGTAGTCGTGCCAGTTCAGATCCACAAGGCCGAAGGCGACCTCGACGCAACTCACGCGACGCGAGTGCATTTCGCCAGTGGCGATCACGAAGTCGTCCGGCCTCGTCCTGCTGCAGCATCAGCCACATCGCCTCGACGTACTCGGGCGCGTAGCCCCAGTCGCGCTTGGCCTCGAGGTTGCCGAGGTAGAGCTTCGCCTGCTCTGCCGGCGAGGATCTCCGCGATGCCGCGCGTGATCTTGCGGGTGACGAAGGTGACCCCTCGCGGCGTGGGGACTCGTGGTTGAAGAGGATGCCGTTGCTGGCGAAGAGTGCCGTAGGCCTCGCGGTATTGAATCGTCATCCAATGGGCGAAGACCTTGGAGACGGCGTAGGGACTGCGCGGATAGAACGGCGTCGCTCTCGCTTTGCGGCGCTCTCGCGGACGTTGCCAAACATCTCGCTGCTGCCAGCCTGGTAGAAGCGGATCGGCCAGTCGGCGTGCCGGATCGCCTCCAGCAGTCGAAGCGTGCCCATGCCGGTCGAATCGGCGGTGAACTCCGGCATGTCGAAGCTGACCTTGACGTGGCTCTGGGCACCGAGGTTGTAGACCTCGTCCTGGCTTCACTCGGTTGAGCGTGTTGATCAGCGACGACGAGTCGGACAGGTCGCCGTAGTGGAGAAAGAGCGGGACCTCGCGCTGATGAGGGTCCTGGTAGAGGTGGTCGATGCGATCCGTCGTGAACGGAGCTCGAGCGGCGCATGAGCCCGTGGACCTCGTAGCCCTTGCCCAGGAGCAACTCCGCGAGGTAGGAGCCGTCCTGGCCGGTGATGCCGGTGATCAGAGCTCTTGTTGTCACTCGATCTCCATGAATTGGTTGGCCTTCAACTCGTGGGGCCGTGAGCCGAGTATATGTAGGCTCCTCACTCGGGCGAGATGGGTCTGCTCACCCGCCGGCTGACGGTGTCGCGAACCACGATCCGGAGGAACTGCAAGCTCACGCTCGTGTAGCGTCTCGCGAGTCGTCGAGGCTCCAATGCGAGCCGGTGCAGCCATTCGAGGCCCGTGCGCTGCATCCAGCGCGGCGCCCGTTGGCGCCGCCCGGAATGGAAATCGAACGCGGCTCCCACGGCCAGCAATGCAGGAGATTCCAACGCTTCTCGGTACCGCGCGATCCACGTGTCCTGCTTCGGTGCGCCAAGTCCGACCCACACGAAGTCAGGTTTGGCGGCGTTGATCCGTATCAGGTCCTCTCGATCTGCCGCCGCATCGGGCTCGCGGAGCGGTGGTGAGTGAACACCAACCACCTCCAAGCCCGGGAAACGGGCCACCATGTGCTCAGCCAGTCGTTCAGCCACCCCCGGTGCGCCGCCGTACAGGTAGTGCTTCGCGCCCACAGCCCGACCTTTGTCCATCAGCGCAGGCATGAAGTCCGGGCCGCAGACGCGCTCGGCTGGCATCCCTCGTAAGCGGCCGATCCACACCAGCGGCATGCCATCGGGGACTACCAGGCCCCGATTCAAGGCCGCTCGAAGCGGAGGGTGACGATCGGCTTCCACGACCGTGTGGGCCGTCGCGAAATGCACCTGGAGGCGCTCGCCAGTCTCACGAGCCGCAAGTACCCGTTCGAGCGTCGTGCGAAACGGCAGCGCACTGATGCGCAGACCGGCGAGCTCGAAGAACGTCACACCACACTCCCCGGTGCCGCGCGGCGAAGGGCAGATGCATAAATGTCCATCAGCATTGAGTAATTCCGATCACCCCGATACAGGTCTAGGTACTCCTGTCGGCCCTCAGCGCCCATTGCGGCCAGACGACTCCGATCTGCTATGAGGTCCCGAATACCATTTGCCAGGGCCTCCGCGTCGCCTGCCGGCACCAGCTCACCCGTCACTCCGTCTCGGATGATCTCTGGGCTTCGGCCAAGCGCACCGGCCACGACTGGCAGACCTGCCGCATGAGCTTCCACGATGACCAACGGGATTCCCCCTTCGTAGCAGAGGCTCGGAAAGACCAGGACCTCGGACCCTTGCATAGCGGCCAGCACACCTGAACGATCAAGCGGCCCCAGATACGTCACGAGCCCGCTGGAGGCAGCTTCCTCGACCGCTCCCCTCAGCGGACCGTCGCCGGCGATCCGGATACGGCCCGGGAGCGTGGCGGCGGCTCGGAGCAGCACATCCACGCCCTTCTCTGGCGAGAGACGTCCCACGTACAGCGCGCCTTCGCGAGTCTCGGCAGACGGGCTCTCATCGGCCGCCGGATCTGGCTCGAGGAAGTTGGGCTTTACGTCGATGCGCGATTCGGGGAGGCCGCCTCGAACGAACAGCTCGCGCGAGAACGGGGTCAATGCGATGAAGCGGTCAATGTGCCTGGTCCATGTGCGCAGCCCTCGGTGAGCAGTGAGCATGATGCTGACGATGCCCGTCATGGCCCTGGAATCGCGGTAACACGCGTGCAGGACTCCTGGCCAGGGGAGGCGGCCGAGGCAGTCGGTGCAAGCATGGCCGTCGCGGAAGAAGGTCGCGGCCGGGCAGAGCCATCTGAAGTTGTGAAGGGTCTGAACCACTCCAACGCCAGGCCGGTCCACAGCGGAGTAGATGGACGGCGAGATGGACGGAAACGTGTTGTGGACATGGACGACATCGGGACGAAACGCCGCCATCGCAGCTTTGACCCCCCGACGAGCGCGGCTGGACCAGACGGTCTCGAAGGCGGCTCGTGGGGCTTGCGTACCTCGTGCTTGGCGCGCCCAGTCGTCGTTGTCGAACTGGAGGAATTCCACTCGGTGGCCATGTGACCGCAGAAGTTCCGCCTCGGCATTCACGACGGCCTCCTCGCCACCCGGTATGCGGTACCGGGCATGGACCACCAGAACGCGGTCGGTCTTCTCTCCGCCTGGCTGACGCTTCACGCGAGATTGAGGTTACGCCTGTCTCGTGCCGGGCCAAGCGACATCGGCAAGGTGCGGTCCTCAGCGACCGCGAGCCAGGAGGACTGCGGGGACGGTACGTAGAAGGATCCTCACGTCGTTCCACAGCGACCATTGGTCGATGTACTTGAGATCAAGTTCGGCCACCTCATCGAACGGATGCTCGAGCCGGGCCGAGATCTGCCAGAGTCCGGTCATCCCGGGACGCATCGATAGCCGTCGGCGGTGCCAGATGTCGTAACCCAGGACTTCGCGTGGCAGTGGGGGACGTGGGCCGACCAGGCTCATTTCTCCGCGCAACACGTTGAGAAGTTGTGGAATCTCGTCGATGCTCGAACGCCGGAGAAACAGGCCCAGATCGGTCACACGTGGGTCCTCCGGGAGCCGAAACGCCGACCCATTCGCCTGCTCTCGTTCGACGACCTCATCGTCGGCGTATCTCGGCGTCTTGGACCATGGTTCGGAACTTGTAGATCGTGAACGGACGACCATGACGGCCGATCCGTGTCTGTCGAAACAGGATGGGCGATCCGTCACGGATGAGAATGGCCACCGCCGTTGTCAGGATCAGCGGGCTGAGCACGATCAGGCCGACCGTGGCTCCAACGACGTCGATCAGCCGCTTCAAGACCAGCTCAACCTCCCGCTGGCTGTCGTGGATGACAGACCGGACGACGAAGTGCTCGAACTCCTCCTGGACCGCGTAGGAGAGGACCTCCTGCGCCGGATCAGTGGGTACGCGGACCGTCTTCCCCTCGTCGGCGGCCATGGCGATGATCGGCTCGAGGTAACCCGCCGCCGATGGAGGGAGGCACACCGCCACCTCGTCAACGACGTTCTTCTGGAACAGCGCTCCAATGTCGTAGACGGATCCGAGCATCGGGCGCGAGACGGCGTATGCCTCACCCTCCACGATGAGGCCCAGGTCGGGACCCTTCGGGTCGGTTGCCCTACGCTGATCATCTGGCACCGTCACGTGGCCGATAACCTTCAGGCCCAGCGACGGATGGCGCTCCACCGCATCGGCGAACTCCTGGGCGAGCGTTCCGGTGCCCACGATCAGCATGTAGCTCCTGTTGCGGCTCTGCCTGCGGAGCGCGTTGAACCAAGTTCGGAAAAGCGCGCGGTTAGCAAGGGTCACGAGTGGCTGCGCGACGAAGAGGATCGCCAGGAACAGCCGGCTTACGTCGTCCTGGTGGAGTAGGAACAGGCTCGACAGGACCACGGCGACCACAAGGACGGCCGCCCGGGCGATGTCTCGAGCCTCGGTCATCAGGCTCCATCGCGCCCGAAGCCGGTACAGGCCCATGACCCACAGAACGGCGACCCAGGTTAGAGCGAACAGCATCGCTGCGACCGGAATCGCCGATGCCAACCGACCAGACCGCATTCGGGTCCAGTTCCTCGAATCGAACATAGGAGACGGCCATGAAGACCAGAAACGCCGTCACCCCGTCGGCGAGCATCAGCGTCAGCCGGAGCGTCATGAGATGGCGCTTGGTCATTGGATTCGCGGGTCTCCAGGGATGATTGCGCCGGGAATCATCGCAGACCGATGGACGGCATCTCTACCCCACCTTGGGGACTGTCCGTTTGTACTGTTTGTCTCATGCGGATCGCTCGGCGAACGCGCGACGTGCTCGCGGGAATCGGCGCAATCGCCGTCCTGACCGCCTGCATCGCCTCACCATCGGTCGGCCCGACGCCCGAGGAGAGCGCCCAAGCGTCCGTCGCTTGCCAGCGGCAGAGACTGAGGCCGTGGTCCTGGCGGCGGGCGACATCGGCGCACTGCGACTCCAGACGGGGACGAGGCCACGGCGGCGCTGCTGGACGGGATGGACGGCACGATCCTCGCCCTGGGCGACCTCGCCTACCCGGACGGCACGGCCGAGGACTTCGCGAGGTGCTACGACACCGTCGTGGGGCCGGCACCAGGAACCGCACGCAGACCGGTCCCCGGCAACCACGAGTACGAGACGGACGCCGCGGCACCCTACTTCGATTACTTCGGTGACGCGGCCGGCGACCCGGCCGAGGGCTGGTACACCTTCGACCTCGGCACGTGGCACGCTCATCGCCCTGAACTCGAACTGCGACGCGGTGGGCGGCTGCGACCGAGGCTCGGCCCAAGCGAAATGGCTCGAGGACCAACTCCCCGCTGCTCTCGCCTCCGGACGGCTGCACCCTCGCCTACTGGCATCACCCGCGCTGGAGCTCAGGCGCACGAGCACGGCTCCGATCCGCCATGGACCGACCTTCTGGCGGCTCCTGCACGAGGCCGGCGCGGACGTGGTCCTGACCGGCCACGACCACCAATACGAGCGCTTCGTCCCGATGGACGCCGATGGCGCCGCCGACCCCGACGGGATGGTCGAGTTCGTGGTGGGCACCGGCGGGCGGTCGCTGTACGAGTTCGGCGAGATCCTGCCCACCAGCGCCGCCCACGACAACTCGAGCTTCGGCGTCCTGAAGCTCACCCTTCGGCCCGGCGCCTACGACTGGGAGTTCGTCCCGACCTCCGACACCGGATTCGAAGACTCGGGCACCGCCAGCTGTCGCTGAGCCACGTCTGCATCGAGCCAGCGCCGTGACTCGTGAATCAGCAGGGGGATGGCGGCGATCATCGGCACCATGAGGTTGCCCCAGTAGAGGTCGGGGAGTGGCACGGTCATGGCCAGGCCCAGGAGCAGGAACGAGACGTCGTCGCGCTTCGCGCGCCAGGACGCGAGCAGGAGCAGCAGACCCGCAACGTAGCCGACCACCGTCGGGAGGCCAGCGCAGGCGAGGGACGGCAGCGCGTACTCCGGGCAGCCCGGCTCCGCATTGCCCAGGGCCGTCAGCCAGTCCGTGAAATAGGTCGGCTGGGCAACGGTGATCAGCGACCGCGATCACGGCGGCGACGAGCAGCGGAACCTTCCAGACTCCGCGCTTGCGGATCGTCCACAACAGTCCCGCGGCCGGGAAGACCTTGATCAGGCCAAAGAGGAGGGACGGGATGGCCGACCAGCGAGGCCAGAGCCACATGCTCCCCATGGCGGCAGCCACCATGGGCGAGAGGTAGCCGGTCTTCAGGTCGTTGATCCCAACCTGGAACGCGATGGCCGCAACGGCTCCGACCGCGAAGGCCATGGGAACCGACATCCGGCCGACCTCACGGCGGACCATCAGGAGCACGATCCCGATCACCGCGACGATGCTGACCACGTTCCAGGCGTACCAGAACGCCTCGCCCAGGGTGAACGGCACAGAGGAGGTACGCGCCACTCGGCGGATAGACGAAGCCCGAGCCCGTTCGCCGCGTCGTCGAGCCCATAGGGACCGGCCAGCTGGAAGTCGGAGTACGGCGTCATCCCGGCGTACACCCGACCGGCGCCCAGGGCGTACGACTCGGCGTCGGCCCAGTTCGCGTAGACGAACGCGTTGGTCAGCGAGATCCGAAGCGACAGCGCCGCGATGGCCATCAGACCGATGAATCCGGTGAACCGGATCATGCAGGCTCTGGCGGGCGACGGTGACGACCGATCGGACGATGGCCATCAGGCGGGTTCCTCAGCTGGCGACTGCGGGCGCGGCCGAGGCTGCTGCCTCGCCGACCGCTCGGCCACGTACAGCGCCGCCGACCCCGCCAGGAGGGCGGTGGACGAGGTCCACACGTTGGGCAGGGCCAGCATGACCCCGATCGGCAGCAGCCACGACCTTGTCCAGCCGCGCGGCCAGCACCACCAGCACCACCCCGATGGGCAGCCGGACGAGGAACGGCAGCGGAATGACCTGGATCCGCGGATCCGACCCCACGTTGGCCGCCAGCAGCGAGATCCACTCGGCCCACAGCTCCGGCGACAGCACGACCGATACCCCCACGATCGCCGCCGTCAGCCCCAGCCCCACCCACAGCGCGCGCCACTCCCCGCGCAGCGGATGCCACAGGATCCCGATCCCGGGCGTGACCTTGGTCAGGAACGGGAACGCCCACGCACCCGCTCCCCACGGCTGGCGCCACACGGCCAGGACCACGGCCCCGGCCAGGAAGACGTGGATGTTGCCGCGCAGGATGTCGTCCACCACGCCCGGAAAGGCGAGCATCCACGGCACCCGCATCCAGAACAGGATCCCGATCGCCAGGCCGGTCCACAGCGCCGCGAACACCGGCCACGGGAGCAGGGTGAACGGGTACAGCAGCTGGGCGAAGGCGGGGGAGTAGACGTAGGCCTCGTACTCCAGCCACGGGATGTCGTACAGGCCGCCGGCCCACGCGTTCCAGATGCCGTAGGCATCGAACATCGGTCCGTATTCGGGCACCGGCTCGGCGTAGGGCACGAGCCGCAGCCAGACCGCGGCGATGTAGATCAGCCCCGCCAGGGTCAGGCCGTGGCGCAGCGCGGCCCAGCGGGTCACGGCAGATTGAGGTCGGGCTGCTCGTTGATCTCGATGATCGGCTGCTGGAAGGGCCCGCCCAGCGGGTAGTCGAAGATCGGCAGCGACATTCCGGCCAGCTTCATCGCGCCGCCCAGCAGCAGCAGCACCAGCAGGAACGCGGCCAGGAGCTTCATCGGCCGCAGCCTACAACCGCGCCGCAGCCGCGAACAGGGGTGATTGGGCTACCCCGAGCGTCCTGCCGCGCCGGTCGGCGCGAGGCCTCGATCAGGTCCAGACGGTGACGATGATCGCGATGACCAGGAGCTTCAGCAGCCAGTCGCCGGCATGGATCGCGGCGAGCTGTGCGGGGTACCGCTCGTGGAACACCGACCCGGCCAGGAGGACGACGGGGAATGCCAACCACAGACCCAGCGCCAGCCCAACGGCCCCCGGCCATGGCGTGAGATCGAGTTGGGTGGCCAGGACGGCAATCACGGCAGCCACGACCAGGTTGCGGAGGATCTCGACGACGAGTGTTCGCAGCGGAGGTCGGCCACCCTCGGCATCGGCGTACGCCGCGCTCAGCCGGGCGAGCTGCCCGCCGAGCACGCCGTAGTAGATCGCGCTCAGGACGAATGCCGCGGCGGCTCCCGCCAGGAGGGCCAGGTAGTTGAGATCGCTCATATGATTGGACCGATGAGCACGCGGAATCTCATCGGTTCGTATGGCCCGCTTCCGGCCTACCATCGGTCTGTCATGACAGGACTGAAGAGCACGGCATCCGTCGTCATCAACGCCTCTCCGGCCAAGGTCTGGGAGGCGCTCACCACCAACGAGATCCGAAAGAAGTGGTTCTTCGGCGTGGACACCGAGACCGACTGGACCGTGGGCAGCCCCATCGTCCACCGCGGCGAGTACCAGGGCCAGGATTACGTGGACAAGGGCACGATCCTCGCCTTCGAACCCGGCAAGCTCCTGGTCCACACCCACTGGAGCTCGGTCTCCGGGGTCGCGGACGTACCGGAGAATTACCAGACGGTTTCCTGGGTCCTCACCGAGGAGGATGGCCAGACGAAGCTGACCGTGACCGATGACAACATCCGCAGCGAGGACGCCCGCGCCACCTCGGACCAGGCATGGGAGGCGGCCCTCTCCGCCCTGAAGGAGGTCGCAGAGTCGTGACCGGCACCCGGACGCGCCACCGAGACGAGCACCATCGACTGGCTCCTGGACTCGGATCCGGCCATCCGCTGGCAGGTCATGCGCGACCTGACCGATGCCCCCGAGGACGAGGTCGCCGCCGAGCGGGCCAAGGTCGCCACCGAGGGCTGGGGTGCGCAGCTGCTCGCCGCCCAGCCGGCCGAACGGGACATGGGGCGGCGGCGCCTACAAACCCGACTGGACCGGCACCACGCGCGACCCTCCAGCTGCTGCGCCACTTCGGCATCGACCCCACGACCGAGAAGGTGCGGAGCGCCATCAAGCTCGTCCGCGACAACGTGAAGTGGGAGTACGACGACCTGCCCTACTTCGACGGCGAGGTCGAGCCGTGCATCAACGGCCAGGCGGTCGCCGTCGGCGCGTACTTCGGCGAGGACGTGCGCGGCATCGTCGACCGGCTGCTGAAGGAGCAGATGGAGGACGGCGGCTGGAACTGCGAGCAGGAGAACGGCTCCACCCGCGGATCGTTCGACACCAGCATCAACGTGCTGGAGGGACTCCTCGAGTACGAGCGAGCCGCCGGTGGCGACGCGAAGGTGGCGGCATCCCGCGTTCGCGGGCAGGAATACCTGCTCGAGCGGGGTCTGCTCCGCCGCCTGACGACGGCCGAGGTCGGCGACCGCAAGTGGCTCTACCTCACGTTCCCCTACGGGTGGCACTACAACGTGCTGCGCGCGCTCGACCACCTGCGCAACGCCGGCGCCACGCCCGACAAGCGGTTGACCGAGCCGATCCAGCTGCTCGAATCCAAGCGCGACGCGACGGCAAATGGCCGCTCGAGCTCGCCCTCTACGACGACCAGCCCGTGGACATGGGCGAGCGCGTGGACGAGCCCAGCCGATGGATCACCCTCCGCGCCCTCCGCGTCCTCCGCTGGTACCGCGAACACTCAAAAGGGTTGACAGACGTACGGTCTACGGTACAGTAGACCGATGAAGACGGTCCCCATCACCGAGCTCCGAAAGCGCATCTCGGACGTGATCGATGACGTCTACGAGACCGATGAGCCCACGGTCGTGCTCCAGCGCTCGCGCAAGGCGGCATACATCGTCAGCCCGGAGCAGTACGAGCGGGACCAGGCGGAGCTCTCCCGCCTGCGCCGCGAGCTCTTCCTGGTGGAGGTCCGCGAGGCGGAGGCCGAGGTCGCGGCTGGGAGAGGTGCGCTCGTTCGACGACGTCGAGGAGCTCATCCGCTACCTGGATCGCGGACGAAAGCCGTCCCGCTGACCTGACGTGAGGCTGGTCTTCACCGGCCGCTTCGAACGCAGCGGCCCAGAAGCTGAAGGATCCACAGGCACGCATGCTTCATGCGGCGCTGCGGCGCTTCGTTGCCGATCCGCGCGACCCGCTGCTTCGGACCCACAAGCTGAAAGGCAAGCTCGACGGCTACTGGTCATTCAGCGTGGACCGGGACGTCCGCGTCCTCTTCCGATGGGAAGGCGAGGATGGCGTCGCTGATCAACGTCGGCACGCCACGACCAGGTCTACTGAACGCCAGGAGGACGACAATGCAGCTCACATCCACGATGTTTCTCTCGGTCGATGGCGTCTACCAGGGCCCCGGTGGCCCCACCGAGGACACCAGCGGCGGCTTCGACCGCGGCGGCTGGCTGGCGCCCCACTTCGACGAGGCGACCGGCGAGTTCATGACCGATGTCTTTCGGAAGGTGGATGCCTTCCTGCTCGGGCGGCGCACGTACGACATCTTCGCGGCGTACTGGCCCAACCACGCCGATCCGAGCGACCCGATCGCCAACGGGCTCAACACGCTGCCCAAGTACGTCGTCTCGGACACGCTCCAGACCGCGGACTGGCAGAACTCGACCATCGTCAGCGGCGACGTCCCGACCGAGGTGGAGCAGCTGAAGCAGGCGCCCGGCCGCGAGCTCCAGGTTCACGGCAGCGGCCAGCTCGTTCGCACGCTGCTGGAGAACGACCTGGTCGACGAGCTGCGGCTGCTGGTATTCCCGGTCATCGTGGGCGCGGGCAAGCGCCTGTTCCCGGACGCGGGCGTGGCCACCGGTCTGAGCCTCGTCGACTCGCGGACCACCGACTCCGGTGTGGCCATCCACGTCTATCGGCCCACCGGTCGCCCCGAGTTCGGCGAGGTCGGTTCTTAGGCCTTACACTCCGGCCAATCGTTCGGAGGCCCACGGATTGAGCAATCGCAGCGTGGTCGAAGCCTACGCGAAGGCATTCGCCGAGGACGACCTGGATACCCAGGACGCCCTGGTTCACGACGACTACGTGCTGGACTATCCGCAGTCCGGCGAGCGCTTCCGCGGCAGGGCCAATCGGCGGGCGATCATCGAGAACTACCCGAACCGGGTCGAAGGAGACATCCGGCCCATCGGTCGATCGCATCATCGGCGCGGACGACAAGTTCATCGCCCAGCCCGGCCCGTCCTGGCAAATGATCCACCTGTCAGGCTCCGGCGATGACTTCCAGGCCACCGGCATGATCAAGTACCCCGACGGCTCGGTCTGGCACTACATCACGCTCATGACCCTGCGCGGCGGCAAGATCTGGCGCGAGGTCACCTACTTCGCCGAGCCGTTCGAGGCGGCGCCGTGGCGCTCGCAATGGGCCGAGCGCATCGAGTAGGACGCTTTCTCCTAGCATCCGCTCGTGAGGGTCGTAACTCGGCGGCGCGTCGTCCAGCTGCTGGCCACCGGCAAGGTGGGTGGCGCCCAGGGCAGCGTCACGGACCTCATGCTCCGCCTGGACCCGGCGCGGTTCGACGTCGAGGCCATCTCCCTGACCGATGGACCCGCCGTCCAGCGAATGCGACAGCTCCACCTGCCGGTCACGGTCCTGGACGAGACCGATGACCGGGCCGCGGTCCATGACCTCGCGTCCCACCTGCGGGACACGACGCGTGGATCTCCTCCACGCCCACATGTTCCGCGCCGAGCTCCTCGGGCGCCCGCGCCGCCCGCCTGGCCGGCACGCCAGTCGTCGTGGCCACCGTCCACTCGAGCCGCGTCCGATCGAAGTCGGACATCGCCGCCCTGGCGGCCGCGACCCCGCTCATCGACCACCTCATCGCCCCGTCGGAGGCCATCGCCGCCAAGCTCCGCCGCGAGGGCCGCGGGTCGGCGCCGAGATCACGCGTCATCCCCAACGGCGTGGACCTCCATCGGTTCGGCGCGCGCCGTTCGCCGGAGGACCGGGCCGCAACCCGAGCCTCGCTCGGCATTCCGGCCGATGCGTTCCTCATCGGTGTCGTGGCCCGGCTGGAGCCCGAGAAGGGTCATCGGTATCTCCTCGCCGCCTGGCCGGAGATCGCCCAGGCCGTGCCCAACGCCTGGCTCCTGCTGGTGGGGGACGGCTCACTGACCGATGCGCTTCGCGCGCAGACGCGTGCCCTCCCGCGCGCCGCCCGCAGGCGCGTGGTCTTTGCCGGCGGACAGACCGATGTGGTGGCGCTGACCCAGTCCCTCGACCTGGCCGTCCTGCCCTCGCTCCGCGAGGCGCAGGGCATTGCGCTGCTGGAGGCCATGGCCGCCCGGGTGCCCGTGGTGGCCTCTCGCGTTGGTGGCATCCCGGAAACGATCCGTGACGGCGTGGACGGTCTCCTCGTCCCGCCGCCGAGCCCGCAGCGCTGGCCGAGGCCGTCATCCGCGTGGCACGGGACCCGGCGCTCCGCGAACGGCTCGCGGCCGCCGGCCGGCGCCGCGTGGAGGATCGGTTCGGCGTGGACGAATCGGTCAGGCGGATCGAGGCGCTCTATCTCGACGAGCTCGACCGTGCGCCGCACACCCGGCTGCACGTGCCGGCTGGCGCCGGTCAGGAGCTACGATAGCCCTCGGGGGTTCGCTGGCCAGACGCCGAGCGGAGTTCAAGCGTTCTGGCCCGGCGGCTGGCGAACGTAGCGGAATACGAGGTATGCGACCACGTACGTCGTCGAGCGGACCCAGCAGCGGGAACGAACTCGCGGGATGAGGTCCACCGGGCTGAGCAGCCAGACGAGGAGGACGGCCAGCGCCAGCCGGACGCCAACGCGGCATCAGCACCGATCACCCAGGAGCCGCCGAGGTCAGTCGGAGCGCGTCGGCGAATGACACCGGACCGAGCTGGCCAAGCGGCGACATCGCGCGGCCGGAACAGCCACAGGGCAGCGATGAGCACGAGCCAGACCACCAGAAGGCTGGTGGCCACGATGAGCACGAACGATCCAGATCTCCGCGATCGGTGGATCGATCGTGATTCGGGTGGATGACCTCGAGCGGCAGAAGGCGTTCTGGTCCGCGGCCCTGGACTACGTCCCCCGCGAGGGCGACGACGACGACTTCGCCCTGCTCCGTCCGCGCGACGGCAACGGGCCAAACGTCTCCCTGGACAAGTGGCAGCCCCCCTCCAGATCCCGCCCAGGATCCACCTGGACCTGTACACCGCCGACCAGGCCGGGGAGGTCCAGCGGCTCATCGGTCTGGGCGCCACGGAGGTCCAGTGGGACCGGATGCCGCCCGACGCGGACTACGTCATCCTCGCCGACCCGGAGGGCAACCGCTTCTGCGTGATCGACACCACCTGGGAGCCGCCAGAAACGGGCGACGAAGCCTCCGACTCCTAGAGCGCCCCATCACGTAAGTGGCTCGAGCCACGGCGGCTCGCCGACCAGTCGCCAGTGGATCGTTCCCCAGTCGTCGGCTCCACACGTCCGGCATCGGTCGTTCGGGGCGTTCCCGGGCTTGTTGTACGGGAGCGAGATCACAGGCAGGCCAATGGCTTCGAACGGCGCCTTCATGCGCTCAAGCTCCCGGCGCATCAATGGGTCGCGCTCCGGATCGAGCGCGGAATCGACGAGCGCTCGGCTGCGGCCGGCCGCGATTCGACCGGGAGCGACGGTCAGCGCCCACCGGCGCGCGGCTGCCCAGCGCGGCGAGTCGTCAAGCGTGTACTGGCTGGAGCACCTCTTGCAGCGCATGCCGGTGACGACGTGTTCGGTCCTCGGTGGGGTCTGCGAGCCATCCACGTAGTGCCAGACATAGCGTGCCGCCAACTGTTCGGCTGTCTCCCGCATGGCGGCGTGCTCGCCGTCGGTCGAGATCGTCGTCGCCGCGGCCATGCCCAGTGATTCCAGCGTGGTCAGAAGCTCGTTGACGAAGGGCTCCTGCGCTTCAGTGACGGCGTCTCGGTTGCGAACGGAGATGATCCGGTCGTGGAAGGTGCCGGGCGCGCTGCCCTGGGCCATGACCTGGTACGCGGCGGCCATGGCTACACCGCTCTCCGCAGCCGCGACCTGCCGCACCTGCTCACGCCAGAAGCCGATCCGGGTCCTTGTGAACAGCGCATCGAGCCCGACGAGCACGGAGCGCAGCAACGGCGCCGCGAGTACGAGCTTCAAGCCGGCAGCCCTCCAAATCCGTTTCCCGCCCGTTCTACCATCTGGAGGTCCGCCGGCGCGGACGCCCTGCGAACCTCGGCAGCCTGTCTTAACTCGGGCTTGACAAGCCCTCGGCAAAGGAGTATCTATAACCAACACCTTATATAGCGGGACGGTTATAGAGGCACAGAGATGATTTCGGAACAGCAGCTCGACTCCGTGTTCAACGCGCTGGCGGATCCCACCCGGCGGGCCATCCTGGCCCGGCTGATGGCGGGCGAGGCCAACGTGGCGGAGCTGGCGGCACCGTTCCGGATGTCGCAGCCGGCCGTATCTCGCCACCTGAAGGTGCTGGAACAGGCGGGCCTGATCTCCCGCCATCGGCAAGCCACTGCCCGGCTGAGCCGTCTCGAGGCGGAGCCGCTTCGGGAGGCGACGGTCTGGCTGGCCGACTACCGGGAGTTCTGGACCCAGAGCTACGAGCGGCTGGACGAGCTGGTTGCCCGGCTGCTGGCCGAATCGGTCCAGGACGAGCCCGACCCCGGATCCCGCAAGCCCGCGCGCAAGCGCGGCAAGAGCAAGAAGAGGAGCTGAACCATGGCCAAGACCACGATCGATGTCCCCGAGGGCCTGCCCTACGTGGACATCACCCGCGAGATCAACGCGCCACGTGATCTCGTCCACCGCGCATACACCGATCCCGAGCTGCTTCCCCAGTGGCTGGGTCCGCGCGGCTACTCGATGGACGTCGAGAAGTGGGAGGTCCGCGACGGTGGCGCGTGGCGCTACGTCCAGACCGATCCGGACGGCAACACATGGGGATTCCACGGCGTCTTCCACGGGGAGCAGACCCCGGACCAGATGATCCAGACCTTCGAGTTCGAAGGCGTACCCGGCCACGTCTCGTTCTCGGAGCTCCGGCTCGAGGAGAACGGCGGCAAGACCACCGCCAGGACCCACGTGGTGTTCATGTCGCTCGAGGACCGCGACGGCATGGTCAGCAGCGGGATGGAGACGGGCGTGGTCGAGGGCTACGAACGCCTCGACGAGCTGGTCGCCAAGCTGGTGCCGGTCGCCTGATGGCCGAACGAGCCGACGGCGCGGCCGCGGTGGACGCGTACCTGGCGGCAGCACCCGACCAGCATCGGGCGGCGCTCCAGGCCATGCGCGAGACCATCGCCGCGGCCGTGCCGGAGGCAACCGAGGGCATCAGCTACGGGATCGCCGGCTTCAAGTACAAGGGCAAGGGTCTGGCGTGGTACGCCTCGTTCAAGGCCCACTGCTCGTTCTTCCCGGGCGGAACCGCGCGGAACTACGCCGACGAGCTGACCGATTTCAAGATCTCCAAGGGAACGGTCCAGTTCACGCCGGACAAGCCGATCCCGGCCGACCTGGTGACCCGGATCGTCAAGGACCGGGCCGCGGTGATCGACGCCGGAGGCGACTGACCCGGGCATCCGCCCACCAATCGGCCTACGATCTGGCCATGGCTGAGCAGCCGCATCGGTATGCCGCCCTGGGGGACGACCCCGTCCGGACCATCAGCCGCGAGGAGCTGAAGGCCAAGCTGGATCGCGGCGACGATTTCAAGCTCATCCAGGCCCTGAACCGCTGGGCGTTCGATGCCAAGCGCATTCCCGGCTCGCTCCACTTCGACACGCCCGAGGAGCTGATGGCCGCGGTGCATCCGGACGACGAGGTCGTCGTGTACTGCTCGCAGGTGGACTGCCTGTCCAGCGTGGCCATGTATCGCGATCTCGTGAGCCGCGGCTACGCCAACGTCCGCCGCTACGCGGGCGGGCTGATGGACTGGGAGGACGCCGGCCTGCCGATGGAGGGATTCTTCGCCACGGCACCAGCCCGCCAGTCGTGAGCACCACGGCCGATCCCGAGCCGCGGGTTCCTGCCCAGCATCCGTATCACGAGGCGATCCTGGCCGAGCGAACGGGCTGGCACGCAATCACCGGCGCAGTGCGCCAGCTGACCCCGGCCGAGTGCCTGGAGCCGGGCTACTACCACGATCCAGATTGGACGGTCCGCGACGTGATCGCCCACCTGGGCACCTGGCTGGCCGAGGCGCAGGCCAACCTCGAGCGCCTGGACGCGGGCACGTACGAGGGCCACGACATCGACGTGGATGCCATGAACGCCCAGTTCCTGGAGATGATGGGCGGCCAGCCGTGGGAGGTGGCCTGGGTCCAGGCCCATTCGGCCCGCACCCGGATGCTGGTCGAGTGGTACTCCCACCTGGATCGGACCGATGAGGCCGCGTGGTGGATCCGCAAGTCCGGGGCCGACCACTACGCCGAGCACCGGGATCGGCTGGTGGAGTGGACCGCCGAGCTCATCGCCCGGCGGGAGATCAATGCGGAGGACCCGACCCCCGCCTAGCCGCCGCCGGCTGTTCCCAGCGTTGCTTCCGGCTCCGGGAGCCAGGCGCCATCGGGCAGTGCCAGCCAGTCATCGGTTTCCGCCAGCGCCACTGCGGCGATCTCGATCGGCGCCAGGATCCGCCTCGGGAGGCCGTCCCGCCAGAGGAGCGACCACGGGTAGATCGGTATTGGATCGACGAGCCGTCGGACGACCCCGCCCGGGATGGCCTGGTGGTCGATCCCGGTCAGGATGGGAATGCCCTGCCGGGTGAGGTGGTGGGCCTGCTCCTCGAGACCAACCGCGGGGAGGTGGGGAGGTGTCGGGAACGCACCGGACAGCTCGAGGAACTGCCGGCTGAGGTCCGACCACTCTGGCGCGTCGGGGTTGGCGATGTTCACGTCCAGCTCCGTCCCCCACAGGGCGGCCACCGGAACGACGTCCTCCGCGGCCAGGGGATGGTTCGGCCGGCAGCAGGAGCGCCAGCGGCTCGAGCCGGATGAGCCGCGAGCGCAGACCCATGGCCGGTCGGCCCACCCAGTCGGCGCGCCCGATCGCGACGTCGATCTCCCCTGACTGGAGCCGGCGCAGCGCCCGCCCGAGGCCGCCCTCGTATCGGCCCCGGAACTCGAGCTCGGGACAGGCGTCGCGGACCGCGGCCAGGATGCGCGGACCGGTCACCCGCCCTTCGCTGAGCAGGTCCATCACGATCGGCCGGTTCGCGGGGCCGACCTCGTCGAGGATCTGGTCGTGGAGCACGATCAGCTCGCGGGCCCGAACCAGGAGCCGTTTGCCCTCCGGGGTGAGGCTGACCCGGCGCGTGGTCCGCACGAACAGGGGGGTGTTCAGGCTCTCCTCGAGCCGCCGGATGTCGCGGCTGATGGCCTGCTGGGCCACGAACAGCCGCTCCGCGGCGCGGGTGAAGCTCAGCTCCTCGGCCACGGCCACGAAGTAGCGCAGCGAGCGGATGTCGATCTCCGTGTCGCGCAATGACCCGGCTGTTGCCGCCGTTGGGTTGGCCCTCGTATTCACGCATCCCGGATGTTAGTCGGTCTCGATCCGATGTTGGACTTCGGCTGTCCGGACCATCAGTCTGTTTCCCATACCGATAGCGACGCAGCAAGGAACCCAGGACATGGACCCCGCAGCACTTGGAACTCTCACCCTCGGCCTCAATGACGCCCGTAGCCAGGCGCTTGAGGACGCTCGACCAACCCGCCGTGCCACGCACCGGCCGCGACGAATGCGCCGCCCGCGTGTTGCGGGTGCGCTCGCCGGCGCCCTGCGCGGCTTGGCCGATGTCCTCGAGCCGGGCCTCGACCCGGTGCCCCGGCAGTCCGGGCGGCTGACCTCCTAGCACGCTCGCCCCCGAGCGGCTAGTGGAGCCTGCGCTCCTCGTAGCCGTGCTCGCCGATCAGCGGCACGAACACCACCGGCTCCACGGGTCGCTGGGTCCAGTCGTCACCGTCGCGCTCGACCACGGTCAGCCACTGCCCTTCGCGGTCGCCGATGGGGATCACCATCCGGCCGCCGTCGGGTGCGAGCTGCTCGCGGAGCGGGTTCGGGACTGACGGCCCCGCTGCGGTGACCAGGATCGCGTCGTATGGAGCGCCCGCCGGCCAGCCCTGGCTGCCGTCGCCGACCTCGGTCAGGACATCGGTATAGCCCGCCGTTTCCAGGTTCCGGGCCGCCTGGGTGCTGAGCTCGGGTTCACGTTCGACCGATACCACCGACGCCCCCAGCTCTGCCAGCACCGCGGCCTGATAGCCGCTCCCCGTCCCCACTTCCAGCACACGTGACTTTGGCCAGCCGCGGGGCGGGCGGGCGAGCTGGGTCATGAGCGCCACCACGAACGGCTGGGAGATGGTCTGGCCGTGGGCGATGGGCAGCGCCCGATCCTCGTAGGCGGCCGACGAGTCCACGAACAGGTGGCGCGGGACGCGACGCATGGCGGCCAACACCTCAGGGTCGCGGATGCCGCGGTTCTCGAGCTGGGCCTCGACCATCCACGCCCGGGCCTCGTCCGGGGATGCGGGTCGGGACCTCGACCGCCTCCGAAACCACCCCATGACCGCATTCTGTACTTCCGCGCTATCGTGGATGCCGTGACCGCGACCGAGTTGCCGCTCTTCGGGGAGCGGCTGATCGGCGCCTCCTGCACCCTCGACGCCCCGCAGCTTCGCGCGCGGTTGGGCGCCTGGCGCGACCTGCGCGACCGCGCCCAATCGGTCGAATCGGTCTCCGATGGGGTTCGGCTGATCCTGCCAGCGGATGAGCCGATGGCCGAGCTGATTGACCTGGTGGTCAGCGAGTCGGAGTGCTGCTCGTTCTACACCTTCACCGTGTCAGTCGAGGGGCCGGACCGGCGGTTGGAGATCAGCGCCGGGCCCGGTGGCGGACTCGCCATGCAGGCGCTCCTCGGCATCGAGAGCTGATCGGTGTCGCGCGGCACCGTTTCTTCCTGATTCGACCTTCCCATCGGCCTGCGCCCGGGGTACGCTCCCGCCGTCGCCCCGGGAGGGTTCCCCGTTGCACGAGATCCGCCTCACCTGCACGCTGTTCGACGTTGACGTTCGCCTGCGCGAGTTCAACGGCCGATGGATCGCCTCGGCCGATACGCCCGATGGACTGCCGACGCTCGGCTGGGGCATGAGCGCGCTTGGCGCGCTGTGGATGACCCTCGAGCCATTCGGCCCGCTCATCGAGGAGCTGCTGGCCAGCCTGCCGGACGAGGCCGCGGCTGCGCTCGAGGCGCGTGGCTAGACGGCGGTCAGTGCCGCCGCTGGCGGCCGGGGATCAGGACTGGGCGGGAGCCGCCGCCTTCTTGCGGGTCGTGGCCTGGCCGCTCTGGCCGTTCGAGTCGTCGCCCTCCTCTTCCGAAGGCACGTCGCCCGGTCCCGTCTCGTAGGCGCCCAGGGTGGCGGTGTCCAACAGGTCGTTGAACAGGCGGTCGGCACGGACGCGGAGCAGGCGGCGCGTGGCGCGGCCACTGCGCGGGGCAAGCAGGACGCCCACCACCAGGCCCACGAAGAAGAAGCGAATGGCGATCTTTACACGGCTGAACATGCGGTAGCACCGGTTCGAATCGGAGCCGGAGCATACCACCGGCCCGTCAGGGAGTCGGCGCAGAGCGTTGGCGGGCAGGCATTGCCATTTGCGGCCATAATGCCCGCCGCTCGGGCGTGTCCCATGGCCGTTGCTCGCCACTGCCGGCCGCCGCCCGCTCCAGGAGGAACCCATGCATCGTCGTTTCGTACTCATTGCTGTCCTGGCACTGGCCGCGTGCCAGCCCTCAGCATCGGAGTCTGTCAGCCCGTCCGAAGGAGCCAGCATGGCGCCGAGCGCGAGCGAGACCGCCGAGATACCAACCGGGACCATCACCATCGAGGGCGCGGCCGTCGACGGGCCGGGGCTGAGCATTACGGAAGCTCTCGCCACCGCGGGCGAGGAACCCTTGCTGGTGAACGGCTTCCTGCTCCAGGACGCCGAGGGGACGATCTGGCTCTGCGAATCGCTGTCGGATGGGTCCCCACGGGCCTGCGCCGACGCCCAGCTGCAGGTTGAGAACTGGCCAGATGATGCCGCCACCTTCGACCCCGCGAATGCCGACGACACCGGCCTCCAGACGGAGGGTGACGTGAGCTGGATCGAGGGTTACCAGGCGTACGGGATCGTCACCCCCTCGAGCTGAGGGGATCGGTCCCCCTAAAGGGGAGTTGACCTAGGGGCTGGGGCTCGGGTCCGGGCTGGCGCTCGGATCGGAGCTGCCGCTCGCATCCTCGAACAGCCCGAACCAGTACCCGCGAACGATGTCGTGGGTCGCCATCAGCCGATAACCCGCCTCCGCCATGTCGCGCTGTACGCGCCGCGGCGAAGACGCGTGGTGTCCACTCCATGGGGCCAGCAGGCCCTCGCGTCGCGACTCGAGGATGGCGACCCTCGCGCCCGGCCGAAGGTGCGCCCGAGCCTCCGCGAAGTACTTCTGCGGGTCCGGCAGGTGGTGGTACGTGGCCGATACGAAGAGCAGATCCACCGGCTCCGGGATCTGGATCCGGTCGCGACGCACCGGCACCGTCCGGAGGCTCGTGATCCCGCGATCCTCGGCTGCCCGCCGGAGGTCGTCGAGCGTGCTGCGGCTCGCGTCGAGCGCGTATGTGACGCCGTCCGGCTCCACGGCGCGGGCCATGCGGAGGGTGAAATGTCCCGCGCCCGGACCGAGATCGCCAACGACCATGCCGGGTCGGAGATCGAGGACCGCGATCACCGCGTCCGGGTCGCGCAGGCGATCCTGGCGCGTTCCGCCGGCGAAGAGCCAGCGGCGGATCCATTCGGTAAGCCGGTCGAGTGTCACGCTGCAGTCGGACTGCTCGAATCAGGGGCTGGGCGGTGCGCTCTCTGGACCGCTTGGGCTTGCCGACGCATCCGTGCTCGCGTCCGGGCTGGCGCTGGGATCCACGCTGCCACTGGGCGCCGGAGAGACCGATTCGACCGGCAACGGCGTGGGCTCGGGGAACAGGATGGTGGGCACGTTCAACACGTCCAGCACGAACATCCCGATGAAGATGGCGATGACGACCAGCACCCAGCCGCGGGCCAGCCAGTCATTCTTGGGCGGCAGCGCGCCCCGATAGCCTGCGTCGGACGGCTTGACGGCACTCACAAGCGCGGAAGCCTAGCCGATTCCGCGTCGCCGATCTCACGGGAATGCTGGATCGGTCCCGATAACCTTGCATCCCATGTCCAGCCGGGCTACGGCTGAACCTCTGCGCGCATCAAGACTGTCTCGCTGGGCGAGCCCTCTGGGTCCATACCCCGGCTGACGACGAGGACAACGGCTTCTTCCGACGCTGCGAGGGTCTTCGGCTGGAACCTGCCTGCCAGCGTCGTTCCGGCGCGCCAAGTCGTCCCGTCGTCCGATGTCCAGGTCAGCGTGTCGTCACCCACCACGCCCGCGGCCACGAATCCGTTGTCGACCGCGACCACCCCGAGTGCCTCGCCATCGCCCTGAGATGGAAGCGGCACCTGTGTCCAGTTGACGCCGTCGGGCGACGTCCAGGCCGCCGGTGGGCCAAATCCGGCACCGCCTGGATGGCCGACCGAGCATTCCGCGCAACCGACGGCGACGTAGCCGCCCGCCGGCATCGGAGTGACAGCCCACATGATCGCCATCTCGAGGCCGCTTGAGGAAGGTGCCGCTTGCCAGTTCTTGCCATCGATCGAGACCCAGGAAGCCGCGGAGGTCGGCCATGTTTGAGGATCGGTGGACGGCTCGCCCTCCGCTCGCACGCCGACCGCGATGAACCCGTTGTCGCTCCACGACGCGTCAAGAATGGTGAGGCGTGACTCGGGAGACGAGGCCAACCCAGTTTCGGTCCAACTCGCTTCCGGCGTCCACAGCCATCCGCTCATCCCATAGCCGCCGCCTCGCGCTGCCAGCAGACCGGTATCACTCGCCGCCAGTTCCTGGGTGGTTCCATAGGAGAAAAAGGCGCTCTCAGATTCGATGAACTCCCATCGCGTCCCGTCGACCGAGCGCCATCCAAGCGGGCGGACGAAGTCAATGAAGTTTCCGAACGTGCCAATCGAATACAGGGTGTCACCCAGACGAGCCAAGGGCCCCATTGCCATCAAGTTGAGGAATGACGCTTCGTCACCGGGAAAATTCGGCAGGATTTGATCGGGTCTCGGCTGGGGAACGGGATGGCGCTCCCACGTCACGCCGTCGGGGGAGGTCCACGCAGCCAGCTCGTCGTCCGTCCTTCCCACCGCGACCCACTGACCCGAATCGGTCGTGACCGCATTGATTGTTCCTTCAAATGACTGCTCCGACCACGTGATGCGAGGTCCGCCCGAGGCGGCTGTCGGGGTGCTGGAAGAAGTGCCCACGGTGGACGTTGCAGACTGTCCAGGGCTCGTAGTCGCCGACGGTGATGGCGAGGCACATCCGTTGACGGCCAGCAGAAAGACCGCGCCGGCGAGTGCCCAGACGAACCGAGAGCTGGCGTGGACCCTGGGGGTCCGTCCGGCCGCAGGCTCCATCGTCAATCCGCGCAACTTGGGTAGCCGTCGGGGCTCCGAGGCGTGATCGTGAAGTCGAACCAGCCGGCATCGGTTGAGAACCACCCGTATTCGAGCTCATCAAGCGAGAATTGGCCATCTTCTCCGTATGTCGGGACCGACAGCTCCCGCATCAGTCTCAGCGCCTCGAATGCCTGGCCCAGGTCGAGATAGCCGCAGCGTCCCTGCTCGTCCGGGTCGCCGAACTGGTCAATCGGACCGTCGAAGGGCCATGCTGAGCCGGTCACGGATGGGGCCTCGACACCTGACGGCGGCGTACTGCTCGGCGGGCCGAATCGGAAAAGGTAGCTGCTGCCCACGTAGCGGCGCGCGACGGGCTCAGACCACCCGGGAGAGCCAAGCCAGGCTTCCACATCGATGAGTTGGAGGGCGAGCTCGTCGAGGACACGGCGCTCGGGGGAGGGCACGTTGTATGCCGCTTCTTCAGCGTCTCCCTGCCAGTTGGTGGCGCCGACCAGAATCCTTCCAGTACCCTCGCCGAGCGTGAAGTCGTTCCGGCATGCCCCGTGGCCCGGCGGCTCGGGCGCACCTGGTCGGCGCTCAATGCGGTATTCCCCACTTGCCTGCAGGTACGACGACTCGAGCACGTCGCGCTCCACCTGTGCGAAGCCCGAAGGACTGAGCTGACGGACCAATCCGGGCCACAGAACGACGCGTCCATCGGCTGTCAGCGTGAACTCAGGGAGCGCGAGCGTCGGGCCGCTGACATCGCAGTTGCGGTCGAGGCGGAGTAGCAGCTCGCTCGTGGCGGGGTCAGCCGGGACGGCATCGAGCCACGGGTCGGCGCCATCGCCCAGCGCCACCCAGCCACTCCGACTGTCGAGGTCGATCACCTCGTACCAGGCGTATCTGTCGGCCTCGACCGGACCCGAGATCACGCGCACGACATCGCCACGATCCAGGCTCTGCACGATGTCCACGCTGGTGCTGGCCGCAGTTCGCATCCGGAGCGCATCGACACTGACCTGGAGCAACGCATCGCCGGCAAACGAGGGTGCGCCTGACTCCGCCGGAGTGAAGGCCGGGCTTGCCTCAACGCTCGACGACGCAGACGGACTGACCGATGCGCTGGGGACCGGAGAGACGTCCGCTGTCGGCGGTGCTCCACTGAAGAGCGCGAAAGCCAAGCCGACGGCGAGGAGCGACAAGACGAGGGCGCCACCGATGACGCCTGTCGTAACGGCGCGCGGGTGGCGGTCGAGCTGGTCACGCAGGCGCTCTTGCATCGGTCCCGATGACCTCGAAGGCTTCGGCCACATTACGGGGCGACGGCCGAATTGACCGCGAAAATGGACCTGCAACGCAATACCACTCCTGCCTCGCCGCAGGTAGCCGCAGCCGGATGGTCGAATGCACCTGTCACCTCGACCCACTGCGATCGGGCCGGCATCGATATACCCGCGGCCGGGTCAACCACGAATGCGAAGTAGTCCGCGTTTCCGGCCCAGCTCCCGGGTTCGAGCCGAATCATTTCGTAGACGGAGTTGCAGAGCAGCCATACCCGCTCCGCTTGGCAAGCCTCTAGGTTCGTTTCTTGCGAACCAGGGGGGAGGTCTGGATACCAGCCGCGGAACGTCATTGATTGCCCACCGAAGCAGTGGACCAATACGAGGCGACTGCGTGCGAGGACGGTCACGTCGGCTAGCCTCGAGAGGTTGGCTTGGACAGCTGCGCGGCGCCGACACCAGCCAAGCGTCAGCATGGTCGCCGGCCGCCACCCAACCGACGAGTGCAGGCCCCTCCGTCGCGGTGAGGTACCACAGGTAGCCGTCTACCTCGACCGGTCCGTCGACCAAGTACAGGTCAATGTAGGTGGTGTCGGTGCCGACCAGGATTGGTGTTGCGCAGTTCGGGTCCGGATTGTCAATGCATGAACTGCGATCCATGACGGGCTCGCCGCTGAGTCCGGGCGCTTGCCGGACCTGGAGTCGAGATGCCGTCACGGAGACGAAGCTCGGGACAACCAGTTCCTCGAACCCGCTATCGGTTGGAGAGGGCGTGCCGGTTGAGCTCGGAATTGCAGACGAGCTGGATGATGCCGACGGGTTGACAGACAGATTGGC
>CAWIPT010000005.1:0-165877 GCA_963838125.1 uncultured Chloroflexia bacterium
CCTCGGCCTCCAGCTCGTCCAGGCCCACGACCTCGTTCAAGTGGGCCACGAACGTGTCCGACAGCAGGACGACCGGCGAGCGCGACTCCTCCGCCGCGTTGAACGCGGACACGGCCAGGTTGAAGGCCTCCGGCACCGAGTTCGGGTAAAACGCGATGGGCGTGTAGTCACCGCTGCTCCCGTAGCGCACCTGGAGGATGTCGCCCTGGCCGGGCATGGTCGGCATGCCAGTCGCGGGACCGACCCGCTGGACGTCGACGAAGACGCTGGGCACGCCGACCTTCTGCGCGTAGCCGATGGCCTCCTGCATGAGGCTGAAGCCCGGGCCGGAGGTGGCGGTGAAGGCCTTGGCGCCGGCCAGCGAGGCACCGATGACCGCGTTCGCGCTGGCGATCTCGTCCTCCGCCTGGAGGAAGCCGAACTCGGGATGCTCGGCCGCCCAGCCGGAGGCGATGTTCAGGATCTCGGTCGAGGGGCTGATCGGGTAGCCGGCGTAGTACGAGGCCCCGGCGGCAATGGCCCCCCGGAAGACCGCCTCGTTTCCCTGTACCAGTGCGGCGTATTCGGTCTAGCCCTCGTCTCCCGGCCGAGTGGCGGCTTCCACGCTTCCCGGCTCTTGCTCTCCGCCCTTCGCCGCGTAGGCAGCGATGGCAGCCGGGATCATCTCGATGGCGAGGTCGGGGCAGTAGCGCTCGCACAGACCACAGAGGATGCAGTTCTCCTCCTCGAGGATGGCGTCGTCGCGCAGGACGAGCGTGCCTTTAGGGCAGATGTCGACGCATATGTCGCAGCGCTTGCAGAAGACCGGGTTCCAGCTGATGTTCTGGTAGTCGATCCAGCGCACGCCATCCTGGTGGCCGGTGGACGTGCCGGTCCCGAAATCGAGGGCTGTGGCCAGGCGGTCGCCGCTCATGGGGGGACCGATGATAGCCGCGCAGCCCTTTCACCGGACAGCGATGAGCCCCGGCCTGGCGGCCGGGGCTCATTGGACGGCGCGAAATCCTAGTGATGCGGGACCGGGCCTCGGACCTCACCCCCGGGGAAGTCACCGGGGCCGGTGTTCGGCGGGTCCACTCCGTCATCGGTGTGGACGTTGACGTATGCCTCGTTGGCCTCGATCTCGGCGATCAGCGCGGACATCGGCTGCCCGGCTAGGGGGCCGACGAAGTTGGCAGCAGTGAACGACCCGCTCGACAGGACACCGTCCTGCGCTCCCCCGCCGGCCGGCACGGCGCCGAATAGAAACACGGCAACGGGTCCGTTCACGCCCGGTGGGCCGTTGACGTGGATGTGCGCTTGGCGGACGTTGTCGATGTTGGACGCAATCAGGATGTACGACATCGTCAGCCCGTCGGAGCTGAGCTGCAGCTTGGCCAGACCGCGGGCGTTGGTGTCGCGGACCGGTTCCTCGTTTGCGCCCGAGAGCGGGACGGTGAAGTTCCTGGGCGGCCCGATGGCAACTGCCGTCGAGGCGGCCAACAGCAAAAGGCCGGCAGTGACCACAACAAACGCGGCACGCCGGCTGACAGGAAACTTGGGCATGGGGGACCCTCCGTGAGTCGGTTACAGATGGCTACCCCCTTTCCTCGAAGAGTGTTCACCGGTAGCTCGCGGGAACCGGTGCCGGCAGGCACCACTGCTGGACGCATCGGTCAGGCGGGCTTTGGGCTCCGCCTCGACCGAAGGCTCGGGCTCCGAGGCGGACCGCGGTCGGCCGGCAACCATGGCCACCACCGCCCCGATGATGATCACCGCCGCGAGCCAGGTTCGTGGTTCCATGGGCTCGTTCAGGATCAGCGCCCCGAGCGCGACCGCCACGATGGGGTTCACGTACGCCGTGGTCGAGACGACGGTGATGGCGGCATTGCTCAACAGCCAGATATACGCGGTGAACGCCACCAGCGACCCGAACACGATGAGGTAGACGAGCGCCACCACCGACGCGGTGGAGAATTCGTCCGGGTCCACCGCTGCGAGCTCCCCACGGATCAGGCCAACGAAGAGCATCACCAAGCCGCCGGCCAGCATCTCGAGTCCCGCGCCCTGGAACGGTGAACGCGGCATCGGGATGCGTCGCGAGTACACCGAGCCGATGGACCACGATATGGCAGCCCCCGCCACCAGGGCGAGGCCGAGCGGGTCGATCCGCACGCTGCCCTCGAGGGGGACCACGAGGATGGCGACACCCGCAATGCCCGCCACCAGCCCCGCCACCGTCAACCGGCTCGGCCGCTCCCCCGCGACGATCGCCTCGAACAGGGCCATCCAGATGGGTGTCGTCGCCACCACGAGCGCCGCGATTCCGCTCGCGATCAGCAGTTCGCCGAGGACAACCCCCCCGTTGCCACCAAGCAGGAGCAGCGTCCCGATGACGATGGCCGACCACACGTGCCGACGGCTTGGCCGCTCGAGCGGCGTCCCCCGCAGGCGGTGCCACGCGACGAGCGTGAGGAGGAGGACGACGCCGGCGGTCGCATAGCGGAAGCCGGCCGAGACCAGCGGCGGCAGGGTCTGGACCATGACCGCGATGCCCAGGTAGGTCGAGCCCCAGACGACGTAGACGATCACCAGCGCGGTGGCGACCTTCCAGCGGCCGGGAGCGGTGCGGTCAAAGCCATCGGCGCATTGTGCCGGGATTCGGCGGTACCATCCGCGCGGTGCAATCCGCAGTCCATATCAAATTGTGATTCATGTCCGGCACTGAGCTCACGACCGAAGGGGTCGTGGAGGCCCCCCGGGTCGTGGAACCGGCGCTCGCGCGTCGGGCGGCCGCGATCGTGGCCACCGCGGCCGGATTCGGCCTCCTCGTTCAGCTCCTCTTCGTCGAGGCCCTGCTGGGTATCAACTTCCCGATCACCATCGCCGTCCTGCTCGCGGCGGGCTGGCTGGCGCGTGACAGCTCGGCACCGGGTCCGGACCGCGCTGATCTCTGGATGGCGCCGGCGGCCCTGTTCCTGGCCGCGTTCGTCGCCATTCGGGGCGACTCCGCGCTGGTCGCCCTCGATGTGCTGGGCTCGATCGGACTGACGGGCCTGGCCCTGGCCAGCTTCGCTGGGTTCGCGGTCGTTCGACGGCCGTTCGAGCGGGCGATGCAGTTGGCAGCTCATGTCGCGGGGTGGAGCATCTTCGGTGGCGCGACGACCATTTCGACCGCCTCGGCCGCGGCACCGGGGCAGGCCCGTACAACGCTGTCGCGCGGAGCCCCACTGGTCCGCGGCATGCTGATTGCGGTTCCCCTGCTCCTGATCTTTGCGGTTCTGTTCGCTTCGGCGGACGCCGTGTTCGCGGAGATGACCGCGGACCTGTTCAACTGGGACCTCGACGCGGACGAGCTCGTCGCCCGCAGTCTGACGGCCGTCATCGCCGGGTGGGCTGCGGCCGGCCTTCTGGGCCTGGTGGCCCTCCGCGATCGGGCCAAAGACCCGCCGGCCACGTCCATGGAGCGGACGCGACCCCGCATGGGAACGACCGAGTGTCTGGTCGTGCTTGTCGCCCTCGACGCGCTGTTCGCGGCGTTCGTCATCATCCAGGCCGCGTACCTGTTCGGCGGACTGGACACGCTGGCCACGACCGGAATGACCTACGCCGAGTACGCGCGTCGCGGCTTCTTCGAGCTGCTGGCCGTCGCGTTCCTGGTGGCTGGGCTGATCCTGGGCCTCGAGGCGCTCGTCACGCGACGGTCGCGCGCCTATGTCGTCGCCGCCATCGTGCTGGTCGGCCTGACCATCGTGGTGCTGGGCTCCTCGCTCCTCCGTCTCCGGCTCTACCAGGAAGCGTATGGATGGACGGAGCTCCGCTTCTACGTGCTGGCCGCCATCGGCTGGCTGGCGATCGGTGCTCTGGCCGCCATCGGCGCGCTCGCGACCAACCGGACCCGGTGGCTGCTCCATGTCATGGTCGTGCTGTCGGTGGTGTTCGGCATCGGATTCAACCTCATCGGTCCCGTCCAGTTCATCGCCGCGCAAAACGTCGCGCGTGCCGTGGATCCGTCGCTCGTGCCGGCCGGTGGCGAGACGGGCCTGGACGTGTACTACCTCTCCTCGCTGGGCACCGACGCCGACATCGTGATGGCCAACGCCCTGCCCCAGCTGCCGGAGCCGGAGCGCACGGAGGTGGCCGCCGCCCTCGGCGATTCCGCGCTCTACCTGGCCCAGCAGCCGTTCAGCGATGCGTGGCAGGGGTGGAACTCCTCACGCGAAACGGCCAAAGCGCTGCTGGTCGAGTAGCATCCGCGGGCACCCGCCCAGGACGAGGAAAGCTCCATGGCACCGAGCGCCCCCACCGGCGACCTTGACCTCTCCCAGAACTACGCCGCCCACTTCGTGACCGAACGAGGCGAGTTCGACGTCGAGCTGTTCGCGGCCGACGCGCCGCTGACCGTCGAGAACTTCGTGAACCTGGCCCGCGGCGGGTTCTATGACGGCACGACGTTCCATCGCGTCATCCCGGGCTTCATGGCCCAGGGTGGCGACCCGACTGGCACCGGCCGAGGCGGGCCCGGCTACCAGTTTGGCGACGAGTTCGGTTCCTCGCGCCGCCACGACGCCCCGGGCGTCCTGTCCATGGCCAACGCCGGACCAAACACGAACGGCAGCCAGTTCTTCATTACCTTCGGACCGACGCCGCACCTCGACGGGAAGCACACGGTCTTCGGCCGTGTCACGAACGGGATGGAGGTGGTGAACGCCCTCCGCGAGCGCGACCCGGGACGAGATGCCAATCCCGGTGACCGCATCGAGCGGATCGAGATCAGCGCCACGCCCAGGAGCTGAGGTTCAGGCCGCCTCGTAGAGGAGGGCGTAGGTCACCGCGGGATCGGGCGCGAAGTCGAAGCTGGTCCCGCATGCGCTGCAGAGCAGCTCATCGGAATCGTGGTCGACCTCGAACGCGACCTCGTCGGCGCACCAGGGGCAGATCAGGTGAACAGTCATGCCCGGAACCTTGAGCGTGGTTCGTGACAACTAGGCCGTCGCGATTCCCGAAGCTCCGAAAACTACCCTCCTCGCAAGGACTTGCGCGATTGCGCAAGTACTGATATGATGCACGGCGTCATGGCCACCGCAGCACTTCCCATCGATGCGCAGCGCGACCGTTCCGCAGCAGTGGCCCGCGCCTTGGCGGACCCCAAGCGACTTCGCGTCCTCGAGAACCTCGCTGATGGCGGCGAGCGATCGGTAGGAGACCTGTCCCGCTGTGTCGAGTGTCAGGTGCCGAACATGAGCCAACACCTTGCCGTCCTGCGCTCGGCTGGCATCGTCGCCAGCCGGCGCAAGGGCAGCACTGTCCTGTATCGCATTGCCGACCCAAAGGTCATTGACCTGGTCGGCGCGCTCCAGCGGGTCGCCGGCTGATCGGCGCCTCGCTCACGAACCCACGAAAGGAACCGAGCCAGACATGTCCTCCAACGTCCCCGAGGTCACCGATGCGACCTTCGAGCAGCTGGTGACGCAGGCCGAGCGCCCGGTGATCGTCGACTTCTGGGCCGCCTGGTGCGGTCCGTGTCGGCTGGTCGCCCCGGAGATCGACAAGATCGCGGAGAAGTACGCCGGCCACGTTGACGTCTACAAGCTGGACGTCGACGCCAACCCGCATACCGCGGCCCACTTCGGGATCATGAGCATCCCGACCGTGGCCTACTTCCAGAAGGGTCAGCCGCCCCGCGCGGCGGTCGGCTTCCGGCCGATGGCCGCCCTGGAAACCGCGTTTGGCCTGGAGGGCCTGGCTCAATCCGCCTGACCCGCATCGGTCAGTCCACCCGACCCAAACACCCTCGCGAGCCCGGGTTCAGCGCCCGGGCTTGTGCCTGTTCGCGCCTGACCGCGCGCCGGGTTACGGTGTAGCGGTGTCCCGCCGTCGGCGGCTCGCGACCGGCCTGGCGCTCGCCCTCGCGCTCGCGTCGGGGGGAATTCTCGTGCCCGTCGGCGCTCCGGTCGTTCGCGCGGGCGGCGGCCTGGTCACGGTCATGGACGCCAACTACGGCGTCCAACCGGAGAACGGCCTCGTCCACGTCACGATCGACGCGGTCTCGACCTCCTTCGAGGAGGACGCGCCGGAAGGTCCGGTCTACTACGCCGGCCTGAGCTTCTCGATTCCACCCGGTTCGACCAACGTGACCGCCACCGCCGGGAGCGAGGCCCTGGAGACAACCGTCACGGCGAGCGCCGACCAGGTGCGGGTGGACGTCGGATTCTCGGAGCAGGTGTTCGTCGGCGACAGCTACACCTACCAGATCACCTTCGACATGGTCGACCGGGGCGGTGCCGCCGACCGCGACTTCCGGATCGGCAACAGCGTGGTGGCCTTCCCGGTCTGGGCCTTCGGCAGCCCGGAGGCCGAGGGGGGCAGCGTGACGGTCGTCCTGCCGCCGACCTTCATCCCGGCCGTGTACGGCGGCCCGCTCATCGAGAACGTCGATGGCGACGGGACGGTTCGGCTGACCGCAGACGTCTCGAACAGCCCGAGCTGGTTCGCCTACGTCACGGCCGAGCGGCCGGGCGTGTTCACTGCCACCCCGTTCTCGGTCCTGGTGGGCGACATCGCGGCCGATGTCATCGTCCATGCCTGGGACGATGATCCGGAGTGGGGCGTCCGGATCATCGAGCTCATGACCGCTGGCCTGCCCGCGCTCCACGAGCTCATCGGCCTGCCCTGGCCCGTCGCCGGCGCGCTGAAGGTCGAGGAGTCCGCCAACCGGCTCGGCGACTACGCCGGCATCTACAACAGCCAGACGGAGACGATCAACGTCCGCTACGACGCCGACGGGACGGTCACCCTCCACGAGGCCGCGCACATCTGGTTCAACCGCGAGCTCTTCGCCGAGCGATGGATCGGAGAAGCGTGGGCGGAGTTCTACGCCGTGCATTCGGCGGAGGCAATCGGCGTCACCGGCGACACCTTTGGCCTGACCGATGACCTGCTGGCGTCCCAGATTCCGCTCAACGACTGGGAGGGCATCGGCGTCGAAGCGGAGGATGTCGAAGTCTTCGCCTATACCGCCTCCTACTACCTCGCCGAGCGGATCTTCGAACGGACCGATCACGACGGCCTTCGGGCGGTCTGGCAGGCGGCCGCGAACGGCGAGCTGGCCTACCAGCCCATGCACCGCGCCGCGACGCCCCGGACCGGGGTGGCTTTGGCCCAGGAAGGTTGGCAGCGCCTACTGGACCTGCTGGAGGAGCGGACCGCGGTGGCGTACGACGACCTGTGGATCGCGTGGGTGGTGGATCCCGAGGAGGAGGCCATGCTGTCCGAGCGAGCGGCGGCCCGTGAGCGCTACGTTGACGTGGTGGCCGCGGCCGGGCCGTGGGAGCTGCCGGAGCAGATCCGCTACGCGATGGGCAGCTGGCAGTTCGACGAAGCCACGGCCGAGCTCGATACCGCCGACCGGGTGCTGGAGCTGGCCGGAGAGCTGGACACCCTCGCCGACGAGCTGTCGCTCGATCCGCCCAACCAGCTGCAGGCCGCGTTCGAGGGGACTGGCGGTCTCTCGGCCGCCCTGACCGAAGCCAACAAGGAGCTGTTCGCGCTCGAGCTCATCTCCGACGCCACGCGCGGGCTTGCCGTCGAGCCCGAGCTGCTCGACTGGATCGGTCTCCTGCTGGCCGAGCCGGCGGACGAGCTCGACGCCGCTCGCGTCGCCTGGGAGGCCGGCGACCACGGCCGTGCCACGGAGCATGCCGAGGCGGTGCTCACGACCCTGGCCGAGGCCGACGACCGAGGACGGGAGCGGGTCGCCATCGCCGGCGGCCTCCTGCTGGTGGGCGTTGGCGGCGTCACGCTGGCCGCCCGGCGGCGTCGGAAGAGCCACGAGACCCCGCCGCCCGCCACCAACGAACCACCCACCCCCGAGCCGCCCGCCTCCGAGCCTCCGTTCGAGGCCGCGCCCTCCTGAGCCTGGGGGGCGCTAGGCAGCCGACTCGTCGGCCTGCATCATGCCGAACGGGTTGCCCTCGGTATCGGTGGCGTAGGCCAGCCAGCCAACACCGGGACCGGTCCCTTCGGTCGGGTGATCGTGCCGCCGGCGGCCTCCACCGCGGTCACCGCGGCGTCCAGGTCGGGAACGTCGATGGTGTTCGTGATCTGGTCGTCGGCATCCTGGCGACGGCCGATGCCCCCGTCGATCCCCGGCTCGGGGTCCTCCCCGGTCGTCACCAGCCAGTAGTCGGTGGGACCGCCCCACTTCTCGACCTTCCAGCCGAAGGCATCGGCATAGAACTTCGCGGCGCGGTCGGGGTCGTCGGCAGGGAGCTCGAAGTGGACGACGCGTGCAGACACGGCAACCTCCCGGGGTGCATGTTGATGGCGGATCAATTCTCCTACGCCGCGCTCCCGTAGACTCGTTCATCTTCGTGATCGGCTCGATCGGCGCCGTCCTGCTCGGAAATTTCACGCTGCGCTTTTCGACCGGGCTCACCGGCGCTCTGCTCCTCTACTACCTGGCCGATCTGCCCACGTTCGGGGGTCCCGAGGTCACGGCGCTCACGGCGGGCGTCATGGGTGCGCTCTACTTCGGCGCCGAGCTCATCCTCTCCCCGTTCTTCGGGATGCTGGCCGATCGGTTCGGCACCCACCGGCTCATGCAGCCGGGACCGATCATGGGCGGGATCGCGGTCATCGCCACCGCGCTCACGACCAGCGTTCCACTCCTCGGGGCCACCCGGTTCCTGGAGGGCGCGGCGGCGGCGGCCAGCGTGCCGGCCGCGCTGGGGTATATCGCCATCGCCACCTCCCGCAGCCAGGCGCTGCGGGGCAAGGTGGTGGCGCGCTTCGAGGTGGCGACCCTGGGCGGGGTGGGCGTGGGCTCGGTGGTGGCCGGCTTTCTGTACTCGGCCATCGGGCCTACCGCGTTCTACCTCAACGCCCTGGTCTACGGGCATCACCTTCCTCATCCTCCGCTACGGCGTCGAGGACCTGCCCGAGCACGTGCCCGTCGCGCCCGGGGAAGAGCCCATTCCCGAGTCACTGTTCCACCTCGGGCGCTACCGCGACATCCTGCGCAGCCGGCCGGTGTGGCTCCTGGCCCCGACCTGGATCGCGTTGAACGCGCTCCTCGGATCGTGGGGCACGCAGGCCATCTTCCAGCTCGTCCAGGAACCGGCGCCCGAGTTCTCCGACCAGGTCCTGATGCAGGGCATCGAGCCGTGGCAGGCGAGCCTGGCCTTTGGCGTCGGCCTCCTCGTCCTGTTCTCCGGCCTCCTGTTCTGGGGGAACCGCTTCACCCGCCTGCGGCGGACCACGATCATCGGGATCGGGCTGGCGGGCGGCGTGGCGTTCGTGGCCGCCCTGATCGTGCTGAACCACTCCACTGGCTTCCCGCCGTGGCTCGTGGTCAGCATCGGTGTGGGATCGCTCATCGGCCTGTTCGTGCTGGCCGGCGCCACTCCGGCCGCCCTGGGCTTCCTCTCCGACGTGAGCGAGGGCTATCCCGGCCGGCGGGGCGCGATCATGGGCCTGTACTCGGTGTTCCTGGCCCTGGGCCAGATCATCGGCGCGGTGGTGGCCGGCGTGGCGGCCGACTGGCGGGGCATCGACGGCCTGCTGATCGCGAGCATCGGTCTCCTGGTCGTGGCCCTCGTACCGCTCGGCCAGCTCCGGGCGACGGAGCATCACATGCCGGGCCACGAGATGGCGCCCATGGCCTAGGTCGTATCGGCGCGGCGGGTCGCATCGGTATCCTAGGCGGCCAATGCGCCTGAGCCGCCTGTTCTTCACGACCTTCCGCGACGACCCGGCCGATGCCGAGATGGTCGTCGCACAAGCTCCTCGTGCGGGCCGGCTATGTCCGGCAGCTCGGCTCGGGCATCTACTCCCTGCTGCCGCTCGGCTTCGCGGTCACCCAGCGAGTCGAGCAGGTCATCCGCGAGGAGATGAACGCCATCGGCGGGCAGGAGATGGAGATGCCGGTGGTCCATCCCGCCGAGCTGTGGAAGGAGTCGGGCCGCTACCAGAAGATCGGCCCCGAGCTGGTCCGGTTCAAGGACCGCGGCGGGCGGGACATGGTGCTGGCCATGACCCACGAGGAGGTGGTCGCCAACCTCCTCCGCGACATCGTGAAGTCGTACCGCCAGCTTCCGGCCATCGTGTACCACTTCCAGACCAAGTTCCGCGACGAGCCCCGATCGCGTGGCGGGCTGATCCGGGTCCGCGAGTTCGTGATGAAGGACAGCTACACCCTCGACGCCGACGAGGCCGGCCTGGACCACGGTTACCAGCTCCACTACCAGGCGTACGAGAGGATCTTCGCCCGCCTCGGGACTGCAGACGGTGGTGGTGGGTGCCGACGTCGGGATCATGGGCGGCAGCCTGGCCCACGAGTTCATGGTCATCAACGAGCACGGCGAGGACACCCTCGTCCTGTGCGACGCGTGCGGGTACGCGGCCAACCAGCAGATTGCGGCCCCCGCCAAGCCCGAACCGCCCGCCGAGGAACCCCGGCCGACCGAGGAGGTGGCGACGCCCGAAGCCGACACCATCGCCACCCTCGCCGCCCACCTGGGGGTTGGCACCGACCGCACGGCCAAGGCCACGTTCTTCATCACCGGGGATGGGCGGATGGTGACGGCCGTCGTGCGCGGCGACTACGAGGTCAACGAGACCAAGCTCGCGAACGCGGTGAAGGCCATCGGCGGCATGCGCCCCGCGCACCCCGAGGAGATCACGGCCGCCGGCATGGAGCCGGGCTACGCCTCGCCCATCGGGGCGCACGACACGGTGGTGGTCGTCGACGACCTGGTCGCCCGCTCACCGAACCTGGTGGCCGGCGCGAACCGTCACGGCTTCCACTTGCTGAACGTGAACCACGGCCGCGACTACACCGCCGGACCTGGTGGTGGACATCGCCAACGCTCGCGAGGGCGATCCCTGCCCCCAGTGCGGGCAGCCGCTCGTCCTTCGCCACGGGATCGAGGTGGGCAACATCTTCAAGCTCGGGACCGACTTCACCGAGAAGCTGGGCGCGACCTTCCTGGCCGAGGACGGCAGCCGGCAGCTGGTGATCATGGGCTCGTACGGGATCGGCCTCGGGCGGAACGTGGCCTGCATCGTGGAGGCGCACCACGACGACAAGGGCATCATCTGGCCCCGCGAGGTCGCTCCGTACCCCGCGCACCTGGTGGCGCTGGGCGCGATGAAGGATCCCGCCGTGGCCGAGCAGGCCGAGGGCCTGTACCAGCGGCTGACCGATGCCGGCGTGAACGTGCTGTACGACGACCGCGACGAGTCACCCGGCGTGAAGCTGACCGATGCCGAGCTGTTGGGCATGCCGACCATCGTCACCATCTCGACCCGCTCCCTGGCCGCCGGGGGGGCCGAGGTGACCGATCGGGCCACCGGAGAGCGCGAGGTTCGGCCCATCGCCGAGGTCGAGATCCCAGCTCATCGGATCGTGAAGGACTGACCCATCGTGCCGCGCGATCCGAACATCCCCGACGCGTTCGACGTCTACACCCTCGTCCTGCTTCGCCGCCCGGCCGATGCGCCCGAGCTGCCCGACGATGAGCTCGACGCGCTCCAGGCCCGGCACCTCGCCTATCGCGCCAACCTCAGGCGCGAGGGAGTCCTGGTCGCGAACGGGCCGCTCGGCGAGCAGTCCGATGCGTCGCTCCGTGGCCTGTCGATCTTCGCCTGCGGTCCGGAGGAGGCCCGGCGCCTGAGTGACGGCGACCCGTCGGTCCAGGCCGGGCGGCTGGCCTACGACGTCATGGAGTGGTGGGTCGCGGCCGACACGTTCTCGTTCCCGACCGCGGATCGCCCGGTCGGCTCCCGACGCCAGATGCCAGACGACTGATCCTGCTGGCCGGCGGCTAGGCGGCGTCCTCCTCGGTATCGGTCCGGCGCAGGCCGTGTCGGAACGCCCGTGCCGCCAGCAGGCCGAGAACCGCGATCAGCCCCGCCAGGAACACGAACCACGGCCCGAACGGGTAGCTCGCACCCTGCTCGGGCAGGAAGACGACGAGTAACCAAATGGCTGTCGCGATCCCAATACTCCCGACCAGCACGCCGAGGACCAGGCCGATCCATCGCGCCCAGCCCCGGTTGGCCAGCGCACCGATGAGCACGAGCAGCCCGAGCGGGAATGAGATGACGGCCAGGACCAGGCCCCAGCCTTTCTCGGCGCCGCTGATCGGCGCGGTGTTCGGATAGCTCATCGGCCTGCCCTCCGACGCCAGCCTACACGTCGCGCAGCTGAGGAAAGACCTCCGATCCGAGCCATTCCAGCCGGCTCGTGTCGTTCACGCCGCGGACGCTGAAGATGACGTGCTGTGCACCGGCCTCGGCCAGGGCGCCCCAGCGCTCGACGATGGCCGCCGCCGGGTCGCGCTCGGGATCCACGCTCTTCAGCACGCTCCGCTCGATCTCCTCGTACGGGCGCCCCTGCCGCTCGCAGTGCTCCCGCAGGACGGCGTACTTGTGTCGCAGCCCGTCCGGGTCGCCGAACACGTTGGTGGCGTCCGCGTACTGGGCTACCAGGCGCAGCGTCTTTCGCTCTCCGCCGCCGCCGATCATGATCGGCACCCGGGGCCGGCTGATGGACTGCGGCGAGTTCAGGAGCCGGGTGGCGGTGAAGTGCTTCCCCTCGTGGCGGCCCTGGCTGCCGCTCCCACCGGACCACATCTCGTGGGCCATCTGGAGGGTCTCCTCGAGCATCTCGAACCGCTCGCGCAGCGGCGGGAACGGCCAGCCGAGCGCCATGGACTCGGCCTCGTTCCACGCCGCACCGATGCCGAACCAGGCCCGTCCCCCGGACAGGACGTCGAGGGTGGTGGTGGCCTTGATCCATACCCCCGGCGGGCGGTAGTGGATGCCGCCGACCATCAGGCCCAAGCGAGCCCGCTCGGAGTGGGCGGCCATGAAGCCCAGGGCGGTCTGGCCCTCGAGCATCGGCGCCTCCGGCGGTCCGACGCCGCGGATCTGGAAGAAGTGGTCCATGACCCAGATCGAGTCGAACCCGACCTCGTCCGCGGTGCTCACCACGCGGGCCAGGGTGGGACCGATGGCGTCTGCGCCGCCCGGCCAGGTGAACGAGGTGATCTGAAGTCCGAACTTCACAGTTCATTCGCCGATTGGCATGATGGGGAACTGCACGGACGAGGGGAGCGTCACTTGCACGGGATGACCATCTCACGAATGTGTTCTGCTGCGCTGCTGGTCGTACTCACGGCGGCGTGCGGCATCGTGCCCGGCCTCGGCGGCAATCCGGTCCTCGCGGGTCGCGACTTCGTCTCCGCGTCGGTCACGGTCGGCGGCGTGGATTTCGCGCTGGTGGACGGCACCCAGATCCGGATCGGATTCTCGGCCGAGGGGATGATGACCGCCAACGCCGGGTGCAACCATTTCGGCGCGATGTACCGCATCGACGGCGGCGTGCTCGCGATCACCGAGGGGGCCATGACCGAGATGGCCTGCCAGCCGGACCTCGAGGAGCAGGACCAGTGGCTCTTCGGCTTCCTGGGCTCCCAGCCGCTCATCAGCACGGAGGGTGACGAGCTCGTCCTCGAGGACGACGAGACGATCATCACCCTCCTCGACCGCGAGGTCGCGGAGCCGGACCTGCCGCTCGTTGGCCCGGTCTGGACGGTCACCGCCCTCGTTCAGCGGCGACGCCGTGTCGAGCGTTCCCGAGGGTGTCACGGCCACGATCGTGTTCACCGAGGACGGGCTGGTCATGGTGAACACCGGCTGCAACTCGGGGAATGGCGCGGCGGACATCCGGCAGGTCACCATCCGCTTCGGGGACATCGCCCTGACCCGGATGGCGTGCGAGGGCGCGCCGGCACAGATGGAAGCCGCGATCCTCCGGGTCCTGCGCGCCGACGTCGTCGGCTACACCGTGGACGCGAGCATGCTCGAGCTCAGTATCGCGGGGTACGGACTCCAGCTCAGCGGGAGCGCCCTGCTCTAGACCGCCGCCCCAGCGCGCGGGGCCGGTTCAGGGCTCGACGGTGACCCCGTTCCAGAACGCGACAAAGCCTTCGATATGGCTCGCTTTGTCCGAAGCCTCGGGGTAGTACCAGGCGGCGTCGGGATTCTCGGCGCCCTCCACGACCAGGGTGTAGTAGCTCGCGGTTCCCTTCCACCAGCACACGGTGTGGGTGTCGCTGGGCTTCAGGAACTCGGACCGGACGGTCTCGGGCGGGAAGTAGACGTTGCCTTCCACGACCTCATACCGGTCGCTCTCGGCGATGACCGTGCCGTTCCATGTCGCTCGGGCCATGCCCAAGGGTAGCGCCACAACTGAGAACGGGGTACGGAACGAATCCGTACCCCGTCCGTCGCATCGGTCTGAAAACCTGGTCAGACGGCGACGGCTTCGGCCTCCGCCTCAGCCCCGGCGGGGAGCGGCTCGTACTCGACATCGGTCAGCTGGCCGGCCAGGTATTGGTCGTACGCTGCCATGTCGAAGTAGCCGTGGCCGGAGAGGTTGAACAGGATCACTCGCGACTCCCCCGCCTCGCGGGCTTCGAGCGCCTCGTCGATGGCCGCGCGGATGGCGTGGCTGGACTCCGGCGCGGGGATGATCCCCTCGGTCCGCGCGAACTGGATGGCGGCCGCGAAGCACGTGTTCTGGCCGTAGGCCCGCGCCTCGAGGAACCCCAGCTCGTAGAGGTGCGAGACCAGCGGCGCCATGCCGTGGTAGCGCAGCCCGCCGGCATGGATCGGTGCCGGGCGGAAGTCGTGGCCCAGGGTGTGCATCTTCAGCAGCGGGGTCATCCCCACCGTATCGCCGAAGTCATACCGATACTCGCCTCGGGTCAGGCTCGGGCAGGACGCCGGCTCCACCGCCAGGAAGCGCATGGACGAGCGGCCCTCGAGCTTCTCGCGCAGGAACGGGAAGGCGATGCCCGAGAAGTTCGAGCCCCCGCCCGCGCAGCCGATGACGACGTCGGGCACATCGCCCGCCAGCTCCATCTGCTTGATCGCCTCCTGACCGATGACCGTCTGGTGGAGGAGGACATGGTTCAACGCGCTGCCGATCGAGTACTTCGTGTCCTCGCGGCCGGCGGCCTCCTCGATGGCCTCGCTGATGGCGATGCCCAGGCTACCGGTCGAGTCCGGGTCGGCGGCCAGGATCTGCCGGCCGGCGTTGGTCTGGGTCGAGGGCGAGGCCACGACCTCGGCGCCGAAGGTCTCGATGAAGCTCCGTCGGAACGGCTTCTGCTCGTACGAGACCTTGACCATATACACCTTGGTCTCGATCCCGAACAGCGCTCCGGCGAAGGCCAGGGCGCTCCCCCACTGGCCCGCTCCGGTCTCGGTGGTCAGGCGGCGTACCCCTTCGGCCTGGTTGTAGTAGGCCTGTGCCACGGCCGTGTTCGGCTTGTGCGAGCCGGCCGGCGAGACGCCCTCGTACTTGTAATAGATTCGAGCCGGGGTATCGAGCGCCCGCTCCAGGCCCAGTGCCCGGATCAGCGGGGAGGGGCGGTAGATGCGGTACACCTCCCGCACCGGCTCCGGGATCTCGATGAACCGCTCGACGCTGACTTCCTGCTTGATGAGCTCCATCGGGAACAGGGGCGCGAGCATCTCCGGACCGATGGGCTCCCTGGTGCCCGGATGGAGGGGCGGGGGCAGCGGCTCGGGTAAGTCGGCTGCGATGTTGTAGTAGTGCGTCGGCAGCTCGCTGTCGGGGAGCATGAACCGGCGCTGGGTCTCCGTCGCTGCGGTGGCCATTGGTGGAACCTCCAGAGAACAACATGACCCCTCCGTCCCAAAGGACGAGGGGGTCTCCCGTGGTGCCACCTTTGTTCCCCGGTGTTCTCGACCGGGCTCATTCGGCCACGGCGTCGGTTCCCCGCCGCGATGACCTCGGCTTCGCTATCGGTGCCTCTCCGCCGATGACTATTGGCGCCCGACCGATGTCCTCGGTCTGAGGCGGGTTCGTCCTCGGAGCTCACGGGTCCATTCGTCGGTCACGTTGCCGCCGGGGTCTCACTGCTCCCGGCTCCCTGGAGGCCCGCTTGACCGGGTACTCGTCCCGATCGTCGCCCTCTTCAACTGTGAGCGGCACGCTACGCCGCGCGCTTCGCGGCTGTCAACCGCCACGCACGAACTGTTGCGCCGTTGTCACGCCCACCCGGTCGCCCCGTAACGGTCCGGATGGCCGCGATCGGGGACGATGGCGGGACCTGTGCAGCCGAATTGGCTGAGGAGGAACGTCATGACCCGCGAAGAACACCGGACCATCGTGACCCAGGACCCGCTGCGGGCCTCGGCGCCGGTGGCTTCGGAAACGCATCACACGGTAGAGACCGTACCGAGCGGCGGCGAGATGGCACGCCGGATCGTCGTCTTGGTATTCGGGATCATCCAGGTCCTGATCGTGATGCGCGTCGTATTGCTGCTGATCGACGCCCAGGAGAGCAACGCGCTCGTCTCGGGCATCTACGCCTTCAGCCAGCTCTTCGTCGCACCATTCGAGGGGGTGCTCGGCACCGACGCCCTGGCCGCCAGCGGCTCGATCCTCGATCTGGCCGCCCTGGTCGCCCTCGCCGGTTGGAGCCTCCTGGAGATGATCATACTGTGGTCGGTAAACGTCTTCCGACGCGAGCCCGCCTGACGAGCTGAGGAGGATAGAGGAGGAAGCCATGACCCGTGAAGAGCACAAGACCGTGGTGACCGAGGACCCGGTCGGGGCCTCGCCGCCGGTGGCCTCGCAGACCACTCACACCGTAGAGACGCGACCGAGTGGCGGCGAAACGGCCCGCCGGGTCGTCGTCCTGATCTTCGGGATCATCCAGATCCTGATCGTGGCGCGAATCGTGCTGTTGCTGATCGACGCCCAGGAGAGCAACGGGCTCGTCTCGGCGATCTACTCGTTCAGCCAGCTGTTTGTCGCACCGTTCGAAGGGGTCCTGGGGACTGATGCCCTCGCCGCCAGCGGCTCGATCCTGGATCTGGCCGCCCTGGTCGCACTCGCCGGCTGGAGCATCCTGGAAGTGATCATCCTGTGGGGGATCAACATCTTCCGACGAGAGCCCGCCTGATCGTCTCCCAGGCGCCCACGGTGACCGGGCCGCGCGAGGACGCGTGACCGCGCGTCGCTCGCGGAGGCCAACGCCGAACGGTCGCGGCTCGGGCGCGACCACCCAGGTGACAGTGTGCTACGACGGGGAGTGCCCGCTGTGTCTGGAATCGGTGGCCCGAGTCAAGGGCGTGTACCACGGGCGCAAAATCCGATGGATCCCCTACCAGGACCTGCCTAGTGACCATCCCGAACTCGCGGCGGCCATCGGCCCACGGGAGCTCAGCTCGGCACTCCACGTCATTGAGGCCAATGGGACGACGGTGAGCTCGGGGGCGGCGGCCGTGCTGCGGATCGCGGACATCGTGCCCAGGCTGAGGATCTTCGCGCGGCTCGGCCGGCTCCCGGTCGTGAATCGGCTGGTCGAACCGATGTACGGGTTCGTCGCCCGCCATCGGCATCGGCTTAGCCGGTTGCTGGGCTCGGCAGGGTCGCTGGCAGGCTGACCTCGAAGCAGGTCAGCCCCGGTTTCGACTCGACATCGATCGTCCCGCCATGCTGGACGACGATGTTGTTGCTCAGGTGAAGCCCGAGCCCTGACCCCACCCCCGACTGGCTTGGTCGTGAAGAACGGCTCGAACAGCTTGGCCAGCGTCTCCGGCGGGATGCCGGGGCCGCTGTCGCACATCCGGACGGTCACCCCGCCGCCATCGGTCCGGGTCACGCCGATCGTGATCTCGCCGTGGCCGTTCATGGCGTCGATCGCGTTGTCCAGGATGTTCGTCCAGACCTGGTTCAGCTCGCTCCCCCAGCCCTCGATCTCGGGCAGGTCGGGGGCGTAGTCGCGGTGGACGGCAATGTCCCCGAGCTTGTGCTCGAGGATGACGAGCGTGTCATCGATCCCCTTCGTCACCGCGAAGCGCTGGACCGGCGCCTGGTCGAGGTAGGCGTAGCCCTTGGTGGCGCCGACGATGGCGCTGATCCGGCCCGATGCCATCTGGATCTCGGCCAGCAGCTCGTGGCCGGCGGCCACGCTCGACAACCAGCTGACCGCGGCCGGGATGGCGGTCGGTTCGAGGCCGGCCAGCGCCCGGCGGAGGTCGTCCGCCGTCCAGCCGGCTGAGGTCAGGCGGCCGGCGGCGTCATCCGGCCCGTCGTCCTCGGACAGGCCGGCTGCGCGCAGCGCAGCCGCGATCTCATCGGTCCGGTCGGCCCGTGCCAGCGCGTCCAGATCCTCGCCCGCCGCCGAGGGCGTCGCCGCCACCAGGGCTGCGAGCTGGGGAACGCCCGCCGTAATGCCCACCACCGCCGCGTTCCGCTCGGCGGTGACCTCCGCCAGCTCGTCGGCCGAGCGGCGGATGGCGGCGGCCGGGTTGTTCAGCTCATGGGCGAGACCGGCGGCCAGGGTGCCGAGCGCGGCAAGCTTCTCCCGCTGCCGGAGCGCCTCCTCGATGCCGCGCAGCCGGGAGGTCACCGTCCGCAGGAGGGCGGTGGCCACGTCCGGGTCGGCAGCCAGCATGGCGCGCACCGATTCGAAGGGCAGGCGCAGGACGTCGCACTCGCCCACGGCATAGACCGATGCCATCCGGCGGCTGCGCTCGAAGGCGGCGATCTCGCCCTGGATGGAACCGGGGCCGACCCGCGTGAGGGCGACCTCCGCCTTGCCCGACTGCTTGCGGATCTCCAGCTCACCGTTGACCACGACGTACAGCTCCTCGGCGGGGTCGCCCTCGCGAATGAGCTGCTCACCCGGGCGGAGATGGACCGGCTCGGCCGTCTCCGCCAGCTTCTGGAGTGGCGCATCGGGCACGTCCGCGAACAGCGGGGATGCCCGGAGCTGCTGGAGGAGACCCTCGCCCTGGTCGGTGGTCATTCGGAGCTCACCGGCATGCTCACAGCGTGGCGAGGTACTGGTGGACGAACTGGATGGCCATCGAGCCCTCGCCGACGGCGCTGGCGATCCGCTTCACCGACCGGGCCCGGGCGTCGCCGGCGGCGAAGATCCCGGGCACGCTGGACTCGAGGAGGTACGGGTCACGATCGAGGGCCCAGCCGGCCGGGCGGGCGCCGTCGCCGGAGGCACCGGGCCCGGTCGAGATGAAGCCACCGTCGTCGCGGTTGATCTCGTCCGGGAGCCACTCGGTCCGTGGCTGCTGGCCGATGAACACGAAGAGGGCGGCCAGGGGCAGCGTTTCGTGGGTGGGCTCCGGCCCGGTGGTGCAGGTCAGCGTGGCGCTGGCCAGGTGCTCCTCCCCGGTCAGGGCGGTGGCCTGGGTCTGGTAGCGGACCTCGATGTTGGGCGTGGCCGCGATCTGGTCGATGAGGTACTGGCTCATGGACGACAGCTCGGTGGTGCGCACCATGAGCAGCACCCGCTCCGCGAATCGGGCCAGGTACACCGCCGCCTGGCCGGCCGAGTTGCCGCCGCCCGCCACCCCGACCTCCAGGTCGCGGTACAGGACCGCCTCGGTCACCGCCGCCCCGTAGTACACGCCGGCGCCGGCCAGCTCCGCTGCGCCGGGGATGTCGAGCTGTCGGTAGCTCACCCCGCTGGCGATCACCACCGCGTGGCAGCTGATCTCCGACCCGTCGTCCAGGCCGACATACCGGTACGGGTCGGCGCGACGGATGGCGGTCACCTCGCGCGGCGACAGGATCTCGGCTCCCAGCCGGCGCGCCTGGGCCAGCGCCCGGCGGGCGAGATCGCCGCCCGACAGGCCGGCGGGAAATCCGAGGTAGTTCTCGATCCGGCTGGTGGTGCCGGCCTGCCCGCCGGGCGCCTCGCGCTCGACGAGGACCGTCTTCAGCCCCTCCGACGCCCCGTACACCGCGGCCGCCAGCCCGGACGGCCCGCCACCGACGATGACCAGGTCGTAGAACGGCAGGGCGGCCGTGGTCTGGATTCCCACCGCATCGGCGATCTGGCGCACCGACGGGTCGCGGAGCACCGTCCCGTCCTCGAGGACGACGATCGGGACGGCGGGATCGAGCTCCGCGTCCGCCACCCCGGCCGCCAGCGCCACCTGCCGGCCCTCGGCATCGGTCGTGGGATCGAGCCAGTGGTACGGGACCTGGTTGCGGGTCAGGTAGTCGCGGATCTCGTGGCCCCGTGCCGCCCATCGGCCGGCCAGCAGCCGAAGCCCGACGAACGGTGGCCGGTAGCCACCTGCCCAGTCGGCGAGCAGGTCGTCGAGAACCGGGTACAGCCGCTCCTCGGGCGGATCCCAGGGCTTGAGCAGGTACTGGTCGAGCCGGATCTCGTTGATGGCCCGGATCGCGACATCGGTGTCGGCATAGGCGGTCAGCAGCACCCGGCGGGCATCAGGCTGGAGATCGATCGCTTCGGTGAGGAACTCGATGCCGGTCATGGTCGCCATCCGCTGGTCGACGACGAACAGCGCCACCGGGTCGCCGCGGACGGTCAGCTCGCGGAGGGCATCGAGCGCATCGGCTCCGCTGGCTGCGGCCAGGATCCGGTAGTCCTTCGCGTAGCGAGTCCGCAGGTCGCGCTCGATGGCGCGGAGAACCGGGACGTCGTCATCGACGGTGACGATGGTGGGACGGCTGGCCACCGGGTGAGTCTAGCCTTGGAGGTCAGGCTAGGATTCGAGCGATGAGTGCCACATCTCGCGCCGACGTGGTCATCGTGGGCGGCGCCGTCGTCGGCTCGGCGGTGGCCTACTTCCTCGCTCGCGATCCGGACTTCTGGGGCTCGGTGGTGGTCATCGAGCGCGACCCGACCTACGCGACGGCCTCGACCACCCTCTCGGCTGCATCGGTCCGCCAGCAGTTCTCCACCCCGGTCAACATCCAGATGAGCCAGTTCGCGATCCAGGTCATCAAGCACCCGGAGTGGTGGTTCCCGCTGCTCGAGTCGGCGCCCGACTTCGGGTTCGTGGAGGGCGGCTACCTGTTCCTCGCCACCGAGGCCGGGGTGCCCACCATGTGGGCCAACCACGAGGTCCAGCGCGAGCACCAGGTCTCGGTCGAGATCCTGTCGCCGGACGAGCTGTCGCATCGGTTCCCGTGGCTGACCACCGAGGACCTCGCCGGCGGCTCGCTGGGGACCGCGGGCGAAGGATGGTTCGACGCCACCGCCCTGATGCAGGCCTTCCAGCAATCGGCCCGCGCCTCGGGCGTGACCTACGTCACCGGCGAGGTGACCGGCATCCTGTCCTTCGGCGGCCGGGTGGATGCGGTGATGCTGTCCGACGGGCGGCTCATCGAGTGCGGGACCCTGGTCAACGCCACGGGGCCGCGCGCTGGGGAGCTGGCCAAATTCGCCGGCGTGGACCTGCCGGTCGTCCCGAGGCGCCGGAACGTGTACTCCTTCTCGTGCCGGACCGAGATCCCGGACGTGCCGCTGGTCATCGACCCCACTGGCGTCTACTTCCGTCCCGACGAGCCGAACTACATCGGCGGCTTCTCTCCCCGGGACGGGGAGGAGGACCCGGACACCCTGGACCTGACCGTCGACCTGCCCGCCTGGGAGGAGCGGGTCTGGCCGGTCATCGCGCACCGGGTTCCAGCCTTCCAGGCGGTGAAGATGCGGCGAGCGTGGGCGGGCCACTACGAGGTCAACACCGTGGACCACAACGCGATCATCGGACCGCATCCGGAGATCTCCAACCTGATGTTCGCGAACGGCTTCTCGGGCCACGGCCTCCAGCAGGCGCCGGCCGTGGGCCGAGGCCTGGCCGAGCTCATCATCCACGGGGCGTACCGCGCCATCGACCTGAGCCCGCTCGGCTACGAGCGAATCGCGGAGAACCGGCCGCTCCGCGAATTGAACGTGGTCTAGGGGTAGGCTGGACCGATGACAGACACGAATCCGGATCGCACGCCGGGACCGGCGGTGCAGCCGGAGGACAAGCCCGAGCCGGTTGCCGAGTGGGAATCGGAGGGTGGAGCCGTCCTGCCGCCCGGCGTCGCGCTCACCCTGCGTGGACCTGACGGCAGCGGTCCGGCGGAGCTGAACAGGGCGCTGGCCGCCGCACGCGCGGCACTCCCCGAGGGCTACCACCTGGAGCGCGACTGACCGATGTGCGGGCGGTTCGCCCAGCCGCACTCGAGCGAGGAGCTGGCACGCATCTTCCGAGCCAGCCCGACCGTGGATCTGCCCGGACAGCGGTTCAACGTCGCCCCCACCGACGAGGTGGCTGGCGTGGTCGAGCGCCACGGGGAGCGACTCATCGAGCCGTTCCGGTGGGGCCTGGTGCCGTGGTACGCGGAGGATCGCAAGGGCGCGGCACGCCTGATCAACGCCCGGTCCGAGACGGTCGAGACCACGCCGGCCTTTCGCACCTCGTTCGCCAAACGCCGGCTCATCATCCCGGCCGCGGCGTTCTACGAGTGGCGGCGGATCGACGGTCGTCGTGACCCGTTCGCCGTCGAGCGTCGCGATGGCGACCCGATGGCCCTGGCCGGCGTATGGGCCATCTGGCGTGACCCGGAAACCGCGGAGCGGATCTACACCTGCTCCATCCTCACCACCGTCCCGAACGAGCTCGTGTCACCCATCCACAACCGGATGCCGGTGATCCTGGACTCCGGCGACTGGGACCTGTGGCTGTCAGAACAGGCGCCACTCCCCGATCTGCGGAGGCTCCTGTTCCCGCTCCCCGCCGACGCGCTCGACATGTTCCCCGTCTCCACGGCGGTCAACAACGTCCGCAACGAGGGCGCCGACCTGCTGGAACGGGTCGGGTGACCGCCCTCGACATCCCATCCGACGCTCTCGTCATCCTGATCGGGGCCGCCGGCAGCGGGAAGTCGACCCTCGCCGCGCGCCACTTCCCCGCCGAGGCGATCCTTTCATCGGACGCGTACCGCGAGGCGGTGTCGGGGGACGCCAGCGATCAGGCCGCGACCGATGAGGCGTTCGAGCGGCTCGAGGCCGACCTCGATCAGCGCCTGCTTGAGCGGCAAGCTGACCGTGGTTGACGCGACAAACGTCCAGCCCTGGGCTCGCAAACGGCTGCTGCGCGTGGCCCGCGCCCACGGGAGGCCGGCGGTGGGCATCGTGCTCGCCATCCCGGTGGAGGTGAGCCTGGAGCGAAACGCCGCGCGCCCGGGGCGGCAGGTGCCGCCAGGGGTTGTCCGGCGCCACGATCGCGACCTCCGCCGGTCGCTCGCGCGCCTCGGCGATGAGGGCTACGTGTCGGTTCTCGTCCTGTCCGACCCGGACGAGGTGGACGCGGTCAGCATCCGGACACAAAGAAATGTCCCGAAGGAACGGCACCCGACCCTTTGATGCAATCTCCGGAGTCGTCACCGGGACCTTGATGCAATCTCAGACCCGGATCGTGCTGCCCCTTCGGGACAAGAAGAATCATAGGTTGCCCTTGACATCCCCACAATAGGGGTTATCCACCAGTTTCTCGGTTGCTTCGCCGCTCGTCCACACGATCTCAACATGTGGACGCCTCGGATCTAACGTCCAGCCAACACCAACCCGGGTCTGGCCCCCCGCAAACGGCAGGTTCATACTGGGGTGCATGACGACGCGTGCGGCGGTCGCGGACTGGTTGGACCGCTACGAGCAGGCATGGCGCACGAACGACCCGGACCGGATCCGCGAGCTGTTCACCGAGGACGCGGTCTACCGCTGGCACCCGTGGGAGGACGCGGCGGACGGCGCCGATGGAGTGGAGGAGATCGTCGAGGCCTGGCTCGAGCAGCCCGACGAACCCGATGACTGGACCCTCGAGTGCGAGCCGCTCGCCGTTGACGGCGACGTCGCGGTGGCGCGATGCGAAGCCCGTTACCGGGCCACCGCCCGCGGACCGGCCCGCATCTACCACAACATCTGGGTCATGACCCTGACCGAAGACGGCCGCTGCTCGGACTTCACCGAGTACTTCATGAAGGAGCCGACCGAAGAATCGGCCTGACTTCGGACCATCCTGGCGCGACGTTCACCGCGGACTCGATGCAGTCCGCAGCCCGATCAGCTCGTAGACCGCGACTGGCTGCGACTTTCCTTTCAGTCCAGGCGACCCCAGCGGTCGAACGACCGCCTGCTCCCGAATGTGGTCGTAGGTGCTGGCACCGATGACAATGCTCCCCTCGGCGGCGTAGGTCTGCAGGCGCGCGGCTACGTTGGTCGTGTCCCCGATTGCGGAGAAGTTGCGCAATTCGGCACCGCCGATATTGCCCACCAGTGCCGGGCCGCTGTTGAGGCCGACCCGAAAGTGGGGGCGCGTGCCCGCGTCGGGTAGCTCACCCACAGCTTGCTGCATCGCCAGCGCCGCGCGTGCTGCCCGCAAGGCGTGATCCGGCTGAGGGTGTGGAGCATTGAAGATAGCCATGAGAGCGTCACCCATGAACTGCACTACCGTGCCACCCTCCGTGAGGACGATCGGCACCACCACTTCGAACGCAGCATTCAGCATGGACACAACCTCGGTGGGCGCTCGACGTTCGGCGAAGGCCGTATATCCGCGCAGGTCGGCGAACAGGACCGTCACGTCGACCTCCTCGCCGCCCAGCGCCGCGCGGCGCGGATCCTCGATCAATGCGCTTGCCACCGCCGGCGATAGGTACCGGTGGAGCAGCTGGTCGACCTGATCGCGTAGCGCGCTTACAAGCCGGCCCTGTGCGAAGGCAGTACGTTGCGACCGTTCCAGCGTATATCCGCCCACGCAAGCGGCCACCACCGCGAGGGCGAGGATGAGGAGCTGCAGGGGCAATTGCGACGCCAGCCCAAGCGCGAGGGCGAAGACCACGAACAGCCCGCAATAAGCACTGCCCATCACGACCGCGCCGGTGAATGGGTGCCGCGTGATCGAGAAGCCGAACGCGGCGGTGACCATGATGCCGGGTAGCGCATACACGGCAAACGTGCCGGTGACAACCGACAAAGCGAGCACCGCGATTCCGGCCGCGAATTGTTGCCCCATGCCAATCGCGTCGCGCCGGCGCTGGGTCGTCGCCCACCGACTCACGCCTGCACTTGCCAACAGCACGATGATCATGAGACCCGAGATCAGCCAGGTTTGGCCCGGTGCTATGTCGAGCACCAGGGGCCCGATGAGGGCCACCAGCGCCCACGCTCCTACTGCGACAAGACTGGTCGTGCGGAGGCGCCGCACCCCCTCCGCGTGATCCGCGTGCTGGTACGTTTCCTCCAGATCCGGATCCAAGAAGCGCAATGTCCAACGGTCGCGCCGGTCCCAGCCAGCGGGGAAGATCACAGCGTCAGTCTATGGCGTCCGCTGTTCTGGAGGTCGCATCAGAGCAGCTGACTTCGGATAGCCTCGCCGCGTGGCCGCCAGCTTCCACGTCCTACACGAGGGCTACGTCGACGACCGCGGTGTATGCGGAACGGTCAGCCTGGTCCAGGACGGTGACGCGCTGATCGTGGTCGATCCCGGGATGGTGGCCGACCGCGAGGAGATCCTGGCGCCGCTCGTCAGCCTGGGCTTCGCCCCGGAGGACGTGACCCACGTCTTCCTGACCCATCACCATCCGGACCACACGATCAACACGGCACTCTTCTCGAATGCGACGGTCGTCGACTTCTGGGCGGCCTACCACGGAACAGAATGGACCGATCACCAGGGTGACGGCCACCGGATCTCCCCGCACGTGTCGCTGATCCTGACCCCGGGCCACACCAACGAGGACGCGACCCTGCTGGCCGAGACCGATGAGGGAGTCGTCGCGTGCACCCACCTGTGGTGGCGCGCGGACCGCACGCCCGAGGTCGATCCCCTGGCCGACGACCAGGCCGCGCTCGAGGCCAGCCGTGAGCGGGTGCTGGAAGCGGCCGACATCGTCGTCCCGGGTCACGGCCCGCCCGTTTCGGGTCAGGCCCTAGGCCGACCGGAGACGCCCGCGGCAGCGGGCGCATCGGTATCCTCAGCGGCGTGAGCGCAGACGCGAGCGTCGACCGGCTGGAATACTCCGAACAGTGGCGGGTGCGCACGTTCGAACTGGACTCGAACGGCCACGTCAACAACGCCGTGTACCTCAACTACGCCGAGGTCGTCGCCACCGAGCACGCGGAAGCCCTTGGCTACGGGCGCGCGTGGACCGACCAGCACCAAATCGGGTGGGCGGTCCGCGAACACCGACATCGTCTACCACCGCCCAGCCGAATACCGAGACCTCATCCGGGTCACCACCCGGGTCGGCGCCATGGGCGGGGTTCGCGCCACGCGGCACACCGAGATCCGCCGCGAGCCGAACGGGGAGCTGCTCGCCGAGGTGGAGACCATCTGGGTCTGCATCCGCCGCTCCGACCAGCGGCCGACGCGCATCCCCTCCGATCTCCTCGACCGATACGCCGACGACCTCGCCGCAGGGACCAATGACCCGGGCACGTGACCTCGGTATCCGCCTCGGCCACGGCCGACCGGGGCGCGCACAACGCCATTACCGATGTCCCCGGCGTGCGGGTCGGCCACACGACGCTCATCTCCGGCGAGGGTCCGCTGGTGGTCGGCCAGGGACCGATCCGCACCGGGGTGACGGCCATCGTCCCCCACGACGGGGACGTGTGGCGCGAGCCGCTGTTCGCAGGGAGCTTCTCGCTGAACGGCAACGGGGAGATGACCGGCTTGCTGTGGATCGAGGAGAGCGGCCTCCTGAGCAGCATCATCGGCCTGAGCAACACCCACGCCATCGGCGTGGTCCATGACGCGCTGGTCCGAACCGCGGTGGCGACCACCGGGGAGCACCTGCCATGGACGTTGCCGGTCGCCGCCGAGACGTGGGATGGAATGCTGAACGACATCGACGGCATGCACATCCGGACCGAGCACGTGACCGCCGCAATCGAGGCGGCGAGCGGCGGGCCGGTGGCGGAGGGCAACGTCGGGGGCGGGACCGGGATGGTGTGCCACGAATTCAAGGGCGGGATCGGGACCGCCTCGCGCGTACTGCCCCCCGAGGGCGGCGGCTGGACGGTCGGTGCGCTGGTGCAATCCAACTACGGGGACCGCGACCAGCTGCGGATCGACGGCGTGCCGGTCGGCGAGGAGATCGGCCTCGAGGAGGTCAGCAGCCCGTATGGCTTCGAGCGCAGCCCGACAGCCTGGCCCGATGCCGGCGCCGGCTCGATCATCGGGATCGTGGCCACCGATGCGCCGGTGCTCCCGCACCAGTGCGTGGCGCTGGCCAAGCGGGCGGCACTCGGCGCCGCGCGGGTCGGGTGCTACGCGTCACTGGGGTCGGGCGACATCTTTCTGGCCTTCGGTACGGGCAACCGCGGACTGGCGAGCGAGGAGAGCCCGGTCCGGCCGGGAACCACCGTCCGGTCGGAGATGGTCGCCGGCGCGGCCCTCACGCCCCTCCTGCTGGCCGCGACCGAAGCTGTCGAGGAGGCCATCGTCAACTGCCTGCTGGCCGCTGAAACCATGGTCGGGCGGGACGGGATCACGGCCAACGCCCTGCCCCACGACCGGCTGCTCGAAGTCATGGCCCGGTACGGCCGGAACCCGCAGCCGTCCAATGGCGTCTGACGAGCACATGCCAGACCCAGCGGGCAGCCGCTCCCCCGCGCCCGGCGACCGCCTCGAGGCGCTGTTCGAGGCTCATCACCGTGCGTTGCTGGCCTACGCCGCCCGCCGCTCCCCCACCCTGGCCGATGCGGAGGACGTCGTCGCCGAGGTGTTCCTGGTCGCATGGCGCCGGTTGGATGACATGCCGGCCGGGGACGAGGCCCGCCTCTGGCTGTACGGCGTGGCCCGGAACACGATCGCCAACCAGCGACGCGGGCTCACGCGCCGGACGCGGCTCCAGGACCGGCTGGAGCAGACGACGGAACGGCCGATGAGCACGGCACCACCGATCGTCGACGCCGAGCCAGCCCTCGAAGCCCTCTCCCGACTGTCCGCCTCCGACCAGGAGCTGCTGCGCCTGGTGGCCTGGGAGGAGCTGAGCCATGCCGAGATCGCCGCAGGTGCTGGGGATATCGGTCAACGCGGTGGCCATTCGTCTCCACCGGGCTCGTGCCCGGTTCGAGCAGGCGCTGGTGAAAGGTCCGAGCCGATGGCGGACATGGCTATCGGTGAAGGGCAGTCCGAGCCGCCGACCATCGCGGGAGGAACCATGAGCACACCACCGACACGCGATCCGATCGACGAGCTCCGCGAGGCGAACCCGCTCCGCGACGACCAGCTGCCCACTGACAGCCGGGACCGACTATGGACCCGGATCCAGGAGGCACGCATGGCCGACAACACCCCACAGACCGATTCCGGTCACACCCGCTTCGCGCGCTGGACCATTGCCGCCTCCGGGGCGGCCGTGGTCGCCGTCGCGGTGGCGGCGCTCACCATTGGCAGCGCAGCCGCGCCACCGCCCCAGACGGGCAACGGCGATGGTGGCGTTGGCACGGGGATGTGCATCCAATTCTCCTTCGAGGAGCTCCAGGCCCGCGACTTCGCGTTCGACGGCACGGTCACCGCGATCAACGGCGACCAGGCCACGTTCACCGTCAACCACGCCTTCTGGGGCGTGGATACGGGGAGCTCGGTGACCCTGACCGGCGGGATCGGGATGCTCGAGGAGAGCGGGGTCGCCCTCGACGGCGGTCCACTGCTGGTGGTCGGAGACCGCTACCTCATCTCCGGCGACGACGTGTTCGCGTGGACGTGCGGCTACTCGCAGGTCTACGACGAAGCCACCGCCGCGGAGTGGGCTGCCGCGGCGCCCTGACCTCAGGGCCTCGGCGCCGGCGGCAGGGGCGGATCGGGATTCCGCTTCAGCCGCCGGCGCGTTCCACGTATCGGGCCAGCACCGCGTCCCATCCGGTCGCGTAGCTAGCGAACTGGTCCGCGGCCGACTGCCCGTGGATCTCCCAGCCACGGTGCTCGAGCTCGACGCGGGTGGTGGTCGGTCCCTCGGCGACGAACCGGAGGGTGAGCTGAGTCGCCAGCTCCATGCCGTAGCCGGGATGCCACGTTGATGTGAAGCCGGCCGGCTCGTCCCAGGCCGTGATCGTCCCCCACGTCACCCTCCCGTCCGCGCTTTCCTCGTAGATCTCCCCACCGACCTGAGCATCCATCCCCGCCCGCGCCACCTCCCCCGCGACCGAGTGGGTGCGCGTTGGCCACCAGGTGCCCATCCCCTCGGTGAACAACTTGAAGGCGTCCTTCTGGGACAGCGGGACGGTCACCGACTTCCGGATCACCAGGTCGCCGTCTCGTTCTGCGTTGTCCATTGCCGAGATCTCCGCTGCCATGACTCAGTCCTCCTTTGCGTTCGCGGCCCGCTCCGCGGCCGTGCGAAATCCTTCGAGCGCGCTGGCTCCAGAACTCATCCATCCAGCTCCGCAGTGCGTCCATCCCGTCAGGACTGACGGCGTAGACGTGGCGTGTCCCCTGCGAGCGCACCGTCACCAAGCCCGGCGTCCACGAGCACCCGGAGGTGCTGCGAGACGGCGGGCCGGGTGACGGGCATTCCGTCGGCGATCTCGTGCACCGCGAGCGGCCCGGGCAGCAGCCGCTCGAAGACTCGTCGCCGAGTCGGGTCCGCCAGCGCACCGAGGGCGTCCAGGGCCGGAGCCGCGGATGCGCCAGCTGGACCGGTGATGCATGGAGTGATCGGTTAGCCATCACTAACCGTTAGTCTAGACTTACAGATTTACCTCTGTCAAGTCACCATCGCGGGCTATCATCGGCAGGCCATGACCCGGTTCACGCAGCGCCTGCGCGAGAACTTCGGCGCGCTCGAGGAGCGCAATTTCCGCTACCTGTGGCTGGGCCAGACCGGCTCGGCCATCGGCGACGGGCTGTCGTTCGTGGCCATCGCCTTCGCCGTGCTTTCCGATCGGCGGCTCGGCGACGGAGATCGGTATCGTCTTCGCCGCGTTCTTCCTGCCCAACGTGATCTTCCTGCTGGTCGGCGGCGTGTGGGCCGACCGGCTGCCGCGGAACCTGGTGATGCTGACCAGCGACGGCGTGCGCGCCGCCGTCCAGATCGGCCTTGCCGTGCTCCTGTTCTCCGGGTCGGCGGAGGTGTGGCACATCGTGATCGCGGCTGCGCTGCACGGAGCCGCGTCCGCCTTCTTCGTCCCGGCTTCGACCGGGCTCATGCCACAGGTTGTCAGCCCGGGACGGCTTCAGCAGGCGAACGCGCTGATGACCCTGTCGCGGAGCGCCGCGTTCCTCATCGGTCCGGCGGTGTCCGGCATCCTGGTCGCGGCCAGCGGTCCCGGCACCGTGTTCGCCATCGACGCGGTGACGTACCTCTTCTCGATGATCACCCTCGCCCTGATGCGAATCGATCGCGCGGTGGCCACCGAGGTGCGCGAGTCATTCCTGTCTGAACTGAAACAGGGGTGGCACGAAGTGCGCTCGCGGGACTGGCTCATCGGCTCGTTGCTCGTGTTCGGCATCTCGAACATGGCGATGGGCTCGTTCATGGTCCTTGGGCCGGTGATCGTCGATCGCGAGCTGGGTGGAGCTGCGGAATGGGGTCTGATCATGACCGTGGGCGCGCTGGGCGCGATCATCGGCGGAGCGGTGGCGCTGCGCTGGAAGCCGGCGCGGCCGTTGGCCGTCGGGTTCGCGCTGATGCTGATCGGCGCCACGCGGACCCTCTCGCTCATCCCACCGCTGCCGGTGCTGGTGATCGCCATTTCGGCCATGGCCACCCTGGTCGCCATCTCCATCTCGAACACCCTGTGGGAGACCGTGCTCCAGCAGCGCATTCCCCAGGCCTCGCTGTCGCGCGTATCGTCCTACGACTGGATGGTGTCGCTCGCCTTCCAACCCGTTGCGTTCGTGATCATCGGTCCGCTGGCGGACGCCATCGGCGAGGTGCCGACCCTCCTGCTGGCGTCGGCCATTGCCCTGGCCGCCAACCTCGGCGCCCTCCTGGTGCCGAGCATCCGGAACATGCGGCGCCTGGACGACGACGCCCCGCCGGAGTCAGCCGGCGACGTCCCGCAGCCGATGACCACGGGCAGTCCCGTCCCGTGAACCTTGACGTTCGCCACGGGCCGCATCGAGAGGAGCTGCCATGACCTGGGAACAAGCGGAACAAACGGCCAACCCGGTTCTCAAGTGCCCGCTGTGCGGCGGGCTGGAGTTCGAACAGCAACAGGGTCGGATGGACTCCCGATGGGGCATCACCAGTCACAAGCTCGTGATGCAGATCTGCAAGCGCTGCGGCCTCGTCCTGCAGTTCTCGGCCGGGCGCGGGATCTTCGATTTCGACTGACCCCGGCGCAACCTCCTAGACTGACACCATGTTCTCGTTCCTGACCGGCAAGAAGACCTCCATGCCCGATCCGGCCAAGGCCCTCCCGGGCCGGGGCAACCCCATTTCCACCGCCGAGCGCCACGACATCAACGGCCAGCCACTGAAGGGCCCGTATCCCGAGGGGTCGGAAATTGCCGACTTCGCGGCCGGATGCTTCTGGGGCGTGGAGAAGACCTTCTGGCAGGTCCCCGGCGTGATCGTCACGGCGGTCGGCTACCAGGGCGGCTACACCGCCAACCCGACCTACGAGGAGGTGTGCACCGGGCAGACCGGGCACGCCGAGACCGTGCGGGTCGTCTACGACCCGGCTCGCTGGCGCGGAATCGGGTCAGCTCCGCTTCGCGCGCGGAGAGCTCGGCGGATAGGACTTCTGGGAGCTTGAGCATCGAGCCGTCCGTGGCCATGGCGCTCACGGCCTGGTCTCGGCCGGATAGGCCATCCCCGGCCTTGGCGATCTCGTCGTCGATCCGGCGCCGCTCGATGTCAAGCTCGGCCATGCGCTCGTCGATGGCATCGACAACTCGGTGGGGCGGCGCAACCTTGTCCAGTCCGAGGAATCCGATTGGGTCATTCACGACGGGCGCATGCTGCCGGTCCGGGTGTACTTCAGTCCGGCAGGCGCCCGCTCACCGGCGAACGGTCGCGAGTGTCGAGGCACCACAGCCCTCGGTAGCCGTCGACCCAGGGCACGCGGTCGTCGACCGGCACGACCGACCATTCCGTACCCTGCCCTGGCCCAATCTCCTTCCCGTCTCCCCGGGCGTAGTCGACAAATGGGATGCTCAGCGCGGATTCGACCCGCGCACCGAGATCGCCCGGATCGCCCTGGCGGAGCGTGTCGCGCCAGACGTGGCGGACGAAGTCGAAGAGACCCCGGAGGCCGCGGAGGGCGGGCAGGGGCACGGTGGTGATGTACTCGCCGGCCTCAAAGTACGCCGCGTGCGACCCAGCACCCGCGTAGATCACCGGGTGATCGCCGACATGGGTGATGAATGGGTCGTCCCACCGTCGGCGGAGCTCGTCACCCGAATAGTCGTGAGCGGCACAACCGAACCACACCGGGCGCGGGCCATCCGGTGAGTCCTCCAGGACGACGTAGGCCTGCTCCAGGTCCGCCTCGTGGTCGTTCGCGCCGGCAAACGTGGAGCGCCAGTCGTTCATGAAATAGAAGTAGAGGTAGTGGAGGACGATCCAGCCACCCCTCCGGACGACCCGCCCGTGGTAGACGTGTCGTGGGTCGGTGGCGAGGGCGGCGTCGTACTTGATCGCAGCCGCGGCCGCGGTTCCACCGGGCACCTTCCCTCGGAGGAGGAGAGACCCGTTGAACGCCGCGTCGACCAGTCGGGCGAACAGGCCGACCCGGGCGAGCCGACCGGGCGCCTTGAACACTGGTCGTTCCGGCCTACGCGACCATCGGGCGAGGGCCAGCCCGCCCAGCGGCTCCTGGACAAGGCGCAGGAAGAGCGTGTTCCCGGGCGGGGCGGTCTGTCGGGCCAGAGTCTCGGCGTCCAGCTCTCCATTCGGGATGAGAAGCCGGGTCTCCTGGGTCGAACCCACCAGGAGGTCGCACGCCGCCAGGTAGGGCTCGATCGCGGTCGGGAAGAAGAGCTCGCCGTGGGTGTATCGAATAATCGGCTCGTAGGCGCGGAGCAGCTCGAGGTCGGTGCTCATTCGCCTTCGCTCCCCCTCGGGGTCGCTGCCCGCGACGATGGATTGTCCTGCCCGAATGCCTCGCGCACGGCCGGCTGATTGAGGTACAGGACGATGGCGACCAGGATCGCCAGCCGGAGGTCGTCGGAATGACCACCCAAACGAGAGCTGAGCTCATTGACCAGCCCTATCCCGGCAAGCAAGGTCGTCGCGATGAGGCCTATGGGGAGCAGCCTGACAAGCGCGCCCGCGGATGCGATGCCGACGATCGCCACGACGGCGATCACCACCGAGACGACGCCGCCCTGGCCGCTGAGCGTCGCGATGATGCTCGAGCTGCTCGAGGCCCGAATTCCTGCAGCGTCCAGCAACAGGAGGCTGAACAGAAACGCCTCGAGGACGGCCGCGACCCATACCCCGAAGGGCACGTGCCGAGCTCTTGTCTCCACCGGTCGATGCTACGGCATGCCTGCGGCATCGGACGCCATCCGCCTCGGAGGGATTGGCGCGTATCCAGCTAGTCAGGCCGCGCGAGGCTTGGGCTCCCGAACGGCTATTGCCCTGTGCACTCCACCGGCGTGGTCCTGCCGGTCGCGCAGATGGAGCAGGTCTAACCGGGAGCCGACTCGGCGGCGCGCTTCATGCCCTGCGCCTCGATGGTCATGTAGCGGTTGGTCAGGTCCCTGTAGAGCCGACCGAAGACTGGGACGAGCAGGCCCCGCATGTCCAGGGTCAGGGTCAGGCGGGAGCGGCCGTCCTCCAGCGCGTCGACACGATGGCCCGCGACGGTGGTGACGCCGCCGGATTGCTGGCGGAACTCGAAGTAGGACGGAGGATCCCAGATGGTGACCTCCCATATGCCCTCGGGCAGCTTGGGTTGCCTGAGGCGCACGCGGCTGCCTTCCCCCACCGGAGCGGGCGTGAGCAGCTCGACGACGTCGACCGTCTCGATCCGCTGCGGCCACGCTTCGAGGTCGCCGAGCACGTCCCACACGCGCTGCTGCCGGGCGTCGATGTCGATGGATTGCTCAAAGCGCATGGTGGGCGGTCACCTCGGTGCGACTCGGCCGAAGCTCCTGCGAGAGTGTCGTCTCGCGGGTCGCTGGGACCGCACGTCCGAGGCGCCAGGCCACCGACCGATGCTGGCCGGGCTGGCCGGCGCGTAGCCAGGATTGGCTCGCGGAGCGCCGGTTCGCGGTCGATTCCGATTGTGCCGTGGGGGTCGTGCATTTCCCTGTCCGCTGCGCAGGCGGATCGACTGAGGGCGAATCGAGCGATCCGGCTCGAAGCCGGGGATGACCTCGACCGGGATGGCGTGACCGAGGAGCCGTTCGATGTCGCGGAGGAGTGGTCCCTCGTCCACGCAGACGAGCGACACGGCGATGCCGTCGACGCCCGCCCGACCGGTGCGTCCGATGCGATGGACGTAGTCGGAGGGCACCATCGGCAGCTCGAAGTTGACGACATGCGGCAGCGCATCGATATCCAGGCCGCGCGCCGCCACCTCGGTCGCGATGAGCAGGGTGACCCGCCCCGCCTTGAAGTCCGCCAGGGCGCGGGTCCGCTGGGGCTGGCTCTTGTTGCCGTGGATGGCGGCAACCGCGATGCCGTCGCGATGGAGCTGCTCCGCCAGACGGTTGGCGCCGTGCTTGGTCCGGGTGAAGACGAGCGCCTGGTCGATCTTCCGTGACCGAACCAGCTGGCTCAGGAGCTCCCGCTTGCGCTCACGGTCAACCGGGTGAATGACCTGGTCGACGAGCTCTGAGGGCGTGTTCCGAGCGGCGATCTGGACCTGGGCCGGGCGGTCGAGCAGGCCATCGGCCAAATGACGGATCTCGTTCGAGAACGTGGCCGAGAACAGCAGGTTCTGCCGCTCAGCGGGCAGTTCGGCAAGGATCCGGCGGATGTCACGGATGAATCCCATGTCGAGCATGCGATCCGCCTCGTCCAGGACGAGGACCTCGACTCCGCCCAGGTCGACGGTGCCCTGACCGACATGGTCGAGCAGCCGACCCGGCGTCGCGACCACGATCTCGGCTCCGGCACGCAGGGCGCGCGCCTGGGGATGGAATCCGACGCCGCCAAAGACGGCGGTCGACCGGATGGGCCGATGCCGGCCGTAGGTGCGGACGGACTCTTCTACCTGCATGGCCAGCTCGCGGGTGGGAACCAGCACGAGTACGCGGACCCGGCTGACGGCCACCAGGGCGGGGTGAGGCATGGAGGCGCTGCAGGATCGGCAGCACGAATGCGGCCGTCTTGCCGGTGCCGGTCTGGGCGCCGGCCAGCAGGTCGCGCCCGCCGAGGACGAAGGGAATCGCCTCGCGCTGGACGGGGGTGGGCTGGGTGTAGCCCGAGTCCGCGACAGCGCGGAGCAGGTCGGGCGACAGCCCGAGGTGAGCAAAGGACACGGTGGTGATTCTCCTGACGAGGCCCTCCCGCGCGATGCGGGGCCCGGTCAGGGCATGGGTGATTCGGGGTTCAGCGGCAAGGGGCCGGGACGCAGACCGATGCGTCCGTGGAAACCCGGGGAGTCACCACCTTACCACAAGCCCGGGTGAAGCCCCCCTGGACCCGGTCGGGGATTGCCGCGCGCCGAATCGGGTGGAGCAGCGCGAGGCAGCCGCAGCTACGCGGTCGCCTGGCGGACGTTGGAGTCGTCGTCGACTTCGATCCCAAACCGCTTCGCCGCGCGAAGAATCTTGCGCCGGGCGCGATCCCTGGCCGTCTTGCTCTCGAAATCGGTCTGGTTGAAGCGCGCGATCGCATTCCGAACGTGCGACTCGTCGTGGATCGGGAGATGCTCCCCGCCCTCGCGGTCGACATAAGCGAACTGCGTCGATCGCAGGTTCTCGCGCTTGTTCTCCGTGAGCTCTGCCATGGACCGATCGTCGTCGTCGCCGGTCGCGGTGCCGCAACGGCTCTCCCCCGGCGCCGTTGCAATCCCGCTACAGATTCAGCGGGCGAAGCGGATCAGCGGATGCGGGCGCGGCTCGGTCACGACTGGCGCCGGGCGGCAGCCTCCAGTTCATCCGCCATCTGCCGCAGGCTGGCCGCAAGTTCGGAGGTGATCTCGCCCTCTCGCTCGAGTTCATCGATGGCGCGACGAAGGTCGCGCGCGGCCTTGTTGATGTCGCCTCCACTCAGGTCATCTTCAAGGAATCGGTCGGCGTGCTCGATGAGCTCCTCGGCAGCACCTTCCTCGATCTGCCCACTCTGCTGCCCGGCGTCCACCGTCTCGCGGAATTGCTCGAACGCAGCCTCCAGGGTCATCGGGGCGGGTACTGGCGTGGGGGTCGGAGCAGGGGTGGGAACCGGCGTAACGCTGGGCGAGGGCGCCGTCACCTGAGATGGGGACGCCGCTGCCTCCACGCCCAGAAGGCCGAGATCGCCCCTGGTCAGGACGAACAGCATCGCGGCAATCGCCACGGCAAGGCCGATGACCGTCCAGGTCGCAACCTGCTGGTCGTCGGACGCCGCTTGGGCGTGGTCATCCTCGCCGCCGACGACGGGCGCCGGAGCTGCGGGCACCGGGGCGGGAGCGAGGGGAACCGGGTCAGGAGCGGATCCGACGTCGCTCGGGGGTACGGACGCGGCTGCCAACGGCACGACAACCGCTGCCTGGGTGACGTCATCAGACGCACCGGCTATGGCCGGCGCGGCGTCGGACTCGATCCAGGTCCGGAGCTCATTGGCGAGAGCCCCAGCCGATGATTGGCGCCGATCTGGTTCGGGATCGAGTGCCATCCGGACGATCGCCGCCAGCGCCGGCGGCGCGTCTCCAAAGGCCATGGGCGGTGTCTGCTGAGCCTCGAGCAGCTCCACGGGCGTGGTGGACTGGAATGGGGCATCACCCGTCAGCATCTCGGCGAGCAGGATCCCGGTCGCATAGATATCGGCTGCCGGGCCTACATCCTCTCCGCGCAGCTGCTCGGGGGCCATGTATCGGAGGGTGCCGGTGACGGTGCCCTCTGCAGTGAGATGGGTCGCCTCATCGGCCAGGATCCGGGCGATGCCGAAGTCCACCAGCTTGGCCTCGCCGTCGTTCCCGATGAGGACGTTGGCCGCCTTTACGTCGCGGTGGACGACGCCGCGCTCGTGAGCGTGATCGAGCGCCTCGGCCACCTCCGCTCCGATCCGGGCAGCCGCGCGCGGCGGCAATATCCGCTCGCGCTGCATCCGTTGCGCGAGCGATTCGCCATCGATGAGCTCGAGGATGATGGCCGCCGCGTCGCGGTCGACCGCGACGTCGTAGATGGCCACGATGCCGGGGTACGAAAGGGCGGCAGCCGCCCTCGCTTCCTGCGTCAGCCGGGCGCGGGTCGTTTCGTCGGTGAGGAGGTGCCGGTGGAGGACCTTGACCGCTACCGGGCGCTCCAGGACGCGGTCGACGCCCTGCCAAACCTCGGCGCTGCCTCCCATCGCCAGCTGCCGCTCCAGCGTGTAGCGGTCGGCGAGGGAAGCCGGCAGGGGCGGCGGCTGGGTTTCGGCTTCGGGCTCGGGCTTGGGCGTGGGCATGTGGCGGACATGCTAGCGGCGGGTCGCACGACCGTCGCCGGTACCGGAGTTTGCAGCGACGAGGCTGTACTCTGGCCCTCATGAAAGGTGATCGTGTCGAGGCGGTGGTCGACACCGGGAACGGGACGCAGAAGTTCGTCATCGAGGCCACCCGAGCCGGTCGCCGGCTTGAGGTAGCGACCAGTCGCGGCGTAGTGGAGGTGAGCGAGGTCACGCGATCCGGGACCCCGGTTCGCACCGGGCGCTTCATGGCCAGCCGGCTGATCGCCCTCGTCGAGTTCCCCGCCCACGAGGGCCGCGAATCGCAGGTCGAGGTGTCCACTCGCCGCCGGATCACGACCGTCGGCGAGGACTGACCGATACCGCAGCGCCTCGAGCGCACGACCACATGACGCGCCTGGCCGACCTGGCGGTGCTTGGCGCGACCGTCGAGACGATCACCGGCCGGCAGTCGCCTGATGCATCGGCACCGGACGCGGTGGCGGTGACCGACGGGCGAATCAGCGCCGTCGGGACCGCGACGGAGGTGGAGGGGCTCATCGGTCCATCCACCCGTGTGCTCCGCCTGAGTGGAGAAACCGTGCTCCCCGGATTCCAGGACGCGCACTGCCACGCGGTGTACGGAGGACTGGTGCACACCGAATGCAACCTGCACGGGTTGGCGAACGAGGCCGCCTACCTGGCCGCGGTGAAGGCGTGGGCCGACGGGCATCCCGAGCTCGAGTGGATCACCGGCGACGGATGGACCTACGGCCAGTTTGCGGGCGGCATGCCGCACCGATCCGCGCTCGACCGGGTCGTCCCCGATCGGCCGGTGTTCCTGACCGCGTTCGACGGGCACACGGCGTGGGTCAACAGCCGGGCACTGGAGCTGGCCGGCGTCAGTCGGGACACGCCCGACCCGGGGCACGGGCGATTCATCCGCGACCCAGACGGCACGCCGACCGGGGCGCTGGTCGAGGACGCGGTGGAGAGCGTGGACCGCCTGGTCCCGGACCCGTCTCACGAGACGCTGGTCCAGGCGCTCGGCGACAGCCAGCGCCAGCTCCACGCCTGGGGCATCACCGCCTGGCATGACCCCGGCGTGAATCCCGAATGGCTCCCCGTCTATCGGGAGCTGGCCGCCAATGGGCGGCTCACCGCACGGGTTGTTGCCGCCCAGCAATGGCAGCCCTGGGGCAAGGAGCCGGAGGCCGATCCGCTCCCCCGCCTGCTCGAGGGCAGGGACGGGTCACGCTTCGAACGCCTCCGGTCCGATGTCGTGAAGTTCTTCCTGGACGGGGTGTTCGAGAGCCAGACGGCGCACCTGCTCGAGCCCTATCTCCGGGCCGATGGCACAGCCGGGACCGACCGCGCGCAACCGGAGTACGAGCAGGCCGAGCTGGACGCCGCCGTAATCGAGCTCGAGCACCTGGGGTTCGATGCGCATTTCCACGCCATCGGCGACGGCGCGGTTCGCATGGCCCTCGACGCGGTGACCGCCGCGCGAGCGGAGAACGGAGCCCGCGATGCCCGGCACTCGATCGCGCACATCGAGCTCATCCACCCCGACGACATCCCGCGCTTCGCGGCGCTCGGGGTCGCGGCCAACATGCAGCCGTTTTGGGCCCACGCCGACGACGAGACGCGCGACATCCAGCGCCCGCTCATCGGTCGCGAGCGGGTGGAGGCGCGGTACGCGTTCGGCGACCTGCGACGGACCGGCGCTCGGCTGGCGATCGGCAGCGACTGGACAGTGACCACCGCCGATCCGCTGCAGATCCTGGAGGTCGCGGTGCGGCGGATCTTCCCCACCCAGCGGGCCGATCCGCCGTGGCGGCCCGACCAGCGATTGGACCTCGACACCGCGTTGGCGGCGGCCACCATTGGTTCGGCGTGGGTGAACCGATTGGAGACCGATACCGGCTCGATCGAGGTCGGCAAGCTGGCGGACCTCGTCGTCCTCGACCGGGACCTGCGCGCGATCCCGGACGGCCAGATCGCGGACGCGACGATTCAGCTCACCCTGGTCGAAGGTGTCGCCGTGTACGAAGGATGAGCAGCCGCTAGGGCGCCGGGTTGAAGCTCACCCCGAGCTGCGCCATCCGGATCTTCGGGCCCGTGTTCCAAGTCATGGCCACCGAGGCGGTCCCGGCCTCCGACGAGCCGGCGCCCCGGAGGTTGTTCACTCCTTTGGTGGTGTTCGTGTCCCAGCGCTCGGTCTGGCCCGCGCCGGCGGCGTAGTTGGTCGTGCTGTTCTGGCCGTAGAGGACATCGAGCACGAGGCCACCGCTGACCGAGGGCACGGTGACCTCAATGGTGGTGGCGTTGAGCGCGGTCCCGACCGGGGTCCCGATGGTCGCCACTCCGGCCAGGGCGTGGACGCCCATGATCCGCTTCACGCTGCCGCTCAACGTGTGGGCCACGGCCGATCCCGGCTGGCCAGGGGTCGGGTTGAGGAGAGCCCAGATCTCGACCGCGCCGGGGGCGCCGGAAGCCACCTGGCGGCCGACGAAGGTCAGCGCCTGGTCGGCGCCGGGGTTGGCCGGATCGGGCTTCCAGGTGACCGAGGTCATCGTGACCGAGGTTGAGTTCATGCTGACCATCGCCACCAGCGCGTTGCTGCCCGGCGGCAGGCTGAACGCGAGCGAGCCGCTGGCCGAGGTCGCGTTGGCAAAGGTGCTGACCGTGCCCCCGGTGCGGGTCACGGTCGGCGGTGGCGCGGTCGGGGTCGCCGAGCAGCTCATTGGACAGCGGGCCGGGGCCAACCCCGTTCACCGCACGGACCTGGTAGTAGTAGGTCGTGCCGTTGACCACGTTGGTGGTGTCGGTGTAGGTCGTGCCCAGCCCGACCGGGGCGACGTGGAACGCCTCACCGCCGGCGGTGGTCGCGCGCCACACCTCGTAGCCGGTCAGCGGGTCGCCGCCGTCGGCGGGCACTGTCCAGCTGAGGGCCACGTTCCCGTTGCCGGCGGTGGCGCTGGTCAGGGTCGGGGCCGCCGGCGGGGTGGGAACCGGTGGCGCGGTCGGGGTCGCCGACAGCTCATTGGACAGCGGGCCGGGGCCAACCCCGTTCACCGCACGGACCTGGTAGTAGTAGGTCGTGCCGTTGACCACGTTGGTGGTGTCGGTGTAGGTCGTGCCCAGCCCGACCGGGGCGACGTGGAACGCCTCACCGCCGGCGGTCGTGCTGCGCCACACCTCGTAGCCGGTCAGCGGGTCGCCGCCGTCGGCGGGCACTGTCCAGCTGAGGGCCACGTTCCCGTTGCCGGCGGTGGCGCTGGTCAGGGTCGGGGCCGCCGGCGGGGTGGGAACCGGTGGCGCGGTCGGGGTCGCCGACAGCTCATTGGACAGCGGGCCGGGGCCAACCCCGTTCACCGCACGGACCTGGTAGTAGTAGGTCGTGCCGTTGACCACGTTGGTGGTGTCGGTGTAGGTCGTGCCCAGCCCGACCGGGGCGACGTGGAACGCCTCACCGCCGGCGGTCGTGCTGCGCCACACCTCGTAGCCGGTCAGCGGGTCGCCGCCGTCGGCGGGCACTGTCCAGCTGAGGGCCACGTTCCCGTTGCCGGCGGTGGCGCTGGTCAGGGTCGGGGCCGCCGGCGGGGTGGAAGTGGGGGGATTGGGATCGAAGCCCACCGCCAGGAGAGCCATGTTCGCCTGTGAGCCCGCGGTCCAGGTCATCGCCACCGAGGCGGCCCCGTTCTCCTGCGAGCCGGCGCCACGGAGGTTGCCCAGGCCGCCGGTGGTGTTCGTGTCCCAGCGCTCGGTCTGGCCCGCGCCGGCGGTGTAGCTGGTCGTGCTGTTCTGGCCGTAGAGGACGTCGAGCACCATGCCACCGCTGACCGAGGGCACGGTGACCCCGATGGTGGTGGCGTTGGCCCCGTCCCCGACCGGCGCTCCGATGGTCGCCACGCCGGCCAGGGCATGGACGCCCATGATCCGCTTCACGCTGCCGTTCAACGTGTGGGTCAGCGCCGATCCCGGCTGGCCGGGGGTCGGGTTGAGGAGAGCCCAGATCTCGACCGCGCCGGCAGAGGGCGCCACCTGGCGGCCGACGAAGGTCAGCGCCTGGTCGGCGCCGGGGTTGGCCGGATCGGGCTTCCAGGTCACGCCGGTGAGGGTGACCGTGGTGTGGCTCACGCTGACCATCGCCACCAGCGCGTTGCTGCCCGGCGGCAGGCTGAACGCGAGCGAGCCGCTGGCGGAGGTCGCCGAGCCGAAGGTGCTGACCGTGCCCCCGGTGCGGGTCACGGTCGGCGGTGGCGCGGTCGGGGTCGCCGAGCGCTCATTGGACAGCGGGCCGGGGCCAACCCCGTTCACCGCACGGACCTGGTAGTAGTAGGTCGTGCCGTTGACCACGTTGGTGGTGTCGGTGTAGGTCGTGCCCAGCCCGACCGGGGCGACGTGGAACGCCTCACCGCCGGCGGTCGTGCTGCGCCACACCTCGTAGCCGGTCAGCGGGTCGCCGCCGTCGGCGGGCACTGTCCAGCTGAGGGCCACGTTCCCGTTGCCGGCGGTGGCGCTGGTCAGGGTCGGGGCCGCCGGCGGGGTGGGAACCGGTGGCGCGGTCGGGGTCGCCGACAGCTCATTGGACAGCGGGCCGGGGCCAACCCCGTTCACCGCACGGACCTGGTAGTAGTAGGTCGTGCCGTTGACCACGTTGGTGGTGTCGGTGTAGGTCGTGCCCAGCCCGACCGGGGCGACGTGGAACGCCTCACCGCCGGCGGTCGTGCTGCGCCACACCTCGTAGCCGGTCAGCGGGTCGCCGCCGTCGGCGGGCACTGTCCAGCTGAGGGCCACGTTCCCGTTGCCGGCGGTGGCGCTGGTCAGGGTCGGGGCCGCCGGCGGGGTGGGAACCGGTGGGCTACCGCCGGCGGCCACCGCGGCGCCAAGGGCGTTCACCATCGGCTCCGGCGTCCCGTCGGGATCATCGGCCCAGGTTCCCTGCCCGGCGCAGGCGCCGTCCGCGCCGGCGAACGAGCCATCGGGGCACTCGCCCGACTGCTGCAGGAACGCACGGGCGGCGGACGGGGTGAGGCCCGGGTTGACGGCTGCCATGAGCGCCACCACGCCGCTGACGTGCGGGGTGGCCATGCTCGTGCCGCTCTGGGTCGCGTAGCCAGCGTTCTTGGTCGTCGAGAAGATGCTGACGCCGGGGGCGATGACGTCGACCGACGTCCCGTAGTTGCTGAAGAACGCGAACGTGTCGTCGCAGTCGAACCAGCCGAGGTCGGGAACCAGTCCGCAGCCGGCCAGACCGCCGCGAACAGCATCGAAATCGGCCAGGGCGGAGACGCTGATGACCTCGGGGAAGGCGGCCGGCACGAAGGTCCCGGCGTTCACCGCCGAGTTGCCGGCGCCCGCGACCATGGTGATGCCAGCCGCGTAGGCGTTGCACACCGCCTGGTGCATCGCATCTGCCACGCAGTCGCCCCAGCTGCGGTCCTCGCCAAAGCTCATGCTCATGACGTCGACGTCGTTGGCGGGGTTGCCGTCGCCGTTCAGGGACAGGACGTGGTTGAACCCGCACAGGACGAGGGCCTCGCTCGAGTTCCCCGCGTCATCGAAGATCTTGACCGGCACCAGGCGGGACTCGGGCGCGACGCCCACCACCCCGACCCCGTTCAGCGGGGCCATGGCGGTCCCCGCCACGTGCGTCCCGTGCCCGTATCCATCTTCGGGCGGGAGCGCGGGATTCACGCAGTTCTTGCCGCTGGCCGCGTCGATGGACGCGACGAGGTCGGGATGGTCCATATCGACGCCGGTGTCGAGAACCGCGATCCGGGCGCCGTTCCCCCGGTATCCCTGGTGATACGCGCTGTTCGCCGGCGTGTCGTTGTCGAAGGCCCACATGCGCTCGATGCCGTTCGGCAGCGACTCCACGAGCTGGATGGCCCGGTCCGGTGTGACCGATTCCACGCGCGGGTGGCGGGCAAGCGCCTGGGCCGCTGCCTGCGATCCCCGGAACTGGAACCCGTTGGCCGCGGCCTGGAAGACGAGCCCGACCTGACCGCCGGCCAGTCGGGCGAGGCCGGGGGCCTCAGCCGCGGGGCTGGCCCACGGGCGCAGCTGGACGATCCACGAGTCCCGGGTCAGCGAATGCTGGGTCAGGCTGTTCGGCGCGAGGACTGGCGCCGCCGGGCCGCCGCGGCCGGCGACCGGGCCGGCCAGCAGCGGAACCAGCAGGAAACCGATGGCCATGACGCCAGCGATGCGGGGATGGGCGACCCGCAGGGGGCGATGACCAGGGACGCGGACCCGAGGATGATTTCGCAATGAAGATACCGAGTGGGTTTTCCCTGTCGGCGGGGATTGTCCGCCCCCATTCCCCGAATGGGAAGACCCTCGGTGCTGCCCGGCAACGCCAAGCCGTCCAAGAGGGATGGGACCTTCGGGCGCGATCGGGGCTGCCCTCAGGCCGGTTCGGGCGCCTCGGAACCAGGTTGCGGCCCATCCGAACCGGGGACGAGCCGCACGGCCACGGTCGAGACCGCGATGCTGATGGCGACCGCGGCCAGGATCGCGGTGTACAACACGGCGTCGATCACGTTCGCCGCCAGCCCGACCGACGCGAGCACGAACGAGAACTCGCCGATCTGGGCCAGACCCACGGACAGCTGCAGCGGGTTCGCATCCAGCCGAGCGACGCGCGCCAGGACGTAGGTCACCGCCGCCTTGGCCACGACCAGCAGGAGCAGGATCAGCGCCAGCCAGGGAAGGGCCTCGGGGAACAGGGCCGGGTTGATCAGCGTGCCGATGGAAACGAAGAACAGGATGGCGAACAGGTCACGGAAGGGAAGGATCCGACGGCGCGCCTCGGCCGACTCGTGGCTCTCGCTGATCGCCAGGCCGGCGATGAACGCCGCGAGGGCCATCGGGATCTGGAACGCGAATCCACCGAGGCCCGCCAGCGCCAGCCCGGTCCCGATGGTGACCACCAGGAACAGGTCCTTGTCCTCGTGGACGGCGCGGAGCACGGGCGGGAGCATGCGGGCCGCGACCCAGGCAATCGCGACGAACGCCGCGAGACCCAGCAGCGAGATGTACCACGGCCGATCGCCGGCGCTGATGGCGGCCAGCAGGAAGCCGAACAGCACCACCCCGGAGATGTCCTGCATGATCGCCCACCCCTTGAGCGCCTTCTCGGTGGGTTGGCTGGTCCGACGCCGTTTGCTGCGGATGATGTTCAGCACGACCACGCTGGACGAGAACGCCACCCCCAGGCCCAGGACCGCGCCCGCCAACGGACCGATGCCCGTCGCCAGGCCAACCGCCACCCCGGCCACGGTCGTGATCACCATCTGGAGCGGGGCTGCCCACACGAGACCGCGCTGCTCGCCGCGGAAATGGAACAGGTCCATCTCGATGCCCACCTCGAACAGGAGCAGGACAACACCGATGTCCGCCAGCAGGTGGAGCTGATCGGGGTCCGCGACCCAGCCCGGCGTGAACGGGGAAACGGCCAGCCCGACAGCGAGGTAGCCGACGACCGCCGGCAGGTGGACTCGTCGCGCGAGCCAGCCGGCGACAGCCGCCAGGAGGAGAAGCGCCCCGATCTCGAGGATCGTGTACGCAGTGATCTCCACGGCGGCTGCGGCCGCTAGTGCTTGCGGGCCAGTGTCAGCCCATCGGCGATGGGCACCATCGCCAGGCTCACCCGCGCGTCTTCGGCGAGCGCCTGGTTCATGCTCCGGATGGCTCGGACCGAGGTGTTGTCGATCTCCGGATCCGCCACGTCCCCACCCCAGAACACGTTGTCGATGGCCAGCAGGCCGCCCGGACGGAGGAGGGCGATCAGGCGGTCGCTGTATTCGGGGTAGTAGTCCTTGTCGGCGTCCAGGAAGGCGAAGTCAAAGCTCCCGGCCTGGCCGGCGGTGAGCATGGCGTCCAGGCTGTCCAGGGCGGGGCCCAGCACCAGCTCGATCTTGTCGGCCACCCCCGCGCGCTCCCAGTAGCGGCGGGCGACATCGGTCCATTCGCGGCTGATGTCACAGCACACCATGGTCCCGTCCGGTGGCAGCGCCAGCGCCACCCGGGTCGAGGAGTAGCCGGTGAAGGTCCCGACCTCCAGGCAGCGCTTCGCCCCCATCAGCTCGACGAGGAGCGCCATGAAGGCACCCTGCTCGGGCGCGATCTGCATGTCGTGCTCGGGCATGGCGGCCGTCTCCTCGCGGAGCTCGCGGAGGAGCTCGGGCTCACGAGCGCCCACCTCCAGCAGGTACCGATGGAGTTCCTCGGGCAGACCGAGCGTGGCGTTCGACATCTGATCGGCCTCAGATCGCCGACGAGTCGGGCGGTGGCTCGGTCGGCGGTGTCGCCGCGGCGGGCGCAGCCGGCGCCGCGGCCGTCACTGCCGCTGGCTTCTGCCGCTGCCACCAGTCGGCGAGTGCGATGGTCATGGCCCCAAGCCCCAGGCAGATGACGACCAGCTTCGCGATGCCACCGATGACCGGCAGCGAGGTGACCAGCACCACGACGAACGCGCCACCGATGATCAGGGCGAGCTCCTGCCAGCGGTTCTGTGCCCAGTCCCGGGTCGCCAGCCGGGCGAGGGCCATGCCCACCACGAAGTCGACGATGAACCAGGCCGAAACGACCAGCACGAAGGTCGAGACCATGAGGTCGATGATCCCCAGCCAGATCGCGATCCCGCTCAACGCGTCGAGCGCAACCGCGGAGAAGGCGATGGCGACCAGGATCATCAGCAGGATGACCGCGATGACCTGGATGAGGAAGCCGACGATGACGCCCAGGCCGATGCCGGCGGAGGCCAGCGGACGTCGGCGCAGGGCGCTCTCGGAGGCACGCACCGCGCCCGGAATGAGGAGCAGGGCCAGGGCGCCGAGGAGCACCACGGTCACGAGCTGAACCAGTCCTTCGCCGGCGATCCGGATGGGCTCAGGCGCCTCCGGCTCCGGCTCCGTCGGCGCGCCACCCGCGTCCAGGGTCACCTCCTCGGTGCCGCCCACGGTTCCCGTTCGCTCGTAGGTCGACGCGCTCCCCTTGATGTTGCCGGCAACGTCGCCAGCGATCACCACGGTGCCGGCCCCAAAGATGAGATCCTCCCCCACTTCGCCGCCCTCGCTCACGCGGAGCATGCCGGCACCCGCGAGCAGGTCCTCGCCGACCGTCCCGCTGACCGTGATCTCGCCGGCGCCGATCCGGACGTCACCGGTGACTTCGCCCGCGATGACGACACGACCGGATCCGGCGACCAGGTCGCCGTCCACGGTCCCGTTGATCGTCACGGTTCCGGCGCCGACAACGAGGTCGCCCTCCACCGTCCCGTCCACGATGACGTCACCCCCGAACGCGTACAGGTCGTGGCTGACGGTGGCGCCTGCGTCAACCGAGATGCGATCGCCGGTGAGGAGCTTGTCGTCCGCGCCCCCGCCAGCAGCGACCACGCCGATGCCCAGCAGCAGGGCGGATGCGAGGCCGATGATGAGGATCCAGAGACGGCGCGAAGACATGACGGCTCCTCTCAGGCGGGTGGTCGGTTCAGGACGCCGAGGTTGACCCGCCACGGGCCGACTTCATCGGCATAGCGGAAGGCCATGGCTTCCTGCGCCTGGCGCAGGTGATTGAGGTCGTGGACGGCCCAGGCGGAGAGCAGCTGGCGCATGGTGACCTCGCCCAGGGTGGGATGGAGGCCGCGGCGGTCGAGTGCCGTCCCATCGGTCAGCAGTGGCATGACCGCATCCAGGTTGCGGCGGCGCAAATCGGTGAAATGCTCCAACACCTGGTCGAGCGACTGACCCGCGTAGCGTGCGGACTGGTCGCCGTGATCGACCGGGGGAAACGCCTCGCTCGGGCCGACCTCCGAGATCATCCTGGCCCGCACCAGCCAGTCCTCCTCCTCGATGTACGCGAGGTGGCAGACGACCTGGTACGCGCTCCAGTTGTCGGCGTCGGGTCGGGACTCGGTCCAGGCGGTGGGCATCCCGGCCAGCTGCTCGCGCAGGGTCGCCGGCGTGCGCTCGAGGAGCGCGAACGTGTCATCCAGCTCGAAGGTCACGACACCTCGATCGTACCCGACTACCCTTGGCCGGGCATGGATGTCTACCTGGAGACAGGGCCGAAGAAGACCTTCGCGTGCGCGCTCGAGTGGCCGGGGTTCTGCCGCAGCGGAAGGACCGATGCGGACGCGCTGGCCGCGCTGGTGACCTATGGAGACCGATATGCAGCAGCGGTCGGACCCGGGGCGGGATTCGAGCCTCCGGCCTCGGTCGAGGAACTCACCGTCGTCGAGCGGCTGAAGGGCGGGACCGGGACGGATTTCGGGATCCCATCGGCAGCGGCGAAGGCCGATGCTCGGCCGGTGGACACATCCGAGCTGTCGCGCCTTCGCTCACTGATGACCGCGGCGTGGGACGCCTTCGACACGGCCGCGAAGCGCGCGGCGGGCCACGAGCTCAAGGCGGGGCCGCGTGGCGGGGGGCGCGACCGGGACAAGATCGTGCGCCACGTTCTCGAGGCGGAGGAGGCATACGTCATCGGGATCGGCCGCCCGTCGGGTGAGGTGCGCGAGGCCGGACGCCGCAGTGGCGATCGGATGGCTGCGGTTCGGGCGCTTGCCCTGGAGACCATGGCCGACCGGGCACAGGGCGTGCCACTCCCCGAGAACCCACGCCGGAAAGCCAGGATCTGGTCGGTCCGCTACTTCGCGCGCCGGTCGGCATGGCATGCCCTCGACCACGCCTGGGAGATCGAGGACCGGGCGGAGCCGCGTCTGACCTAGGCCGTCATGTGGCGGTGGACGACGAGGTATCGGTCGCAGCGCATCAGGCGGAGGATGGGACGCTCGAGGGCGGCGAAGAGCGGCAGCCCCACATCAGCGCCCACGATCCTCGGTTCGGTGACCTGGTAGGTCCGCCCGTTCCATCGCACCGAGCAACCGCCGGCCGCGACGATGTTCAGAGGCCACTGGGTTCCCCGCCCGAAGGGAATCGGGAAGACGAAACCAGTCGGCGTTCGATGGGTGGCGAGCGGTAGGCGGTAGCGTTTCCCGGACCTGCGTCCTGGGTACTCGACCATGGCCCAGATGGTCAGGAACCGCCGGCCGGCCACGATCCGGCCGAGGGGCGCGCTCAGCCGAGCGACGACGCGAATGAATCGGGCAAACACCAGCCCGAGGGTAGCGGCTAGTCGACCTGGACGCCGACGACGCTCATCCGGCGATGCTACCGTCCGCGGGATGGGGTGGAAGGTGGTTGCGCTCCCGGACGGGCGAGAGCTGGACGTGCTGGTCGGAGAACGGACCGATGGGCCTGGCCTGCTCTTCCACCACGGCACGCCGGGCAACGCCACGCGGTACGAAACGTGGTTCGCCGAGGCCGAGGCACGCGGGCTCCGCCCCATCGCGTACAGCCGGCCCGGCTACGCGACCTCGACCCGTGATCCGGGCCGCACCGTCGCATCGGCGGTTGCCGATGTAGAGGTCCTGCTCGACACGCTGGGCATCGGCCAGTTCCTGAGCTTGGGTGGGTCGGGCGGAGGTCCGCACACCATCGCGTGCGCCGCCCTTGTGCCGGACCGCTGCCTGGCCAGCGCCGCGCTGGTGACCGTCGCCCCGTGGGGAGCCGAGGGATTGGACTGGTGGGACGGGATGGCCCAGACGAACCTCGACGAGTTCGGCGCCGCCCTGGCCGGTGAGCCCGCCCTTCGCGAATGGATGGCAGCCGAAGGTGAGGAGTACCGCCACGTCACCGGGCCAAACATGGCCGAGGCCCTGGGCGACGCCTTGCCCCCGGCTGACCAGGCGGTTGCCACCGGGGAGTGGGCGGAGCACGAGGCGGCGGGGATTCGCCGCGCCCTGGAGCACGGCTTCGACGGTTGGGTGGACGACGACCTTGCCTTCACCGTGCCGTGGGGCTTCGACCTGGCCGGCATCCGGGTTCCGGTCCAGATCTGGCAGGGGGAGCTCGATCGGCTCGTGCCCTGGGCCCACGGGGAGTGGCTGGCCGAGCAGATCCCCGGCGCCCGGTTCACCCTGGCCCGAGGTGAAGGGCACTTCTCGCTGGGCGTGGCCAACCGCGACGAGATCCTCGACGCGCTGCAGGAGGCCGCGCAGCCCACCTGACCGGTACGCCGGCGAGCCGTTCGACGCTACCGATCGGCGCCGGCCTTCCATGAGCGACTTCTGTCTCGGGGCGATTCTCCCGTAGACTGAAGCCGTGACCACGATTGAAGTCGAACAGCCGCCAATTGTTCAACGTGCCGTACAGCCGTACGACGCGCAGACCCTGCTCATCGATCTCGAACCTACCGCGGCCCAGCTCCTGGACCGTCACCTGAAGATAGCCACGGAGTGGTTCCCGCACGACTACATCCCCTACAGCCTGGGGCGGGACTTCGACAAGGAGCCCTGGACGCCGGACCAGCCGCGGCTAAGCGGCGTCGCCCGGACCGCCTTCGAGGTGAACCTCCTGACCGAGGACAACCTGCCGTCCTACCACCGCCTCATTCATGGCATGGTCGGCCGCGGCGACGGGGCGTGGATCAACTGGGTGGGCCGCTGGACGGCGGAGGAGGGCCGGCACGCCATCGTGTTGCGCGACTACCTGGTCGTCACCCGGAACCTGGATCCCATCGCACTCGAGCGATCTCGGATGCGCCTCCTCCAGCAGGGATACGAGCGGGAGAGCACCGACCTGCTCCGCGGCCTCGCGTACGTCGCGCTGCAGGAAGTCGCGACCCGGGCAGGGCACCGCAACACCGGACGCTATTCGGACGACCCGGTGGCGGACAAGATCATGCTGCGCATCTCCACGGACGAGAACCTTCATGCGGCGTTCTACCGCGATGTCCTGGCGGCGGCCGCGGAGGCCCTCCCATCAGCGACGGTGGAAGCGGTGGTAGCCGAGATCATGTGCTTCGAGATGCCGGGGGCCGGGGCCGGAATCGAGAGCTTCCGCCGGAAGGCGGCCGAGATCGCCCTGGCGGGCATCTACGACACGCGCATCCATCACGACGAGGTCGTGATGCCGCTCGTCCGGAAGCTGCGGATCTTCGAGCTGGACGGCCTGACCCCTGAGGCCGAGGCCGCCCGGAACGACCTGGCCGCCTTCCTGGGGGCCCTCGATGCGTCGGCGAAGCGGCTCGAGGAGCGGCGCGCTCGAAAGGCCGAGGCCCAGCCCCAAGCCTGAGACAACGTCGTCAGCCGCGGGTTAGCCGGCTCGCCGGCCTTCGAGCAGCGCCTTCAGCCTGGCGAGGTCGGTCGCGAGGGCCGAACGGGTCGAGCGGTCGACCAGGGGCATCACGAACTTCCGGGGGCCGGGGGCACGGGTGTCCAGGTCGATCACCACCCGCGATCCCTGGCCGTAGGGGACGACCCGGTAGTGGCCGGTCGATCCGCGCAGGATGCCCACGACGACGAGGTCGCGCCACTCGTGTGCCACGGGATCGACATGGGTGATCTCGGCCTCGGTCAGCTGGTTGCCGAACCGCGTGCCGCGGACCTTGAACGTGCGGGTGCCCACCTGGATCGGTCCCGTCGGCCGGTGAGTCGAGTGCAGGACCTCCTCCTGCCATTCGACCTGGCGCCGGGGATCTGAGAGGTACTTCCAGACGACGTCGGTCGGCCGCTCGATGGCGACCTCCAGGTGCAGCGCGCCCATCGGTCGAGAGCGTAGCGTGCCCGGCGGCGGATGAGCTCGCCCAGACGGGCGTGGGCAGCCCGGGCCGTTCATCGGTACTCTTCGACCTCACGTGATTATCGAGGTTGACGGACTCGCCAAGTCGTTCGGCGAGCTCGAGGCAGTCAAGGGGGTGACGTTCGGCGTGGAGCCGGGCGAGATCTTCGGTTTCCTCGGCCCGAATGGGGCGGGCAAGACCACCACCATCAACATGCTCTGCACGCTCCTCCATCCGACTGCCGGGTCCGCGAAGGTCAACGGCTTCGACGTGGAGCGCGAGCGAAGCGAGGTCCGCCGCTCCATCGGCCTGGTCTTCCAGCAGACCACCCTTGACGAGTACATGAGTGCGGAGCAGAACCTCCGCTTCCACGCGTTCGCCTACGGCATCCCGGCCGACCTGCGCGAGCAGCGGATGACCGAGCTGCTGAACATCGTCGACCTCGCCGACCGGCGGAAGGGCAGCGTTCGCACCTTCTCCGGCGGCATGAAGCGGCGGCTGGAGATCGCCCGCGGCCTGCTCCACCACCCCAAAGTGCTGTTCCTGGACGAGCCGACCCTGGGCCTCGACCCCCAGACCCGCCGCCTGATCTGGGACTACCTGCGAGCCCTCCGCGAGCAGGAGGGGCTCACCATCTTCCTGACTACCCACTACATGGACGAGGCCGAGCACTCGGACCGGATCGCGGTCATCGACCACGGCCTGATCGTGGGGCTGGATACGCCGATCGGCCTGAAGCGGTCGGTGGGCGGCGACCTGGTCACCATCGCCACCGGTAACAGCGCGGCGGCGGCGATCGAGATCAAGGACCGGTACGGGGCCGAGCCCGCCGTGCGGGATGGGACGGTGAGCTTCAACGTGACCCACGGCGCGGAGTTCCTGCCCGACTTCGTGCGGACGTTCAGCCAGCCGCTGGCCTCGGTATCGGTCCGCGAGCCGACCCTGGACGACGTCTTCCTCAACCTGACCGGCCGCGAGATCCGTGATTCGGAGCTGGATTCCAAAGAGCAGCTGGTCTCCAACATGTCGCGCCGCTTCGGACGGAACCGATGACCGAGATCTGGCGCGGGACCTGGGTCGTGACCTACCGCGAGCTCATTCGGTTCGTGAACGAGCGGTCGCGGATGGTGGGCTCGTTCGCCCAGCCGCTCATCTTCCTGGTCATCTTCGGGGCGGGGTTCGGCAACCTCATCGGCTCCGTGGCGCCGGGGGTGGACTTCATCCAGTTCATGTATCCCGGGATCATCGCCATGGGCGTGCTCACCACGGCCCTGTTCGCGGGCGTGTCGGTGGTCTGGGACCGCGAATTCGGGTTCCTCCGCGAGCTCCTCGTGGCGCCCCTGGGCCGGACCGGGATCGTGCTCGGTAAAGCGCTGGGCGCCGCCGCCGTGGCCCTCCTGCAGGTGGCGCTCATGCTGCTCATCACCCCCATCGTGGGGGTGGACCTCGACCTCCAGATCATCCTGCTCCTGATCCCGATCGTGTTCATCCTGTCCATCGCCCTGTCCGGCCTCGGGCTCATGGTCGCCAGCTTCATGCGCTCGCAGCAGGGGTTCCAGCTGCTCATCCAGCTCCTCATCTTCCCGCTCATCTTCCTGGCCGGCGTCTTCTTCCCCATCAACCAGGCCCCGGACTGGCTCCAGGTCCTGAGCAAGCTCAACCCGCTCACCTACGGGGTGGATGCCATCCGCCAGGTCTTCCTCGGCGACGATGCCGGTCCGCGGGTGGGCGTCACGGTGTTCGGCCACCTCATGACCCTGCCCGAGGAAGTGCTCCTGATCTCCGTTTTCGCGGTCGTACTGATCAGCGCAGCGGCGTGGGCCTTCAACCGCCAGGAGTAGACCGATGTCACCGCGTTCATCCGCCCGTCTCCGCCTCGTGACCGATTCCTCGACCGCTGCCGAGTTCCCGCCGGCGAATGGGTCGGCGACAGCTGGCGATGCAGCCGACTCGTCGGCCCTTGATGCCTACTCGCGGGTGGTCACCTCCGTCGCCGAGCGGCTCCTGCGCCAGGTCGTCCTGCTCCGCGTCGAGCGCCGCGGGCGGCGCGGCGACGAGGGCGGACTGGGGTCCGGAGTGGTCGTCAGCCAGGACGGGTACATCCTCACCTCCGCCCACGTCCTGGCCGGCAGCCGCGGTGGAGTGGCCGCCTTCGCCGACGGCCGCGAGCTGCCCATCGAGATCGTGGGCCGGGATCCTCTCTCCGACATGGCCGTCGCGCGGGTGGACGGCGGCCGCCTGGAGGCCGCCGAGCTGGGTGACGCGGATGCGCTGCGCGTCGGCCAGCTGGTGGTGGCCGTCGGCTCGCCGCTGGGCCTGGCCGGATCCGTCTCCGCCGGCGTGGTCAGCGCCCTCGGCCGCTCGCTGCCGACCCAGGTCGGCAGCGCTACCCGGATCGTGGAGAACGTGATTCAGACCGATGCCGCCCTGAACCCGGGCAACTCCGGTGGAGCGCTGGCCGAAGCCAATGGGCGAGTGGTCGGCATCAATACGGCGGTGGCCGGCATCGGTATCGGCCTGGCCGTGCCCATCAACACCGCCAGCCGGCGGATCATCGGCGCCCTCATGCGCGACGGCCGCTTCCGCCGCGCGTTCCTGGGCATTGCCGGCATGCGCCGCCCGTTGCCGCCTCGGGTGGCCCGGGCCCTGGGCCGGGCATCGGGCATCGGTCTGACCGAAGTCGTGCACAGCAGCCCGGCTGCCGCGGCCGGCCTGCGCGAGGGCGACTTGATCCTCGACGTGGACGGGCAACCGGTGGGGGACGCGAGCGACCTGCAACGGCTGATGGTGGGCGAGACGATTGGCAAGCCGCTGCCGGTCCGGATCCTGCGGGTGGGCGAGCTGCGCGACCTCATCATCGTCCCCGTGGAGCTGGGCACATGAGCACCGACGATCCGTTCCCGCGACAGCGGTTCGGGGCCATGGTCCGGCGCATGCCTCGCTACGCCCGCCTGGCGTGGAGCCTGAGTCGTCATCCGAAGGTGACCGGACGGCGGAAGCTGGCACTCGTCGCCGCCACCACCTATCTCATCTCTCCCATCGACCTCGTGCCCGGCTTCATCCCGGTCGCCGGTCAGCTGGATGACGCGGCGGCGATCCTCATCGCCATCGGTATTGCGCTGCGCAGCATGCAGCCGGCGGAGCGGACGGCGGCGCTGGCCGAGGTCGGGCTGATGGCGACCGATATCGACGACGACCTGCGGACGATCGGCGCCTCCTACAAGTGGATGGGTCGGCGGGGCGCCCGCCTGGGCATGAAGGCCGGACGGGTGATGGCCCACGGCGCCGAGCGCGCGCTCCGCGCGGTTCGGGGTCGAATCCGGAGTCGCGAGGCCGGCTAGTCGCCCCAGGCGAGTCCGCCGGCGGGTGAGCCGGGCGCGGGCAGCCGGGCGCGGGCTCAGCCGATTCCCAGCTCGTCCAGGGAGGCGTCCAGCTCCGCGGGATCGCGGTAGACGCGGAACGCGCCGGCCTGAGCCAGCTCGTCCTCGCCGTAGCCACCGGTCAGCAGTCCCACCGACAGCATCCCCGCCCGTCGCGCGGCGAGCAGGTCCCACACGGCGTCGCCCACGACCGTCACGTCGCGGATCGCCACTCCCATCCGCTCCTGGCAGGCGAGGAACAGGTCCGGCTCCGGCTTGGCGCGCATGACCGCGCCCCGATCGACGACGGTCACGTCCTCGCCGATGCCGAGGGCGTCAAGCGAGGCATCGATCTCCGGCCGCCGCCCACTGGTGGCGATGCCGTAGGGCACATCCAGATCGGCGAGGTGACGGAGGAGGTCGATCGCGCCGGGGAGCGGCCGCCGCTCGGGGAGCAGCTCGCGGTACAGCTCGCCGTGGCGGTCCTGGATGGCGTTGATCTCGTCGTCGCTCAACGGCCGGCCCAGCTCGCGGGCGAGGGCCCGGGTGAAGAGGCCGCCGCTCATCCCGATCCGACGGTGGATTCGCCAACCATCCACGGGGAGCGCCGCCTCGGCCAGCGCCCGCTGCCAGGCGAATACGTGGGCGTAGACGGTGTCGATGAGCGTGCCGTCCAGGTCGAAGATAAGCGCCCGCATGGGCCAAGGGTAACGGGCCCGCGTCAACGGGTGAGCAAGGACAGCCCCCGAACGTCGCCGGTCAGGGGCTGTTGATCAGTGGCTCGCTACTTCGACTTGGAGTATTCCGCCTTGGTGCGCCGCTCGTCCTTCTGCATCCGCCGCTCCAGGTCGCGCGCGAGCTTGTTCACGTCCTCGTGAGCTTTGTCGGCAACGTTGTCCCGCCCGTGCCGGACGTCGTCGCCGAGGTTGGCCAGCTTGTCGCTGGTCGACACGTCACCGTCGAGCCCGCGCGAGGCTTCCTTGACCTCGTCCTCGACGAGACGGGCGCCCTTCTTGACGTCCTTCATGGTTCGCACCTCCTGGACGGGGTGAACGCGCGGCGGGCGCGCTCGAATCCACGGTACGCAGGATCGGCTTGCGAACGTCAGACCGGGCCACGGGGTGACGTGTTGCAGGTGGGTTACAGGTGCGTTGGAGCTCCGTCAGGTCGAGCGTGAGGGGCGGGATCGGTACCGATGTCGAGGACGCGGAGCACGGATTGCCTCACCCGGCCAAGATAGAGATCCGATGGCCCACAGCGTCGAACACCTCGCCACGCTCATGGACCAGCTGGTCACCCTCCTCCGCCAACAGGGCGAGGAGCACTGGGCCGACTGGGTGGAGGCCGATGTGCGCGCGGTTCGCGCGCGGGACGGTTGGGGTCTCGAGCATTTCCTGGCCGCCTTTGGCGGGATGGGCAGCCTGTGGGATCTCATCTTTCATCCGATGAACGGCAACGCCTCGTCCGATGATGAGGGCCGCGCGGCAACCGAACGGCTCAACGAGCTGCTCGAGGAGGCGTATCCCATCGCTCAGGACCTCTCCCGGGAGCTGAACGCTCGGGACGAGGAAGAAGGCGAGGAGGAGTACGCGGAGCCGACCTACTCGTAACGGACGACGACCAGCCGGTCGGCGGCGGACTCCGCGCCCCACACCTCCCCATCGCGGCCCAGGAGCTGGCGGACCAGGGACGGCGTGCTCTCGGCCGGGAACGACTGGAACGTCTCGGTGACCGGGTCGAAGCGGACGATCGCATCCGCTGTGTGGTCGGTCAGCCACACCGCGTCGAGCTCATCCACGTACACCGCATACGCCTGGGGAGCATTTCCGGGAAGCCGCCATTCGCGCCAGTTCCCGTTGACGGGGTCGTAGACCCCCACCTGGCCGGCGTTCCACTCCGCAATCCAGATTCGGCCCCCAGAGTCGGACCAGGCCCGCCGCACGCCCGCCCCGGCGGTCGGTGGCTCGAGCACGGTCACCGCGCCGCTGTCGGTGTCCACCGCCCCGAGGTACGAGCCCGCCAGCGAGGCGTAGTAGATCTCCCCCTCCGGCGTAGCCGTGATCCCGTACGGTCCCACTCCGCGGGGCGCGGCCCAGACCTCGACCGAGCCCGTGGCCGGGTTGACCCGTCCGTACCAGCCGGCCTGGCCGGTGAACCACAGGATCCCGTCTCCGTCGAACGCGGCGGTGTTCAGGTTGGCGGACGCGGCCACCGAGGGAAGCGGGTAGCGAGTCACCGCATCGGTCTCCGGATCCACCCGGACGATGGCGTTGAGCCCGCCATCGGTGATCCACGGCGCCTCGTCCGGTCCGACGATGACCCCGTGCGGGGCCGACCCGGCGCCGAGCGGGATCTCGCGGTAGTCCCCACTCGCCGGGTCCAGCCAGCCCAGGCGGCCGGTGTGCTGGGCCGTGTACCAGACCCCGCCGTCGACCGCAGGCGCCACGTCATGCGGATGGGTCCCGCCGGGCACGGCGAAGGTCTCGGTCGAGAACTCGAGAAGCGCGGCCCCGGTGCTGGCTGAGGGCTCTGCGGAGGCAGATTCGGACGGGGCTGCACTCGGCGAGACCGATGCCGACCCGGTTGGGCTGGCGGGGCTCGATGCGCAGGCGGAGACCAGCACGGCCAGGGTCAGGCTGGTTGTGGCACGGGTGACGCGGCGGTCCCTCATCCTGGAATGGCTACCGTCGGTGAGCCACGCTCGTTCAGTCGGGCGACACCCGCCAGAGCTTGTGGAAGTCCCAGGAGGTCGCCCACACCGAGTCGAAGCCCACGATGAGATCGCCGCCGCCGGCACTCGCGGTGATGGTCTGCAGGACGTCGCCGGTGGCCGAGTCGAACTCGGTCAGGAACGTGTTCGAGGTCCGGACCCAGAGCGAGGTCCCGTCGAGTGCGAAGTAGCCCGATCGGTCGATGGGATCGGTCACGAACGTGGCCAGGACCGCGCCGCTGGCCGGATCGATCTGGGCGATGGTCGCCTCCCCCTCGGCCGGTCCCTGGCCCTCGACCCCGAACAGGCTGACCCACACACTGTCGTCCGTGACCACCACCGCGAAGGGCCCGGTGAGGCCACTGGCCACGACCGCCGCCGCGCCGGTTGCCGGATCCACCTTCAGCAGCTGACCGTCGTTGGGGGCGGTGACCCACAGCCCGTCGAACCCGAATGCCATCTGGCCGAGCACGCGGTCGAGCGGAATCGTGCCGCTTGGAGTGTTCGTCTCCGGGTCGATGCGAAGCAGGGTGTCGGGGTCTGTCCGGTCCCCCTGGCGGGTGAAGGCCCACACGCTCCCGGCCCCGACGGCCAGCTTTCCATGGCCGTAGGTATCGGACTCGACGATCGTCTGCACGGCGTTCGTTGCGGGGTCGATCCGCGCGACACCCGCCGAGGACGCCCAAATCGAGTCGAAGCCCGCCACGGCGCCCGAGGAGCCGCCTCCCGCCGGAACGTCGATATCGGCCAGGATCCCGTTGGAAAATGGATCCACCCGGACCATGCCCGGCGCGCCGGGCTCATCCGACACCACCCAGACCGAATCGAAAGCGACGAACGGGAAGTCCGCATCCTGGATGTTGAGCTCCAGCTCCGTCCGATCGGCCAGCTCGGCGGTGGGCGGCCCGCTCGACGCAGCGCTGGCAGGCGCGCTTGGCGCGACTGAGCCGGGCTCGGACGGCGAGCCCGTCGTCGATGCGGAACACGCGGCGACGAGGAGCAGCGAAATGAGCAGCGCGGCTGGGCGGCGCATGTCCGCGGAGCCTACAGGATGGTCAATCGACCCGGAATGCGCGCACGGCGAGCGGCCACACCGCGTCCCGCCGCTCGGCATCGCCCCAGGCAGCAACGAGTCGCGGCCGAACCTCGTCCAGCGGGTTGCGACCTTCCGCGGCCATGCACTTCCGCGATGCGCCGACCACGTCCCCAGGTAGCCGATGAGATCGTCGACCGACCACGAGCTGCGCATCTCGAATGGTGGCGTCTCGAGCTCCGCGAATCGGGACCGTCACGCTCGACGTAGCCGTCCTCGACCAGCCGCCGCTCCGGCTCCCAGTACGGGTCGAGGTCGGCGTACAGCTCGTCCACCACCGCGTCCACGTCCGGCGTGATGCGCGACAGCGCGTAGCTGACCAGGGCCAGCACCCCACTCGGTCGGAGCACGCGCCGGGCCTCGGCGAAGAACGGCTCGCGCTGGAACCAGTGGAATGCCTGGGCCGCCAGCAGGAGGTCGGCGGCGCCATCGGTCAGTCCGGTGGCCTCCGCGGTGGCCACCCGGTACTCGACCCTGGGGTGGGGTCGAGCGTTGTCCAGCTGCTCGGCGCTGGGCTCGATACCGATGACCCGCTCGAAGTGATCGGCCAGGTCCACCGCCGCCTGCCCGTTGCCGGTGCCGAGGTCCACGGCCAGATGCGCGAGCCGGACTGATGTCGGCCAGCCAGGCGAACAGCTCCGGCGGGTACGACGGGCGAAAGCGGGCGTAGTCCGCCGCGTGGCCAGAGAACAGGTCCTTGAACGCCATGGACCGATGCTGACCGCGTCAGGTCGCGGGCTTGTCCGCGACCGCCAGGCCGGCCTCCCCGATGAAGCGAAGGGCGAACGGCTGGCTGCGAGGCCGCAGTCCGGCGGCGGCCTGCCAGGCGCTCATCTCCTCAAGTGTCCACGTTCCCGACTCGCTCGTCATTCCGAAGTAGAGGTCGAAGAATGGCCCGGCCTGTACGCCGCGACCCGGACGAGGCCGGAGCGGCTCGAAGATGACCATCCGGCCGCCGGGACGCAGCGCTTCGCTGGCCCGCGCGACGAGGGAGCGGTTCGTGGCTTCGTCGAAGTGGTGCACGAGGCTGAACATGATGATCAGGTCGTAGGCCTCCTGGCCGAGGTCATCGGTCAGGGCATCTCCGGCCTTGTGGACGACGCGGTCGCCCATGCCCTCCCGCGCCAGAATGGGCGCCGCCCGCTCGACGGCAGCCGGCAGATCGAACACGGTGGCACGCAGCTCGGGGTGGCGGCGACAGAGCAACACCGACCAGTAGCCGTGCGACCCGCCGATGTCGAGCATGTCGCGTGCACCCCTGGGCACCGGTATCAGGCGCGCGAGCCGAGGCCCCGCGATGTTGGCCTGGGCTCGCATCCCCACGCTGGTAGGCATCCCAGTCATCGGTCGACATCGTGGCGTGGACGTCGACCGGGGTGCCGGATCGCAGGTACGCCTCCAGGCCCTCGATCCAGCGCCACTCCAGCCGCTTCATGAGGACCAGGTCCCGGATCCCGTCGCGGTGCGTCGCTCACCATCCAGCGGGCGGTGCTCTTGGCGAGCTGGTATCTGCCATCGCGGAACCGGAGGTAACGCATGCTGACCAGCAGGTTCAGCAGCCGCTCGGTGGCGCGTGGATCGGTCGCGCAGGCGGACGCCACCTCGGCCGCGGACAGGCTGCCCGTACCGATGGCGTCGAACACCCCGAGCTCGGTGGCCGCCACGATGGCCCGGGCATACAGCGGCGCGTAGGTCTCGGTCCAGGCCGGCGGCGGGAACCCGGTGGCCAGTCCAATCCGGTCGAGAAGGTTCTCGGGAATCAGGCCGAGCCGCATGGACCGATGGTATGCGCCGAGCGAGTAGCCGATGGGGCGTATGCAACCATGCCATCGGAATGCGGCTGGACGACGTCATCACGGCGGTCGATGCCCATGCGGGAGGGGAACCGGGCCGGGTGATCGTCGGCGGGGTCCACGACGTGCCGGGCGCGACCATGCTCGAGAAGCGGAACCACCTGGCCGAGCACGGCGACCACCTCCGCCGGCTCATGCTCCGCGAGCCGCGCGGCTACCCGGCCTCCTGCTGCAACCTCGTCCTGCCGCCCACCTTGCCGGAGGCCGACGCCGGGTTCGTGATCATGGAGCAGGCCGAGTACCCGGCCATGAGCGGCTCGAACACGATCTGCACCGCGACGGTGCTCATCAACGAGGGGCTGGTGACCGTCACCGAGCCGACGACCGAGCTCACGCTCGAGGCCCCGGCCGGGCTCATCCGGGTCACGGCCGACGTCCGCGAGGGGAAGGCGCGCTCCATCACGTTCGAGAACGTGCCCGCCTTCGCCGTGCATCTCGACAAGGCGGTTGAGGTGCCGGAGATCGGGACGATCACGGTGGACGTGGCGTGGGGCGGGATGTTCTACGCGCTCGTCGAGGCGGCGTCGCTGGGGCTGAAACTCACGCCGGACGAGGGGCGGGATATCGTTCGGCTGGGGGAGATGGTGAAGGCCGCCGCGCGGGAGCAGCTCCCCGTCGCCCACCCGAGATGCCCGAGCTGGCGGGGATCAGCATCATCGAGCTCACCGGCCCGCCCACCGTCCCGGGCGCCCACGCCAAGAACACGGTGGTGGTCAGCAGCGGAACGCTGGACTGGTCACGGCCGGAGTCGTTCACCGGCGTCCTGGACCGCTCCCCGTGTGGCACCGGGACCTGTGCCCGGATGGCCGTCCTCCATGCCCGCGGGCAGCTGGCCATCGGTCAGGACTTCGTCCACGAGGGGATCCTGGGCACCACCTGGACCGGTCGCCTGCTGCGCGAGACCCGGGTTGGCGAATACCCGGCGGTCGTGCCACAGCTGACCGGATCGGCGTGGATCACCGGTCGCGCCGAGTACGTCGTCGACGAGGCGGACCCCTTCCCTGCCGGCTTCACGGTGGGCGACCTGTGGGGCCTGAGCGACTAGCAGACGGGCAGGTTCTCGAGCTCGAACGCGGGAGCGTCTTCCGAATCGGTCGCGATGTATGTCTCAACGCCGCAGTCGGGCGACGGGCACCGGCGGGCGGTGCGGATACGCGCCCGCGGACCGTCGTTGCCGACCCACCACTGCTCGCCCAGCTCGATCCGGCTCGCCACGTCGTCCCGCGAGAAATACACGCGTTCGGCGGTGCAGACGCCGGCAATGTGCTCATGCGTCCCGTCGGCTGCCAGGACCCATCGGACCCCCCTCACCTGCGGCATGTGTCTCCCGTGGACTCGGCAATGGCTCAATGCCCCCCTGGAGTTGGCGCCGGCCGACTCCTGGCCGGCGCCGGGTGCAGTATCGCATATTTCTATACTGGCTGTCTAGTATACGAACTGATAATATACGGCGCCATGTCCGCAGCATGGCACGGCGAGGGGGCGTCCACGCGACCCGGCGCTGGATGCGCGGATCCTCCGTGCTGCCACTGCCACCCTGCGCGAGCGCGGTGTGGACGGGACCACCGTCAATGCCGTCGCACGGCGCGCGGGCGTGGCGCGGGCCACGATCTACCTGCGCTACCCCAGTCGGGATCTCCTCATCACCGCGGCCGTTCGGGCGGCCATCGGCCGTGAGCCGATCCACGGCTCCGGCGACCTCGAGCGCGACCTGCACCGAACTGCCGAGCAGGCGCGGGCCATCTTCTCGTCGCGGCCCTTCCAACGCTTGCTGCCCCGGCTGATCGAGGGTCTCCTCCAGCCCAGGAACTCCCCGACGGCCATCACCTACGACCTGCTCGCGCCGAATCGCAGGTTGCTCGCCGACGAGTATCGCGAGCTGGCGGCGTCAGCCGGATTCCGGACCGATGTCGACCCGGAGTCGGTGTTCGACCTGATCGTCGGACCGATCCTGAACCACCTGCTGGTCACCGGCCGTGCCCCATCGGCCGACGAGGTGGATGCCATGGTCGACGTGCTCGTCAGGGGACTGCGAACCCGCAGCTAGCGCTGCTTCCGCTACCCTCGAGCCACGTGTTCGAGGCGCTCGATTTCGTCTACATGCCCAGCCGCGACGCGGCGGCCGATGCTCGGTACTTCACCGAGACGCTGGGCGCCGAGCTGGTCTTCGCCGTCGAAGGCATGGGCACGCGGGTGGCGATGGTCGCGCTGACCCCCGACGCGCCACGGATCCTGCTGGCCGAGCACCTGGAGGGCGAACGTCCCGTCCTCGTCTACCGGGTCCCGGACCTCGACGTGGCCATGACCGAGCTGAAGGCTCGCGGCTGGACCCTGGGCCACACCCTGGAGATCCCGTTCGGGCCGGTGGCGACCTTCGTCGCGCCCGGCGGACATCGGCTCGCGATCTACGAACGGGTGCGCCCGGACGCCGAGACCTTCTTCTCTGGTCGCCGCGATTTCTGACGTTCCGGAGTCGGCGGCCCTCAGGCGGACGGCGGCGGGTTCAGGACCGCGGCGTGGGGCGAAAGGGCGAGCGCTGACCGCAGCATGACGGCGTACACCGCGGCGGTGACGAACAGGACCACGACCCCGAGGAAGATGTCCGTGCTGACCGCCGTGTTGTAGGCGGCGTGGAAGGCGGCCGCGATCAGGATGCCGATCAGCAGCCCGGAGCGCCGGCCAAAGCCAAACCGCTTGGCGGAGTAGCAGTAGCCGATGATCCCGGTCCACAGGCCATGGCCCATGGTCACGGTCAGGGCCCGGAGCGGCGCCGTGAACAGGAACGCTTCCGCGAACGCGGCCGACTCTCCGCTCGGCAGGACCTCGGCGTAGGTGCCCACGATGTACAGCACCGTCTCGACCGCGCCGAAGCCCAGCCCCAGGCTGGTGAAGTAGATCATCGGGTCCGCCGGCTCGTCGACGTCCACCTCGCGCTTGGCCCGGAAGGCGGCCAGCTCGCCCTTGATGAGCTCCTCGGGAAGGCCGGCGAGGAGGAACATCAGCAGGAACAGACCGATGATCCCCTCCTCGGGGATGCCAAGTCCCTCGACGAAGGGCAGGACGAAGAGTCCGAGGATGATCGCCAGCGGCACCGCGAGCAGACCACCCATGGCGAAGAAGATCAGGACCGCGCGGGTCGGCTCCCGTTCGTATCGGTCACGGGTCCAGAAGAACGCGAGCCACAGCAGGGCCGGGATGAAGGCGGCCAGGATCGCCAGCAGCCACGGCTCGTCCATGCTCGCGGCAGTGTATGTGCCGCGTCAGCCTGCTCGAGGGCCGCAGCCGAGCCAACGGCCCCCTGCAGGTCAGCCCCGGCCGGAGCTCGCGATGACGTGGTCGAGCTCGATGACGAAGATCTCGCGTGGACGCTCCCGGAATCGGTACGGCTGGCCCGTGTACCGCATCGACATCTTGTCGATGAACGCGAGGCCTTCGTCCGGGCGGACCTCGACCACTCGGCCTCGGGCGACGACATACCGCCAGTCGCTGGTCCGATCCACCACGGAGACGGTGGTCGCCGGGTTGCGGCGCCAATGGGCCGCCTTCATGGACCCGACCATGGAGCTCGTCAGCAGGTGCTCGCCGTCGTAGTCGATCCACATCAGGTAGTGGGCCATGGAGCCGTCCTTGCGGATGGCGGACACGTGCCCGAGCCCGTTCGTCGTCACCAGGTCGAGGAGATCGTCGGGAATCGAGCCTGCCATTGAGAGCTACTCCACCATGTACTGGTCGTGGCTGGCGAGGAACGCGGTCCGCTCAGCGCCCTCGAGCTTGACGCCGGCCAGGCGCATCTCGTCGAGCGCGATGAAGTAGCGCTCCCGAGCGAAGCCGGGGGCGAACAGGATGAGCAGTGAGGCGGGCTCGTCGGCGTCGTTGCTGAAGCCGTGGATGCCGCCCTTGGGGACGTACAGGAAGTCCCCCGCGCTGGCCTCCACCCATTCGGTGCCGTCGTACAGCTGGACCGTGCCGCTGATGACGTAGAACGACTCGCTGAACGTCCGGTGGAAATGCGGATCCGCCCCGCCGCCCCGTGGCGTGATGTCGCGCCGGAACAGACCGAACTGGCGGCGGGTTACAGACCCCGGTGCCACGAACAACGTGTCCCCTGTCGGTCCATGCAGTCCATCGACCACCGAGCTCGGTCGGTAGATGCCGCTGACCTCGCCGTGATCACCCTCGTACGACATGCCGCTACGACTCGGGTCGCCAGGAGGCGTATTTCGGCGGCCAGTCGTCGGCCGTCGGCCGCGCGCCAAGGATGGCGTGCGCGATGTCCAGCTCGAACAGCGGGTAATCGTCCGCCGGGCTGAACGGCCACCCGGCCACCGCCTGGGCACGGAGCTCGCCGTCGGCGACGGTACCGCCCGACCGCGGAGCAGGAACTCGTCGGGTGCGGCCGGGTCCTGGAAGGCATGGAGGGCATAGCGACCATCGGTCGTGAGGTCCTTCGCCTTGGCGGAGTGCCCCTGGGCGAAGACCAGCAGCCGGCCGGCCACGATCCCCACGTTCACGACGTGCATCCGCGGCAGGCCGGCGCCCGGCACGGTGGTCAGGAACGCCTCGCTGGCCCCTCCCCGGAACAGCGCCGCGTGGCCGCCCGTGGCAATCGCGGGAGCCGCTCGTTCGAACTCAGCCCAGCTCGCCATCACCCGCACGATAGCGGCTGCCCAGCAGACGAGCCATGACGAAGGCCCAGGCGGCGCCCAGCGCCAGCAGACCGATCCCACCGATCCACGTCCAACCGCTGTCCGTGCCTCCCCGAAGCACCCCGAACGCGAAGACCACGGCCAACAATCCCGCCGCGATCCCGAGCCAGCGACCGGTCTTCAGCCACGGACCGGCGAGCAGGTTCGCGCCGGCAATCCACAGACCGATGTAGCCGAGGGCCAGGCTCGCCACCGCGACGACGCCGGTGGCTGCGGTATCCCGGTCGATGGTCACCGTTCCCGCGATCACCAGCAGCTGGACGACGACAAAGGTCCCGACCGACACCCAGCCCAGCGTCTGGGCCAGCTGCGCCATCCGGAGGGGCGTCCGACCGCCCAGCTCGTAGAACGCGAGCATCAACGGCGCGAGGGCCCCGATCATGACCAGGAGGGCGATGTCGCTCGCCGCACCGCCCGGGTTTCCCGGCAATTGGCTGAGCCAGATCGAGGCCAGTCCCAGGACGCCGGCAGCGGCCACCACGTATCCCGCCACGGAGCTGATCCGGGTGATGCGCGCGGTCCGATCGGTCATGCACGCGGATTATCCCTGCGGGACGAGAACGTCCGGGACTGACGGCCCCGTCTGCGCCGCCAGCCCCGGTATCGAATCAGCTGGACCAACCGGAGGAGAGGACCCGGGACTGACGGCCCCTGCCGTGGACCGGCAGTCCCGGTATCAAATCACCCGCCTTTCAGCTGGGCCACCTGGAGGGTGACCATCCGTCCCAGCAGCGACTCGCTGTCGAGGGAGTCCGGATCGGACACCGCCAGCTCACCGCTGACCTCGAAGGTGAACGCGCCGTAGGTCACCGATGGGTTCTGGAACGAGGCCAGGTCGATGAACAGGCTCGCCGTGCCCGCGCCCTCGAGCGCCTCGGTCGTGACGCCCAGGAGCTGGCCGGCGGCGTCGTACACCGTCACGGTGTAGTTCATCTCGTTGAGGCCAACCACGGCCAGCGACGGGTGGGACAGGGCAACCTTCAGGAACCTGGTGGTGGGGGCAACGGCCACCGCGTAGGTGCGCTGGTCGCTCCCGCCCACCGCCAGGCGCGGCGCGTCGTAGGTCCACAGGTCCGAGCGCAGGACCTTGAACCCGTCGGCCGCCAGGACTCGGGCATCGGCCTGGGTCTGCAGCCGGCCCAGGTCCTTCTTCCACGACACCTTGCGCACCAGGTTCACGGCCGCGTTCAGATCGACGTAGCCGTAGCCCACCTGCCAGAACGACAGCGCGCTGCCGTCGGCCGCGGCCACCGGAGTGGCCGTGGACTGCAGCACCTGGCGCACCTGCTCAGGGGTGAGCGCGGGGTTGGCCTGCAGCAGCACTGCGGCGGCGCCCGCGACGTGGGGCGAGGCCATGCTCGTGCCGGAGGCGCTCCGGTTGGTGTACGGCGGGCAGGCGAGGACCGCCGTCCCGGCCGTGCTGCAGGTGGAGCTGATGCTCACGCCCGGCGCGGTAACGTCGGGGTGGTACACGCCGATCCGGTCGCCGGTGTACGCCGTGTATCCGCCGGCACCCACCTGGCCCGGCTGGGAGTTGTCGAACTGCAGCCCGTTCGAGCTGAAGCTGCCGCGGTGGTGGTCCAGCGAGCCGGCCGCCACCGAGATCACCCACGGCGCCTCGGAGAACGGGTTCAGGCTCATCTCCGCGTCGGTGTCGCCGCTGTTGCCGGCGGCGAAGACCACGGTCACGCCCAGGTCGGCCACCGCCTTGGTGACGACGGCCACCGGGTCGCGCGGGTCGAACTGGCGGAACGAGTTGCCCCACGAGTTGTTGACCACGTCGATGCCCCACAGGTCGGGCTGGTCGAGCATGTGGTCGTAGGCGGTCACCACCGCGGTGGTGAACAGGACCTCACCGATGGAGTAGCACACCAGCGACGCATCGGGGGCGACGCCGAGCCGGCTGCCGTCCGCGGCGGTGGTGCTGTCGGCGGCGATGATGCCGGCCACGTGGGTGCCGTGCCCGCCACCGATATCGGTGTTCTGGTACGGGCCGGTCTCGTTGGCGATGACGATCGTGTTCGACCCGTCTGGCTTCACGTTGGCGTACTCGCCGCTGTACAGCTTCACGTTGTGGACGACGTGGTCGGCCAGGTCCGGGTGGCTGGCGTCGCAGCCACTGTCCACCACGCCCACCGTCACGCCCTGGCCGGTGAATCCGGCAGCTCGAGGCGCAGCTGCGCCCATGGCGTTGGACGAGGCGGTGTCGAACAGCTCGAGCGGCTCGTCGGGATAGACGTCGTTCGCCGCTCCAGTGCCGACCGCGGCCTGCAGGGAAGCGACGGATCCCGCCACGACCGCCAGCGGCACGTTGTGCATGGGCTGGACGAACAGGCCCAGCCCCTTGAGGGCGGCCACCTGGACCGATGACGGGACGGTGTCGAAGGTCGCGATGCCCCGGATGACCCCCGCGCTGCCCGAGTAGGCCGCCAGCAGGCTGGTCAGCCCTGGGGTCTCCCCGACCGCCTGGGCCGAGCGAGGACCGATGGGCGCGGCAGCCAGAACCAGCGCCAGGAGGACGGAACCGACGATCACGTGTCGGGAATGCATCATTCGCTCCTTAACGGGACGGAGGTCACCCGATGGTGACACCCCGCGCAGTGGTGCTAGATGCGTGGGACTATAGACACCTCGGTCAGTGGTGTCAAGACCGGTAGCCCTGCGTACCTACGACCGCGCCGGCATGGTCATCAAGGAGACCACGTTTCCCTGACGGATCAGTTCGGGCGAGAAACCACGTGCGGAACACTCGGTTCAGCACGGGCACGATCACATAGACAACGAGCGGGACCATCAACAGGGTCACCAGAAGCGTGCGAAGCGGTAGCGGCCACGTTTCCATCATCGGACCCAGCACGGCCAAGGTGAGGGTGAGGGCCGGGTAGACAGCGAGCCAGATGATCACTGCCTGCTTGTAGCGGGGCGGTCTGACGGGCGGCGAAGGTGCCGGCTCTTGGGTCATGGCGAACCTCCGCGACTGAGAGCTGGGTTCAGGCTGAAGTGAGCAGGGCGGCGATCTCCCGGGCGTTGGTGGTGCCGTAGTTGGCGAAGCAGTTGTTCATGAGCAGGTGGAGCTCCTTCGCGTCGGACGCCGCCTCCCGGATGCGCGGCTCCCACTCACCCAGCTCCTTCTGGTCGTAGAGGTAGCGGAACCGCTCCACGACCGGGATGCCGCGCGCCTCCCAGGTCTCCGTCCGCCGGCCGTGGAAGCGGACGACGGCCAGGTTGGGCGAGGTGACCGCCACCATCGGCGGCAGCGAGGACTTCATGCCCTGCGGCTCGTCGACCATGACCAGCGCGATCCCGTGCTTCTCGAGGAACTCCAGCGTCCGACCCACGTTCTTGTCGTTCAGCCACGAGCCGTGGCGGAACTCGACCGCCAGGTCGATATCCCCCAGCCGCTCCTTGGCCTCGAGGATCGCCTCGCGGCTCTCGTTGGAGGGGAAGACCCAGCGCGGGTACTGGAGGAAGACGGCGCCCAGCTTGCCGGCCGAGTAGAGCGGCATGATCCCGTCCCGAAACGCAGCCCAGATCGCATCCTTGATCTCGGCCGGCAGGTCCTTGGCGTACACCCGCTTCTTGTCCAGCAGCTCGAGGGGCAGCTCCTCGCGAATCTCCTTCGGCAGGCGCTTGACCTCCGACGGTTGCGCGCTCATGAGGGCGTGGGCCTTGATGTCGAAGCGGAAGTCGGGCGGCGTCCGCTCCATCCACGCCTCCCCCATCCGGCGGGTCGGCAGGGCGTAGTAGGTGGCGTCGACCTCGACCACCGGGAACTGGGTCGCGTAGAAGCGCAGTCGTTCCTCTGGGGTGTCGGCATCGGCCGGGTAGAACACACCCGCCGCGGTCATGGTCGGATCGGTCCAGGATGCGGTCCCAACCCGGACGGACGCCTGACCGATCTTCATCGGCTCGGCCGCCGCATCGGCGACCTTCTTGGCCCGCCGGTTCGCCGCCTCCGGCCCCGGATCGTGCCCGGTTGCTTCGCTGCCATGGACCGATTGTCGCCGGTCAGGCGGGACTAGGCGGGGACGCCCTCGTAGGCCTCGCGCAGCTGCTCGATGTCGAGCTTGGTCATCTGGAGCATGGCCTCCATCGTGCGCTTGGCTGCTGCTCGATCCGGCGACTCCACCCACTCGTTGAGCTGCTTCGGGGTGACCTGCCAGGACAGGCCATATCGGTCCTTCAGCCAGCCGCAGACGCTGTGCTCGCCGCCGTCCTTGACCAGGACCTCCCAGTAGCCGTCCACCTCGATCTGGTCTTCGCACTCGATGCTGAACGACACCGACTCGTTGAACTTGAAGTCCGGCCCACCATTCAGACCGATGAACGGCTGCCCGGCCAGGGTGAACTCCACGGTGATCACCATTCCCTCCGGGCCGGAGGGGGTGTCCGCGGGCGAGCGCACGACCTTGGTGATCTTGCTGTCGGGAAAGACCGATGTGTAGAACTGGGCTGCTTCTTCCGCGGTTCCGTCGAACCACAGGCATGGCGTGATCTTGTTCACGATATCGACCTCCGAATCTGTGCTCGGACGGGTCCGACCACCCTAGCACCGGCCCTCCAGACCCACAAACCGCTACCCTCCGCCAGCATGAATGCGCGCCGATGTCGACTCCTCGCAGTGCCGGCGGCATTGGTGCTCCTGCTGGCTGGCTGCGGATCCGGCTCCACGCCACCGAGCACCGTCCCGAGCGCGGCGCCTGCTGCGAGTGAGCCTCCGACGGCCGCGAGCTCGCCGATCTCAGACCTGGACCAGCTATCGGCCACGTTCGACATCGGTGACGGTCGCGAGCTGTACCTGCGCTGCAGCGGCACCGGCTCTCCCACCATCCTGCTCGAGGCCGGCGACGAGGACGGCGTCTCAGCCTGGAGCTTCGTCATCCCCGGGCTCATGACCGAGACGCGGACCTGTGCCTACGATCGAGCGGGAAATGGCCAGAGCGATCCCGCCACCGGATGCCGGGGACTCGACGACCTGCTCGGCGACCTCGAAGCGCTCCTCCAGGCCGCGGAGATCGACGGACCGTACGTCCTCGTCGGAGCCTCGGGCGGCGGGTTCCTGATGGCCGGCTACGCGGCCCGTCACCCCGAGGACGTCGCCGGGCTCGTCCTGGTCGAGACGCCGAAAGCTCTCACGGCCGAGGCCTACCCGGAGATCGTTCCGCTGATCAAATGTGACGCGCCATCCAACATCGAGCGACGCGACTATCTCGCGATCGAGCACGCGGTGTGGGACAACCGGGCCGAGATCGGCGACTTCCCGATGGCGATCATCTCGTACGAATACACGAATCCGCCGGGGCCGGACGAGGAGACCAACGTCGAGGACCAGCAAGGCTGGCTGATCCTGACCCCGAACTCGACCCAGACAATCGTCACCACCGGCCACGATGTGCCCAACAACGAGCCGCAGCTGGTCATCGACGAGATCCTGGCCGTCCTCGGGGCCGCACGCCAGAGCCATTGAGTTACGACCTCCACATCTACAGCAAGCGGCAGCCCAAGGCGTCGGACCTGGACGCCTTCCTCTCGACGCATTCGGATGGCACCGCCGAAGGCCGGTTCAAGCGCGACAGCCTGGTCCTGCTGACAGCCGCCGATGGCGTCCACGCTGAGATAGACGGACCGAGCCGCGTCGAGGCCGAGGACCTTCCCGATGCGGCCAACGGCGCCATCGGCGCATCCGGCTGGCTCGTCCAGATCTCCGTCAAGCCATCGACAGAGGCGACCTGGCCGATGGACCTGGCCATCCACCTGGCCCGCGCGGCAGACGGCGTCCTCTACGACCCCCAGGAGGATCGCGTCGCCTGGCCAAAGGGCTTCAAGCCACGCGATCCGGTCTCGGGCGAGGAGAGGATCACCGAGGTCGAGCTCGACTGGTTCACCGCCTGGTCATCAACGGATCCGGACCTGCCGCGCCGGTTCCTGGACCTGGTCAGAGACCATGCTCCGGAGGCTCTGCCGACGCGATATGGAGGTTACGAGCCACTCCCCTTCCGCTTCGCCGGCGAGCACGCGCAGGAGGAATTCGTCACCCACTGGCTGGAAGAAGGCTCGAGCTGGACGCCGGGGCTGTCCTGGAACGCGACGCGCCCGTCGTTTGGCGGCTCGAGCAGGATGTCGACCCAGCTCGACCCGGACCAACCGCGACCCGGTAGGCCGATATCGAGGTTCCGCCTGAGCTTCGACGGTCGCGCCTTCTCCCGAGACCCTGCTTTCACCGAGCGAATGATTGGGCTCTTCACGTCCATCGCCGGCGGACTCGACTGTGTCTACGCGGCCGGAGTGGTCCACCGCGACGTGCTCCTCAAGCGCGGACGCGAGTGGTCGGACCATCAGACCGAGTGGGGGCCGATTCCTCGCGCTGACCGATGGATTGGCCTCCCCGCTGGTCCGACCTGGCTGGCCTGGTTCGGCACTCCCTACGTCGAGCTCGTGCGGTCCAGTGTTGCGCAGCACATCACCAGTGAGACCGATAACGGAATTGTTCTGCGCCTGGGCGAGGAACCGATGGATGCCGACCAACTGTCCGATGCCTTCCCGCCGCTGCCTTTGCCCCTGATCGCCCATCGCATGAACAAGCCGCCGGCATGGGAGACAGGCATCCGTTACACGATGACCTACGGTCCCCCGTCCCAACCCGCACAGGAGATCCCCGATCTGCCGCGTGAAGCTCCACCCGCGTGAAGGCTTGACCTCGCAGCGCACGATACCGATGAGCCGACTCACGCGGTCGACATTCCAAATCCAAGGAGACTGATATGGGCGACAAGGGACCTGGCTCGAAGAGCAAGACGAAGAAGAAGGGCACCAAGGCCGGGGCCAAGAAGAAGCAGACTCCAGCGCCGCCTCGCACCTGAGGCCACATCCTGTAGATGTGCCGGATCCTCTCGAGGCGGTCTTTCGTCTGGAGGAGAGACTGTCAGGCGGCGAGCGGATCGGCTTCTTCGTGCGAGTCCGTGCCGACGGGAAGTTAACGGCCGACCTCGCGGGGAACGTGGAGCTTCGGCCGTCCGGTGAGGCAAGGATCGACCTCCAGGGCGACCTGGGCTCCGTTCCCGCCAAGGTGGTTTCGTCGGAATCCGGTCGTCAGCTGACCGTGGAGTCCGGGGATCGCGACGTGGTCATCGATGCGCCCCGGCCCTTCCGCGCTCTCCTGGCAACAGGGTTCGTTCGAGTCGGCGTACTGGACACGATCGTTCGCCTCCTCGGAGGCAACCTTCCCAAGGACGCGGACGGCTTGCGCCGGGATACGACATTACGGGCGATCGCGGACATCGATGCCGAGCCGTCGCGGCCCGACCTCATGGACTGCACCGGCCACGCCTTCTCCGTGCATCAGGACCGCGGATTCGAAATCGCGACGGCCACCTTGTGGATCGAGCGAGAGAGCGGCCTTCCCCGTGAGCGCTCGCAATCGATGCGCCTGATCCAGGCGTCCTCGACCGAGCAGTACTGGGGCTTCTAGGAGGCGGACGAGAGCCCTAGCGGCGGCGCAGGCGCACGACGGGGATCTCGCGGTCGGTCTGGGATCGGTACTTGGGGAACTCCGGCGCTTCCCGCCCAATGCGCTCCCACGCCGCGGCCAGGTCGTCTCCCTCCAGGGTCTCGGCGCGAACGTCGACACGACGGCCGTCCTTGAACTGAATCGAGACGTCCGGCTGGGCGGCGAGGTTGTAGAGCCAGGACGGATGCCGGCGCGCCCCGGCCAGGGCCGCGATGACGAGCCACGCGTCATCGCCTTCGGCGAGGTAACCAAGGACCGATTGGCGAAGCTGGCCGGACTTCGATCCCACCGTCTCCAGCATGAGGGTATCGATCCCGCCACGGGTCCGCCCACGGCCCTTGCGAAACTGCCTGAGCATCATCCGGTTGCCGAAGCGCAGGCCCAACCGCGGGTACCGCGGGCCCCGCGTGCCTCTGGGGGGAACCTTGACCGACATACGCTCAGCCTACCGGACGCTGCCGCGCGTCGCCGCTCCGGGACCACCCCTGTCGGCGATTGATCCCGCGCAGTACGCTTCCACTCGAATACCAGGTGAGGAAATGACGGAACTCGCCACCGCGCCGTTGACAGCTGCCCGTGATGCAATGGCGGCACATGCCTGGGAAGAGGCACGCACCCACTTCATCGCGGCCCAGGAGGCGTCAGCACTCGAACCGGTCGACCTGGAGCTGCTGGCCGCGGCCCATTTCTGGACAGGTCATCCAGAGGACGAGCTCGACGCGCTCGAACGTGCCTACGCCCAGTACGCCCGCGACGACCAGAAAGCCCAGGCGGCGAGCGTGGCACTCCGACTGTTCGAGTCCAGCCTCCGTCGGCTGGCCATCCCGGTGGCGATGGGATGGCTGGGCCGTGCCGAGAAGCTGCTGGCGGATACGCCCCCGTCGGCGGTCAATGCCTGGTCGCACATGGTCCGGGCCTTCGGTCAGATGGTCGGCGGGGATGCGCAGGGCGCGCTCGCGGAAGCAGAAAGTGCGATCGAACTCGCCCGGAGATACGGGGACCGCGATGCGGAGGCATTGGCCCTGAACATCAAAGGCATTTCCCTCGTCAAGACCGGAGCCGTCCAGGAGGGCTTGGCCCTCGTGGATGAGTCCACGAGCGCGGCCACCGCCGGGGAGCTGGCGCCGTGGGCAACCGCGAACGTGTACTGCGGGACCATGGGTGTCTGCCGCGAACTGTCGGACTGGGAGCGGGCAGGCTCGTGGACCGAGGCGGCCGACCGGGAGATGCGCCGTCAGCAGATCAGCGGCTATCCCGGTGTGTGCAGGGTCCACCGCGCCGAAGTGAAGCGAGTGCGCGGCGACTGGCCGGGGGCGGAGAAGGAAGCCCAAGCGGCTTGCGATGAGCTGGAGCGATACAACCTGCTGTATGACCTCGGATGGGCGAACTATGAGCTCGGCGAGGTCCGCCGGCAGATGGGCGACTACGCCGGAGCCGAAGCAGCCTATCTGAAGGCACATGAACACGGGCGCGACCCGGAGCCCGGCCTCGCACTCCTGCGCATGGCAACCGGCGATCAGGCAGGGGCATCCTCGGCAATCCGACGGGCTCTCCAGGTAACGGAGGAGTCGACCCAGCACACCGGCGACGACCCTCGCGAACCGCTCGGCCGGAGCCATCTCTTGCCGGCCCAGGTCCGCATCGCGATCGCCGAAAAGGACCTCGAGACGGCCGAGAGCGCGGCCACGGAGCTCGAAGCGATCGCCGATCGGTACGGATCAACGGCCATCCGCGCCTCCGCGGCAAGCGCGCGCGGGGCGGTCCTCCTGGCGCAGGGAGACATTCCGCTCGCGACGGATGCGTTGATCCGAGGCCGGCATCTGTGGCAAGTCGTCGGTGCGCCGTACGAGGTCGCCAGGGTCCGGGAGGATCTCGCGGCGGCCTATCGGGCCACCGGCCAGGATACCGATGCCCTCATGGAGCTCGAAGCTGCCCGGTCGACCTACGAGCGCCTCGGCGCGGCCCCCGACCTGCGAAGCATCGAGCTCGAGCTACAGCGGCATGCTTCCGGCCCCTCCGCGGGTGGGACCCGGCTCACCAAGACCTTCATGTTCACCGACATCGTGACCTCCACCGACCTGCTCGAGGCACTTGGTGACCAGGCGTGGGAGAACCTGATCGGATGGCACGACGTCACCCTCCGTCAGCTCTTCGCGAAGCATCACGGCGAAGAGGTCAGCCACACCGGCGACGGCTTCTTCGTCGCGTTTGACAATCCGCGGAGCGCGCTCGACGCGGCAGTGGACATCCACCGCACATTGGCCACCCACCGCCGGGAGCATGGGTTCGCGCCGTGGCTTCGCATTGGCCTCCACACGGCGGAGGTCAGCCGCGTCGCCGACAACTACCGCGGGCTGGGCGTCCACGTTGCCGCGCGGGTCAGCGCCCTCGGCGAACGCGACGAGATCATCGCGTCGACCACGACCTGGGAGGCCGCCGGAGCGACCCCCTACCAGGCTTCGGAGCCGCGCACGGTCAAGCTGAAAGGCGTGAAGGGCCAGGTCGACGTCGTGACCGTGGGCTGGAGCTAGGAGACCTCCGAAAGGTCCAGGACACGGCCCGAGACGTCGCCGACGTCGGCATAGGACTCCAGGTGGGCGATCCCCACATCCCTGAGTCCCAACCGGACGGCTGCAGCATCGGTCAGGTGCAGGTAATGGCGGTGTCCCACCTCGTCGGCCACCGAGCTCTTCAGCATCCGATGGACGAGGTTGACCGCGGAGCCCATGAGCTCAGGCTGGCGCTGCACGACCTGGCTGATGTAGGGACCCTCGTGCAGGGCCATCTTGAGATCGAGGTTGTTGACCAGCATGCAGGCGGAGCATTCGTGCGGGATCCGGGCCGGATCGGCCTCCGTGCGCGCCTCGACGAACCGGCGATAGGTCTCCCGCAAGATCGCGAGCACCTCGGCTCCCCGCCCATCGAGATCGCCGACCGGCGCAACCGCGAACACCGCATCCCCCTCGAATTTGGCCACCTCGAACGGGCCGCCCAGGCCGTCCACCACCGAATCCAGCAACGTGCCGATCAGCGCAAACGCCGGCGGAATGCCCTCCGAGAAATCGACCCCGTGAGTCTCACCCACGTTCTCCATGAACCCGGTGAAGCCCGAGATGTCGGCCAGCAGGAGATACCCCTCCTGGGCGCTGGTGACGTGCGGAGCGACGGACGCCATGTGCGACCGATTCTAGCCCGCGACTGGGAGGGCCTGGCCCTCGGACCATGTGGCCAAGACGATCTCGGCGTCGGCAGGGTGCATGCGATAGCCCTCCGCCGCGGCATCCCAGATCAGGAGATCGCGGCGCGCAACGCGACGCATGACCTTGTTCGGACCGGCCACGATCCCGGCGAAGGCGGTCCCGGTGCTCTTCCCGTACCGCTCGCGCAGGGATTCGTCGAGGATGAGAACACCGCCGTTCAGCGCGAGCTCGGCGACCTCCCGCACCAGCCGACGGCTGTCCACCCCCCGGATGCCGTTCAGCACCTCCAGCAGCTGGCGACGACGGGCCTCCGTTTCGTCGCCTGCGTCATCGGGTTGATCGGCGCGCATCTGCTGAGGCCCCATCACCCATCGCCAGGCGAGCGCAACCAACTCGTCTTCCGTATCGGCCTCGAACTCGACTCGTGGCACCTGTATCTCCCTGTAACGGCCTGTGTCAGATCTGAAACGAGCCTATCACAAGAGAAGTGTGCTACACTGCCCGTCAACGGCTGTAAAAGCTGCGAACCGTCTGATCTCCTGGCCTTCGTAAAGAAGTCGGTCACGAGCGATTCCGCTTCGTATCGACCGCCGAACCCCAAGGAGAACAACGTGAAGCACATTCGAATCGCCACCTACGACCTGACCAAGGGCAGCTTCCATGAGGTTGCCGGCCTGGACAAGGACGGCATGCTCCCCCGCATCTCGAAGGAGCCTGGCTTCATCGAGTACGGAGTTGCCGACCTGGGCAACAACAAGCTTGCCTCCATCTCGATCTGGGAGACGCGTGAGCAGGCCGAGAAGTCGGTCACTTTCGCTGCGACCTGGGTCAAGGAGAACGTCTCCGACCGCGTCAAGCTGCTGACCAGCTACGTCGGCGACCTCGCGTTCCTTTCCGGAACCCCCGTCCTCGCCTAACCCTACCCCTGAGGGGCCACGACTCCCCCGGCGCGTGCGAACGCACCGGATCTGGGAGCCGTGGCTTTTCGGCGTCCGGCTGCGAACGCCTGTAGCGACTCGAGCTTCCTGACGGGACCTGGGAGGCGAAGCGGCGAGCGAAACCCGGCCACCACTAGCGAAGCAGCACCACCTCGGGTAGACCATTGACCGATGCCCATGCGGCATCCGCCGTCACCACCGGCACCCGCAGCCGCTGGCCCAGGGCCAGGCACAGTCGATCGGCCAAAGACAGGACCGATCCGGGCGCCCACAGATCCGCAGCGCGTTCGGCGTCTGCCGCGGTCACGTCGGTGACCTCCAGTCCGAACGAGTTCAGGAGCCGGGCGACCACCTCGGCGGGCGCACCGTGTTGCCGGGATTTCTGCAGGACCTCCGACCAGTTCGCCGCGCCGATGACGCCATCCATCAGGTAACGCTCGGCGCGATCGCTGCCAGGCTCATCCTGCAGCCATGCCAGGACGGCCGATGCGTCGACCACGGCGGTCACTCGGCTGCGGACTCCTCGGCGGCGGCGGCCCGACGCTCGGCGATCAAGGAGTCCGCCATGCTCGAACGGGAGTCGGCGAAGAGGCTGCGCAGACGCCGCTTGACCGCACCGCGAGGAACCAGGAGAACACCATCGCCCTCGACCACGGCCACCAGCTCACTGCCTTCCTCCAAGCCCAACTGGCGGCGGATCTCGACCGGAATCACGACCCGACCCTTGGGCCCGACCGCTACGACTAAAGTGTCACCCATGAGCCAATAGTGTCACTACTGGCAGCGCAGTGTCAACCCCATCTCCGCTCACCTCAAGAGGTTAAGTAAATGGGCTGGGTAACGACCTCCGACGCGGCTCCTCATCCATCAGAACGTCGACCTCGCCGAATGGTCAGCGGGTCGCGGTGAACGATCCCTCGATCGTGATCTCGCCAGTCGGCTCCTCGTCGACGCCGAAGTACAGGAATTCGTCAACCGCGCAGCTGAAGGTGGCCTCGATCGCGGTGTCATCGGCGCGGGCGTAGTTCACCTCGCAGCCGTCCGATCCGGAGGCGTCCCAGTCGGGTGCGGTGACCGCGACGTGGAATTGCGGGTTGCCCTCGGGGTTGACGACGATGGTCACGAACGTGTCGTCGGTGTTGTAGGCGAGGAGGGTCGTTCCCCCGTCCGTCAGCGAGACATCGGTGGTGATAGGCGCGTCCGTCGTGTGGCTCACCGCACCGGAAGTCGTGGTCTGGCCCTGGCCGCCGGTCCACGGGCCGTCGGTGAACGCGGCCACTTCGCCATCCCCGCCACCGCCGCCTCCCCCCGCATCCTGGCTCTCAGCCGGATCCTCGGACTGGCCAGCCTGCACCGATGGCTCTACGCCGACCGACTCCAACGCTGAGCCCGCTGGACTGGAGCAGGCAACCAGCACAAGACCGATACCGATGGACAACGTCAGCGCCAGCATTGTCGGCGCATAGGTGAACCCTCCTCCTCGCAAGCAGCCGTCGGCCAGCGCGCTCATGGTACGACCGGCGTCCACCGATTCACCACCCCCAGCGGCCGCGGGGCGGCGATTGGCGGGCCACCCTCCGAGCACCGAGAATGGGGTCCATGCCATTGACCGGGGAGTACGCGCCGAGCACGTCGCGGTGGGCTCGCGGCCAGGCTGAGCGCCACGAGGCGACCAACGGCCGCGAGGCGGGTGACCTGGGTGGCAAGCCGATCATCGTCCTCACCTCGGTCGGGGCCCGGACCGGCAAGCTTCGCAAGACGGCGCTCATGCGCGTCGAGCACGACGGGCTCTACGCGGTGGTGGCCTCGCTGGGCGGTGCCCCGGTCCACCCACGCTGGTACTACAACCTGAAAGCGAACCCCCACGTCGAGCTCCAGGATCGCGACGCCAAGCGCGATTACCTCGCTCGCGAGGCCACCGGCGACGAGAGGTCCACCTGGTGGGAGCGTGCGGTGGACGCGTTGCCCGACTACGCGAAGTACCAGCGCAAGACCACGCGACAGATCCCCGTCTTCGTCCTCGAGCCCATGGAGGCGGACCGATGACCACCCAGACCGATGACGCGCTTCGCGCCGAGGTCCGGCAATTCATCTTCGAAAGCTTCCGGGCGTGGGGAACGCCGCCCGTGGTCGAGCTGGTCATGACCCGCTTCGATCTGACCCGCGAGCAGGCCACCGAGGTCCTCCGGGAGCTCGAGGCCGCCCGCCACATCTCGCTCGTGCCCGGAACGGCCCGGATCCTCATGGCCTTCCCGTTCTCGGCCATCGCCACCCCGTTCCGGGTCACCGTGGACGAGGATCGGTACTTCGCGAACTGCGCCTGGGACGCGATCGCGTTCCACGCGATGCTGAACCACGACATCCAGGTCGATTCGTTCTGCGACCACTGCGCCGAGCCGATCCGGATCGAGATGCACGAGGGCCGGGCCACGACCGTCGAGCCCGCCGAGCGCGATCGTCTACCTCGCCCGCGACCCGTCCACGTGGTGGGACGACATCACGACGACCTGCGGCAACACCATGGTCTTCTTCTCGTCCCCGGAGCACCGCGATGCGTCGGGCCTGTGCGAGACCGATGCGCCGGGCGCGTCGTTGACGCCCGACCAGGTCCACGCGCTGAGCGAACCGCTCTACGCGACGAAGTTCGACCTCGACTACGCCCGGCCCTCGACCGCCGAGCTTGCCGCCCACGTCACCGCCATCGGCCTGACCGAGCCCTACTGGCAGCGCTAACCTCGACGGCATCGGTGACGCCGTCCCCGACCCACTCCCCGTAGCCCATCCAAACCCATTGCCGCGCCAGCCCTGACAGCGCATCCTTGTTTACCGATAACCGGTGTCGAATTGAATCAATGAACGCGCAGGAGCATCCCCATGGACCGAAATGAAACCTGGCAAATTGCGCGGCTGATCCCGCTACCGACCGGGTCTGGGGTGGAGGCCAAGGAACGCCACGCGGCTTCCGCAACTCTGGCCGTGCTCTCGGCGGTCAACGAGTTTGGACGCGCCCTGCTCAAGCCGCTGGGCGCCCCGGCGGGAAAGATCGAGGCGTTCATCGAGGTGGCGTTCAAGACGGAAGCCGGAAAGACGGTCCGTCCCGACGGTTTGATCGGTGTCTCTCGCGCAGGAAAGACCTGGTGGGCTCTGGTCGAGTCAAAAATTGCCGATCAGGAACTGAGCAGCGACCAGATGGAGATGTATCTCGATCTGGCCCGGGAGTCGGGGATTGACGCGGTCCTGTCTATCTCCAACCACTACGCGTCGAAGTCCTCCGACTACCCGATTCCGCTCGACAAGAGGAAGACGCGCAAGGTTGCGATCCATCACTGGTCATGGGTCCGTGTCCTGACCGAGGCGGAGGTCCAGAAGCAGTACCGGGGCGTCAAGGACCCTGACCAGGCTTACATCCTGGGAGAGCTCATCCGCTACCTCTCGGACGCACGATCCGGTGTCGTCCAATTCAACTTCATGGGGAAGAGTTGGGTCCCTGTCCGAGACCGGGCCCGCGTGCACGCCCTTCGAAAGGCCGATCCTGACGTGGGGGAGGTCGCCAACCGATGGGACGAGCTGCTCCGCTTCCTCAGCCTCGACCTCACAAAGGATCTCGGACTCGATGTGCGGGAGAGTCTCCGCCGCGGTGAATCTGCGGGGGCCTCCCGGCAACAGGCGCTTCGAGAATCGCTCGCCTCGAAGGGGCAGCTCTACGGCGTCCTGCAGATACCGAATACGGCGGGACCGCTCGAGATCGTGGCAGACCTTTCGACTAGGCAGATCATCGTTTCAACACCAATTGATGCACCTCAAGAAGGGTTATCGCGAGGAAGAGTCGGGTGGTTGCTCCGGCAGCTTCAAAAGGCGCCTGAGAACCTAACGGTCGAGGTCAGGCAGTCGTATTCGAAGCAGACTTTGGCCGGGCAATTGGGAGCACTTCGTATCGATGCATCGTCAATCCTGCCCGGGAAGGACCGGGAAATCCGTGGATTCCGCCTGAGCCTGACCCGAGAGATGGGCCTGAGTGGCTCTGCCGGCAAGAACTCCTTCATCGACAGCGTTGTCACCTCTACAAAGACGTACTACCGCGAGGTCCTTCAAAATCTTGTTGAGTGGAAGCCGAGGGCTCCCCGTTTGGCGGGTGCCCCAGAGCCAGCGGCGGAACCAGAAGAGATCCCGACGATCGAGTTGCCTGCGGGCGTCGACCCGCCGGTCGACAATGACTCCGATTCGTGAGGCTGTATGCGGAGTCGACTGAGCTCTTTCTGACCGATGCGCGGATGCATCGGATCGCAGAGAAACTCCGCGGTGAATACATCACGCAGGTTGGGCACAAACCGGGTGCCGCCGAATTCGAGAGTTGGCAGAACAGCCTGACGTCGCTTGCATTGCTTGTGAGCCAGGCGGACCTCGACGACCACGGGGTGATCCTCGAATATCAACTCGGAAACACGAGCCGCCGCTTGGACGCTCTGTTGACCGGTCACGCCGAGGACGAGTCAGAGAACGCCGTCATCATCGAGTTGAAGCAATGGGGCGAGACGGCGAAATCCAATGCGGACGGGTGCGTCGAAACATTCGTCGGCCACCGGCTCCGCCCGGTTCCCCACCCTTCGGTCCAGGTAGGCCACTACCAGACTTGGCTCCTGGACAACCACACCGCGTTCTATGAGGACGGCATCGGCTTGGACGGGGTGGCGTGGCTGCACAACCTCCAGTACGACCCGGCGGAGGAGCTGTTCGCTGAGAAGCATGCGGAGTACCTGAAGACCAATCCGCTATTCACGGGCGATCAGTCAGATGCGCTCGCCGCGTTCCTCAACGCACGGCTCTCCGCGGGTGATGGCGTCCCGGTCATGGCCAAGGTCCTCGACTCGAGGTACAAGCCCTCGAAGAAACTCCTCGACCACACCGCGGAGATGGTCGCCGGCCAACAGGAGTTCATCCTCCTCGACGAGCAGTTCGTCGTGTTCGAGTCCGTCCTCGCGGCGGCGCGCGAGGGGGTACACCGGACGACCAAGGCGGTTGTCCTCGTCAAAGGAGGCCCAGGCACGGGCAAGTCCGTGATCGCCCTCCATCTTGTCGGCCGCCTCGCCCGTGATGGCTACAACGCCCAGCACGCCACTGGCAGCAAGGCCTTCACCGAGAACATCCGCCGGATCGTTGGCAGCCGCGCCCGGGCCCTGTTCGCGTACTTCAATCAGTTCGGCGGCGCCGATCCAAACGACATCGACGTGCTCATCCTCGACGAGGCCCACCGCATCCGAGAGACCTCCGCCAGCCGCTTCACCCCGAAGGCATCACGGACCGATCTCTCCCAGATCGATGAGCTCGATCAACGCCGCCAAGACCACGGTCTTCTTCATCGACGACCTCCAGATCGTGCGACCCAACGAGGTCGGCAGCGTGGGTCTCATCAACCACGCCGCGGTGAATGCCGGTGCCGAGATCCAGGAGTTCGAGCTCGAGACCCAGTTCCGCTGCGCCGGCTCCAAGGCCTTCGTCAGCTGGGTCGACCACACCCTCGGCCTGGACGAGACGGCCAACCCGATCTGGGAAGGCGACGACGCCTTCGACTTCCGAATCGTCGACTCGGTCGAGCAGCTCGACGCCATGATCCGATCCAAGGCCGCTGAGGAGAACACGACCGCCCGCCTGGTCGCCGGCTTCTGCTGGCCCTGGTCCGATCCGCTCGATGACGGCACCCTCGTGCCCGACGTCAAGGTCGGCAACTGGCAGATGCCTTGGAACGCCCGATCCGATGCCGGCCGCCTCGCCGATGGCATCCCCCAGGAGCGCTACTGGGCGTCCGATCCCCGCGGCATCAACCAGGTCGGCTGCATCTACACCGCCCAGGGCTTCGAGTTCGACTACGTCGGCGTCATCTTCGGCCGCGACCTCCGCTGGGATCCCGCCTCAGAATCCTGGATCGGCGACCGCTCCGAGTCCCACGACTCCATCGTCAAGCGCAGCGGCGACCAATTCACCGACCTCGTCAAGCGCACATACCGCGTCCTCCTCACTCGCGGCATGAAGGGCTGTTATGCCTACTTCATGGACGCCAAAACGCGCGAAGCAGTGGAAAGGTGGACCGCTCTTCCTTAGAGGAGCGGACCTCCGCCTAATTCCACGCGTTCGGCATGCAACTAGGAACGAGCAGGCGACCAAAACGTAGTCGACCCCGGTTGAGGGCTCAAAATCCCAGCCAAGCTCCAACGTCAGGATCGACGCCGTGGTCGGCTCCGTTTCGGAGATGACCGAGATACTTGCTTGCCGCGCCCAGTTTGGCTGGAATTGCCCCCGCGCCCTCGAGGACTACAACCTTCGCATTGATGCCGGGGCTCGCCGAGACGTCCGAGCCGAGCAGCCCAAGCCGCCAAGTAGGACTCCACGGCGTTGCCGGCCTCGACGATTGCCCCACGTGTGTTGTTCTCTAGAGCCTTTCTAAGCCCCCTTCCAAGGGGAACCAGCACGTCGTGCGATACGGCGGCCGAAATTTCAGGTCCGAGGCGCTCGCGAATCCGCAAGAGGGCGGCTGCGTCATCCGCTAGTCCCTGCGCCAACGCCGCAATGTGAAGGTCAGTCGGTTGTTCGGAAGGAGCGTAACGCCCTCCCCCGAGACTCTGAAATGCTTGCGCAAATCCGGCAAGAAGTAATACCAGCGTCTCCCGGATGTCGTCGCGATCGGCTTCGAGGTCAAGTGCCACTCGAGTCTGTTCTGCAGCCAGAGTTGCCTGCCCGGTAGCGAGAAGGCGTTCGCGGAAAACGACGAACGGCTCATAAGCGTCCAACATCAACCGTAGAACGGCCGCCTTGTAGCCAACGTTAGACGTGCGTGTTACCTGAGAAATTGGGCTCGCAGGCGCGAAGCCCGCCGCGGTCTCGATGATGAATCCCATGTCTACGGCAACCCTGAGGGCGGACACCGCGGCCTGCAGTCGAAGGTCCGAGAAGCAGCCACAAATGCAGCATCCGCACCAGTCCGCCTCACCGCGACGGCCTCTGTCGCGAGAAGAACATCCTCGGCCGTAGTCCGCCAGAACGGACGTCCCATGGCTACTGGGTCTGTTCAGGGGCTCAGCTCAGGCTCCGATGCTTCCTCGGACTCGAGCATCCTCAGAAACTTGCGAATCTCGGCCGCGAGTGTTGGGCAGCTCGGCCGGAGAGACTCGAAGCTGGACTTGCACGTGCACCGCGAGCGTCGACCCGAGGTCTTGAGTCAAGTCGGACCGCCTGAGAGAGGACCGCCAATAGTTAATGATTGGCCCGGTCGGTTCGGGCGCACTTGCGGAGTGTTGGCTCGAGGACACAACACCTGTCTCATCGGCATCCAGAATCCCCGAAGGCACGTACTTGCCGTCTACCTGTCGAATGAGATCAGCATTCTCCAAAATGGCGGCTACCGTTCGGGCCCCGGTCATCGTCCGCGGGCCCTTTGGCTGCCCCGTGGAAAAAGCGATGTGACCATGGAGGCTGTCCGGCTCCATCCCATTTCTGATTTCGACCGCAGTGACGACTCGCGAAAGAAACTCGTCCGCGCGCACAATCGCTCGCCACACGCAGCGGCGATCTCGCCTTGCATCTGGTGGTCGATCGCATTGGCTAGGCGACGTCCAGGTTCGGAGAGGATCTTCTTGCGGGACGGACCTCCTTCAAGGATGCCGACCCCAAGGAGGAAACTGCCGTTACGGCTGACCTCGGACGCAGCGATGCCGACGGTTTTCGCGATCTCTGGAGGACCGGCCTCCGCCTTCTCGCGTCCATATGCACGAATGATTCGCGCTAACTCTTCGTACGAGGATGTGGGAAGCCGGAAGCCATCCTCAGCCAACGTATCCCTCCCTATGCCGTGGTCGTGTCTAGGTTACGCTCGGCAATCTGCGATGACTAGGAGCACCCGCTCGTGGAGCCGCAGTTCAGGCACTTGTAGCAGCTGCCGTTGCGGACCATGATCGAGCCACAGTCCGTGCAGGCCGGGCTATCGGCGGTATCAAAGATCACGGTCGGCTGACCAGCCGAGAGACGCTCTTCTCGAGCACCGTGCCCGTTCTGGGCCACGATCTTCAACCCATCCATCAACCCGGGCAGCGGCTCTGATTCCGCCTCTTCCTCGCGCCGGCATCGGTCTGTCCCGAGCTGACCTGCGGGGACCATCAACCACGTCCTGTGCCGGAGCCGACGCGGTCCTGGTTCTGCCGCCGCCGGGGACGCCCCCGAGCTCCTGCGGGGGGCGGCCAGCGGCGGCGTGCTCCCCACTCACCGCATCCGCTTCGGCCAACGTCATCTGCCGATTGACCACCCCCACCACGTCCTGCTCGGCACGTGACAGGAACTTGGTGGCCAGGTACCGGAAGATGTAGTCCACCAACGACTTCGCCATGGGCACGTCCGGATTGGTCGTGAACCCCGCCGGCTCGAACCGGAGATGGCTGAACTTGTTGATCAGGTCCGTCAGCGGCACCCCGTACTGGAGGGCCAGCGAGACCGCGGTCGCGAACGCGTCCATCAGCCCGCTGATGGTCGAGCCCTCCTTCGCCATGCGGAGGAAGATCTCGCCCGGCTGCCCGTCCTCGTACAGGCCCACGGTCAGGTATCCCTCGTGGCCGGCCACGTTGAACTTGTGGGTGATCGACGCCCTTTCATCCGGGAGCCGTCGCCGATATGGTTTGGGGGGAGCGGCGGCAGCCGTTGTGCCCTCAACGACCGTTGTGCCCGCCGCTCCCTGGGAGCCTTCTTTCTTCACGTTCAGCGGCTGCGAACGCTTGGAGTTGTCGCGATAGATGGCGATGGCCTTCAGGCCCAGCTTCCAGCCATCGATGTAGACCTGGGCGATCTCCTCCGGGGTGGATGCCTCCGGCATGTTCACCGTCTTGGAGATGGCGCCACTGATGAACGGCTGGACGGCGGCCATCATCTTGAGATGCCCGTTGTAGTGAATGGACCGATGGCCGTTGGCCGGCTTGAAGGCGCAGTCGAACACGGCCAGGTGCTCGTCCTTGAGGTGCGGGGCGCCCTCGATCGTCTCGTGCTCGTCGATGTAGGCGACGATCTCCTCGGCCTCCTGGCCCGTGTAGCCGAGCCGGCGCAGGGCGTGGGGGACGGTGTTGTTCACGATCTTCAGGTAGCCACCGCCGACGAGGCGCTTGTACTTGATGAGCGCGATGTCCGGCTCGACCCCGGTCGTGTCGCAGTCCATGAGGAACGCGATCGTGCCGGTGGGAGCCAGCACGGACACCTGGCCGTTGCGGAAGCCGTGCTCGGTGCCCAGGGCGATGACCTCGTCCCAGGTCGTGAGCGTGGCGTCCAGCAGGTCGGTGGGGATCCGCTGCCGGTCGAGGCGGTACGCCGCGTCGCGGTGCTGGTTCATGACGCCGATGTACGGCTCCGCGTTCTTGGCGTAGCCGGCGAACGGGCCGCCCTGGTCGCGGCTGATCCGCGCTGACTGGAGCTCCGCCTCGCCCTGCATCAGGGCGGTGATGGCGGATGCGTAGGCCCGTCCCTCGTCGCTGTCGTAGGCCAGGCCGCGGTTCATGAGCAGGGCGCCCAGGTTGGCGTAGCCCAGCCCCAGCGGCCGGTAGGCGTGGCTGTTGCGGCCGATCCGCTCGGTGGGATAGCTCGCGTTGTCGACGATGATCTCCTGCGCGGTCAGCACGATCCGGACCGCGTGCCGGAAGTCCTCGATGGCGAGATCCCCCTCATCGGTCACGAACTTCATGAGGTTCAGGCTGGCCAGGTTGCAGGCCGAGTCGTCGAGGTACATGTACTCGGAGCACGGGTTGCTGGCGTTGATGGGCGCGGTGTTCGCGCTCGTGTGCCAGCGGTTCACCGTGTCGTGGTACTGGATCCCCGGGTCGCCGCAGACCCACGCCGCCTGGGCCATCTTGTTCAGCAGGGAGCGGGCCTTGACCGTGTCCATGTCCCGCCCATCGACCACCGCGTGGGTGGTCCAGTCCGCATCGGCCTCGACCGCTTCCATGAACGCATCGGTCACCCGGACGCTGTTGTTCGAGTTCTGGAAGAAGACCGAGTCGTACGCCTCGCCCCCGTTGAAGTTGCCGTTGTAGCCCGCGTCGATCAGGGCCCAGGCCTTCTTCTCCTCGAGCATCTTGCAGTCGATGAACTCCTCGACGTCGGGGTGGTCGACGTTGAGGATCACCATCTTCGCGGCACGCCGGGTCTTGCCCCCGGACTTGATCACGCCCGCGAACGCGTCGAATCCCTTCATGAAGCTGACCGGGCCGCTGGCCGATCCCCCACCGCGCAGCCCTTCGCGCTTGGAGCGCAGGGTGCTCAGGTTGGAGCCGGTCCCGCTGCCGAACTTGAAGAGCATGCCCTCGGTGTGGGCCAGGGTCAGGATGGAGTCCATGGTGTCGTCGACGCTGTTGATGAAGCAGGCGCTGCACTGCGGATGGGCGTCGATCCCCACGTTGAACCAGACGGGGCTGTTGAACGCCGCGCGCTGCTTGAGCAGGATGTCGGTCAGCTCGGCGTGGAAGGTGTCGGCGTCGGCATCGGTCGCGAAGTAGCCGTCGGTCCGGCCCCAGCCGGTGATGGTGTCGGCCACCCGGCCGATCATCTGCTTGACCGATGTCTCGCGCTCCGGTGTGCCCAAGGTGCCACGGAAATACTTGCTGGCGGTCACCTGGGTGGCGAGCTGTGACCACGCCTTCGGGAACTTGAGGCCCTTCTGCTCGAAGACCGTCTCCCCGTGCTCGTTGGTGATGGTCGCCTCGCGGGCCTCCCACTCGACCGTGTCGTACGGGTCCACGCCCGGACGGGTGAAGCGCCGCTCCACGCTGATCCCGGTCCAGGTCCGCTCCTCGTCCGGCTGGAGCTGCCGGTAGCCGCTCAGCTCTTCGGCCGTTGCCACGCCCGCCTTGGCCGCATGGCCTTGGCCCTTGCCCTTGGTCGCCTGACCTCCCTTGTGCCCGTTGCCGTTGCCGTTGGTCGAGGTCGGGGCCTGGGGGGCTTCGCTGCGTGCCATCGGTCCACATGCTCCTGCTGTCGATTTGTGTGACGGACGGGCCTCCCGGAGGAGGGTCGAGGAGGCCCGCCGTACTGGTTTCGAGGCTGAGGTTCGGAGGGCATCCGGCGCTCAGTCTCAGGGATGATCAGTCTACTCCCGGATATGGCGCTGCGCAAGCCAAAATCACAAGATGTTGTGGTGTCGGCCATACGACAACCCCTACATGATGCGCACTGCCCTCATGGCTCGGGGACAGGCTGTGGATGATCTGTGGAGCGCCTGTGGACGGTTTCCCGGTGTCCGCGCTCGTCCGCCGGGTTCGGCTCGGCCAGGGCGAATGTATGACATTCCGCTGACCCCCGGTCGGGTCGTTGGCGCGGCCAGGCGGGTGGTCGCGCGCGTCACGTCCCCTCGTGAAAGGACGTCTTATCACGAGTGGTCGTAATGCCAGGACCGGCGCCCGGCGCCACCTCCCCACTTGAGCCGGAATCGGGAATTGCGCTAGGGTTCGCGCCACGACCGGACGAACCATCCAGACGGGTGGTCCGTTGGTGGCGTGGCCCACGCGTTGCCCTCTCGTTGCGTACCGGTCATGCATTGGAGGCACACGACCATGAGTCCCGCGAAACCCGATCTCAGTGATGCGATCCCCGGCCGGATGAAGCGCCGGTTGTCAGCGCTCCTGGCCATCGCGCTCGTTGCCATCGCGCTTGTTGGATGTTCTCCGTCCGCGAGCCCGACCGACGGCGGCGAAAGCGCCCCGGCCTCCGCGCCGAGCGTGGCTCCGAGCGAATCACCCGCCAGCTGAGCCAGCTGAGCCAGCGGGCCAGCTGAGCCAACCGGTCGGCCGTCGCGAGGGGGCGACGGCCGGCATCGCTAGCCTCCCGGCTGCGAGCCCTCTCCCTCGCTGATGAAGATGGCTCCCCGGGGGCGGGCGATCTAGTCGTGGCGCCCGCTGCTCGGATAGAGTCCGCGGGTGCCCGAGGCTTCACCCGAGACCGCATTCGAGCGGCGGATCGTCAGCGTCCTGTTCGCCGACCTGGTCGGGTTCACGTCGCTGTCCGAACAGTTGGATCCGGAGGACGTGGCCACCGTCCAGGACGCGTACTTCGCCACGGTCCGCGAGACGGTGGCACGGCACGGCGGCGTGCTGGAGAAGTTCATCGGTGACGCGGCGATGGCCGTCTTCGGCGTACCGCGGGCTCGCGACGACGACGCCGAGCGGGCCATTCGGGCGGGGCTGGCGCTGATCGGGGCGGTCGAGCTGCTGGGCGCGCGACTGGGCCTGGGGCTCAGGACGACGCGGCGGCCGCCCTTCGGCTTCGGGTCGGGGTCAACTCCGGGGAGGTCGTATCGGCCGAGAGTGGACCCGACACCGGTCGGGTCACCGGCGACACGGTCGATCTCGCCGCCCGATTCCAGGCCGCAGCCGAGCCGGGCTCGGTGCTCGTCGGCGAGCTCACCACCCTGAGCGCGGCGGAAGCGGTCGAGTTCGAGCCGATTGGTGCGCTCGAGCTCAAGGGCAAGGCAGAACCGGTCCCTGCCTGGCGGGTGATCGGCCTGCGGCTGGAGCGGTCACGCGAAGAGGCGCTCGGGGCGCTCCGTGCTCCGCTGCTCGGGCGGTCAGAAGATATCGCGAGGCTTGAGGCAGCGTTGCGAACTGCGACGGAGGGCCACGCCGCGGCGACCGAGGTGATCGTCGCGCCGCCAGGCGTCGGCAAGAGCCGGCTCCTGGTCGAGTTCGCGAGTCGAGCGGAAGCTTCCCGCGCGCAGGTCCTGCGGGCACGCGTGCGCGCGGACGTGTTGGGTCCGGGCGAGCCGGTGAGCCAGCTCCTGCTCGCTGCACTCCGCGCGGTCGACGGGGCGAGTCCGGAGGCGGCGCCCGCAGCCCTGAGGCAGGCGCTTGACGCGACAGGCGTGAGTCCGGCACGCGCTGAGGTGGTGACGGCCGAGGTGCTCGAGACGATCTGGCCACCGCCGGTCCCGCCGGCCACGACCCCGGATCGGGATGCGCGCTTCGCGGCGTGGCTCGAGGCACTCGACGCGCTCGCGGGGGAGCGGCCGAGCACCTGGCTGGTGGAGGACATCCACTGGGCCGGCGGCGACCTGATCGCCTTCCTCGCCCTGGCGGGGACATGGTCGACCGGCGGGGGCCGGCTGGTGGTCGCCACGGCCCGCCCATCGGTCCTGGAGCAGCTTCCGGAGGGGCACATCGGCCTTCGAGCTCCCACCTTTGCCCTCGCTCGAAGCCGGCGAGCTGATCAGGGCCCTGGTTGGTGATGCCCTGCCGGACGAGGTCGTGACTGCGGTGGCCGAGCGGTCCGACGGCAACCCGCTGTTCATCGAGGAGCTGCTGCGGAGCTGGATCAGCAGCGGGACGCTGGTGGGCGAGCGGGGGCGGGGCTGGCAGCTACGCAGTGGGCACCCGAGGCGGCCCGCGCCGGTCGACGGTCCAGGCCATTTACGCCGCCCAGCTGGACGACCTTCCCGCGCCGGCGCGCTTTGGTCGCCCGCCGGGGCGTCGGTGGCCGGACGCCGGTTTGACGGTTCGCGCGCTGGAGCCGCTGGAGGTGCCCGAGCCCGCCGAGGGCCTGGACCGGCTCCGTCAGCGGGCGTTCCTCCGCGGCCCGGAAACCAACCTTGTTGGCGACGAGATCTATGCCTACCGACACGCCCTCCTGCGGGATGCCGGATACGCCAGCCTGTCCCGGGCGGAGCCGGGGCCGGTTGCATCTGGCCCTCGCGAACTGGCTGGAGCAGACCGCCGGGACCGATGTCGCCCGGGTCGCCGAGCCGATCGCCTCCCACTACGAGGCGGCCCTGGGGGCCATGCCCGCGGTTGGCAGTGACCCGGATGAACGCGCTCGCTTGACCGATGCAGCCCGCTCCTGGCTGGAGCGCGCAGCGGACGCCGCCGTAGGAGTCGCCGCGTACGAGACGGCCGTTGGCCTGCTGACCCGGGCAGTACCGCTGGCGGGCAGCGACGAGCACGAGGCTGCGCGGTCCGTCTGCGACGCGGCGAGCTGATGGCCGGAGCCGGCGACCTCGCTGCCGCGGTCGACGAGATGCAGGCCGCCCGAGAGGTCTTCCGGTCTGTTTTTCGGGCCGACGCTGCCGACTCCGCCGCCCGGACGGCATACGGCAATTCCACCGCCATCCTTGGCGACGCGATGATCGAGCAGCTCCGCTTCATCGAGGTCCGCGATCTGGTAGCGGCCACCCTGCACGACCTCGGCCCGCGCGAGGACGAGCTGTTGGGGAGACTTCTCGGACTGCACGCCGGCGCTCGCACCCTCCAGGGAGACCGCGACTGCACGGTGGCCGATGTCGAGCGAGCCTATCGCCTGGTCCGTGGCGGCGACCCGAGGATCGAAGTCGAGGTACTCGCCTGGCAAGCGGCGATTCGGAGCGAGTCCGACTTGCCGGCAGACTGGGACGCCGTCGAGATGGCGGCCAGCGAAATCGGCATGTGGACCACGGCGGTGGAGGCCATGCTCAGTCGGCTTGGGAGCGACGCGGAGATGCCGCCGGCGGAGGCGCTTACCGCCACCCTGCGCACCGTTGAGCTCGCCCGCGACCACGGGCTGACCGAGGTGGCGTGTCGGTGCCGCCATTACGCCGCCGGCATCCGCTCAGGCCGGGGCATGGGACGACGCGCTGGTCGACGGCTTTGACAACATCGAACTTGCCGAGCGACTCGCCTACGTTCGATTGGTATTCCGCACGTGGATATGCCTCGCACCAATCCTTTCCGCTCGCGGCGAGGCCGTGCCCCTCGGGCGCTATGCCCGCTGGTTCGCCGCGGCTCGCCCGGCGTTTCCTAACCCGCCCTCCCCGTACGGCCAGGTCCTGCTGTTCGCGATGGACACCATGCTGGCGGCAAACGGGTTGGATCGCGTCTATGGGCGGGACATCCAACCCGATGTCTTGGCCGCGGGGAACGCATACCCGGAGTACATGGCGGCCGTCGAGATGATCGTCGCAGCATGGCTCGCCGCGGGCCATGTCGCGCAGGCCCGCGATGCCTTGGGCCTTCTCCGGGCGCGATGGCTGGGCACGACTATGCCGTCATCGACCCTGCAGCAGGTTTCAATCGAACTCATGACGGCATGGTTGGCCCGGGCCGAAGGCGTCGTGGATCCCTCCGTCGCACGGGCACGGGTCACGACTGCCTACCGGGGCGAAGCGCCGTGGTGGGTCGTCCGGGAATCCGCGCGCTTCCGGAAGGCGTCGCCACGGCGGACGAGCTGGCCGAGGCGGCGCGATCGAGGCTCGTCTCAAGGTCGTCGCCGGCGCGTCGGCCCCGCCCGTCTAGCGGTTACTCGTCGGGCTGGCATTCGTCCACCGTCACCGACCTGATAGCAATTTGTAACCCTTGCGCGAGGTGCCCACCGTTCGCGCCGGGCGGGGCGGAGGCGTAGGCTAGGGCCGACCGGGCGTACCACCCCACGGTGGTCCGTGGTCGCGCAGCTCACGCGTTGCCCTTCCGTCGCGCCCGGCCCGAACGGAGGCACGACATGAGTGTCACGACGCAATTGCGCCTGACCAGTCCCGCGTTCACCGAAGGCGGGGCCATTCCCGCCATGTACACCTGCGACGGCGAGAACATCTCTCCGCCGCTGACCTGGGAGCCTGGTCCCGCCGGCACGGCGGCCTGGGTCCTGATCGCCGAGGATCCCGACGCGCGTCTATGGGTCCACTGGCTGGTCGTCGACCTGCCTGCCGACACGACGTCCCTGCCAGAAGGGGTATCCGGAAACCTGCCGACCCCCGCGGTCGAGGGCGAGACCGATTCCGGTCCGGCGGCCGATGGCGGCCCGTGCCCGCCACCGGGGAGGAGCATCGGTACTGCGTTCACGCTGTATGCGCTGTCCGGGCCGCTGGTGCAGGGCGCCCAGCTGACCGCGACCCAGGTCCGGGCCGAAATGTTCGGCAAGGTGCTGGGGGAAGGGACCCTGACCGGCCGCTACGCCCGTGCCGACGGAGCGAAAGGAGGCGAGTGATGACCCAGACCACCATCGCGCCGGGCATCGCCCAGGAGCTGAGCGTCAACGCCGACGTGGCGCTGGCTTTCCTCGAGATGGCCGCCTCCGGCCGCGGGCAGGAGGCCCTGGACCGATATGGGGGGCTAGAATTCCGGCACCACAACCCGTACTTCGCCGGCGACGGCGAGGCGTTGGTGGCGGCCATGGACCAGGACGCCCAGACCCACCCGGGGAAGCGCCTCGAGGTGGTGCGGATCATCTCGGAGGGGCCGAACGTGGCCATACATTCGAAGGTCACCGGGTCCACCGACCATGACCTCGCCACGGTCCACATCTTCCGGATCGAGGACGGCAAGATCATGGAGCTGTGGGACGTGGCGCAAGAAGCTCCGGCTGACAGCCGGACCCAGGTCCGTCTGAGGCGCGGACCGAGGTCGTCTGAGCTCATGCGGTTGTCCTCTGTCGGCGTGGCGTCTCTCGCTCTTCTGGCGGCCCTTGCTGGCTGCCAGCCATCGGCCTCGCCAACGTCGCCAGGGCCGTCTTCGCCGGTGCCTTCCGCGCCAGGAGCGTCAGCATCGGCTGAGTCGACCCCCGGCGAGAGCGCCGCGGGCTTCGTTTTGACCAGCTCGGCTTTCGCGGAGGGCGAGGCGATCCCCGGTGATCCTTAACACCTGCGACGGCGAGTAAAGTTTCCCCGCCCCTGGGCGTGGTCCGGCGGTCCGCCGGGCACGGCCGCATATGTCCTGATCATGGATGACCCCGATGCGAGCGGGTTCGTCCACTGGGTGGTCGTCAACCTGCCTGCCCGAGACGAGCAGCCTCGACGAGGGAGCGTCAGGATCGATCGCCGGACGGGACGATCGAGGGAGCGGTCTGGATCCGGGCGAGTTGGGGTACATCGGTCCGTGCCCGCCCAGCGGGGAGCATGACTATGTCTCCACCCTCTATGCCCTGTCGGAGGCCCTCGCGGTGGGCGCGCAGCCGGGCCAGCTGACCGCTGACGCGGTGCGCGGACTGACCGAGGGCTTCGTGACCGCCGAGGCGGAGCTGACCGGGACCTACAGCCGGTAGCGCGGGGCTCAGCCCAGGGTCGCGGCCTCGGGGGTCGGCAGGTCGTCGCGGCCGGCGGCCAGCAGGAAGATGTGGAGCCGGTCGCGGATGCGGTCGCGGGCGGTGCGGAAGGCCTCGAGCCGCTCCTCGGGGGGCCTGGTCACGAGCGAGGGGTCCTCGATGCTCCAGTGCGCGACGTTCTCGACGCCGGGGAGCACGGGCAGTCTCTTCTGGGCCTCGTCGCAGACGGTGACGAACCAGTGGAACGGCTGGCTCGCGGAACTCCTCGACCGACTTGCTCCGGTGGCCCGCCAGGTCGAGACCCGATCTCGGTGCATGACCTGGATCGTCTCGGGCCGGATGTCGGGTGCTCCGTTCCGGCGCTGAACGCCTCGAACTGGTCGGCGGCCCAGGCGTTGACCATGGCTTCGGCCATCTGCGAGCGGGCGCTGTTGTGGGTGCAGACGAATAGGACGCGCTTCTTGGCCATGGCGAAAGGATAGTCGGCGGGTCAAATCGGTGTCAATCCGCCTCGAGACCTCAGGCCGCTGCCGGCTTGGTGGCGCGGATGATGGCCGAGTACATGCCCGGCGCGGCGTCGTGGGTGGGCATGACGCTGACATCGGTCAGTCCGGCGCTCCAGGCCGTCGGCCATCTCCGTGACCGAGAGGCTCCTGCGATGCAGCCGACTAGGCGCCGCGTTCGGCCCGCTCGGCGGGGGTCGAGGGCGTCGTCGGCGACGATGTCGGTGATCCCGATCCGGCCGCCGGGCGCAGGACGCGGGCGATCTCGGCGAAGACCGCGGGCTTGTCGGCGGCGAGGTTGATCACGCAGTTGGAGATGACCACGTCGACGGAGTCCGCCGGCAGCGGGATGGCCTCGATGTGGCCCTTGAGGAACTCGACGTTGGTGGCCCCGGCCTCGCGGCGTTGCGCGGGCCAGGGCGAGCATCTCGTCGGTCATGTCCAGGCCGTATGGCGCTGCCGGTGGGCCCGACCCGGCGGGCGGAGAGCAGGACGTCGATGCCGCCGCCCGATCCCAGGTCCAGCACCCGCTCGCCGGGGTTGAGGTCGGCGACCGCGAGCGGGTTGCCACAGCCGAGCGAGGCGAGCACGGCCGTGTCGGGCAGATCGCGCGGTCGAGGTCCGAGTAGAACGTGACCGCGGCGGATCCGTGTGCCGGGTCCGTGCAGGACACGCCGTTGCAGCAGCCGTCGCCGCAGCACGACGCCTGGGCTCCTCGTCGAGGACGTTGAGGGCGGCCTTGGCGTAGTGCTCGCGGACCATCTCGTGGATCGCGTCGGTCATCGGTCTGTCCTCCGGGATCGTCGGTGGTGCTCTTCGGGTGGGTCTCAGGCGAGCGGGACGAGTCCGGCCAGGCTGGCGCCGATCCCCGCCCATCGGCGGGAGAAGTCGGGCGCGAGCTCGTAGTAGATGTAGGTGCCGCGCCGCTCGGTGGTGACCACGCCGGCCTCGCGGAGCACCTTCAGGTGGTGACTGACCGTGGGCTGGCTGACGGTGCAGCACTCGGTGAAGTCGCAGGCGCAGACCGATCCGGGGGACGTGGCGAGCTGGCGCAGGATCGATAGCCGAACGGGGTCGGCGATGGCCTGCAGAGCTCGACGTCGGGATCGGTGGACTTCACCCGGTCATTATATCGATGATTGTCAATATATACGCGGAGACTCCTAGTCCGGGAGGAGTCGCACCGTAAACGGCCAGGTCTCGGTGATCGCGAGGCCGCTGCCGTAGCGCTCCATCGTCTCGAAGTCGTCGGGCTGCCAGACCGTCAACAGGTAGATCCGACCGCCGACGCCGAAGTAGGCAGCCGGATCGGAGGCATCGACGAGCCAGCCCGCGTTGCCGTGCAGGCTCGCGTCAACTTCCGATTCGGTTCCGTCACAGGGCGTTACCTCGACGGTGCAGTAATCCAGCCACCACTGGTGGGCCGAGGTGCCCGGCTCGAGCGCCACCGACCAGGCCGAGGCCGCCACAGTTCCCTCGGGCGCGTCGAATTCGAACCAGTCGGTGCGCCCTACCCCGTCGGGCCATGCGGTGTCCTCCGGGAATGTCCAATCGCCATCCCCATGGTTAGCCGTCCAGTCGGGCGGGTAGGCGAGGCCGAGCCCGTAGCGCTCCGAGTCGAAGGGGAGCCATGCCGAAGTGTCATTCGGGTCCATCGACGGGCTGGCCTGATCCGAGGAGCCTGGTTCGGTCGTCGACGGAGCGGCGCTCGTTGACGGCTCGCCGCTCGGGGAGGCCGAGCCAATGGACTGGCAGCCGATGAGGAGCAGGGCAACCAAGGCAGCCGCGCCGAGGCAAAAGGCAGGGTTCCTGTTCATCGTGAGTGTCCTCCTTGAGCCGAGGTCGGCCCGCTGTTCGGTCTACTCGAAGGTGGCCGACTCGAGGATGGCTCGCAGCTCGTCCATCGCGCGCTGCGGCGTATCTGGGTAGTACGCGCCAACGAGGACCACGGTCAGGCCGTCCACGTCCAAGGCCCATAGGTCATCGATCTGGTCCTGGCCCTGGCTGTACCCGGCAGGGTCATCGCCGGGCATCCCGAACAGGGCCAAGGTGCCGCCGGTGCATTCAGACCCCCAATAGACCGTCTCCCCCATGAGCACGAGGATCCTCTTCCCGGCGTATCCATCCACGGTGATGTCCTCGCGCAGAAATGCCCCTCGATGCTCCTGGGCATCCGCCGCCATAGCGTCGACGAATTCGTCGACCGTGGTAGCGGTGGTGTCGGGGTCGCCCCGGTGGCAGGCATCCGAGTACACGTGGTACTCGCGACTTCAAAGGCGAAATCCCGCGCGGTCCGGCGGACCGGCGCAGGGCCCGGCAGAGTCGCCCCAGCACAAGACGCCGCCGTTCGGCTCCCCGTACCAGCCGGATGCGGGGATGGTGACGGTGGTCGGCACAGCGCTTCGGTCTCCTCCAAAAGGACGTGGGGGCCCTCTAGAGGGCTGGCCGCGGTGGACGCAGTCGGCGTTGGCGTCACACGTCCGCCGGTCGGCGACCCCAGGACTGGATGGGGACGAACGGGCCAGCGTCATAGACCGGATTGACGGTCAGGTCCTGGTCAGTCACCAAGAAGTCCGACAGGCTGCCCGGGGCGGCGGGAACCACGCCGAGGAGTGGATCGATCTGGGACGTCCAGGCGGCATACATCAGGTATGCCCCATCGGGCGACCAGGTGACCCAGTACGGTTTCACGCTCAGTATCGAACTCTCGTCGGGGCTACTGGCATCGGCCGAGGGATCGATCACGGAATGACCTCCTCGCGTGGTGTGCCTTCAGCCGACAGGTCATCGGGCCACAACAAAACGACCTCGTGAGTCTCACCGTCGCAAAAAGACGGACGGCGCTGGTACACGATCGACTCACCATCCGGCGACCAGACCGGGCCGATGCCGTGGACCGCCGAGAAGAGCGTGGACAAGTCGCGCTGTTCTTCCGTGGCCAGGTCGATCACGCGGAGTTCGTGGTTGAGGTCCCCCGTCTGGTAGGCGATCCGCCCGCCGTCGGGCGACCAGGTGAAGGTCATCGCACCAAGGGTGCTCGAGGGTGCGCGTGGTACCCGATGCAAACTCATACAGATGGATCCGGCCATCCGCTAGGCCCTCGCCTTCCACGTACTCCTCGAGCCCGCTGGCGACGGCGAGGAGACTGCCGTCGGGCGAGAACTCGAGGTCGGTCGCCAGCAGGTTGGGCAGGACCGTGATGCCGCGATCGGGCAGCGTCAGGATCCAGACCTCGCTCCCCTCCGCCGACGTGGTGGGGTTGATAGCTGATGTCTGCGGTACGCCGAATGCGATCCGCTCCCCGTCGGGAGACCACACGGGGCAGGGTGGCGCCTCATCGACATCGACACGGAATTCCTCGGAGACGGCGCCCTCGCTATTGACCGCGGCGACCACCATCGCCATAGCCGGCGTGGCAACTGCCCGATCGACTTCCCCGTAGGCGAGGCTTCGGCCGTCGGGTGAGAAGGCCGGGCAGAACTGGTCGACGACGTCCGTATCCGTGCCGATGACGCGTCGGGCCTCGCTGTCCAAGCTCACGAACCAGATGTCCTGATCGCCTCCATCCTCCGGATGCATGCCGTATGCGATCCAGCCGTTGGGGCCGAGTGCGGGTAGATCGTCCGGCGCGCCCAACAAGAGGGCTGAGCCCACGCCGATGGTGATGAGCGCGGCGACGGCCAGGAGGCGCACCGTCCACCGAGATGGCCGGCGGCGATCCTGCTCGGCCACGCGTCGCGAGGCCGGCGATTCGTCCCAGGCTGAATCCGGGCCCATCTCCTGATCGAGCGTCTGGCGCAGGACGTCGCGGAGGCGCCGTTCGAGGTCGTTATCGGTCTTCATCGGTCAGCGCCCCGTTTCGTGCTTGAGCCCGGGATCGGGTCCAGAGCGACCTTGAGCTGGTCGAGGGCGCGCGAGAGCATGGCGCCCACGTTGGTCGAGGTGGTTCCGAGGATCTGGGCGATCGTCCGGTAGTCGTAGTCGTGGTAGTAACGGAGGATCACGGCTGCGCGGTGGCGCGGCGACAGCCCGTCGAGCGCATCGAGGAGGGCCAGCCGGCTCGTCGTTCCGGCCGCGTCGTCCGGTGCGATAAACCGCGTCAGGTCGGCGTCCCGCTTCGGCTGGGGCCGGCGGCGCAGGGCCGAGAGCGCTTCGTTGACCACGATCCGGTGCAGCCAGGCCTGCGAGGGGGCGTCTCCGCGGAATCGATCGCGCTGGCGATAGGCGGAGACGTAGGCGTCCTGGGTGACATCGGCGGCGAGTGCCGGGTCACGGACGATGCCCAGCGCCGTCCGATAGGCACGCTCGTACGTCTCCTCGTAGAAGGCACCGAAATCCGCGATCTCGAGGCGAAAGGCCACCGATTCGCTCCTCACATGGCTGAGGTCAAGGCCCCCGGTCATACCGTAGAGACGCACCGGAGGCCGAAACATTACGGCGCCACGGGCGCGCCGGTTCGAGTGTCGCGTGCGCCTGGCGCGGCCGTGGGGCTAGGGAGCGACGAAGGTCAGGACGTCGGTCTGGCCGGCCACGAAGAGGCCGAGGGCCGTGGATGATGGCGGACCCGCACTAGCGAAATTTCGGCCGCGCCGCGTCGCTCAGAGGTCGCGGGCGATCAGGTCGTCGAGGGTCTCGCGGCGTCGGGAGAGGATCAGCTCCCCGTGGTCAAGGACGGATTCCGCCGGACGGGGTCGACCGTTGTAGACCGATGCCATGGCGGCGCCGTAGGCGCCGGCCTGACCGATGGCGAGGAGCGCACCCGTTCCCGCGTGCGCGAGATCCGCCGGGGAGAGCCATCGCTCGAGGTCACGGGCCACGATGTCGCCGGCCTCGCACACCGGGCCGGCGAGGTGAACCGTGCTGTGGGCGGGCTCGAGTTCGGCGCCGCGCTCGAGGAGCGTGACAGGGTGGTCCGCGCCGTAGAGAACAGGGCGGATGAGCTCGGCCATGCCGGCGTCAGCGACGAGGTAGGTGAGACCGGATTCGGGGCGGGGCTGGACGCGGACCACACGAGTGAGGAGCCAGCCAGAATCCGCCACGAGGCGACGGCCAGGTTCCAGGATCAGTCGCGAGGTATCAGGGACGGCCGCACGGACCGCCTCGGCGAAAGCGTCAACCGGAACGCCGACACCCGCTCCCCCGCCGAGGTTGATGCGCGGCACCTCCGCGCGGGCGGCCGCCTGGACCAGGAGCTCCGCCAGGCGGGTGAACGGGCGGACGTCATCGATCGCCGATCCGATGTGGGCGCCCACGCTCTCGATCGGGCGGCCGGCCGCGCGGCATCGGTCCAGGGCGGTGTCGAGATCGGTCCAGGTGATGCCGAACTTGCTGTTCGTCGCGCCGGTGGCCAGGTGGGGATGGGTGTCCGCCGACAGGGCGGGGTTGAGTCGCAGGCCGATCCGGTCGATGCCGAAGGCGAGGAGGGTGTCGAGCTCCTCGAGCGACTCCGCGTTGATGAGCGCGCCCGTCTCGTCGGCCGCGGCGATGTCGGCATCGGTCTTGCCCACCCCGTTCATGACGATCCGGTCGCTTGGGAAGCCGGCCTGCTGGGCAAGCGCGAGCTCGACCGCGTTCACCACCTCGGCCCCCGCGCCGGCGGCGGCGAGGCGACGAAGGAGACGGGGATCGGTGTTGGCCTTGAGGGCGTACGCGGTGAGTGCTCCGGGGAAGGCGTCCTGATACTCGGCGAGGTTCGCAGCGGCTGCGTCCAGGTCGGTGACGTACAGCGGCGTGTCCCAGCGGGCCGCCGCGGCCCGCAGGTGATCCGCGCGGTCTGTATCGGTCACGCCTGGCTGTCCCTCGCGGTGAGCGTCGAGCGTAGCCGCCCTAGACTGGCGACGTGGCCAATCGAGTGAGCGCCGGCATCCTCCTGTACCGATGGGGGGACCGCGGTCTCGAGGTGCTCCTCGGCCATCCCGGGGGCCCGTACTTCACGAACAAGAGCACGGGGCACTGGTCGATCCCGAAGGGCGAGGCCGAGGCGGGCGACGACGTGGGAGAGGATCTCCGGCGAGTCGCCATGCGTGAGTTCGAGGAGGAGACGGGCAGCCCGGTTCCGATCCACGCAGGCGAGCTGCTTCCGCTCGGCGAAATCATTCAGAAGGGTGGCAAGCGGGTGGTCGCGTGGGCAGCCGAAGGCGACCTCGACCCGGCCACGGCGCAGAGCAACCTGTTCAGCGTGGAGTGGCCGCCGAGGTCGGGCCGGTTTGGCGACTATCCGGAGTTCGACGAGGTCGCGTGGCTGACACCTGACGAAGCGCGACGGAGGATCAAGGAGACGCAGATCCCTCTCATCGACCGGCTGGAAGAGGCGCTCCGAGGCCAAGCACGCTGAGCGTATGGCGCGACGTGGCTCAGGGCCTCCGGTAAAGTGGCGGCGCAGGAGTCCCTCGAAACGCCGCTCGATACCGGGCCACGAGTCAGAGAACCACCTCGCTCGCCGAACAGTACTCGGCGTCTTCGCCCGCCTGTCGGGCGTCGGGGAGCCGACGCAGAGGGTGGCACCGAACGCAAGCGAGGTCATAACGGCGTACAGCATCGCTGACCGCTCGCGGAATCCGCCGATGGTGCGCTCGTACTCGACTCGCGCTTAGTCCCAGCGACGGCGATCGAGGCGCCAGGGCGGCCATCCGTAAGCGACGACTCGCGCAAGGGGCTGTTCTGGATGCCTCCCGTTCGCGCATTTGCATCCACCAGGCCTGCCTCGTCCCCCAGCGCTTCGGCCGCTGCGGTGTGCCAGTTCTGGAGTAGAGGTACTGGCCGCCCCCGCCATTCCATTGACATCCTCGAGGGCCACCTCGGGCTGCCCGAGCAGGAGGTCAGCGATGCTCTTGTTGACGGCGGCCGCGTTGACCTGCGGTGCGGTCCCGACCACCAGAGCAGTCGGTCGCACTCGTAGAGGTGCAGACGAGCGGCGTCTCGTCGCCGTTTGCCGCCGCGAGAGCCGCCATGGAGGCAGCGAGCAAAGCGCGGCGCCCGTGGGCGATCGGCCACTCGCTCGCTTCATCCAGATCGCGTTTGGCCGCATTCCCACTCGCCCGCCACGAATTGCCCCTCCACGGGATTGCAGGTGCATTGCCGGCAGAGCCAGCGAAGCCGTATCGGCGAGCGATTTCGACCGCTTCATCCTCGAGCGGCAGCTGTGCGCTGAGAGGCATTTCATCCTGCGCGGTGGACAGGAGGTTGTTCAGCGCGCGGAGCGCCTGATCAATGTGGCCGGCAGAATCGGCCAGGGCGATGGCCCCGCGAAGCAGCGAGATCCCCTCATCCTCCCTGCGGAGGGCCGGCAACGCGGCGCCGCGCGTGGCGAGCACGCTGGCCACGACCTCATCTCGCGTAGGCCCGGCGACGAGGAGCACGCGCTCTGCCTGCACCTCAGAATAGACGTAGCGGTAGAGGAGCATGTAGGCGCGGGCGAGCTCGGCAAAGACCACTGCGGCTCCGGGCTCGTCCCTCCGACAGAGCAGCCGCCACCAGCTCCAGGACCGCCAGCACCTGCGGGCCAGCATGGTGTGGCTGTAGAACTGGCCGGCTAGGGCTCGGCCACGATTCGCGGTGCCACGATCACCAAGCTCGTACGCAGGGCGGCGGCCTCCAGCGCCTGGTACGGTGCGTCAGGGCGCAGCTGCGGTAACCGCTCTGGCCAGGCCAAGCAGTAGCGACACGCGTTCGGCAGGGTCGCTCGTGATTTCCAGCGCGGCGGAAAGGTGGTGTGAGGCAACGCTCCACGCGTGCAGGGCGTTGGCGCGATCGGCGGCCGCACGGAGCGCAATGCGGGCCTGGGCAGCGAGTGCATCGGCCTCCGGCCAGGCGGCGTCGCACGCAGCGCCTCGACATAGTGGGTAGCAGGACGCCGGCCACTCCTCGTCACGATACCTCGAAATACCTGGCGGCTGCGGGTGCTTCGCGCGGCGGTCGCCTTGATAGCGTTTAGTAGGCAACCTCGCGGACGACGGCCTGCACGAAGCGGCATTGGCCGCGCTCGGGCGAGCGTGGGTAGTAGTCGCGAATGAGCAGCTCCGGCGGACGAGGCGGTCAACTACGGCTGGAGCGCCTCCTCGGGCAGTACGGTAGTGCAGGCCAGCGCGGCAGGTGTGAAGCTCTGCCCAAGCACAGCCGCATCGGCCAGCAACGATCGGTCTCGGGTTCCGTTGGCATCGATGCGGGCGGCGACCGCGCGTGCGGCGTCTCGGGCACGGCCAGGGTGGTCAGCGTTTTCCTAGAGCGCGTAGCCTGCCGCGGCTACGAGCTGGCCCCGGTAGATCAGCATCAGAACAGTCTCGACCGCGTAGAGCGGGACGCCTGGGCGCGCGCAGACGATGGCCGGTTGCGCGGCGTCGGCAGTCGGGACCAGGCCGCGGAGCAATTCGCGATGGCCTAGTTGGACAACGGCTCGAGGAGAAATAGTGGTCGCGTTCAGAACCAGTTGCCCAACGGGGATGCTGCTCGAACAGGTCGGCAGGGTATGGCCAGGACGTAGATCGGGAGGCCTTCGACCAGTTCAGAGGTGCTCGATGAACTCGAGCAGCGCGGTATCGGCCAGTGGAGGTCTTGAAGACGAGAACCACGGGTGCGGTCTGCGATGCGCTCGAAGAAGGTACGCAGGCGGCGAACAGCTCCTCGCGCTGGCCGGGGGCATCTCCTCGAGCAGAGCAGGCCGCGAGTAGGGCCTCGACCACGCGCTCCTCAGATGGTTAAGCCATTCCGCGCGGTGGCGCACTGCAGGCGCGGGCGATCTCTGGTGTCGGTTTTTTTTTTTTTTTTTTTTTTTTTTTTTTTTTTTTTTTTTTTTTTTTTTTTTTTTTTTTTTTTTTTTTTTTTTTTTTTTTTTTTTTTTTTTTTTTTTGGGGGGGGAAGAGGAGCTCCTCTGTCGCGACCTCATCAACGGCGCTTCCAGCGAGCCGAGCGCCGACGCGCCCCACCGCGCATCCCCAGCACCTGTACTGCCCGCCACGCAGGCACCGGCGTGGCCTTGCCCTTCAGCGCATGCTCGCCCACCTCCTCGAAGGCTGATCGCTTCGGCGGTTGCGCGGCGCGTGGCCTCTCCCACCAGCACCGTCCCGGGGGGAATAAAGATGCCTGGAGCCGGGATGCGGTATTGACCAGGTCACCGGCCACGATGCCTTGCCCGGTCGCGCCCACCGTGGCGGCCGCCTCTCCTGTCAGGACAGCTGCGCGCATCTGGAGTGGTAGGCCCTCAGTCGGTGATCGCGCTGACCGCGTCCAGGAGATCCAGCGCGGCGCGTACGGCACGCTCCGCGTCGTCCTCGTGCGCGACCGGTACTCCCCACACGGCCATGACCGCATCGCCGATGAACTTCTCCACGGTCCCGCCGTATCGACCGATGACCTCGGCGGCCGTATCGAAATACCGATTCAGGAGGTTCCGCGTCTCCTCTGGGTCACGATCCTCGGCCAGCGTGGTGGACCCGACCAAATCGCCGAAGAGGACGGTGACCAGTCGCCGCTCGGCGACCACGCCGCTCGGGCCGGGCGAGGCTGCTGGCTCGGGGGCTGGGGGAGTGTCGGCCAGGGCCGTTCCGCACTCGACGCAGAACTTGGCACCGGGCGTGTTCTGCGTTCCGCAGTTTGGGCATCCGGCGGCCAGCGACGTGCCGCACTCCGCGCAGAACTTCGTGCCCGCCGCCGCCGGTGTCCCGCAGGACGGGCAGTTCAGGCTGGCTGCTCCGCGTCCACGGGCACGGCCCGTTTGGTCGGCGCTGGGCCGCCAGTCGGTGGAGCGGGCGTGCCCCTGAATGTCGCACGGTAGCGGTCCGTGACGCTGGACGCCCCCCGCTCAGCGAACCACGCGGCGGCGGCGTCTCCTGCCGCCCGCGCATCTTCGAAGCGATCACCCAGGTAGGCCGCGAACTCCAGTCCCAGCAGCGCGGCTTCAAGGTTGTAATCCAGGTCGAGGTAGTCCGCGATGGTAGCCGCGTATCCCGCACGGGCCACGTCCCAGCGACCATCACCCGCCGCCGCGGTGGCCCGCAGCTGAGCACGAATTGCGTTCGAAACCCTGAGGTGGTCGAGGGTGTCTGTTCGCTCGAGGATCGCAGCGATCTGCTGGCGGTCGCCCGCGGCTGCCGCGGCCAGTCCGCTCAGCTGGCAGATGATCGGATCGTTTCCCCCGCCCTTCAGCCCGGCTACGGTTTCCAAGGCGGCAGTCCAGTCGCCGAGCAGCAGATACACGAGGCTGATGCTCGCCGAGATGGCGGTGACCTGCGGAAGCGTGTCGATCACGGAGAGGAGCCGCCGCGCCTCCGTCAGCTCGGCGTCGGCGGAGGCCTGATCGCCCGTGGTCGCAGCGAGCGCAGCGCGTCCGGTCGCAAGCAGCGCCGCATGAAGCTCGCCGAGGTCCCAGTCCTCGATGAGCGCCACGTCTTCCCGCGCAGCCTCCCAGTCGCCGGTGGAAAGATTCGTGAACATGCGGGAAGTGATGTGCTGGGCACCCCAGCCGGATAAGCCGTAGCGGAGGGCCAGCTCGACGCTTTCGTTCATGATCTCAGTGAACTCGCGTTGAGGGGACTCCACGACCAGGGCTGAGAGCAGGTTGTTTCGAGCTCGCAGGGCGGCCGAGATGTGCCCGGCACGGTCAGCAAGGTCCATGGCGCCTCGCATGATGGCGACCGCCTCGTCGAAGCGGCCGAGGTACGTGATGGACGAGGCCTGGGAGACGAGGGCATTGACAATGACCTCTGTATCGCGATCGCCCGCCGCGGCGCGCAGCGCCCGTTCGGCGGTAGCCACCGATTCCTCGTATCGGTCCGTCACCATGTAGAGCCGGGCCAGCTCGGCAAAGACTGGCGCCGCGTTGGGCTCGGCCTCGTCCAGTCGAGCAACCGCGGGCTCGAGGATGGCGAGCGCCTCGGCACCCATGCTGCGGTTGACGTAGATCTGGCCGGCGAGGGCGCGAGCACGATTCTCGGTCCCGCGATCGCCCTGCTGGACAGCGAGCTCGGCGGCCTGCAGCGCGTGCTCAATACCTTCGGGACGCGCCAGCCAGTTCCCAGTCTGCGCGATGGCCAGATGGAGCGCGGCCAGCTCGGCGGGATCGGTCGTGATCTCGATCGCGTCGGACAGGTGCCGGTCCGCCACGGTCCACGCGTGGAGGGCGGAGGCGCGATCCGCTGCAACCCGCAGGGCAATGCGCGCCTGCGCTGCGAGGGCGTCCCACTCCGGGCCAGCAGCTGTTGCCCGCAGAGCCTCGAGGTAGTGCGACGCGAGAACGCCGGCGACCTCCTCGTCGCCCAAGGCCTCGAAGTAGCGAGCGGCGGCCAGGTGCTTCGCCCGGCGGTCCTTCCTCGAGAGCGTCTCGTACGCGATCTCGCGAACGACCGCCTGGACAAACCGATGCTGACCCCGCTCGGGCGACCGCGGGTCGTCATCACGAATGAGCAGCTCGCGCTTGACCAGCCGATCGAGGGATGTCTCCACGGTCGCCGGATCGGCACCGGAGATCCCGGCCAGTGCCGATGTGGTGAAGCTCTGGCCCAAGATCGCCGCGTCGGCGAGGATGGATCGGTCCTCCGGTGAATTGGCGTCGATGCGGGCGGCCACCAGCGCCTGCAGCGTCTCGGGTACGGCAAGGCGCTCGAGGGAGCTGGTCAGCACGTAGCCATCACCTTCCGCCGCCAGCTGGCCGCGGTCGATCAGCATGCGGACGGTCTCGACCGCGTACAGGGGAACGCCTTCGGCGCGCTCGAGGATCGAGGCTACGGCGTTCTCCGGTAGTCCGGGAACGAGGCCATGCAGGAGCTCCCGCATCGGCTCTTCGCCGAGCGGCTCGAGGGCAAGAGTCGTCGCGTTTCGAACGCCGCTGCCCCATGTCGGGTGGCGCTCGAACAGGTCCGGCCGGGTCATGGCGACCACGTAGATCGCGTGGCTCCGCGACCAGGTCAGGAGATGCTCGATGAACTCGAGCAGGGCGGCGTCGGCCCAGTGCAGGTCCTTGAAGACCAGGATCACCGGCTCACGGTCGGCAATACGCTCGAAGAACGTGCGCCAGGCGGCGAACAGCTCCTCGCGCTGCCCGGCCGGCATCTCTTCGAGGCCGAGCAGCCCCGCCAGGCGGGGCTCGACCCATCGCCGCTCATCGGCGTCGGTCAACCATTCCGCGGCGGTTGTGGTGAGCTTGCGACGAGCGGTGTCGGGGTCGTCGGTTTCCGCGATGCCGGCGCGCTCACGAATCATCTCGGCCAGGGCCCAGAAGCTGATTCCCTCCCCGTAGGACGGAGACCGGCCCGAGTGCCAGTACGCCGTGATCGTCACGCCGTCGATGTACTTCTCGAACTCCCAGCCCAGCCGACTCTTGCCGATACCGGCCTGCCCGACGATGGTCACCAGCCTGGGCTTGCGCTCGCGGATGGTGGCGTGGAACAGGTCCTTGACCAGGCGCAGCTCCTCGTCGCGGCCAACGAACGGCGGTTCGAGAGCAACCCGGCGGCCGGCCCCACCCCGCAAGCCGAGCACGTGGGTCGCTCGCCACGCCGCGATCGGGGCGGTCTTGCCCTTGAGCACCTGTTCCCCGGCCTCTTCGTAGCCGATGGCGCCGGAGGTGGCACGATAGGTGGCATCGCCCACCAACACCGAGCCCGGCGGCGCCACCGACTGGAGCCGCGAAGCGGAATTCACCAGGTCGCCGGCGACCATCCCCTGCCCCTGCGCCCCGATCGTGGCAGCGGCCTCGCCGGTGAGCACCGCGCTGCGGACCTGGAGTGACTGGCCGGATGACGCGTCGGTGATCCCGCCGACGGAGGACACGAGATCGAGCGCGGCCCGGACGGCGCGTTCCGCGTCGTCCTCGTGGGCGACGGGCACGCCCCATACCGCCATGACCGCGTCGCCGATGAACTTCTCGATCGTCCCGCCGTAGCGACCGATGACGTCCGAGGCGACCTCGAAGTAGCGCGACAGGAGATCGCGCGACTCCTCGGGATCGCGGTCTTCTGCCAGGGTCGTGGAGCCGACGAGGTCGGCGAATAGGACCGATACCAGCCGCCGTTCCGATCCCGGGCGGGCACCGCCGATGTGCCATCGATCGGACCGGGCCGGTTGATGTGGCCGTTGCCGGCGCTGGCGCATCGGTCAGTGCCGGTGCCGCATTCGCCGCAGAACTTGGTGCCGGGCGGGTTGGTGGTGCCGCACGACGGGCAGGCGGCGCTCAGCCGCGTGCCGCATTCGCCGCAGAACTTGCGGCCGGCCTCGTTCGCGGTCCCGCAGGCAGGGCAGTTCACCGCAGGATCCCCATCAGGCCACCAACTGTAGCGGGCCTACAGCCCGTCGAACAGGCTCGTCTCCCGCACGTCGTCCGGTGGTGGGCTGCCGTCCATCTCCTTCAGGACGTACACCTCGACCCCGAGCGCGGCGGCCTGGAGGTCGGGCGGCAGCTCCAGCGCCCAGCCCATGTCCTGGCGCTGAGTGCGGTGGCAGGACATGGCCGCACGTTTCACCTCGAGCCAGTCGGATATGTCGACCTCGTGTAGTGAGTCGCGGACTCGGAGCGTGCCGAATCCCTCGCCCACCTCGGCGCCGGCGGCCAGGGTCTGACCGACCTGGCGCAGGGCCTCGACATCGGCCGGGTACAGCTCGTCCAGCGGCCGGCCGGCGGCGAGCTGCACGATCTCGTCCTCGAAATCCCATGGCAGCCTCAGGCCGCGCGCATTCATGGTCGCCATCAGGCCGAGCCACCGTTCGCGGCTGAACGAGGTCTGGTAGACCTTCCGGACCCGATGCGGAGGTCCCGCATCGGGATACCGATTGGGGTCGGCCGCCGCTTCCGCGGCGGCGACGGCGACGCGATGAGCCTGGATGTGGTCGGGATGGCCGTACCCGCCGCGCTCGTCGTAGCGGACGAGGACGCTGGGACGCGACGCGCGGATCACGCGAACCACCTGCTCGGTCGCCGCGTCCAGGTCCGCCTGCCAGAAAGCATCAGGCCGCTCGTTGGGTGGCGTGCCCATCATCCCGCTGTCGCGGTAGCCGAGCAGGTGGAGGTTGATGGCGCCGTCCCCGGTTGCGGGCGCACCGAGCGCGTCCACCGAGCACTGGAGCTCGGTGCGGCGGATCTCCTTCAGCCGGGGCTGAGCCTCGACCGGGTCGAGGTCCGGATCATGGATCTCTCCCTCCTCGCCGCCCGTGCACACCACCAGGTCGACGCGGCGGCCCTCGGCCACGGAACGAGCGATCGTGCCGCCGGTGGCCATCACCTCGTCATCGGGATGGGCATGGACCAGCAGGAGGCCTCCGGACTGCGCGTCCGCGGTCATGCGGCGGAGTCGGCGGCGGCACCGACGGCGACCGCGGCCAGCGCCCTCTGCGCCGCCTCATACCCCCGGCGGCGCGGCGTTTCCACCTGGCCGAATCGCACCCAGCTCGAGGTGGCCGAGGTCGGGAACGATGAGCAGGTCGGCCGTAGCGTCGACCACCGGTTCGGTGATCCTGCGCCGCGAGGAGCGCCGCGTAGCGCCTCGCGCCGAGCCGTCCCGGACGCGGCTGCGTCCCGAGCAGCCGGGCCCACCCCCGGAACGGCCAGGCCACGGGAGGCGTGGCGAACCACGCCGGCTTGGCGGAGATGACCTGGACCCCCACCACCGGGTCCGGTGACCAGCGGCGGGCCAGCGAGATCGGGACCGGCTCCCACACACCGGCATCGGTCCAGACCGCGTCCCCGTCGATGATCGGTGGGAAGACAACGCCGATCGCGCAGCTGCGCGCCAGCGCCTCGGACACGAGTCCGGAGGTGATCAGCTCCTGGCGTCCGGTCACCAGGTCGTAGGTGGCCGCTCCGAAGGGCGTGGGCAGGTCCTCGATCCGCGGATGGCCGACCTCGGCCACGATCTGCTCCATCAGGGGCCGATGGTCCAGGAGCGCGAGGCGGGCCGGTCGACGGGCCATCCGCCACGGGTCGATCCGCGCCGCCATCTCCGCCATCCGCTCGACGCTCAGGCCGGCCGCCAGACCGGCGCCGATGACCGAGCCCATTGACGTGCCCACGATCCTCGCCGGAACCAGGCCGCGCTCGGCCAGCGCCTCGGCCACGCCGAGGTGCGCGTATCCCCGGGCCCCTCCCCCTCCCAGCGCCAGGGTGAACCCCGACGCCAGGGTCACCATCTACAGGTCTGCCTCGAACGTGTTGCAGGCATTCGGATCTCCGCTCTCGAGCCCGACCTGGAACCACTCCTGTCGCTGTTCCGACGAGCCGTGGGTCCAGGTCTCGGGATCGACCTGGCCCTGGGTCTGGGCCTGGATGCGATCATCGCCCACCGCCGAGGCGGCGTCGAGTGCCTGCGCCACCTCCTGGGGCGTGAGCGGGACCAGGTAGCCGGTGTCGGCTGCGTTCGCGGCCCACGTCCCGGCGAAGCAGTCGGCCTGGAGCTCGGTCCGAACCGCCCGGCTCTCCGCGCCGGCGCCGCCGCCCCCAGCCTGGAGAACGCCGAGCAGGTTCTGGACGTGGTGCCCGTATTCGTGGGCGAGCACGTATGCCTCGGCAAAGGGGCCGCCCTCCGCCCCAAAGCGGGTCTCGAGGACGTCAAAGAAGCCGAGATCGATGTACACCGACGAGTCCACCGGGCAGTAGAACGGCCCCACCGCGCTGGATGCCTGCCCGCAGCCGGTGCTCACCGCGCTGGTGTAGAAGGTCGTCGGCGCGAGCTGGTAACCCTCCACCGCCTGGCCCCAGTAGGCCTGGATGCTGTTCACGTAACCGATGATCCGGCAATCGTCGCGGGCGTTGGCGTCGACATCGGTCTGGCATTCCTGGCTGAGGTCGTTCTCCTGCTGGGTGCCGACGCTGATCTGGTCCAGGGCACTGGTAAGGGTCTGCGCGTCCTGCGGCGAGCCACCGAGCAGCAGGACCAGGACGACCAGGACGATTCCGCCCAATCCGCCGCCGATGGCCAGGCCGCCACGGCTGCCACGCAAGTCGCGGACCTGGCGCGGATCGAGGCGAACCCCCTTGCGGAACGTCATGCGGTGGCGAATCGTCGCCTACAGAGTGTTCATTCCTCGTTGCCGCGACCGGCGTGCTCCTCGCAGGCGCATGACAGCCGGAGCTTGGTGTAGGTGAACAGGCCGGTGTCGTGCCCATCGGCCCAGATGGGGGCGAGTGCGTATCGGCCGATCCATTTCACCCGTTCCATGGTCACCGCCTCGGGCGGGAAGACGGTCTCGAGGGTCACCACCCCCGGCAGCGATCCCTCGCCGGCGCACAGCGCGCACGGGCAGGCGCGGCGCAGCTCGGTCCAACCCCAGACGCCGAGATGGCCATCGTCCCACCGGATCCGCATCAGCCGAGCCGTCTCGTCCAGCTCGACGGCGATGGGATTGACGATCTCGCTGGTCACAGCCGCCAGCGCGACGGCGCGCCTCGGAACTCGCCGCCGCTGGATCGGAGGTCCTGGGTCAGGCGCTGAGCCCCGGATCCGGTCTCCAGGTTCCAGACGTACAGGTCCTGGGACACGCCGCCGCTGGACGTGGCCCGGCTGATGGTGAACACGATCTGGTTGTTCGCCGCCGACCACCGGACGTGGCTGACCTTGCCCGTGACGTTCAGGGCGCCGCGCTCCTCGTTGGCCAGTCCCTGGACGCTGAACCGCGAGTTGGTGCCGGACTCGGTGACCGTGACGTGCATCTGGCCGTTGGGCGACCACAGGATCGGGGCGTGGTTGGCGGTGCTCGCGGCTCCATTGACCGGGTTGAATGTGTAGGCCGTCGGAGCGCCAAGGATCCAGACCACGACCGTGCCGTCATCGAGGACGTAGACCCGGTTGAACCCGCCGTCGTCGGCGAACTGGGCCTCGGAGACCACGTCCTCCTGGAAGGTGGTGGGGTGCGGGTATGTCCAGGTGCGAAGCGATTGGACCGCTCCTGTCGCCAGGTTGACACTCAGCAGCTCGGCGCGGTCGCTCGAGCCGGCCAGGGTCGCCCGCACGGCATAGGCGGTCACCGAGTCCGCCGCGTAGGCGATGCCGTCGAAGCCATCGCCGTAGTCCCTGGCCGAGCTGCCCGGTGTCAGGAACAGCGGGTTTCCGTCGACGAGCGCGACCCCCGTGGTCCCATCCGGCGCCCAGTCATAGGTGTCCACTCCCCGGTTGTCGCGGGCCTGGGGCACCGGGGCCGCCGAGCCGGCGAAGTCATGGGTGAACAGGTGGGTGGGGCCCGACGCCGAGGTCTCTCTGCATGAACACGATCTCGAGCGGCGGATAGGCGGGCAACGGCACGGGGGTCGGCGTCGGCGCCACCGAGGGCGATGCCTCGATGCTGGGCTCCGGCGTTGGCGTTGGTCGAGGGGTCGGGGTGACGTTCGGGGTCGGCTCCGGAGATGGCGTGCCATATGCCGGCAGCAGCCCCTCGTTGCTCGAGAAGATGAGGGCCAGGAGCACGATCATCATCCCGGACAGGGCGAGGACGAGGCCGATCAGCCACGGAACGGCCTGCTCGGCACGGGTCGGGCGACGGCGGTTGCCGTAGGTCTTGACGTCCCACGACGGACGGGTGGCCACGTCCTGGCTCGGTTCGGTGGCCACGTCCTGGCTCGGTTCGGTGGCCACGTCCTGGGACGGCCAGCTGCTCTCCGGGTCCGGCGACTTCGGCTCCGACGGATCAGGCCCCGACGGCTCCAACGGCTCGGTTGGCTCCATGGGGGGACGGTCGATGCCACGCGGTGGCTCCCCGATCCCGCTCACCGCCGCGCCACGCGGGTTGCGAGGCTCACCACCGAATCATATCGGAGGCCCACGATCGCGATCCCGATCACCACCAGGATCGTGCCCAGGATGAGCCGCGCGTCGAGCACCTCGCCCAGCACGAAGACGCCAAGCGAGACGCCGACCACCGGGAAGACGTAGGTGACCATGGTCGAGACCGTGGCCCCGAGGTGGGTGATGAGGAAGAAGTAGAGGACGTAGGCGAAGAACGATCCCAACAGCCCAAGCCAGAGAAGGCCGATGATGGTCGCCGGCTGGGTGGGCAGGGCGAGCCCGCCATCCACGATCAACGCGACGATGGTCAGGTACAGCGCCGCGAAGACGAGGGTGCCGCCCGCGACCACGTATCGGTCCGTGCTCACGATCCTGACCTTGGCATAGCTCGCACCGATGGCGTAGCTCAACGAGGCGACGGTCACCGCCAGCGCGCCACCGATGGCGGCCGGCCCGGGGTTGAAGCCGAACTCGCGGCTGGCGAGGACGACGGCTCCGGCGAACCCGATGAGGATGCCCGTCACCCGCAGCAGCGACCACATCTCGGTCTTCAGGACGAAGCCCGCGATGAGCAGCGAGAAGATGGGGACCAGTGAGTTCAGCACGGCGGCCGTGCCGGAGTCGATGTACTGCTCGCCCCAGCTGATCAGGAAGATGGGCAGGCCGGCGTTCACCGCGCCCATCACCGCGAGGTGGCCAACCTGGCCCCGGGTCGGACGCGCGGGTCGGGTGAAGGCCAGGAGAACGAGCATGGCCGCCGCGCCCAGCGCCATGCGCTCCGCGACAAGCGTCGCGGGAGGCAGCTCCTCGATGGCGACCTTGATCCAGGCGAACGAGGAACCCCAGATCGTCCCCAGCAAGACGAAGGCCGCCGGCAGAAGCCAGCGGCGCTCGTTCGCCGGGCCGGGCGGTGGAGTGGCACTCACCGCGCGGCTACACTCGCGACCATCAACATCCGCGGGAGCCTACCAGAGCCTTGAACACATGACGATTCGGGTGGCGGCCTGCCAGATCGATCCGCAGCTGGGCGACGTCGACCGCAACCTCGAGCACATCGAGCGGGTCGTGACCGATGCCGCAGGGTGGGGCGCGCGGCTCATCGTCCTGCCCGAGGCCGCCGTCACCGGCTACGTCTTCGAGAGCCTGGACGAGGTCCTGACCGTGGCCCAGCGCGCACAGGTGGTAGCCGAGCAGCGGCTCGCCGACCTCGCCCTTCGCCACGGGATCGCGATGGTGGTCGGAACCCTCGAGGCGGAGGCGCGCGAGGTGTTCAACACCGCCCTCATCTTCGCCGAGGACGGCCGGCGCTATCGGTATCGGAAGATGCACCTGCCGTTCCTCGGGGTCGATCGGTTCGCGACGCCCGGGCCGGATGCGCCGGAGGTCTACGACCTGGCCGGGATGCGGGTCGGGGTCCTCATCTGCTACGACCTGCGCTTCCCGGAGGCGGCGAGGATCTGTGCCCTCGAAGGTGCCGATCTCATTGCCCTGCCCACCAACTGGCCGATCGGCGTGGACTTCCACCCTGAGATCTTTGCCCCCGCCCGGGCCGCCGAGAACCACGTCTACCTGCTCGCCTGCGACCGGGTGGGCGAGGAGCGAGGCACGACGTTCATCGGCCGGTCCGTGCTCCTGGACACGAACGGCAAGGAGCTCGCCCGGGCCAGCGACACCGAGGAGGAGACGATCAGCGGCAACGTGGACTGGGAGCTGGCGCGCCAGACGCATCACCGACGGATCCCCGGCGAGCACGAGTGGGACACGATTGGCGACCGACGCCCCGGCCTGTACGGCCGCCTGCTCCAGCCGGCGCGCGACCGACTCCATCCGCCCAGCGCGGACATGTACTCCGGCGACACCGACTAGCGGCCGACGGGGACGGCCTTGGACCCGGACTGGTGGCAGCGCGGTGTGGTCTATCACGCCTACCTGCGCTCGTTCGCTGACAGCGACGGCGACGGCACCGGCGACCTGGCCGGCCTCATCGAGCACCTCGACCACCTGAACGACGGCACGCCGGACTCGCTCGGCGTCGACGCCATCCTGCTGTCGCCCATCCACCCCTCGCCGGGGTACGACGTTGGCTATGACGTCTCCGACTACCGAAACGTCGATCCGATGTTCGGCTCGCTGCGCCGACTTCGATCGCCTGCTGGCGGCCGCCCACGAGCGGGGGATGGCCGTGATCCTCGACCTGGTCCTGAACCACACCAGCCACCTGCATCCGATGGTTCGTGGCATCTCGCTCGTCCACGGGATGGGCCGTTCGCCGACTGGTACCTGTGGCGGGACGGGGTGCGGGGGCGGTTCGGGCGGCGCGGGCCGCCGAACAACTGGTCGTCGTTCTTCGGCGGATCGGCCTGGACGTGGGATGCCGGCCGCGGCCAGTACTACCTCCACATCTTCACGCCCGAACAGCCGGACCTGAACTTTCGCAATCCCGCGGTGCCGGCCGCCATGCTGGACATCGTCCGGTTCTGGCTGGACCGGGGCGTGGATGGCTTCCGCCTGGACGTGTTCAACGTGTTCTACAAGGACGCCGCGCTGCGCTCGAACCCGCACCGCTGGCCCGGCGGCATCCGGGGCTGGGAGCGGCAGCGCCACGTGCACGACAAGGACCAGCCGGAGCTCCGGGACTTCCTGACCGATTTCCGGGCGCTGCTCGACGCCACGCCCGGGCACATGAGCGTGGGCGAGCTGTTCACCGGCGAGCCGGAGGACGCGGGGCGCTACACCGCGGAGCGCCACCTCATCTTCGACTTCACCCTGTGCTTCACCCCGTGGCGGGCGTCGGCGCTCGCCGCCGCCATCGATGCCCGGGAGGCGGCGTTCGGTCCGGACCGATGGCCGACGGTCGTGCTGTCGAACCACGACCAGCCGCGACATGCATCGCGCCTGGCGCGGCAGCGGGATCAAGACGCGGTGGCCAAGGCCGCGGCCGTCCTGCTGCTCACCCTGCGGGGCACGCCGTTCGTGTACTACGGGGAGGAGATCGGGATGGGCGACGTCCGGGTGCCGCGCCGCGAGATCGTGGACCCGCCCGCCCGCCGGTACTGGCCGCTTCCCATCTGGCGGAACCGCGACACCGCCCGGGCGCCGATGCCGTGGAGCGCGGACCCGGTGACGCGGAGCTGGATGCGGATGCCGGCCGACGCCGCCACCCGGAACGTCGCCGTCCAGGCCGCGGACCCCGACTCGGTCCTGTCGCTCTACCGCCGACTCCTGTGGCTGCGCCGATCGGTCCCCGCCCTCCAGTCCGGCGACTTCGCGTGGGAGGTGCGGGCGCGCGCCGGTGTCCTGGCCTGGTGGCGGACGACCGCCGACGAGCGGGTCCTGGTGGTCATCAACACGCGGCCGGCCGCCCGGGACGTGTCACTGCCGGCGGCGCCCGGCTGGGAGGTCCTGTTGAGCACGCACGCGGAGCGCCGCGCCTGCGCCGGGTCCCGCGCCCCTATCTCTGCGCCCGCACGAGGCGCTCATCCTGCGCGAGACGCCCGGCTGAATACGCTCCGGTGCTCGGCGCCGCGCGGTCAGTGGGTGAGGGTCACCTTGCGGATGTGGCGGGGAGCGTCGGGGTCCAGGCCCCGGGCTCGCGCCAGGTGCAGCGCGTGGAGCTGGCAGGGGACGATGCTGACGACCGGCATGAGCCACTCCGCGATCCCTGTGGGCACCACCAGCCCGTTCGCGCCGGCGTCTCGCAGCTCCCGCCGGTTGGACACGACCAGCAGGTCCGCGCCCAGCTTCCGCATCCGCCGGAGGACCGCGAGCAGGTCCGCCGAGGCGGCCCCGCCCGACACCACCGCCAAGGCCGGGAGGCCGGGTCCGGTCAGCGCAATCGGTCCATGCTGGAAATCGGCGGCCGAGTAGGGCGCCGCGAGCACCTGGGTCAGCTCCTGGAGCTTGAGGGCCCACTCGCGGGCGGTGGCGTACTCGTAGCCGCGGCCCAGCACCACGGCGTGGGTGATGGCCTTCTGCTCGGCCGCCACGCGCTCTGCCTCGGCCTCGGAGCGCAGGGCGCCGGCAATGGCGGTGGGCAGGCGGGCGAGGGGGAACGCTCCGGTTCGCGCGCCGTCGGCCATGGCCACCGACAGCATCGCGACCGCGACGAGCTCGGCGGTGTAGGTCTTGGTCGCGGCAACCGCCAGCTCCGGGCCGGCGGCCAGGTCGACGACGTGGTCGGCAGCCGCGGCCAGGGGCGAGGATGGATCGTTGGTGATGGCCAGGGTGGGCACGCCCTGCTTCCGGCCTTCCTCCACGATGCCGACCACGTCGGGCGAGGCGCCCGACTGGCTGATGCCCACCACCAGCGCCCGGCGGAAGCGGGGCGCGGCGCCGTACAGCGACAGGACCGACGGCGTGGCCAGCGCCACCGGGAGCCGGTGACGGGTCCCCATCACGTACTGGGCGTAGATGGCAGCGTGGTCCGACGTGCCGCGGGCCGCGATCACGACCGAATCGATCGCCCGCCGGCGCAGCCGGGTGGCGAGCCGGGCCATGGGCGCCCGCTGATCGGAGAGCAGGCGCTCGACCACGTCCGGCTGTTCGAGGATCTCGTCACGCATGCCCATCGGTCGGTCCTCAGGCAGTCATGCCGTGGCCGGTGAGGAAGAGGCCAGGGATGGCAGCCGGCAGCCGGCCACCGAACGGGATGTCGCCCATCAGCCCGCCGACCAGGGCGTCGAGCGAGGGCGGGAGGATGGAGTACGTGCACAGGTGGGTGGCCGCCGACGGGTAGCGGGCGAGGTCGAACGGGACCCGCAGAGCGGCGGTCACGACCGGCACTCCCGTGCCCAGCAGCGCCTCCACCAGCTCGACCTGGGCCGGGTCGGACCACGCGTTGATCGTTCCGACCACCACCAGCTCAGCGTCGCGCGCCCGCTCGCGGACCGCGGCGATGTCGGCCGGCGACGGCGGATGGCCGGTCACCACCTCCTCGACCGACGGCAGGCGCCGGCGGAGGGCGCGGGCCAGTCCGGGCTCGATGGTTTCCGAGGTGTCGGCCGGGGTCAGGTTCCGTGGCTGCGGCATGACGGCCAGGACCCGCGCGTCGGCGTCCAACCGAAGCGGGATCACACCGGCGTCGTTGCGGACGAGGGTGGTCGACCGCTCCGCCAGCTCCCGCGCCAGGGACTGGTGGTCGGCGGAGCCCACGACATCGAGGTCGGGTTGCTTGCCGCGGCTGACCCATTCCCGGAGCGCCGCGATCCGCTCGCCGCTCGTTGCGAGGGCCGCTTGGTCGAACAGCTCGCGGCGGACGGCGAGCCCGAGCGCTTCGGTCGCCTGCTCCTGGCTCGCGCGATCCGGCGTGCACAGCAGCAGGTCCACGCCCGCCCGCACGGCCGCGATCAGATCCACGACCTGGGTCGGCCCTTGCGACAACGCCTTCATGTCGAGTGCGTCGCTGATGGCGACGCCCGCGAACTCCAGGTCGTCACGGAGCAGATGCTCCATGACCGAGCGAGAGACGGTCGCGGGCAGACTGGGATTGCCCGTCACAGCGGGAATAGCGAAGTGTCCGGACATCACCATTCGCGCCCCGGCGTCGAATGCGGCTCGGAACGGAGCCAGCTCGACCGCGTCGTACCGCGCCCGATCGTGTGGAACGCCGCCAAGCTGGTGATGGGTGTCCACGCCGACGTCCCCCTTGCCGGGAAAGTGCTTCGCGGTAGCCGCGACCCCGGCCGCCTGCAGGCCGCGCACCGTGGCGGCCGCCAAGCTCGCGGCAGACGCCGGGTCGTCACCGAAGGAGCGCGCGCCGAGTCCGGGGTTGTCTGGGTTGGAGGCCAGGTCGCATACCGGCGCGTAGTTCACGTTGATGCCCACGGCGCGCAGCTCGTTCCCGGTAGCGCGCGCGACCCGCTCGGCGAGCTCGTCATCCCCGACCGCGCCGAGCGCCATGTTGCCCGCGAACGGGGTGCCATCGGCCAGGGCGTTCAGCTGGCCGCCCTCCTGGTCGGCCGCCACCAGCAGCGGGTGCCCGCCGGGCGCGGCTGCCTGGACGGCATCGGTCAGTTCGCGGACCTGGCCCGCGTTCTCGACGTTGACGTGGCGGAAGATGGTGACCCCCGCGGCCGGCGCCGACGCCAGCCGGTCCGCCATCCAGGTGGGGAGCTCGATGCCCTCGAACGCCAGCATGAGCCGGCCGAGGATGGCGTCATCCGACCCGGGCGAGGCCGGGTGGTCGCTCACCCCTTGACGGATCCGGTGAGGATCCCGCGCACGAAGTAGCGCTGGAGGCCGAGGAACACGATGAGCGGCACGACCATGGTCACGAACGCCGCGGCGGTGAGGATGTGCCACTGGTCGCCGCGGGTGCCGACGAGCTCGTTCAGGCGGGCGGGCATCACGGCCACGTCCGAACCGACCCCCAGGTAGACCAGGGCCACCAGCAGGTCGTTCCAGACCCACAGGAACTGGAAGATGGCAAACGCGGCCAGGGCCGGGATCGACAGCGGCAGGACCAGGCGCATGAACACGGTCAGGTGGGAGGCGCCGTCAATGAACGCCGACTCCATCAGGTCCTTGGGCAGCTGGCTGATGAAGTTGTAGAGCAGGAAGATGGCCAGCGGCAGGCCGAAGCCGGTATGTGCCAGCCAGACGCCGAGGAACGTCCCGTTCAGGTCCAGGCCGCCGTACAGCCGCAGAATCGGCACGAGGGCCATCTGGAGCGGCACGACCAGCAGGCCCACCACGATCGCGAACAGGACCGGCGCGTCCCGGGAAGCGCATCCAGGCGAAGGCGTAGGCGGCGAAGGCCGCGATGGTGATGGGGATGACCACGGCCGGGATGGTGACGATGAGCGAGTTGATGAACGACTCGGCCATCCCCTCCGACCCGAGCGCGGTCTCGTAGTTGGCCAGCGACCACTGCTCCGCGGCCTCGAAGGGATGGAGGAGCGCCTCCCACCAGCCGGTCTCCACCAGACGATCCTGGTCGCGCAGGGACGAGACCAGGAGGCCGGTGGTCGGCAGGGACCAGAGGATGACGATGAACACGAGTGCGGCGCGGACCCCGACGTACCCAAACCACTTTCCAAATGACGGACGCCGGGTCTCGGCCAGCGGGGTGGTGAGCGCGTCCTCGGTCATGCGCCGATGCCCTGCTGCCGCATGTTGCGGATGTTGATGACCATGATCGGGATGACCGCGATGAACAGGATCACCGCCAGGGCCGATGCGTGACCCAGGTCCCGGAAGAGGAACATCTCGTTGAACATCCGGTTGGCCACGACCTCCGTCTCGAACCGCCCGCCGGTGGTCACGTAGACGATGTCGAACACCTTCAGCACCGCCACCGCGATGGTGGTCGCGACCACGATGATCGACCCCCAGATGGAGGGCACGATGATGCGGAAGAAGATCCGGGACTCGCTGGCGCCGTCGCAGCGGGCGGCCTCGATGATCTCGCTCGGGATGCCCTTGATCGCGGCGGACAGGACGACCATGGCGAACCCGGTCTGGAGCCAGATCATGACCGTGATCAACAGGAGGGTGTTGATCCCCGGCGTCTGGAGCCACGCCATCGGTTCGTTGCCGAAGCCGGTCCAGACCGCGTTGAGCAGCCCGATCTGCGCCTCCTGGGGTGGCTGCCAGGCATAGACGAACCGCCAGATGACCGCCGCGCCGGCCATCGAGATGGCAAGCGGCAGGAAGATGAAGGTCTTCACCAGCGACTCCGCCTTGACCCGGTCGACCAGGGTGGCGATGAGCAGGCCGATGATCACGCTCCCACCGGTGACCAGCACCAGCCACAGCGCGTTGTTGCGCAGCGCGATGAGCATGTCCGGGTCGGTGAAGACGAATCCGTAGTTCTCGAGGAACCCGTCGCCCTCGGTGATGCTGGTCACGATCGTGGTCACCGCCGGGAATACGAGAAACACGCTGACGATGAGGAGCGCGGGGCCGACGAACAGCCACGGCACGAGGCGGCCGTGCCACTTCGGACCCAGCATCTCCAGGACCGAGTGCACGCCGATGTAGATGAACCAGATGCCGCCGATGCCGACGGCAAGGCCGACGACCCCGAGGATCGCCTTGGACAGGACGGGATCAAGGCCTTCCTGGGCCAGCGCTTCCGCCTGCTGGGTAAGGCCGAGGGTGTTGTACAGGCCGATGAGGGCGTTCTCGGGCCCATCGATATCGGCCAGGAACCCAACGCTCCACAGGATGACGAGGACCGCCAGAACGGCGCCGATCGGCGCCGCCAGGCGCAGCGCCAACTCGCGCAGGTCCGTCGGACGTGCGATCGAGCGGGCTGGGGTGGCCATCAGCGAAGGCTGGGCGGTCGGTGAGGTTGGGGGCGCGCCTGGCGGCGCGCCCCCGTCATCGGTCAGTCAGCTGGCCAGCTGTCTTCGATGGCCTGGAAGACCTCCTCGGTGTTGGCCCCATCGGCCGCCACCCAGTCAACCATGCCGTCCCACCACGTGCGCTGCCCGACTTCGGCGGGCATCAGGTCCGACGCGTCGAACTTGTACGTGTCGGTCGTGGCCAGGATCTCGGCCAAGCCCGAGGCCGGGTACACGCTGTACCAGTCCTGAGGAACCGTGGTGTTCGGCGACACGAAGCTGCCGGTGGCGATCCACTGCTCGGCGGCCTCGGGCGTCCCGAGGAACTCGATCACCGCGCGGACTTCGTCGCGGTCATTGAACATCATGAACATGTCGCCCGCGCCCAGCGCCGGACGCCCGTGCGCCTCATCGATGGGCGGGAAGTAGAAGAACGACGAGTCAACGCCAGGCTCGTTCACCACGGTGGGTGGATCGGTCTTGGCGTCATACCCCGGCCAGAAGGTGTAGATCCACGATGCCTGCTTGTGGAAGAAGCACTGTGGGCCGCCTTCGGCGAACATCGGGTTCTGAGTGTCGCCCACGAAGGTGTTGTTGATGGCGGTGCTGCCGCCATATACGTTGCCTTCGGTGAACCAGACCTCGGACATCAGATCGGCTGCGGCCAACACCTCCGGGGAGTTGAACGGGACCTCGTGGGCAACCCACTGGTCGTAGAACTCGGGCCCCGCCGTGCGAAGGACGATGTCCTCGAGCCAGTCGGTGCCCACCCATCCGGTGGCGTCACCGTGCTCCATGCTGGCGCACCACGGCGTGACGCCGGTTTCCCGGATCGTATCGGTCAGGGCCATCAGGTCGTCCCAGGTCTCCGGGATCTCGTAGCCGGCTTCCTCGAACGCGGCGTTCGGGTACCAGACGATGGACTTGAAGGCGGCCTGGTATGGGATGCCGTACACGTCGCCGTCCACGGAAACCAGGTCGACCCACGATCCGAAGCTCTCCTCGAACGCGGCTGCGTCGAGGAAGTCGGACAGGTTGATCAGGTTGCCGGCGGCCTGGAACTCGCGCAGTCGGCCAGGCTGGGCGATCTGTGCGATGTCGGGAGCCTCGCCCCCGTCGACCTGACGGATCAGGGTCGACTCGTAGTCGGTGAGACCCTCGTACTGAATTTCGATGCCGGTTCGCTCCGCGAAGGCGGTGAGATTGGCCTCGAAGTTCTCACCTTCGGCGTCGATCCACTGGGCCTCGATCAGGACCGTGGTGCCGTCGAATTCGCCGGCCTCGGCCCGCTCCAGGTAGGAGCCTGCCGCGGCGCTTGCGCCCGCCGACTCGGCCGGGCTGCCGCTGGCGCTCGGCTGGCATGCGACTGCCAGCACGGACAGAACGACCAGAGCAGCAAAGAATTTGCCTCTTGGCATTGGACCTCCCTCTACGTCCAGCGGGGCGACACGATCGCGGGGACCGGGAGGAGCGGTGCCGTGCCCCGACGTTGTTCGCTCCTCATTTCCACCATTCGGGCTCGCCGGACGGTGGGCCGGGACGATCGTGCTTCGCGGACGGCCGTGGTGTCGGGTGGGCGTCCGCAGTTTATCACCGCGGGGCGTAGCGGGACCTTTCGTCAATGGCGGATCAAGCCGCCGCGCTCAGTGCAGGAGAGCCTGCTCCGTGGCGGTGTCGAACAGGTGGAGCTTGTCCATCGCCAGCCAGAACTCGACCTGGTCGCCGGGCTTCAGGCGGTGGTCGGAGCCGACGATGGCCAGGATCTCCCCGCCCGCCACCCGGGCGTGGACCAGCTCCTCGTCGCCCAGGAACTCGACGACCTCGGCCGTGGCCGGGATCCGCACCGCACTGTCCGGCGCCCCGCGCCAAGCTCGAGATGTTCCGGGCGGAAGCCGACCCGGATCTCGGCCCCGTCATCGAGGTCCTGGATGACCTCCGCCGCCTTGCCCTCCACGGCCAGGACGTGCTCGCCGACCCGGAGCGTCGAGCCGTCCTTGTGGGCGGTGACGAAGTTCATGGCCGGCGACCCGATGAAGCCGGCGACGAACATGTTGGTCGGGTGCCCGTACAGCTGCTGAGGGGTGCCGACCTGCTGGAGGATGCCGTCGCGCATGACCGCGATCCGGTCGCCCATGGTCATGGCCTCGACCTGGTCGTGGGTGACGTAGATCACGGTGGTCTTGAGGCGCTGGTGGAGACGCAGGATCTCGGCCCGGGTCTGGACCCGGAGCTTGGCGTCGAGGTTGGACAGCGGCTCGTCCATGAGGAAGACCTGGGGCTCGCGAACGATGGCCCGACCCAGCGCCACCCGCTGCCGCTGCCCGCCGGAAAGTGCCCGCGGCCTGCGGTCCAGCAGCTTCTCGAGGCCCAGGATGCCCGCCGCCTCGCGGACCCGGCGGTCGATCTCCGGCTTGGGGATCTTCCGCAGCTTCAGGCCAAACGCCAGGTTGTCGTAGACCGACATGTGGGGGTACAGGGCGTAGCTCTGGAACACCATGGCGATGTCGCGGTCCTTGGGCACCACGTCGTTGACCACCCGATCGCCGATCAGCAGCTTTCCTTCGCTGATCGTCTCGAGGCCGGCCACGCAGCGCAGAGCCGTCGTCTTTCCGCAGCCTGATGGCCCGACCAGGACGAGGAACTCGCCGTCGTTGACCTCGAGGTTGAGGTCGTTGACCGCGGTCGCCTCGGCGCCGAACTGCTTGGTGACGTGGTCGAAGGTGACGGTCGCCATCGGTCCGATCCTAGCCTTTCTGCGCAGCGGTCATGAGGGCACTGGAACCATCGCGCTCCGGGGACTGTAGCCCTGGGATACGATCATTGGCCAGCCCCCAAACCCAGGCGGACCATACGTGGGAGACGTGCGCGAGTGACGGACCAGCAGACTCTGGAACCGGCGGCCCCATCAGAAGCGGGCGTTCCGCGGCTCGGCATCCTGCTGGCCATGGCGATGTTCGTGCTCGTCGTCGACACCTCGCTCATGAACGTGTCCATCTCGGCGGTCGTCGAGGACCTGGGCACCACGGTCAGCGGCGTCCAGTCGGCCATCGCCCTCGAGGCGTTGGTGTCCGCGGCCTTCATCCTGATCAGCAGCAAGCTGGGTGACCTCTTCGGGCGCAAGCGGGCCTATGTGCTCGGCCTCCTGGGCTACGCCGTGGGCGCCACCGCCATGGTCTTCGCCCAAGAGCTTCGAGCCGTGATCATCTTCTGGGCCATCTTCGGTGGACTCGGCGCATCGCTCCTCCTGCCGGCCATGCAGTCGCTCATCCACGGCAACTTCGAGGGGGCGACCCAGAGGAAGGTGTACGCCCTGGTCGGGGCCGCCGCGGCTATCGCGGCGGCGGTCGGGCCCCTGGTCGGCGGCTTCATCACCACCTTCCTGGACTGGCGGGTCGGGTTCGCGCTGGAGCTGGTTGTCATCGGGGTCGTGCTCGCGAACGTCCGAATGATCCGCGAGGTGCCGTACACCGGGGAGAAGGGCATCGACCTGGTCGGGGCCGCGTTCTCGGTGGTCGGGATGGGCGGCATCGTGCTGGGCATCCTGGTCTGGCAGGAGGGCGGCGAGGCCGTGGCGGCGCTGATGGTCATCGGCGCGATCTCGCTCGGGTTGCTGGCCTGGTGGCTGGTCCGCCGCAAGCGGGCCGGGCAGGTGCCCCTGCTGGACCCGGACCTGTTCAAATCGAAGATCTTCCGCCTCGGGGTCACCGGCCAGGGACTGCAGCAGGTCTCGCTGGGCGGGGCCATGATCGCGCTGCCGATCTTCCTGCAGATGGTGCTCGAGTTCAGCGCGCTGCGGACGGGCCTGTCCCTCGCCCCGCTGTCGCTCACGATGTTCGCGGTCGCCCTGCTGGCCGGCCGCCGAGCTGGAACCCGACGCCCGGCCTCCATTATCCGGGCGGGATTCGCGCTGCTGAGCATCGGCATGCTCGCGATCATCCCGCTCGTCCCCCGCGTGGACTCCGGCTGGGAGCTCGCCATCCCGCTGGTGATCGCCGGGGCAGGCCTCGGCCTGCTGGTGTCCCAGCTCAACAACTACACCCTCGCACCCATCTCCGAGGAGCGGATCAGCGAGGCCGCCGGCGTCAACTCGGCGGCCGGGTCGTTCGGGTTGTCATTCGGACTGGCGCTGGCCGGCGGGGTCATGCTGGCCATGCTCGCGTTCAGTTTCACGAATATGACCCAGGCGAGCACTGTGATCCCGCCAGACCAGAAGGAGCAGGTGGCCCAGGTCCTGGACGAGGATGCCCAGATCATGAGCAACACGCAGCTCGATCAGTTGCTGGCCGACGAGCCGGAGGATGTCCAGGACGAGATCATCCGGATCAACACCGAGGCCAGGCCGCTGGCCCTCCAGGCGGCGTTGCTCGTCCCATTGTTCGCCGCGCTGCTGGGGCTGATCACCTCGTTCCGGATGATGCGGCAGCCGGACGTGAAACCGTCCGTGGACCTCGAGGGCGTGGCCTTCGGCTGAGCGGCGTATGCCACGGGGTCAGGCCAAGGCCGGGCAGATCAGTCGGCGGCGGCCCACATGATGAAGCCGGTCAGGAAGAAGCCACTGAGCAGACCGATGAAGGCGGCAGTGCCGGCCGGACCCTCGCCCTCGACGGTCGGGAACAGGTTGTTGATGACCGCCAGGCCGATGACCATGTAGCCCAGCCACAGAGCGGTCAGCACGACGGCCAGGATCACCCGCCGGGAACGCGGCCATTTGCTCAGAGGGAGCATGCGAGGCGCATCGTAGCCGCTCACGGGGCGGGCTGGCGAAGGCGCTGGGCGATCGTGATGTTCTCGGCCGCGAAGGCCACCAGCAGCCGGCGCCGGAGCTCGGAGGCGGCAGAGAAACGGTCCGCGCCCTGGACCCGGCCGATGGCGCGAAGGGTGACCCCCAGGTCGGAGACACTGGGGATGGCCCCGAAGGCCGGCGCTTCCAGGAGCTTGGTCGACCACTCGGGATCGGCGTACATCTCGGATCCGACCCGGTTGGTCACCGCGATCGCCCGCTCGATGTCGGCCTCGGGCACGATCGGGATCTCGACCTGGAGGACGGCGTACACCCGGGTCAAGTTGGAGGACACGCGGACCTCGCCGTTCGACACCGAGTGCACGGTGCCCGAGACGTCGCGGAGGATCGTCCGCCGGAGACCGATCTCCTCGACCACTCCGGAGACGGTCACGTTGCCGGTTGCGATGGTCACGGTGTCTCCGACGTAGAACTGGCCCTCGACCAGGATCAGGATGCCCATCAGGTAGTCGAGCACGATGCTCTGCCCCGCGATCGCGATACCGGCCAGCAGCAGGCCGAGGGCGAGGATGACCGAGACCAGGTCGAGAAGGGTCAGGACCACGACCAGGACGACGAGGATCACGATCGCCCGCAGCAGCTTGGCGACGAGGTCCTCGACCGTCGCCAGGCGCTTCCGCAGCTCGTTCAGCTCGGCCGGATCCATGCCTTTCGCTTCGCGAGATCGGATGACGCGGTCGGCGAGCCGGCGGACGATGGGCCGGATCAGGCGGAAGACGACGAGCGCAAGGACGCTCCAGAAGATGAGGGCGAACCAGTTCGCCTCCAGGAAACCGACCAGCTCGTCGGGGTTCATGGGGTCATTCGTCGTCGCCAGTCCCGGACTGCTCGCGGATGGTGGCCACGATCCCGGAGTCGGCCAGGGTCGTGACGTCGCCGAGGGCTCGCTGCTCGGCGATGTCGCGCAGCAGGCGGCGCATGATCTTGCCGGAGCGGGTCTTGGGCAGGTCCGGGGTGAACAGCACCTGCTTGGGGCGCGCCAGCTTGCCGATGACCGTGGCCACGTGCTCGCGAAGCTCGTCGCCCAGCGCGTCCGACGGCTCGTGCCCGGCGCGCAGGATGACGTACGAGAAGATCGCCTGGCCGGTGATCGGGTCCGTCCGGCCCACGACCGCGGCCTCCGCCACCGACGGATGGGACACCAGCGCCGATTCGACCTCGGTGGTGCTGATCCGGTGGCCGCTGACGTTCATGACGTCGTCCACCCGGCCGAGGAGCCAGTAGTAGCCCTCGGTGTCGCGCTTGCAGCCGTCGCCCGCGAAGTAGCGACCCGGAAAGCGGCTCCAGTACGTCTGCCGGTAGCGCTCGGGGTCGCCGTAGATGCCGCGCAGCATGGCCGGCCATGGCCGGTCGAGGACCAGGTACCCGCCACCACCCAGTGGGACGCTCTCCCCCTTCTCGTTCACGACGTCGGCCTTGATGCCGGGGAACGGCTGGGTGGCGCTGCCCGGCTTGAGGGTCGTGATGCCGGGCAGCGGAGTGATCAGGATCATGCCGGTCTCGGTCTGCCACCAGGTATCCACCACCGGGCAGCGCCCCCCGCCGATGTGCTGCCAGTACCAGGCCCACGCCTCGGGGTTGATCGGCTCGCCAACGCTGCCCAGCAGGCGGAGGGAGGAGAGGTCGTCGCCGGCGAAGACATCGGCTCCGTACTTCATGAGCGCCCGGACGGCGGTCGGGGCGGTGTACAGGATCGTGACCCCCAGGCGAGCCGCGATCTGGGCCCATCGGTCCTTGTCCGGGAAGTCGATGGCCCCCTCGTAGATGACCCCGGTCGTGCCGTTGGCCAGCGGGCCATAGACGATGTACGAATGGCCGGTCACCCAGCCGATGTCGGCCATGCACCAGTAGGTGTCGTCGGGCTTGATGTCGAAGATGTACCGATGGGTGGTGGCCGTCCCGACCAGATACCCGGCGGTGGTGTGCATGATCCCCTTGGGCTTGGCCGTGGTCCCGCTGGTGTAGAGCAGGTACAGGAGGTCCTCGGAGTCCATGACCTCCGGCTCGGCGGTGGTCGGCTGACGGGTGACGAGGTCGTGGTACCAGTGGTCGCGCCCCTCGGTCCACTGCACCTCCTGGCCCGTTCGGCGCACGACGATGCAGTGCTCGACCGACGGGGAGCGGGCCATGGCGTCGTCCGCGTTGTCCTTGAGCGGGACCATGGCGCCCTTCCGGTAGCCGCCGTCGGCGGTGATCACGGTCGTGCACTGGGCGTCCTCGATCCGCCCGGCCAGGGCATCGGCGGAGAACCCGCCAAAGACCACGCTGTGCGGGGCGCCGATCCGGGCGCAGGCCAGCATGGCGACCGGGAGCTCGGGGATCATGGGCATGTAGATCGCGACCTTGTCGCCCTTGCCCACGCCGAGCTGGCGGAGGGCGTTCGCCAGCTGGCAGGTCTCGGCCAGCAGCTGGGCGTAGGTGATCGTCCGCTGGTCGCCGGGCTCGCCCTCCCAGTGGTAGGCGACCTTGTCGCCCAGCCCGTTGGCCACGTGCCGGTCGAGGCAGTTGACGCTGATGTTCAGCTTGCCGCCGACGAACCACTCGGCAAACGGCGGGTCCCAGCGCAGGAGCTCCTGCCACGGCTCGATCCAGTCGATCCGGCGCGACTCCTCGGTCCAGAACTGCCGGAAGCCCTCCTCGCTCGCGGTCCGCTCGTAGATGTCCGGGTCGTTGGCGACGGCCGAGGCAGCGAACGCCGGCGGTGGCGGGAAGGTGCGCTCCTCGCGGAGGAGGTTTTCGATGGTGGCCTCGTCGGGCCGGGCGTCGGTGGTCATCGGAGGGCGCTCCTTCGACGGGCAGACAGGGGGCAGGCGTCCACGACTGGGTCTCGGCCGGATTCTAGCCGTCGGCTACCCTGCCGCCCATGGTCGAGGGTCGCCGCCTGCCATGGCCGCTGGGGATCCTGTGGGCGCTCCCCATGACCCTGGTCGGGTTGGTCATGGTGGTCGCCGGTGTCCTGACCGGGGGCCGGGTGGGATTCGCGGAGGGTGCCATCGAAGGTCACGGTGGCGTGATCCGGCGGGCACTCGTGCGGGTCCCGATTGGACGTGGCGGAGCGGGGCCCTGACCCTGGGCCACGTGGTGCTCGGGACGACCGCGCGCCAGCTCGAGACGAGCCGCGCCCACGAACGGGTCCACGTGATGCAGTACGAGCGCTGGGGCCTGGTCTTTCCGCTGGCCTATGCCGCGTCCAGCCTGTCGGCGCTGCTCCATGGCCAGAACCCGTACCGCGCGAACCGCTTCGAGAAGGAGGCGAACCGCCTCGCCAAGCGGCGCCGGCGCCGGCCGGGCTAGGCCGCGGCGTCCGGGGTGGGCGACTCCGGGCACGCGGCCGGGCTAGGCCGCGGAGCCCGGGGTGGGCGACTCTGCCGGCACGGCCGGCGGACGGTCGCGGACCGAGGAGATGAGGATGGCGCCGGCGACGTAGGACAGGGCCATGACCACGAACGCGGGCACGTATCCCGGTCCGGCCACGATGGCGCCGATGATCAGCGCCCAGAGCGCTCCGATTCCGAATGCCGCGGTGAAGTAGATCGAGAACGCGACGTCGCGGATGGGACCCACCGCCCGGTCGGCCATGAATGCCTGGAGCACGGGCCCCTCGCTGAAGACCGCGGTCCCGAACGGGAGCAGCAGCGGCGCCAGCAGGAAAAGGTTCCCACCCGCCAGCACGACCGACAGGATCCCGATGGAGGACAGCGAGTAGTACACGATCAGGGTCCGGCGACGACCGAAGCGGTCCGACAGGATGCCTGCCAGGACCGGTCCGACCACCGCTCCGACCAGGAGGAGGGCGTAGAGCCACAGGACGGTGGCTTCATCGATCCCCAGCTCGGAGCGGAAGTAGAGCAGCAGGAACGGAGCCGCGATGTCGAGCCCGCGACCCCCTGCCGAGACCATGGATGCGGCGAGGATCCTCATCAGGTCGCCGCGCCGGAACACGGTCCGGACCTGCCCGCTCCAGCTCCCGGCAGCCCGGGCCTGGCGACGGTAGGCCTGCGAGTCCTCGCGGACGAACCACAGGACCAGGAGGCCGACCCCCAGTGCCGGGATCCCGAACAGGGCCAGGGTCGCGTTCCAGCCCACCGTCGCCAGCAGCGCCCCGCCGATGAACGGGACGAGGATGGTTCCCACGTTGCCGCCGGCGATATGGGTGCTGATCGCGAAACCGCGACGCTCCGGTGGGAACGCGTCGGACAGGATGCCGTTGCCCACCGGGTGCTGCGGGCTGGCTCCCACCCGCGCCCCGCTGACGGCGGCCAGCAGCTGACCGATGGTCGTGGCCAGCCCCGCCAGCATCAGGCTGAACCCGAAGACCAGCTGACCAACGCCGATGAGCACCGGCCGGGCGATGTAGCGGGTCAGGAAGCCATACGACAGCTGCATCAGGCCGGCGACGGCTGTCGTGACCGCGATGAACAGGCCGATGGATGCCTCGTCCAGTCCGAACTGGTCGATCACGGCGATGTAGACCAGCGGCATCAGGGCCGACTGCATGTGGATCAGCGAGTGGGCCAGGGCAAGGAGGCCGAGGGTCAGGTTCGCGCGGCTGGAGGCGACGGCGGCGGGGGCGGTCACGGGCGCACTGGTTCGCGGCCGGTGATCAGGCGGGATGCGGCACGGTCACCGGCACCGGTCCCCGCCGGCCGAGCTTCCACCAGGTCAAGCCCAGGAATATCGAGGCCAGCATCGCCCCGAGGATGAACCCGGCGGGCGGGCCGAACAGCTGGGCCACCCCGCCCGCGAACAGTCCGCCCAGCGGACCGGATCCGGCAAAGACCGTGACGTACAGGGCCATGACCCGACCGCGCAGCTCGTCGGGCACCGAGCGCTGCACGGTGGCGTTGATGGTGTTGACCATGAGCATGGAGAAGAGGCCGACCAGGGCCACCACCGGATAGGCGATGGCCGGCGCGCGGATGAGGCCGAGCATGAGCTCGAAGACGAGGAACAGAGCTCCACCGCCCAGGATGAGCCGCAGCCTCGGTCGGCGCTCCCCCATGAACGCGAGCACCAACGAGCCGGCCAGCGAGCCCAGGCCCATGACCGCGAACAACGCCCCGTAGGCCCCGGCGTCCATGCCCAGCGTGAAGCGCGCGAACAGCGGAAGGAGGGTCTGGAAGTTCATGGCGAACACGCTCATCCCGCCCAGCAGGACGAGGAGCCACAGGACGGTCGGGGTCTGCCTCGCATAGCGAAAGCCCTCGGCCAGTGAGTCGCGCATGGTGGGCCGCACCGAGGGGATCGGCAGTCGGTTCAGCGTCTTCGGGTCGATCAGCAGCAGCACCACCAGCACGGCGGTGTAGGTCAGGGTGTTCACTCCGAAGTTGAAGGCGCTGCCGAACAGGGCGAGCGCGATGCCGGCGACCGCCGGCCCCACGACGCGGGCCAGGTTGAACGAGGCGCTGTTCAGCGCGATGGCCTGCAGCAGGTCCTTGCGGGGCACGACCTCGGCCACGAACGACTGGCGAACGGGCATGTCGAAGGCGCTGGTGATGCCCAGGATCAGGGCGAGGACCTGGATGTGCCAGATCTCGACCACCCCCGCATACGTCAGCCCGAACAGGGTGGCGGCCTGGACCATGGCCAGCGCCTGGGTGATGAGGAGGAGCCCGCGCTTGTCGAACCGATCAGCGAGAACGCCGCCGATGGGCGCCAGGAACAGGGCCGGCGCGAACTGGAGGGCGATGACCGAGCCTACCTGGAGCGGCGACCCACCCAGCTCGAGCACGAGCCACGGCTGCGAGACACTCTGCATCCAGGTCCCGACCAGGCTGACGACCTGGCCAGACCAGTAGAGGCGGAAGTTCCGGTGGCGGAGGGCCCCGAAGCCTCGGCCCATCCGCTCAGGTGGCCCCGAACAGGATGTCGCGGATCACCGGTGTCGGCGGGGTGCCGTGGGCGAGGACGCCTTCGAGGTGCGGGCGCCAGCGGAACGGGGTCCCCGCTTCGGCCGCTCGGCTGCGGGCCTCGCGCTCGAGATCAGCCATCTCGATGTTGCCCAGGAAGTACTCGCACAGCTGGGTGCTGGACAGCCGCGCCCGGTCCCACTTGGCGGACGCCTCGGACTCCTCCTGGAAGCCCTGCTCGACCATGAGCTTCATGGCCTCCTCGCGCTCCATCGACCCGGTGTGGATGGCGATGTCCATCATGGTGTTGGTGATGGCGCGCAGGTAGAACTTCCAGTGGACGAGCATGAGGGCCGGATCCTCGGCGCCGTAGCCCACGTCCATCATCACCTGGGTCACGTACACCGCCCAGCCCTCGGCGAAGACGCCGGACTGGAAGATGGCCCGCACCAGGGACGGGCAGCGGTTCGAGTACGCCAGCTGGAGGTAGTGGCCGGGCACCGCCTCGTGGATGGTCAGCAGCCGCAGCATCCGGGCGTTGTCCTCCCGGAGGTACGACTCGCGCTGCGCATCGGTCCAGTCGTCGGGCATGGGCGTGATCGCGAAGAAGCTGGACAGCCCCTTGTCCAGGGGTCCCGGCGGGATGAGCATGGCGCCCCCGAAGGACCGAAGGAACTCGGGGGTCCACATGATCTCCAGCGGCTCATCGGCCAGACCGATGAGACCGATGTCGCGGCAGAAGGCCTCGATCCGGTCGTTCTCGGCACGGCAGAAGTCGAGCAGCTCGCCGGCCGCCGGGTGGTCGTCCGCGATGGCGTCCAGGACGGCGCGGACGATGGCGTCTGAGTGTTCGGGCATGGGTTCGTCGCCCTTCCAGGCCGGCCATAGCTCGGTGGCCAGCCGGAGCATCTCCGCCCGCACCACGTCGAACGCGCCCAGGGCCCGGGCCCGCAGCTCGGTTGGCTGCATGTCCACGCGCAGGGCGTGACGGAACTTGTCGCGGTACAGCGCCGGGCCAAGCCGGAAGTCGCCGTTCGCGGTGGGCAGCAGCTCGTCGTGCAACCACGTCCCGAATCCGTCCAGCGCTTCGCGCGCTGCGGCCGCAGCCGGCTCCAGCTCAGCCCGCAGGGCCGCGGCCTCGGCCGGGTCCTCCACCTTGTCGACCTCGGCCAGGACGGCGTCGACCAGGCCAGGGATGCCGGGCAGGCGCTCGATGGCCTTTTCGGCGTGGAACTGCGAGACCGGCCGATCGCCGGGGTTGGTCAGCGTCTCACGGGCCGCGTCCAGGACGGCCGGCAGCCCGCGCAGGCGCGAAGCCGCGCTCCGCAGCCGATCGGGGAGGGGCGCGAACGGCCGCGCGAGCAGGGTGAACAGCCCGTTGCCGAGGACGTAGACGAAGACCAGCGGGTTCCAGCGCTCCTCGACCAACGTGCCCTCGCCGAAGCGGATGGCCGCCAGGGCATCGGTCAGGATGCGGTGGTCGATCGCGTCGTCGCGGCTCAGCGTGGACGTATCGATCTCGCCCAGCCGGCGGAGGCCATCCTCGGCGAACGCGAGCCGCGAGGCCCGCCCGGCATCGGTCAGGTCAGGCCACGCGCCGTCGCCATCGTGGTGGCCCATCTCGGTGGCATGGACCGGGTCCAGGCGGAAATAGGTGGCCAGGAGCTCGTCGACCAGGGCGCGAAATTCCATCGGTTCCTCGCGTGCGGGGACTGGGTCCCCATGGTAGCCCGGCTATGCTCGGGGCATGGCCGACGACCCGGGCTGGCGCGCGCACCTGCCGGCAGCGCGCGACCTCCTCGCCCGTCATCCGGTCATCGACGGCCACAACGACCTGCCGTGGGAGATTCGCAAGCACCCCGCTGCTCCCGGCGACCTGGAGGTGTACGACCTCCGGCACCGTGCCCCAGATCCGGGGGACACGGACATCCCGCGGCTGCGCGCCGGTGGCGTGGGCGGTCAGTTCTGGAGCGTGTACGTGCCCGGCGAGGGCGGCGCCGGCCGCGCCGTCCTCCAGCTCGAGCAGCTGGACCTCGCGCGGCGGATGGTCGCCCGCTACCCCGACGAGCTGGAGCTGTGCCTTACCGCCGACGACGTGGACCGGGCCATGACCGCCGGGCGGATCGCGTCATTGCTGGGGATGGAGGGCGGCCACGTCCTCGAGGGCTCACTGGGCGCGCTGCGCGCCTTCTGGGAGCTGGGAGCGCGGTACCTGACCCTCACCCACAACACCTCCAACCAGATCGGCGACTCGGGAACCGATGCGCCACGGCACGGCGGCCTCTCCCCGTTCGGCCGGAGCGTGGTGGCGGAGATGAACCGGCTCGGGATGCTGGTCGACCTGTCTCACACGTCGGTCGAGACCATGAGCGACGCGCTGGACGCCACCAGCGCACCTGCGATCTTCAGCCACTCCTCGGCCCGCGCCCTGTGCGACGTCGCGCGCAACGTCCCCGACGAGATCCTGCGGCGGATGCCGGCCAACGGCGGGGTGGTGATGGTCACCTTCGTCGCCGGCTTCGTCAGCGCCGAGGCGGCGGCGGTCCTCATCCCGGCCATCCAGGAGTTCGGGCGGCGCGCGGCCGGCATCCGCGATGAGGCCGTGCGCGAAGCCCTGTCCAGGGACATCGTCGAGTCCCTGACCGTGCCCAGCCCGCCGTTGGAGGCGGTGGCGGACCACGTCGAACACGTGGCGTCTGTGGCCGGCCACGACCACGTCGGGATCGGCGGCGACTACGACGGCAACCTGTTCTGGCCCGTCGACCTCGATGACGTCAGCTGCTACCCGAACCTCTTCGCGGAGCTCCTCCGCCGGGGCTGGACCGATGAGCACCTGGCCGCGTTGGCCAACGGGAACATCCGGCGTGTGCTGCGCGACGCGGAGACCGCCGCCGGCTGACCGGCGCGACCGGCGTCAGGCCGGCCGGCGCTCCATCAGGAACAGGGTCCGGAGGCTGTCATCCACCTGCGCCTCCTCGAGGGTCACGAAGTGCTCGGCGAACGCTGCCCTGAAGCCCTCGAGCGAGTAGCCGTCAAACACGTCCCGGCGGGCGACGAGCAGCTGCCGGACCATGGGGTCCTCCTTGGGAACGAACTCGATGAGAACTTTGCGGCCGGCCTGCGCCAGGAAGGCCGCGACGTGCGGCAACGGGACGTTGTTGCCGATGGCGATGTGATGGACGAGGGCAAGCGCCATGGCCACGTCCGCCGGTCCGCGCTGGATGAGCGACCGCCGCTCGGCATGGGCCCAGCCCAGGGCCGGGCTCGGGTTGGTGAGGTCCATGACCAGGGGCAGAACCGATGACCGCTGCTCGGCGGAGAGGTTCCGCCAGTGGAGCTCGACCACGGACGGATCCTGGTCGAATGCGATCACCTGGCGGCCCGGCCCCGCCGCCAGGTCGGAGTAGGTGCCCACGTTGGCGCCCAGGTCCCAGATGGTCTTGCCGCCGGCCGCGGTCAGCATCCGCCGCACGATCTCCCGCTTCGAGGCGGCGGCCGTCTCGGTATAGGAGGTCTGACGGGTGTACGACAGCCAATGGCTGCCGAGCTGCAGGCGGAGGCCCTCTACCGCCCGGCGCAGCGAGTCCAGCAGGGCCTCGTGGCGGGTGCGGCTCATCTGCCTGGCCTGCGGTGGCTTGGCATCGGGAGCGGAGGCGCGGGAGATCTGGGCCTGCTGCGCGCCGCGGTCGGCGCCGGCGTGGAGATGGAGGTGGGGCAGCAGCCCTCCCAACCGGGTCCGGCCCGGCAGCAGGCTGGTGGCCAGGTCCAGCGGCAGACCGTCGATGAACTCCCGGAGCATGAGCCCGCAGCGCGGGTCGCGATGGGCCATCAGCGCGAGCGGAGCGAGGAAGTGCTTGCAGAACTGGCGGTACGCCGGCCACGGCGCGGACAGGTCGGCGACCTCGAACGAGAGGCTGTCGATGAGGATCGGTCGCCCGCGGTCGAACTGCACGTTGTAGGCCGACGCATCCCGCAGCCACATCCCGGCAGCCAGCGCACGGCGCTGAACCTCCAGGGTCAGGAGGGCCGCCTCCCGCAGCTGGGAGAACGCCCACTCGTACGGATAGGAGATCAGCGCGAGCTCGCGGGGCCGGATGACGAGGGCCGCCCCAGGCACGGGCGCGACATCGTCCGTGACCTGCTCGTGGGCCACCAGCAGCCCGTCGCCGATGAGATCTCCGGCCAGGCCGGACTGCTCGAAGGCCGTCCAGTCGGCCAGTGCGGCTGGGGCGATGGCGCGGTACAGGATGTCGTCGCGCCGGAAGACGTATCCGTGAGGGATCCCGGAAGGAGGCCGGATCGATCACGGCCGAGTGTGCTCCGGCGGGTGTCAACCCCGGGTCAAGGCGGGCGCCGTCAGGCGCCATCGGTCCTCAGCGGTCGGGCTGGTTCGAGCCATCGGCCGAGCGGACCTCGGCGGGCGTCGACTCCTCGGTCTCAGCGTCGCCACGCAGTCGGTGCCAGAATCCGCCGATTGTGCGACGGAAGATGAACGGCACCGACAGCAGCGCGGCCAGCAGCGCCTGCAGGAGCAGGCTGCCTGAGCCGGGGTCGATGTACGCGATCGGTGGCATGAACGGTTGCGGATCCCCGCTGCGGATAGTGTTGTGCGGATGTTAACCCGGGAGTCGAGGAGGAGCGCAACCGGCTGGTTGTCGTGGCCCTGGCACGTCCTCCTGCTCGGCGCCTATCCGGCCCTCTTCCTGTACGCCCAGAACGTCGACGACCAGGTCACCCTCGACCCGCTGTGGGTGCCGCTCGTGATCTGTGTCGCGGGCGCGGCAGGCCTGCTGGTTGGTCTTCTACGCGCTCCGCCGGGATTGGGCCCGCGCCGGGCTCATGGCCAGCGTGGTGCTCGCCGTCTTCTTCTCGTTCGGTCACGTCTGGAACGAGGTCGACGAGGTCCTGGACCAGAAATGGCTGCTGGCCGCTGATCTGGGTGGTGTGGGGCCTGGGCCTGATCGGGCTGGCGTGGAACGGCGGGAGCTGGGTGAAGTCCGTCACCCAGGCGCTGAACGTCGTCGTCACGCTGCTGGTCCTGCTCAACCTGATGAGCATCGGCGGATACCTGGCCCAGACCCGGGTGTTCGCCGGCGTCAACGGCGAGATCCCCTCGGTCCGGGTCGGGGATGCCGGTCGGCCGGACGTGTACTACATCGTCTTCGACCGATACGCCGGCGAGGAAACCCTGCGCGAGTTCTATGACTTCGACAACACGCCGTTCCTCGGGGGGCTCGAGGAACGCGGGTTTTCGGTGGCCCACGACTCGTGGGCCAACTACTTCAAGACCGCGCTGTCGATGTTCGGCACGCTGACCATGGAGCACATCGATCCTGAACAGTGGAATGGGAGCAACCCGGACACCTTCGGCCCCATCCATGCCGCACTGCAGGATCGGCTGGCGGTCCCGGCCACGTTCAAGACGCTGGGCTACGAGTACGTGCACATCGCGAACTGGTGGCAGCCCACCTCATCCAACGTCGATGCGGACGTCATCTACCGGTACACCCAGGAGACCGAGTTCGGCACCATCCTGTTCAACACGACCCTGGTCGGCGCGCTCCTGCCGGGAGCCGAGACCGATGACCAGCCGGAGCAGATCCAGGGCATGGACCTCCAGCGGGCCCACGTCCTGACCGGGTTCGACGCGCTCATCGAAGCCAGCCACCGGCCGGGGCCGACCTTCACGCAGGCCCACATGACCACTCCCCATCCGCCGTACGCATTCAACCTGGACGGTTCGAAGCCCACCCAGGCGCAGCGCGAGGCGCGCAGCTCGCAGGAGGAGTACGTGATCATGGTCGAGTACACCAACCGGCGGGCGCTGGAGGTCATCGACGCGATCATCGAGAACGTGGAACCCGGGGAGCCGGACCCGATCATCATCCTGCAGACCGATGAGGGGCCATTCCCGCCACGTTTTGCGCAGCCGAACTCGGAGAACTTCCAGTGGCTAGAGGCGACCGACGAGGAGATCGCGTGGAAGTTCAACATTCTGACCGCCTACCGCCTGCCCGGCGTGGATGACGCGGCGGAGGGCTTCACCGATCGGACCAGCCCGGTCAACGCCTTCCGGATCCTGTTCAACGCCTACTTCGACGCTGGACTGGAGCTGCTGCCGGACGTGACCTACCTGTCCCCCGACCACGACCACATGTACGACCTGGTGGAGTACCCGCGCTAAGTCGGTGACGCGGAGGGGGACAGCGAGGGAGTGGGGGTCGGTGGTGGCGGCTCGCCCGTGGGACGGAGGTAGACCTGGCCGCCGGCGCCGGCCGCGACGTAGCCGCGAACGGTCTCCCCGCTCTGGGTGACGACCGATTCGATCCGGTACCAGACCAGTCCTTCGGCCTCCTGCGCCGGTGTGAGGATGCGGACGATGTCACCGGTGAACAGCGCGCCGATTGCCGTGGACTCCAGCGACGGCTCGACCCGGACCCGCACGCCATCGGCCAGGATCTCCGCGTAGCCGCCGGCGGACAGGTCGGTGGGCGGGGTCGGGCTCTGCGGCTCGGTGAGCTCGATGGTCACCGTCACCTCGGCCGTGCAGACCGGCTCGGGAACCGGCGACGCCGTATCGGGCTCCGCGACATCCCAGCCACGAATGGTCCAGGTGAGTGGGCCCTGCTGGACATCGGTCTCGTAGGTCGACCCCGGCGACGCAGGGACGGTCGCTTCGAACGTCCCGCTGTCGCTGCTCGTGAAGTCCTGGAGCGATGCGGCTGGCGTGAAGTCGATCTGGACGGCGGAGTTGGGGGGGAAGCCGGCGCCGGCGAAGAAGAGGACGTCGTCGGACCCGGAGGACTCCGGCTCCACGCGGATGGTGGTCGGGGTGACCGTCACCTGGCACGACACCGCCGCTGAGGATGACGGACTGGGCGTCGGGTTCTCGGCGGCGGACATCATCTGACCCAGGACGTAGCCGATGAGCACCGCAATGGCGACGAACAGCATCACCCCCACCACGAGACCGCCGGAGCGGATGTTCATCTCGGGGGAGGTAGCAGGCGGCCGAACCGATGCGGGTCATAGGCGGCGGCTACCTGGATGGCATTCAGCGCCGCGCCCTTGCGCAGGTTGTCGCTGGCCACGAACAGGGCGAACCCACGGTCGCGGCCCGGAATGGCTCGCAGCCGGCCGACGAGAACCGGGTCGCGACCCTCGACGTCGAGGGGCATGGGATGGCGTTCCGACCCGTCCGCGGCGCGGTATTCCACGCCCGGGGCAGACCGCAGCGCACCCTCGATGGCCGCGACCGTGGTCGGCCGCGCGGTGCGGATGTGGAGAGCCACGGAGTGGCCGGTATGGACCGGCACGCGGACGGTGGTGGCCGCCACGTCGAGGTCCGGCAGATTCAGGATCTTGCGCAGCTCGGCGCTCACTTTCCGCTCCTCGCCGCTCCACCCGTCATCGAACAGGCGGTCGATCTGGGGCACGACCGAATCGGCGATCCGGCCGTGGAACGGGGTCTCGGGTGCCGGATCGCGACTGTCCGTTGCCCGCTCGGCGACGAAGGCGTCCACCCCCGCTCGCCCAGCACCGCTGACCGCCTGGTAGGAGGCCACGTCCACCGCCTCCAGCCCGCAGAGTTCGCGGATGGGGGCGAGGGCGACCACGGCCGCCGCAGTCGTGCAATTTGGGTTCGCCACCAGCCGACCTGCATAGCCGGCCAGAACGGAGGCATTGGCCTCGGGCACGACCAGCGGAACGGTCGGATCGAGGCGATAGGCGCTCGAGTTGTCCACCACCAGCGGGACGGATCGGGCGGGCCCCTCGAACAGCGCGCGCGAGATCTCGCCATCGGTGGCCAGGAACAGGACATCCAGCTCGGCGGCCGCACCGTCGTCCAGCACCGTCACCGGCACATCGGCCCCGTCGTATGGGACCGCGCCGGCATCGGTCCCGAAGGTGCGCAGGGAACCGGCCGGCAGGCCGGCATCGGCCAGGATGGAGAGGAAGACGCCGCCCACCATGCCGCGCGCACCGGCCACCCCCACCACGGGCCACTCAGACATGGACCGGTCTCCGGTCGGGTCGCTGGCCGATGATCGGCCGCTCACCGCGGACCAGGCGGGCGAGGTCGGCGTACACCGCGCCGGCGGTGGCCGGCCCCCCTGCCCCCGGACCGCGAACGGTCAGCGGGCTGAGACCGGTGCTGTGGACCTCGAGCGCGCACTCGATGCCGGCCACCGTGGCCAGTGGATCGTCCTCGGTCAGGGTGGTCGGGCTCACGCGCAGACCGTGCGGCGAGGCCTCGGCCACGAGCCGAACCGCCTCCCCCGGCGCGACGGCCGTGTTCCGGATGCCCGTTGTCGCGATCTCGCTCTCGGGCAGCCAGCGGCCCCAGGCCACCCAGGCCAGGAGGGCGAGCTTCTGGGCCGCGTCGCGGCCGTCGACGTCGAACGAGGGGTCCGCTTCCGCGTACCCCGCCGCCTGGGCATCGGCCAGCGCGTCGCGGTAGGACCGGCCATCGGCCATGGCCGACAGGATGAAGGTGGTCGTGGCGTTCAACAGCCCGCGCAGCCGGGTCACGCGGCCTGATGCGGCCAGGTGCTCCGTGACCTCCAGCATGGGCGTCCCGCCTCCGACCGAGGCCGAGGCCAGGAACGCCGCGTCGTGGAGCAGAGCGAGCTCGGCCAGCTCCCCGCCATGCGCCGCGAGCAGCGCCTTGTTGGCGGTGACGTAGGCCAGGCCCGCTCCCAGCGCCTCCTCGGCCCAGCGACGCGGCTCGGTGACGCTGCCAGCCAGCTCCACCAGGGCGTCGATCTCGTCCAGCGGCCCCGGCTCACCGGCCACCGGCACACCCTCGGGGAGGGCCACGCCGCGCTCGCGGCGCGGCTCACGAACGGCGACCCACGCGAGCCGGATGGGCAGCGGCCCGCGGTCGAGCAAACCGCCCAGGGCAGAACCCACCGTCCCCCAGCCCACCAGGCCGACGCGGAGCGGTTCCACGGGGCGCACGGTATCCTGCCCGGGCCATGGGCGCCACCGAGACGATCGACCTGTTTCTCGAGCTGATCAACGACGATCAGCGCGAGCGTGCGGTCGACCTGTTCGCCGAGAACGCGATCATGGGCATCTCCACCCCCGGCTCCGACGAGCGGACCAACCTGCGTGGCCGCGACCGAGTGGGCGGCTGGTTCATCCGGGCGGGCGACGGCTTCCGGATGTACGTCAACGACAGCCGGAACATGGGCGCCTCGCTCATCGCCGAGGTGACCGTCATCCGCCCCGGCATCGACCCGCTCCACGTTGAGGCCAACTTCCGGGTCGAGAACGGCGAGATCGTCAGCCTCTTCCTGCAACCCAACTAGGGCGAGACCCTAGGAAAACAGGTTGCGGGCGCGGTCCATGACCAGGGGGCGGGCACCTGGGTCATAGCCAGACGGGCGGGCATACCGATAGCCCCGGACCACGACCACCGGCCGGCCTGACGACTTGCCGGCCGCCAGCTCGGCGGCCGATGCCAGCTCGTCTGCCACGGCCACGACCGTGGCGTGCAGCTCACGGCCGTCGGCGTCCGGTGTTCCGCGCAGGTCGGCCAGGACATCGATCCCCGCTGCGCCGATGGTCACGTCGGTGATCCCGTCGCGCCACGGCCGTCCGAAGGAATCGGCGACCAACACCGCGGGTGACACACCGGTCAGCGCAGCGAGACGATCGCGGATGGCTCGCGCCGACGCATCCGGATCCTCGGGCAGCAGCGTCGCCCGCTCCCCGCCTCCACGCCCCGTGTTCGAGACGTCCACGCCCGCGTTCGCGCATACGAACCCGTGACGGGTACGGCTGATGATCAGACCCCCATCGGCCCAGCGCACCACGTCGGCCGACTCGCGCAGGACGAGCTCCACCTGCCGCGCATCTTTCCCCCACTGCTCCGCCCAGTCGGTGGCCTGCGGTCGAGGCTCGACCGATGCGAGGTCCACCACCCGGCCCTCGGCCTTGGACACGACCTTCTGGGTTACGACCACCACGTCGTCATCGGTCAGACCGATGCCTGCGGCGCCCAGCGCCGCAGCGATGAGCGACCCCAGGTCGTCCCCGAGCGAAACCTCGGGGATGCCGTCGGGCGCGTGGAGCTCGATCACACCGCCAGGCCCCGAGCGAGCCACGCCGCGAGGTCCGATGGCGTGTCCACGTCGAACTCGAGGCCGGGCAGCTCGACGATGACGGTGTGTGCACCACTCCGCGCCGCGGCGCCTCGGTGGGCGGCGAAGCTGTCCGCGCCGAACCGGAACGGCATGATGTCCGGGGGCGAGAGCGCCAGGCCGTTCGTACCTCGACCGGCCGCATCTGGTGCAATGGCGACTGCGGGCCCCTCACCGGCCACCGCGTCCAGGAGCGCGGCCACGTCCTCGCCGGTGAGGTCCGGGAGGTCGCCATGGATCACGGCCAGGCGGGTCACGCCGTCGGACATCGCATCGGCTCGCGCCTCGCGCAGCCCGGCATTGAGCCCCAGCCCGTGCTGAACGCTCAGTCGCGCGCCGCTCCCCGCGACGACCGCTTCGAGCGCGGCTTCCGGCGAGATGACCACGACCTCGTCACCCGTCGCCACCGCGGCTTCGAGCACATGGCGCAGAAGTCGTTCGGCCACGGCCGCGCGCTCGACTGGCTCGAGCACGCCGGATAGCCGCGTCTTGGCGTGCTCCAGTCCTCGGTGCGGGACGATGATCCGGTTCGGCATGGGTCCAGACTAGCGCGCGGCCGTCTCCAGCAGGAAACGGGCCAGCCCGGCCCGGTCGGCATCGGTCAGCATCACTGTTGGAGCCGTCACCGCCTGCACGCCCATGGACTCGACCGCGGGAGCCAGCTCGGCATCGGTCTCGTCGAGGACGTACCCGTCAACCAGGCCTTCGTACATGCTGGCCACGCCCGCCGCGCTGACCTCGTGGCCCAGCGAGGCCAGCATCCGGTCGGTCGGCCCCTTCAGGGCGCGGCCGCCGACGATGGGGCTGACCGCTATCCGCCTGCCCGGGGCCCCGGCTATGGCTTGGTGAAGCTCGGTCATGGCCAGCATCGGACCGATGCTGACCAGCGGGTTGGATGGGCCGATGACGACCAGGTCGGCATTGTTCAGGGCGTCGAGCACGGCCTCCGTCGGGCGGGCCTCGGCAGCTCCCTCGAAGCTGATGCCCCGCACCTCGTCACGCTGGCCGCGCTCGACGAAGTAGCGCTGGAATTCCAGGTCACCGCCGTCAGTCAGAATCCGGGTCCGAAGCCGGTCGTCGGTCGCGGGCAGGATGTGGCTCCGCACGCCAAGCGCAGTGGCCATGTCGGCGGTGACCTGGGTGAGAGTCGCGCCCCGGAGGAGCTGCGCCGAGCGGCGGACGAGGGTCCCGAGGTCCGCGTCGCCGACCCAGAACCACGTCTCCTCGCCGTATCGCTCCAGCATCCTGAGGGCGCGGTCGGTGTCACCGGCCACGCCCCAGCCGCGGACCGGGTCCACCAGGCCGGACAGCGTGTACAGGACGCTGTCGAGGTCGGGGCTGACGTGGAGGCCGAACAGCTCGAGGTCGTCGGCCGTGTTGACGACGACGCTCAGACGCTCGGCGGGCTCGAGGACCTGCTGGAATCCGTGCGCCAGCTTCGCCCCGCCGGTGCCGCCGGACAGCAGCGCGACCCGCACGGCAGCAGAGTACCGCGCATCTCGCCCGCCGACCGTAGGTCCCACCGCGGTCGGACCGCAGTGGGGACCGCCTAGCGTGGCTTCCTGTCCGGTTTTCGGACGGATCACACAGCCAAGGAGACAGCCATGCGTCAGTCAATCATCCGGATCACGGTCCTCACCGCCGTGATCACCATCCTGGCCGCACTCCCGGCGACCGCGGGAGCGGCAACCACCGGGAGTTCCGGCGGATTCGGAGCCGCCACGCTCACCGTGGAGGTCGGTCAGGCCACCCTGAGCCAGAGGGTGATCGTGACCGTCCCCGTGACGGTGACCTGCACCCTCAACCCGGGAGCGCCTCCCGAGTTCCCGCAGCAGGGAACGACCGTCCAGGTCGACATCGTCCAGGCCATCGGGAAGAGCAGCACCGCTGGTACCGGGTATGCGACCGGTTTTGCCTGTGATGGCGCCGAGCACGCCTATCTCATCTCGGTGCTGGCCAGCCCGACGTCGGGTGGCCTCCACTTCAAGAAGGGCCAAGCGGCAATCCAGGCCGAGGCCGTCGCCTACGGCTACGACGCGAACTTCATGTTCGGGTCCGATTTCGCAAGAACCGGCTGGCTGCCGGTCTCGATCAAGTAGCCGCCGATGGCGTCCCAGCTATTGAGGGGTCGCGCTCCAAGCGCGGCCCCTCGCGGCTATCCCCCTCCAGCATCGGTCGCACCTCGGTCGCCAGCCGCTCCATGGACTCGCGGTCGAACGGCGCCGGGAAGCCGGCGATGAGGTGGCGGTAGCCGATCCCGAGGAACCGCCGCAGCTCGGTCGCGACCGATTCCGGGGTTCCGACCAGCTGGTTCGGCCATGAGCGGGCGCCGCCGTTGTCCGCAGCCAGCTCCCCGAGGACGCGCTTCGCCTCCTCCTGCGTGTCGCGGATCACCACCACGCCCAGGTTCGCGGTGCGCTCGATCTCGGCCGGGTCACGCCCGACCTCGGCGCAGTGCTTGAGGAGGACCGACTCCTTGTGCTGGACCCGCTCGAATCCGCCGCCCAGGTTGTTGGCGTCCGCATGGCGGGCCACGATCCGGAGCGTCTTCCGCTCCCCGCCCCCGCCGACCAGGATGGGTAAATGGGCCTGGACCGGCGGCGGATCGTTGCGGACCTTGCGGGTTGCGTAGCGGGACGTCCCGGATGGCTCGGTGCCATCGAACATCCCGCGCAGGATGACAACCGCCTCTTCGAGCCACCGGAGCCGTTCACCGGGTGAGGCGCCGAACTCGAGCCCGAAGTCGTCGTGCTCCTCGTCATTCCATGCGGCCCCGATGCCGCAGTACATCCGCCCCCCGGTCATGTGGTCGAGCTGGGTGACCATCTTCCCGACCACCGCCGGGTTGCGGAACGGGTTGGCACCGACCATCAGACCGATGCGCACCTTCTCCGTCGCGGCGGCCCAGCCGGCCAGGGTGAGGTAGCCCTCGAACATCGGCCCGCGCGAGCTGCCGACGATGGGATAGAGGTGATCCCACGTCCACAGGGAGTCGTATCCCAGCTCCTCGGCTCGGATACCGGCGTCACGGAGCGACGCCCAGTCGGTGTACTGCGGCCAGGCCAGGGCGCCGAGCGTGATCGGCGCGGTCACGGGTGCCAGATCACCCGCTCGATCTGAATCCGGATGTTGATCCGTTCGCCCTTCGCGAACGAGCCGTCGCCTTCCTCGTACCGACGAGCCATGGCCCAGATCCGCTCCATGCCCGGGTCCGGCGAAAGCTCGGCGCGGCCTTCGATGGTCAGGTAGTTCGTCCCCTCCTCGAAGCACAGGCTCACCCGAGGGTCACGCTGCAGATGCCGGTGCTTCACCCGGCCGGCAAGCGTGTTGATCAACACCACATCCGCGTCGGGCTCGAGATCGAACCAGACGACCGACTGGCTGGGCGTGCCGTCCTTGCGGATGGTCGCCATCACCGGCCAGCGGAGCTTCTCAAGCAGCCAAGCGCGGTGCTCGGGCTTGAGGAAGGTCTCGGTGTCAAGGCTGGTCGTGGCCGGCGGCATGAGACCGAATCGTAGCCGGACGGACCATAAATCGCCGGGATGCCTGGGTTGCGATGAACTGGAAGCGTCCGCCGGGGCGCTGAGGCCGCCGAGCTGCTGGGACTAGTAGCCCGGGGCCGTATACGGGGTCGAGGATGCCTCCGGGACGTCGCTCTGGGGAGCAGCGCTCGGGGCGGTGGACTCGGCTCCGCCTCCAGGAGCTGGCTGACATGCGGTAAGCAGCGCTCCGATTAGCAGGAGTGCAGCCACCATTCGTCGAAATGGCATGGCAGAGAGGGTACTCCGCAAGCCGATGTCGGGTTCACGAGCCCAGAAAACGCGAGGCCCCCGGCGGCGCCGGGGGCCTCGTCATCAATTCAGGTCAGGTCAGCATCACTGACCGTCGGCTTTCTCCAAGCCATTCACCAGCAGGCTGTACGGCTGGTACAGCGTGCTCTCCTCGGCGTCTGGGATACCGGACACGATGGCCCACACCTGGGCGAACCCGGCCAAAGCGGCAAGGTCACCCGCGGTGAGCGTGTAGTCGTTCTCAGCCCCGAGAGTCGGTCGAAGCACGTGGACGCTGCCCGGTGGCCCCTCCACATCCCCAAAGCCATCAACGGTCCCGTTGATCCCAACCAGGGTCAAGTAGAACGAGAGTTCCTGGGGGTCAAAGAAGTCCTGGTTGTTCCAGTCCGACAGATCGAGCGGGCTCGCGTCCACGGCGAGGCCGTCGAGCATGAGGTTCCGGACATGCCAGCCATCAAGCTGGACAGCCGGGTCCGTCATGAGCCGGAAGGACAGCAGGATCGGCGGTCCACCCGAGTAGGCGGACAGGTTGCAGGAGGCGGCCAGCGGGGCCGCAGCGGTGCCAGCGGTCGCCAGACCCTGGACATCGGTGGGTCCTGTGTACCCGGGAACGTTGGCCGCGATGTGGGCCACAGCATCCGGATTGTGAACTGTCGTCGTTCCCGTGCATGGGAGCGAAGTCCACGTCGAGCCTCCGTCGGTCGAAACCTGGACAAAGCCGAAGTCCCAACCCAACTCCATGCCGTAGTAGTGCTGGAAGGTCAGGTTCCCGGGACCCGTGACCGTGATGGACCGGGCAATGTCGAGATCCTGATCGTTGGCGTACAGTCCGCCGGCGACATCGGGATTGGTCCAATACCCATTGCCGTCGACTACCCATTCAGCGGCTGCGGGGAAGACGAACTCGTCGTCGCCATTGAAGGCCACCGACGCGAGACCGGCACCCGGCCCAAGCTGAAGGTAATCCCCACCCCAGGGGGGCGCCCCCGGTGTGTCGTTGGCATTGCCGCTGTAGTAGATCGTGGCCTCAGCGGTTGTGTTCTGCAGGTCGGCCGCCGAGGCGCCGGTGACGGTTGCCCTGTTGTCGATGTAGCCGTCAACCAGGGCTGAAACGACCACATCACGGAACAACGAGTTGAAGCTATCGGAAGCACTCATCGCGGCCAGGGTCGCGTCGAGGCCATCGATCCCGTTGCCGGGGTCGTGTTGCCACGCGTTGAAGAAGTCCTGGCCGTAACCCTGACTGGCGACGAGGTTCATGAAGTAGAAGGCGAATCCGTAGTCCTCCAGGATCTCGTCATCACCCTGATCGCCCCACGCCGTGAGGCTGTTCTCCGGGCCGCTGGCTCTCGGGATGGGATTCCAACTGAAGTGAGGCACGCTCAGCCAGCCCAGGAATGCCTGGGTATGGCTATCCATGCCCTTCTCGTCAACATGCTTCGAAGGATCGATGTATCCCGTGAGGGTTTCAGCGAAGTCGCTCATCCCCTCGTTGACCCAGTTCACCTCGTCACCATCGATGTATCGATGGAGAAGGTGCTGGTACTCGTGAGCGAAAACGCCTTCATACAGGAACGGCCGAGCCGGGGCGCTGGTGCACGCCTGGTCGGTCGGTTGGTGGAGGGGATCTTCGCCGGTGCGGTGCAGCCAGTCGAACGCGTCGATGCTCATGACCGTCCGATCGAAGAAGTCGTCGAACACCGAGAAGTAGAAGCCGGCGATGTACGAGAAGGTGTTGACGTTGTTCATGTCGTAGAAATTCGAGTCGCGGACGTTGTCCACGAGCACGACGACGTTGTCGCCTTCACCTCGGTAGTAACTTTGGGGGACATTGACACCCAGCCCCTGGATGTTCGGGAGCTGCTTGGGGAGTGTCGCCTTGTTCCCGTTCCGGTTCGGCGGAATGTCGAACCACTCCGATTCGGTCGGGAAGATGTTGGTGTCGAACTCGTTGATCAGGTACTGCACCTGAGCGTTGGTAACGACGTTCCGGACGCCATCGTTCCGGCAATCGTTATACGTGAACGTGTCAGCGGGATCCGGCGTCAGCGGGTTGAGCATTGTGGTGTTGGGGAAGTTCAGGTTGTTGGCGACCCAGACCTCGACCTTCTGCCCGGCACCACGGAGCGTATAGGTCTTGAGGTTGATGACGCCGCGGAAGTCATCGAGACCCAGCCAGATCCGGCTGTCCCCGACCTTGGACGGGCCAAGGGGCGGATTGCCTCTGAGGTTGTCGCCCTTCGCAACCGGCAACGCCTGGCCGTTGTTGTAGTCGGTGCCGGTGTGGCGGACTGGTGTGTCTTTGATCGGCTTGCCAGCGGCTGCCGGCATGACGATGCCGAGCAGCAACACGAGGGCCGCCAGAATTGAGAATGAACGCTTCACGATCAGCCTCTCCGATGCGGAATGATCTGACGTTCGACGGGTCGGGGGCGAGCGCTGAGCATCGCCCGACGGCTCTAGACCTTAGACCCGTCGTTGAGCAACCGCAAGTCGAGAGACAAGTAGGTGTTGACTCTGAACACCGCCTGCAGGCGGCCGTCCGGTGACGGTCTAGGGGAGGCCCGCGATGATCTCCTCGAACGCGTCCGGGTCGGTGGCGGACACGAAGTACAGGACATCCCCGGTGGCGTACAGCGCCAGCGGAGTCGGGAAGTCGTCATTCGGTTCCGCGACTTCCACTGACTTCCCGCCCACGGTGTCCGGGTTCCAGACCAGCGGGTCTCCACCATCCTCCGCACTGGCCTTGAACTCTTCGATCAATTCCTGAGCTTCGGCTCCCGCGATCTGGAACGCGAAGACGCTGGCGGTGTTCGTTCCATCCGTGTTCGACCCGAACGCGAACGCGACCGACACGTCCTCGATGTCCGCCCCAAGCGAGTCGATGAAGGTCGTGAACTGGGGGTCGACGTCCGCCGCCAGAAAGTCGGGGCCGCTCATCGAGAAGGACTGCATGGTGATGTCGCCCGCCTTCTGCGGGAGGGTGGCCTCCAGCTCGGGGTTCCCAACCATCGACGGGATCTCACCGATGGATCCGCCGGCGCCATCGGACGCCGCCCCGGAGGGCTCAGCCGATGGCGAGGCGGACGGCTGACAGGCGGTGAAGAGCAGCGCCGCCAGGGCGGCGCCGAGCAGATAGCGGAGGCGCATCGGTATGGGGAGGGTACCGGTCAGAGCAGATACTCGCTGCGGACCCGCTTGAGGAACTTCCCGTCGCCGGCTGCGCCATGCCAGTCGTTGCCGTCGACGATGACCTTGCCGCGGGACAGGACGACGTCGCTGCCGCCAGTCACCTCGCGGCCCTCGTAGCACGAGTAGTCGACGTCCATGTGGTGGGTCTGGAAGCGCTGATGGTGTGGCGGCGGTTCGGGTCGTACACGACCAGGTCCGCGTCCGCGCCGACGGCCACCGCGCCCTTCTGCGGCAGGCCGAAGAGGCGGGCCGGGGCGGTGGAGATCAGCTCCACCCAGCGGTTCGGGGTGAGGTGGCCCTGGACCACGCCGCCGTCGTGCATGAGATCGACGCGGTTCTCGACCCCGGGAAGGCCGTTGGGCACCTTGCGGAAGTCCCCGCGGCCCATCTCCTTCTGGCCGTGGAAGTCGAACGGGCAGTGGTCGGTGGACACGACCTGGAGGTCGTCGTGGACGAGGCCCTTCCACAGCTCCGGGGCATGGTCCGCCGGTCGGAGCGGCGGGGAGCAGATGAACTTCGCCCCCTCGAAGCCGTTGCCCATGTCCTCCAGGGTGAGGAACAGGTACTGCGGGCACGTCTCGGCGAACGCGGGCAGCCCCTCGGCGCGCGCGCGACGGACCTCCTCCAGGGCGTGACGCGCCGAGAGGTGGACGATGTACACCGCCGCCCCGGCCGTCTCGGCCAGGCGAATGACACGGTTGGTGGCCTCGCCCTCGAGCACCGGCGAGCGGGAGGTGCCGTGGTAGTACGGATCGGTCTGGCCGGCGTCAACGGTCTGGCCGGCGATGACGTCGATGGCCAGCCCGTTCTCGGCGTGCATCATGATCAGCCCGCCGTTCTTGGCGGTCTGCTGCATGGCCCGGAAGATCGCGCCGTCGTCCGAGAAGAAGACGCCCGGATAGGCGGTGAACAGCTTGAAGGTGGTCACCCCCTCGTCGACCAGGGTGTCCATCTCGTCCAGGACGTCGTCGCGGACGTCGCTGATGATCATGTGGAAGCCGTAGTCGATGGTCGCGTTGCCATCGGCCTTGGCGTGCCACGCATCCAGCCCCTCGCGCAGGCTCTTGCCCCGCGGCTGGACGGCGAAGTCAATGATCGTGGTCGTCCCGCCGAAGGCCGCGGCCCGCGTGCCGGTCTCGAACGTGTCCTTGGCGAACGTCCCGCCGAACGGCAGCTCCATGTGGGTGTGGACGTCGATGGCGCCGGGGATCACCCACTTGCCGCTGGCATCAATTGTCCGGTCGGCGTTGGCGCTGGCGCCGAGATCGGTACCGATGAGCGCAATCGTCTCGCCGTCGACCAGGACGTCGCCGGTGGTGGTCACGTCGGCGTTGACGATGGTGCCGTTGGTGATGAGAGTCTTCATGGACCGATGGTAGCGCTCGGGAATGCAGGCCCGAGGACTCGCCGAGAGCCTCCGCCGCGATCGTCGGATTGTTCATCCCCGCATGAGGGCGGCGGCGGCGTCCAGATCCAGGCTGCGTCCGTGGGCGCGGGCGGTCACCAGGCCCGCATCGGTCAATGAAGCCCGCAAGGCTGACTCGAGCTCAGCACGATGGCTGATCTCGTGGGATTCGAGTGCGGCATCGAGCTCCGCTTCGGCTGCCTCGCAGGCACCCAGGATGATGGCGGCCGTTTCCGCCTCGCCGAGCCGGCAGGCAGCCGCCGCGTACCAGCGCAGATCCTCGACGAGCAGCGCGGCATCGGCAGCCCTGGGAGCGACCTCGGCTGCCGCAACGGCATAGTCGACCGACATCGCCGGACGATCGAGGTAGGTGTTCGTCTCGGCTAGGGTGACGAGGGTGGTTGCCTCGCACCTGGCCTGGCCGCGGCTCCGAACGAAGGGCAGGTTCTCCAGCATGAGGGCTTCGGCGCGCTCATGCCGGCCGGTCCGATTGGCGATGTAGGCCAGGTTGATGCGGCATGCCGATGTGCGCACCCCGTTGCCATCCGCGCGGGCGACCTCCAGGAGCTCCTCGTAGAGCGGCTCCGCAATGGCGTAATCGTTGTGCGCCATCGCGGCGGCAATCTGCGTGCGGAGCTGAGCCGTACGGTCGATTGACGGGCCGAGCTGGGTCGCGAGGGCCGCGGCGTCATCGGCCGCGACGGTGGCGGTAGCGTAGTCGCCCGCCATGTACGCGAGCATGGCGAGCCCGCTCAGGAGCCGCCGTCGCACGTTGTCCTCGGCGGGGTCGAGCTCGAGGGCTCGCTCGATCCAGGAGCGGCCCTCCGCGGCACGGCCGCGCATGACCCAAAACAGGGGGAGCGCCACCGCAATCGCCCGCACCAAGGCGGCATCGCCGGTGCCGAACCCATACGCGACGGCGGCGCGCAGGTTATCGATCTCCGGTTCGAGCAGCCGGACCCACTGCTCCTCCGGCTCCCCGGCGAGGAGCTGCTCGTCGACCCGCTCGGCGAGGTCGCGAATCCAGTCCGCGTGACGGCTCCGAAGCATCGCCTCCTCGCCCGACGCCGTCAGTTGCTCCCCGGCGAACTGCTGAATCGTGTCGAGCATGCCGAACCGATGGGCTCCACCGACGACATCGGAACGCTCGACAAGGGAGCGGTCGACGAGGGCCTGGAGCGTGTCGAGGTGCGCGTCGCAGACCGTCTCGGCCGCCTCGAGTGTGCAGCCGCCCGCGAAGACACTCAGCCGCCGGAAGAGCGTGCGCTCGGCTTCGGTCAGGAGATCGTGGCTCCACTCGATCGTGGCGCGCAAGGTGCGCTGGCGGGGGTCGGCGTCGCGCGCACCCGCAAACAGGTCCAGTCGCTGCGAGAGGCGCTCGAGGATCTGATCGACTGACAGCACCGGTAGTCGCGACGCGGCCAGGCTGAGCGCGAGCGGAAGCCGATCGAGGCGCTCGGCGAGTGTGCTCAGCGCCTGGGACGGTGCGACGGTGACGCCCAGCGCGATCGCGCGCGAGAGCAGGAGGTCCTCGGCGTCGGTCTGGGTCATGACGGGGACGCGCATCAGGCGTTCGGCGGCGAGGCCGAGCGGCTCGCGGCTTGTGACGAGCAATGTCGACCCGCCGGCCTGCGGCATGAGCGTCGCCAGCGCCTCGGCGAGGTCCGGCAGGAGATGCTCGGAGTTGTCGATGAGGACCAGCGCACGGCGGGTCGCGAGATGGCTGGCGATGGCGTCCGGCGGTGCATCCGCACCAAGGCCGAGCTCCTGCCCGATTGCGCGCACCGCCTCGCCAACCTCTGTGGTTGACGCCAACGGCACCCACCACCGGCCGTCCGGGAACGAACCGGCAGCCTCGGCAGCCGCCCGTAGTGCGAGGCGCGTCTTACCGATCCCACCGGGGCCGACCAGGGTCAAGAGCCGCACCGCAGGATCACGTAGCACCTCCCCCAGCTCCCTGAGCTCGGCATCCCGGCCGACAAAAATGCCGGGAGCCTCCGGCACGGTCGACGGTGACAGACTTCGCAACAGCGGAAACGGCTGATCCCCGAGCTGGAACAGACGCTGCGTGCCGGCCAGATCCTTAAGCCGATGCTCCCCAAGGTCCAGCATGGCGGTGCCGCTTTCCTCGAGGATTGTGCGGGTCGTCGAGCTGATCAGGACCTGCCCGCCATGCCCCGCGGCCGCGATTCGCGCCGCTCGGTGCAGGTCGACACCGACGTAGCCCTCCGCAGTCCGTAGCGGCGTGCCAGTGTGGATCCCCATCCGAACACGGATCGGACCAGACGCGAAGACCCCCTGGGCACGCCGCGCCGCGGCCGCGGCGCCCATTGCCGTCGGAAAGGCGGCGAAGATCGCATCGCCCTGTGTGTCGACCTCGATGCCCGCGTGCTCTGCGATGGCCTGACGGAGCACGCGTCGGTGGTCGTTCAGCGCGTCGGCGTAGCGCGCCTCGCCCAACTCCCCCAAGAGTCGGGTCGAGCCTTCAACATCGGTAAAGAGGAGGGTCACGGTGCCGGTCGGGAGATCCCGCCTGGGCGTGGCCTGGCCAGTCCTGCCTCTAGGGGGCAACTAGCTTCCGGCGGCCTCCGTATGGGCGGCCGCGAAGCCGGGGATGCCGCGACTCGACCATCTCGTCGGTGGCGGTCAGGCTGATCCGGAACCAGCCCGGGACCTCGACGATCGAGCCGGGCAGGACCAGCACGTGGTGCCGGGCCAGGATGTTGGTGAAGTCCACGTCGTTGGGGATCGGGGCGCGGACCATGGCGTAGAAGGTGCCCTCGGGCATGGTCGACTCGTACCCGATCTCGCGGAGTGCGCCGATCAGCCGGTCACGCCGGCGCTGCATGGCCGGCATGTCGATCACCAGGTTCTCGAGATCCGGCAGCGCGTGCTGGAGCAGGGCGTTGGGCCAGGCGTAGCCGGTGGCGAACTGGGCCACGAACACCGTTTCGCGGAAGGCCTCCCGGTCGGGCATGGTCGGCGGAACGGCCAGGTAGCCGATTCGCTGCCCGGGAGCCAGCAGCTGCTTCCCGTAGGAATAGGTGACGAGCGTGTACGGGTACACCTCCGCCGGCGAGTGGTACGTGATCCCGTCGAACAGGATTCGCCGGTACGGCTCGTCGCTGATGATGTGGATGGGGTGACCGATGCGCGCCGAGGCATCGGTCAGGACCTCGGCCAGCCCGGTCAGGGTCTGGAGGGGGTAGACCCGGCCGCTCGGGTTCTGGGGCGAGTTGAAGATGATGGCCCGCGTGCGGGACGAGATGGCGGCCGCGATCTGATCAAGGTCGGGCTCGAAGGCGGGCGGGGCAAGATGGGCGCGGATGGGGGTTGCGCCCGCAGCCCGGATCTGGAACTCGTAGAAGAACCACGGCGGCGACAGGAAGATGACCTCGTCGCCCGGCTCCACCAGCGCTCGCATGGCCACCGCCAGCGCCGCGAAGCCGCCGTTGGTCATGGCCACGTCCTCGGGGTCCCATTCCATCCCGGTGCCGGCACTCAGGCTCCTGGCGACCGCGATCCGCGCCTTCGGCTCGCTGACCTTGTACGCAAACCAGTTCCGGCGCCGCGGCACGAGGTGGGTGCGCAGAGTGTCGACGTACTCGACCATGGGCATCTCGAGCGGGTTGCCGACCGCGAAGTTCGCGACGTCGGGGTTCTCGTTCAGCTTCGAGAACGGGCCCTCGAAGAAGTCGATGAAGCCGCGGATGCTGTCGCGCAACTGGTCGATCTGGCGGACCGAGGTGGTGGACATGGGCAGACCTTAGCGCTGGGCCGCGGCCACTGCCCCCAGCAGCACGGTCTTGGGCGGGAAGTCCTCGCAGTATTGGTAGCGATGGGCAAGCTGGATCTTGCCGTCCACGGCCACCACGAACTCCCCGGGCAGCTGCCACGGGGAGTCCACCACCGCTCGCTCCGTGCCTCGCCGCGGCTCGCAGAACATGGTCTGGGCCGTTTCCATGTCATTCGGCCGCCACGGGAAGTCGTGCAGGATCTGCGCCGGAGTCCCCTCCAGCAGGCCGTAGGCGCGATACGCCTTCCGCTCCGGGTCGCACAAGAGGGGGAACCGATATCCGCGCCGGGTGGCAACCCCCAAGGCCCGCTCCGGCTCGGCCTGGCAGACGGCCACCACGGTAGCGCCGGCCTCGGTGTAAGCGTCGAGCTCGTCGCGGAGCGCCTCCCAGCGCTCCATCAGGCAGGAGCAGCCGAAATGGCGCATGAAGATGACGAGGGCCGGCCCGTAGGCCCAGAACTCCGACAGTCGCCGATTCCCACCTGAGGTGTCCGGCAGCTCGAGGTCAGGCGCCGGATCGCCGGGCTGCGCCGGGAGTGCGTCGTACCGAGTCCAGGTTGGGCCTTCCAGCCAGCCGGCGACCCATCGGTCCTCGGCGGCCTGCTGGAGCTCCTCGATCTGGTCGGTGACCTCGTTCGCCATGCCCGAAGGGTAGCGCCGATTGCCGCGGGGAATGGGCCAGGGCGACGGAGTTGTCCGGACAGCCGATCAGCTGTTCGTGCCGAGGACACCCTCCTGTGGCTGGGCGGCGAGCAGGCTCCAACCGGCGACCAGCCAGGCCAGGGCATAGACCACGAGACCCGCTTGCGAGACGAGGTCCAGGACACTTCCAGGTGCGATGGCGCCGCCCGCGAGGAGACCGATCATGGCTACCGGCGCGGTGATCGTGAAGGCGAGTCCCACCCCCACCGGGAAGGCACGGATCGCCAGCATCACTCCGCCCAGGGTGGCGGATCCGATCCAGAGAGCGATGCTGGCGAAGTAGCCGAACTCGCCGCCGCTGGTGGGGAGGATCCCGACCCGGGTGAGCAGAACGAATCCGATACCCCACGCCAGCGCGAGAAGCGGCACGAGGAACCCGAACCATGCGAGCGCCGGGCGGACGGCCACCTGCCGCAGATGGATGCCCACCAGTCCGACGATGGCCAGGACGTAGAAGACCGGAACAGTGATCTCATTCAATCCCCCGAATCCAGCCAGCAGGGCGGCGCCGGCGCCGATCGCAGCAATGCCTGCCAGACGGGTGAACATGCGGAACCTCCCTTCGGGAGCCTGGAGGAACAGGTGGGCGTCGAGGGCACCCCAGGCGATGTCGATGACGTCGAAACGGCGCGGCGGGCGCTCCTCCAGGAGAGCAATGAACTCCTCGCCATACCGATGCCGCCACGCGGCGGGGTACAGCGCCGCCAGCCGACGCGGACTCATGCGGCGCCGCCTTCAAGACGACCACGAGCACGTCGTGCGAATGACTGCATCCGGACCAGGTGGGCCTCCAGGGTCGTCGCCCCCAGGCCCGTCAGCCGGTACGGTCGACGGCGGTCGTCAGAGGGGACGGCTTCGATGAGACCGCGGCGCTCCAATCGGGCGAGCGCCGCGTAGAGGGTCCCCGGTCCAAGCGGCTGGCCGCTCAGGTGCTCGGCCTCCTGCATGATCGCGTACCCGTGCTTGGGCCCATCCGTCAGCGCGGTGAGGACGAGCAGGGCTGGAGCGGCGAAGGGGCTCAGGTCCTCGGCCGGAGAAGGCTTCTTGGCCATGATCGGCTCCGTGGGTCGTTATATCGTCGCACGCTATAGCGGCAGCCGATATATGTCAACCCCTAGGCGCGGTCGTGACCTAGTGGTCGTGACCGTCATGGTCGTGGTCGTGACCGTCATGGTCGTGGTCGTGCTCCCCGTGTTCGTGCGGGTGCATCCACGGGGTGTAGGTCACGCCGACGAGCAGCCCCTCCGGGCTCAGGAGGCGGGCGACGGTCTGCCCCCACGGCTCAGTGGTGGGCGGCTTCAGCAGCGTGTTGCCCGCCGCCTCCAGCTCGGCGGCGGCCACGCTGACGGCCTCCGGGTTCTCGACGTCGAGCTCGAGCCAGGCCTGCGGGGCGGTGATGTGCTCCGGCCAGGTCTTCGAGCCGAAGCAGGAGTCGGCGGCCTCGCCGAGCGGCCACGCGGCGAACGCGTTCACGCCCGGCACGTCATCGGTCCCCCAGTAATCGGGCGCGATCTCGGTCATGGGCAGGCCGAGGTCGTCGCGCCAGAACTTCAGGCTGGCCGCGGAATCAGGGGTGATCGGTCCGTACCCGGCGATGAACGAGACCTTCATGTCGCCGCTCCCTGCCCACTGGCGGCCGCCGCACGGAGAGCAGGTATGACCTCGCGGCCGTATCGGTCCAGCTGTTCTTCCTCGTCGCCGTTCATGAGGTAGAGGTTGAACTGGTCGACGCCGGCGTCAGCCAGCTCGTGGAGCTTGGCCACGTGATCCTCTGGCTCGCCCAGGATGCAGAACCGGTCCGTGACCTCATCACCTACGAACGCGGCGTTGGTGGACCCCACCTCGGCGTGATGGTGGTAGTCGTAACCCTCGCGGTCGGAGATGTACCCGGTCAGCGCCTCGGGCAGCTGCTCGCGCGGGTACTTGTTCACCAGATCCACGACGTGGTTTGACACGAGCGCCGGGAACCAGCGGGTCCGGTCCTGGCCCAGGTCTCGCGGGCCGACGTGCGCCGGGGCGGCAGCCTGCACCTTGATCTCGCCCGGGGTGCGGCCGGCGGCGGCCTCGGCCTCGCGCAGCTGCGAGACGAACCAGCGGATGAGGTCGGGGTCTGCGAGCTGGAGGATGAGCCCGTCAGCCACCCGCCCGGTCATGGCCAGGGCCATGGGTCCGTAGCCGGCGACCCACACCGGAAGCCGCCACTTGCCCGTCCAGGTCAGCTGCAGCTCGGTGCCCTCGTAGGTGACCGGCCGGCCCTCGACCAGGTCGCGGATCACGCTGATCGCCTCCTCGAGCGTCTTCATCGTGGTCGGGGGCTTGCCCAGAACGCGGCGGGCAGAGTCGCCGCGCCCTATGCCCAGGTCCATCCGGCCGCCACTCAGCTCGTCCAGGACGGCCAAGGTGGATGCCGTGACGCTGGGTTCGCGGGTTGCGGGGTTCGTGACGCAGGTCCCGAGGCGCATGCGCTCGGTCACGCCGACCATCAGGGTCAGCATCGGATAGGGGTCGCGCCACAGGACATGCGAGTCGAAGACCCAGCCGTAGGCGAACCCGGCTGCCTCGGCCCGTCGGGTCAGATCGAGAGCGCGACCGATGTCGTGCTCGAGCTTGAGCGTGAACCCGAAGTCCATCGGTCAGGCGGTTGCCGACTGGGCCCTACGGGCGGACGAGGTCGTCGTAGGCGTCCGGTCGCCGGTCGCGGAAGAACTGCCACGTCTGGCGGACCTCGTTGATCTTGTCCAGGTCGAGGTCGCGGACGATGAGCTCCTCGTCGTGCGGGTCGCCGACGTCTCCGATGAACTGGCCCCGTGGGTCCACGAAGTAGGACTGGCCGTAGAAGTCGTCGTCGCCGAGGGGCTCGATCCCGACCCGGTTGATGGTCCCCACGAAGTAGCCGTTGGCCAGCGCATGCGAGACCTGCTCGACGCGCCACAGGTACTCGCTCAGGCCGCGGGACGTGGCCGACGGGATGAACACCAGCTCCGCGCCGTTCAGGCCCAGCGCCCGCGCGCCCTCCGGGAAGTGGCGGTCGTAGCAGATGTAGACGCCGATCTTGCCGACCGCGGTGTCGAACACCGGATACCCCAGGTTGCCGGGACGGAAGTAGAACTTCTCCCAGAAGCCCTTGACGTGGGGGATGTGGGTCTTGCGGTACTTGCCGAGGTACGACCCGTCCGCGTCGATGACCGACGCGGTGTTGTAGTAGATGCCGGTCGTCTCCTCGTCCTCCTCGTACATCGGTACGACGAGGACCATGCCCGTCTCCTTGGCCAGGGCCTGCATCCGCTTGGTGGTCGGCCCGTCGGGGATCTTCTCGGTATAGCTGTAGTACTGCGGATCCTGGACCTGGCAGAAGTAGGGCCCGTAGAACAGCTCCTGGAAGCACATGACCTGGGCGCCCTGCTTGGCGGCCTCGCGCGCGTAGCGCTCGTGCTTCTCGATCATCGAGTCCTTGTCGCCGGTCCACTCGGCCTGCAGCAGTGCTGCCTTGACAATGCGCGCCATCGGTCTTGTTCAAGCCTCCTGAGTGGAGGGCAAGGCTACACCGGAGCGGGAGGCAAGTCGCTACCCTTGATGCGTGCCGTGGAGCCACCCCGCCAAGATCGCGTTCATCGGCTCCCACTCGGTCCGCAAGACGAACGCGGTCCATGCCTTTGCCTCGACGGTGGGCCGGGCCGGGCGCAGCGTGGAGGTCGGCCGCGAGGTCATTCGCTTCAACCCGCTGGGGCGGAACGAGGGCGCCTCGGCCGAGGCCCAGCTGTGGGTGCTCATGGCCCAGGTCCAGCAGGAGCTGGAGCTCGCCGGGCGGGCCGACATCCTGGTCACCGACCGGTCGGTGGTGGACAACTTCGCCTACTTCCTGCGCGTGACCGATGGCGCCGACCCGTTCGGGGTCGAGCCGCTCGTCCGGCGCTGGGCGCAGACCTACGACCTGTTCGTGCGGTTGCTCCCCGACGTGGCGCTCCTCCCCGATGGCGTGCGCTCCACCAGCGACGCGTTCCGCGACGAGATCGAGGCCATCCTGGACCGGATCGTGCCCTCCTACGTGTCGGAGGACCGATGCGTCCGCCTGCCCGCCAGCCAGGTCACCGAGGCATACGACTGGATGGCGCTCGCCGAGCGCCTGGCCCGGATCGTGGGCCAGCCCCTGCGGGACTCGGTCAGGGCATAGGACCGCCGGTTGGGCGCAGGACCGATGGACGACAGCGAGCGGACGCTTCGGGCGGCAGCCGAGCTGGGCATCGAGTTCCTGGCCGGTCTGGCGGAGCGACACGTGGGCGCCCGGGCCGATGGGGATGCGATCGCCGCCGCGCTCGGCGGACCGCTGCCCGAGGATGGCGAGGATCCGGTGGCCGTCATCGAGGACATGACCCGGCGGCTGGACCCAGGCCTCGTCGCGTCGGCGGGTCCGCGGTACTTCGGATTCGTGATCGGTGGCGCCCTCCCCGCTGCGATGGGCGCCGACTGGCTGACCGCCGCGTGGGACCAGAACGCCAACCTCCATGCGCTGTCGCCGGCAGCCGCCGGGGCGGAGCAGGTCGTCGGGGCATGGATGCTGGATCTGCTCGGACTGCCGGCATCGGCCAGCGTCGGGCTGCCGACCGGCGCCGGCCTCGCGAACACCGTGGGCCTGGCGGCCGGCCGCCACGCGGTGCTGGCGCGGGAGGGATGGGATGTCGAGGCGCGCGGCCTGTACGGGGCGCCCGAGATCACGGTCATCATCGGCGAGGAGGCCCACGCGACGGTCCTGACCGCGCTCCAGTACCTCGGCCTGGGCCATGACCGGGTGGTCAAGGTTCCAGCCGATGAGCAGGGGCGGATGCGGGCCGATGCACTTGCCGGCCTGGTCGGCGGGATGACCGGTCCGATGATCGTCGTCGCCCAGGCAGGCAACGTGAACACCGGCGGGTTCGACCCGATGGACGCCATCGCCGATGCGCTGGCGGGGCATCCCAACGCCTGGGTGCACGTCGACGGGGCCTTCGGCCTGTGGGCTGCCGCCTCTCCCCGGCTGCGGCACCTGGTGGCCGGCGTCGACCGCGCGGACTCCTGGGCAACCGATGCGCACAAGTGGCTCAACGTTGGCTACGACTGCGGATTCGTCGCCGTTCGGGACCGCGACGCGCACCGGGCGGCGATGGCGGCGTCCGCCTCGTACCTGATGCTGACCCAGACCCAGCGCGAGTCGTCGGAGTACGTCCTCGACAGCTCACGCCGGGCGCGTGGCTTCGTCCTGTACGCCACTCTCCGATCGCTCGGCCGCTCCGGCGTGCGCGAACTGGTCGAGCGCTGCTGCGACCTGGCGCGCCGGATGGCGGACCGGCTGGCCCAGGCCGATGGCGTTGAGATCCTGAACGAGGTGGTGCTGAACCAGGTGCTCGTTCGCTTCCACCCGGCGGACGGTGGCGACGCGGACGAGTTCACCCGCCGAGGTGATCCGCCGGGTCCAGGACAGCGGCGAGGCGTGGATGGGCGGGACGACCTGGCATGGCCTCGCCGCCATGCGGATCAGCGTCAGCAACTGGTCCACGACCGAGGCGGACGCGGACCGCACCGTGGACGCGATCCTCCGCATGTCCACGGGCAGGGCGTGAACCTCGGCCGCTCCCACGCGGCGACGGATCGCCGGCGGGTGCCGATCCGCTCTGTGGTGTAATCGGGTCCGCACGTAGGGCAACGTATGACAGTCACCTCGACCGAGCGCGATACCGCGGCGCTCCTCCGCCAGACCGCTGAATTGGCGGTGGCCTATCTCGAGTCCCTTCCGGATCGTCCGGTGAAGGGCGAGGACGACGTCGCGGTCCTCCGCGGAGAGCTGGTGACACCGCTATCCGAGCATGGCGAGGATCCGGAGCAGGTGATCCAGCAGCTGGCGGAGATCGGCGCGCGCTCGGTGATCGCGATGGCCGGGCCGCGGTACTTCGGCTTCGTGATCGGGGGCTCCCTGCCGGCTGCCCTGGCGGCGGATTGGCTGACGTCCACCTGGGACCAGAACGCCAAGCTGTACGCCGCCAGCCCGGGCGCGTCCGTCGTCGAGGAGGCGGTGGGCGCGTGGCTCATCGATCTCTTCGGGCTGCCGCCGGCCAGCGGATACGGGCTGGTGACCGGCTGCCAGATGGCCAACTTCACCTGCCTGGCGGCCGCGCGACATGCGGTGCTCGAGCGGGCCGGTTGGGACGCGACGAGCCGCGGACTGTTCGGGGCACCCGAGATCGAAGTCATCGTCAGCGCCGAGGCTCACAGCACTATTCCCCGCGCCCTTCAGTTCCTGGGCATGGGGCGCGACCGGGTTCGGCGGGTTCCGACCGATGACCAGGGACGCATGCGCGCCGACGAGCTTGCGGCGGTCCTCGATGACGTGCCCGCCGATGCTCCCCTGATCGTCTGTCTCCAGGCGGGCAACGTGAACACCGGGTCGTTCGACCCGATCGCGGAGGCAATCGAGCTGGTCCGGCGACGGGCTGGCGCGTGGGTCCACATCGACGCCGCGTTCGGGATGTGGGCGGCCACCAGTCCCGCGCTGCGCCATCTCATTGCCGGGCACGAGCGCGCGGACTCGTGGGCGACAGATGCCCATAAGTGGCTGAACGTGCCCTACGACTCGGGCCTGGCCTTCGTGGCCGACCCGGTCGCCCACCAGCGGGCGATGTCTCCGCCGCCCGCGGCATACATGCCGTACGGGGAAGAGCGAGACCAGGTGACGTGGGTCCCGGAGTTCTCCCGTCGGGCCCGGGGCTTCACGGTCTACGCGGCGCTGCGCACACTGGGTCGCGATGGTGTCCGCCAGCAGGTCGAGCGGTGCTGCGCCCTGGCGCGCCGCGTCGCGGAGCGGCTGGATGCCGCCGACCACGCGGAAGTGCTGAATGACGTGGTCTTGAACCAGGTGCTGGTCCGGTTCCACCCGCCGGGCGGCGGCGACACTGACGCCTTCACCCGGGACGTGGTTCGGCGCGTCCAGGAGGAGGGGACCATCTGGCTGTCAGGCACCACCTGGCACGACATGGCGGCCATGAGGATCAGTCTCAGCAACTGGTCAACGAGCGAGGCAGACGCCGATCGGGCCGTGGATGCCATCCTCCGAGCCGCCGACTCGGCGACGAACCGATGGAGTCCGGCCGCTAGAATCGGCTCCCAGACCGATGCAGCTGCGCCCCGATCGAGGGTGCCCGAGGTAGGCATGACCGTCACCCCCACCCGCCGCCTGACCGCGGAGGAAGTCGTCGCCCTCAACCGCCAGTACACGTTCTTCAGCTGGTCGGCCCAGGCCAAGATCAATCCCATCGCCATCGACCACGGGGAGGGGATCTACTTCTGGGATCCCGACGGCAAGCGCTACATCGACTTCAACAGCCAGCTGATGAGCATCAACATCGGTCACGGCAACCAGCGAGTGGCCGATGCCATCTCCGAGCAGGCGCACCAGCTGGCGTTTGCCGCGCCGCAGTTCGCGACCGAGGTCCGCGGCCGGCTGGGTGAGCTGCTCGCCACCCTGACCCCGGGCAACCTGGACAAGTTCTTCTTCACCCTGGGCGGCGCAGAGGCCAACGAGAACGCACTCCGCCTGGCGCGGATCGTGACCGGGCGGCAGAAGGTGATCGCCCACCATCGGTCCTACCACGGCGCCACCGCGGGGTCGATCTCGGTCACCGGCGATCCCCGCCGCTGGGCGAACGAGCCCGGCATCCCGGGCGTCATCCGCGTCCTCGATCCGTGGCGCTGGGGCCAGACCGAGCCCGAGCCGGTGGACAGCCAGCTCGCCTACCTCGAGGAGGTCATCCAGTACGAGGGCCCGCACACGATTGCGGCGTTCATCCTCGAGACGGTGACCGGCACGAACGGCATCCTCATCCCGCCCGACGGCTACCTGCAGGGCATCCGCGATATCTGCGACCGGCACGGGATCCTGATGATCACCGACGAGGTGATGGCCGGCTTCGGCCGGACGGGCCGATGGTTCGCGGTCGACCACTGGGACGTCGTTCCCGACCTGCTGACGATGGCCAAGGGCCTGACCAGCTCCTACCTCCCGCTGGGTGCGGTGGCCATGAAGCCGGAGATCGCCGACTACTTCAACGACCGGGTCTACTACGGCGGGCTGACCTACTCGGCGCACCCGGTCAGCTGCGCGGCGGCGATCGCCGCCATCGGCGTCCTGCGCGACGACGACCTGGTGGGCAACGCGGCCCGCCTGGGCGTGGTCATGCGCGACCTCCTGACCGATCTCGAGGCGCGCCACCCGAGCGTGGGCACCACCCGCAGCATCGGCCTGTTCGGCGTGATCGAGCTGGTCCGCGAATCCGCGAGACCAAGGAGCCGATGACCGCGTTCAACGCCAGCTCCCCGGAGATGGCGGCACTCGACGCCCGGCTCCGAGCCGATGGGCTGTACACCATGCAGCACTGGCACCAGGTCTTCACCAACCCGCCCCTGTGCATCACCGAGGAGCAGCTGCGCGAGGCCTTCGGGATCATCGATCGGGCGCTCGACGACACCGATGCCGCGGTCGCCTGAGCGACCGCGGTGACCGCCAGCTCGGCGGTCCACCGTACCCCGGATCAGCCGTCGCCGGCGAGCGGCATTCTTCGTTCTCTTCATCATTGGCCTGGCGGTGCTGTGGGAGGGCTTGAAGCTGCTCGGCGGCGACCCGTACCGCGTCGACGGGCAGGTGGTCTGGACGCCGCCGCTGGACATCGGGATGGCCAGCGACGTGAACATGCCGCACTTCTGGGTGATCTTCGAGCGCCTCTTCCAGCCGTTGACCTCGGGCGCCGACCAGACCCTGGCCGGCTACCTGTTCGACCAGACCCTGTACACCCTCCGCGCGGCGTTCATCGGCTTTACGATCGGCGGCCTGCTGGGCATCGGCCTGGCCGTCGCCTTCGTCCATTCCGGCCTCATCGAGCGTGCCTTCGTGCCGTACGTCGTCGCCAGCCAGACGATCCCGATCATCGCCCTCGCCCCGTTGATCGTGTACCTGGTGGGCCAGAACGTGACCAGCGTCGTCATCGTGGCCACCTACTTGAGCTTCTTCCCGGTGACCATCGCCATGCTGCGCGGCCTCCGCTCCCCGGACCCGCGGGCCCTCGAGCTGATGCGCTCCTATGCCGCGTCGAAATCGGCGGTGCTGTGGAAGGTCCGCTTCCCGGCATCGCTGCCGTACCTGTTCACCGCCATGAAGATCACGGCCACCGCCAGCATCGTGGGAGCGATCGTGGGCGAAGGATCCGGCAGCCTCCAGGCCGGGCTGGGGCGGGCCCTCGTGTTCTTCTCCCAGCAGTACACCGTGGCTCCCGAGAAGCTGTGGGGCGCGATCCTCTTCTCGTCCGCCGTGGGGATCATCTGTTTCGGGCTGGTCAGGCTGGTCGAGATGCGCGTGGTGCGGGCGCGGCCCGAAGTGGAGGCCTGATGGCCGAGACCGCCTCCGACGGCCCCGTCGTTCACCTGGACGGGATCAGCAAGTCGTTCGCCGCGACCGAGCTCATCCGGGACGCCCGTCCTGGCCCTGAGCGACATCAGCCTGGACATCGGGCGCGGCGAGTTCGTCTCGCTCATCGGTCCCTCCGGCTGCGGCAAGTCCACCCTCCTGCGCGTCATCGGCGACCTCACCGAACCGAGCAGCGGCAACGTCCTGGTCAACGGCAAGCCGGCGGCTCGGGCGCGGCTCGACCGGGAGTACGGGATGGTCTTCCAGTCGCCCGTCCTGTTCGACTGGCGCACGGTGGAGGACAACGTCCGCCTGCCGCTCGAGCTGTTCAGCTTTACCAAAGTCGCCCAGGACGAACGGATTCGGGAGATGCTCGAGCTGGTCAGGCTGACCGATTTCGCCCGCCATCGACCGTACCAGCTGTCCGGCGGCATGCAGCAGCGGGTGGCCATCGCCCGGGCCCTCGCCTTCTCGCCCTCCCTGCTGCTCATGGACGAGCCCTTCGGCGCGCTGGACGAGATGACCCGGGAGCGGATGAACTCGGAGGTGCTGAGCATCTGGGCTCGAACCGGGATCACGGTCGTCTTCGTCACCCACTCCATCCCCGAGGCCGTGTTCCTGTCCAGCCGCGTCGCGGTGATGAGCGCCCGGCCGGGACGGATCACCCAGGTCGTGGACGTGGACCTGCCCCGGCCCCGAGGGCTGGAAACCCGGGAAAGCCCCGCGTACTTCTCCTACATCACCGAGGTGCGCGAGGCGCTCCGCGCGGGCGAGGGGTCCGAGACCGATGTCGCCTCCGCCGAGCGGACCGCGGCCGAAGGGCTCGTCGGCTAGGCGGCTCGGACGCGGAAGGCACGATTCATGGAGGCCGTTCGCCGATACCTCCCCGCCGCGCTCATCCTCGTCGGCGTCCTGGTGGCGTGGGAAGTCCTGGTCCAGGTCTCCGGGGTGCAGGGATTCATCCTGCCGGCCCCCTCTGCCATCTGGGCTGCGCTGGTCGAGAACTGGACGACGGGCTACGCCATCCTGCCGGCGGCCCGGGTCACCCTGTTCGAGGCCATGGGCGGCCTGATCCTCGGGACCGTGCTCGGGGTGGCCACGGCGTTCATCGTGTCGCGCTTTCCCACGTCCCGCGACACCGTACTGCCGCTGGCCATCGCCATCAACGCGATCCCGATCATCGCCTTCGCGCCGGTGGCCAACAACTGGTTCGGCCTTCTGAGCCCGCTCTCCAAGATGGCGATCGCAGCCACCCTCGTCTACTTCCCGATCATGATCAGCGTCCTGCGCGGTCTGACCCAGGTGGAACCCTCCGCGCGCGAGCTGATGCGCTCGTATGCGGCTGGACCCACGGCCGTCACCCGCCAGGTGGAGATTCCCAACGCGCTGCCGTTCTTCCTCACCGGGCTCAAGGTGGCGACCACCCTGAGCCTGATCGGGGCGGTGGTCGGCGAGTACTTCGGTGGCCTGTCCGCCACGCTCGGCCGGGTGGTGGTGGCGGCCGCCAGCGGCCTGCGCTTCGACGTGACCTGGGCGGCCATCCTGATGGTCTCGCTCACCGGCATCGTGATGTACCTGGCGGTGGTGCTCCTCGAACGCCTTCTTATCCCCTGGCACCCATCGGTCCGCGGCGACAAGCCCGCCTGAGGCTAGAATCAGCCTCTCACGGATGGCCCCGCCCGGGCCGTCGCATCGAGGAGTGGAGATGAGGGTCATACGAGTGTCTGCGGTGCTGGTCGTTGCGGCCAGCCTGTTCCTCGCCGCGTGCCAGCCAAGCGCGAGCGAGAGCCCGGCCGAGAGCGCCGGGGAGAGTGCGGCGGCGAGCCAGGTGACGTACGAGCCGGCCAGCGTCCGCCTCCAGCTGCAGTGGACGGACCAGGCCCAGTTCGCCGGCTACTACGCCGCGGTCGAGCAGGGCTACTACGACGACGTCGCCCTGACCGTGGAAATCCTCCCCGGCGGTGGCACCATCGTCCCGCAGCAGGTGGGATCAGCCCCGGATGGCCCCGAGTTCACCATCGCCTGGATGCCCAAGGTGCTCGAGGCGCGCCAGTCCGGTTCGGACCTCGTCCACCTGGCACAGGTCTTCCAGCGGTCCGCCACCCTGTCGGTGGCGTGGGCCGACAGCGGCATCGACGAGGTCGACCGACTGGGAGGGCAAGCGCATCGGCGCCTGGCCGTTCGGCAACGAGCTCGAGGTCCTGGCGTCAGCCGAGATCCTGGGCGGCCTGACCGATGGCGAGGACTTCACCCGGGTCGAGCAGGACTTCGACATGAACGAGCTCATCGCCGCCCAGGACGGGTGCGCGGCGAGCGATCAGGACTGCGTCGACGTCGCCGAGGCGATGATCTACAACGAGTGGGCGCAGCTCCTGGAGACCACCGACCCGAACACCGGCGAGCTGTTCCAGCCGGACCAGTTCTTCGTGTTCGACTACAACGAGCTCGGGACGGCCATGCTGCAGGACGGGCTGTGGGCCCGCCAGTCATGGCTTGACGAGGGGAACAACACCGAAGTCGCGATGCGGTTCCTCCAGGCCTCGTTCCGGGGCTGGATCTACTGCCGGGACAACCCCGATGACTGTGTCCAGTACTCCATCGATCGCGGGCAGCATCTGGGGAGCGGGCCACCTGGCCTGGATGATGAACGAGATCAACAAGCTGGTCTGGCCGGCCGAGGGTGGCATCGGTCACCTTGACGAGGGTGTGCTCGCCCAGACCGTGGATACCGCCACCTCGGCGGGGATCCTGACCGGGCCGCCGGACGACGCGGCGTTCAACAGCGCCATCTGGGAGGAGGCACTGGGGGGGATCGACGGCGACCTCACCGGCGACACCTGGGAGGCTCCGACCGTGGAGATCACGCCCGGCGGCAAGTAAGCCCGGCAGGCGGGGATGTAGCCCGCCATCCGAGACCAATGGAGGCCCCTCGTCCGCGAGGGGC
>CAWIPT010000006.1:0-30375 GCA_963838125.1 uncultured Chloroflexia bacterium
GGTGAACGCCGGCCTGCCGATCTTCCTCATCAGCTGGGGCCAGCAGTACATCGACTCCGGCACCGCTGCGGTGCTGAACTCGCTGGTGCCGATCTTCTCGCTGATCATCGCCGGCGCGATCCTGCGCACCGAGTCGTGGTCCGCCTTGCGGGTGTTCGGCATCCTCCTCGGCTTCGCGGGCGCGGCCGTCCTCGCCAGCCGGGAGTTCGCCTTCAACCCGGGCCCGGCCGCCATCGGCGGGGCGCTGGCGGTGACCGCCGCGTCTGCCAGCTACGCCGTGGGAGCCAGCTACGCGAAGTACCGCATCCAGTCCACCGACCGCTACGTGGTCGCCGGCGGCACGCTGGCGTTCGCGGCCCTGTACCTGTGGATCGGGGCCTTCGTGGCGGATGGCGGCCCCGTCCTGCCCACCCAGCCGGCGACCATCATCGGCCTGCTCTGGCTGGGGCTCCTGGGCTCGTTCTTCGCCTACGTCCTGTACTTCTACCTCATCACCCATCTCGGGGCGACGGTCTCGACCATGGTCACCTACGTCTTCCCGGTGGTCGGGGTCACGCTCGGGGTGGTGGTCCTGGGCGAGGTCCTCGACGCGCGGCTCCTGCTCGGAACCGGGTTGGTCGTGCTCGGGATTGCGATCGTGGGCCTCCGATATGATGCGGTCGTGAGCCTCGCAACCCGCGTGGCGCGGCGGTGAGCGGGATCGAAGAGCCACCGCACGACGCCTCCACTCCTCCAGATCGACCCCCCGACGACGGGTCGACCTGGCCGACCCGAGGATGTCCCCACCGGTCGGGACGTCACCACCGAGGGGCCGTGGGACGTCAAGACCTACGGCAACCGCCGTCGTCCGACCCGCGCCGAGCAGGCCGTCCCGTGGCTGATCGGCCTGGTCCTCGCCCTGTCGGGGATGATGATCGTGCTCCTCGCCCTGATCTTCTCGAGCAACGAGGGGCTGCTGCCGGCCTACGGCACCCCGTCGCCTGAGCCCTCGGTCGGCCCGGCAGCGACCCCCCGACCCACGCCCACCCCGGAGCCGAGCCTCCAGCCGTCCGCCTCGGCTGAGCCGTCGCCCACGCCCGTGCCCGGGCCGGCCTACCCGCCGTTCGAGGTCGTGTTCATGCAGCGGACCTCCGCCGCGGGCCCGACCCACCTGTTCACCCACGACTTCGCCGGCCAGGCGGCGCCCGTGCTCCAGGCCCGCGACAACGAGCATGACTGGTCAGCTCGGCGCCCAATCACACGAAGGGCATCACCCTCCGTCGACGGCAACTCCGCTCCTCCTCAACCCCAGGAGCACCACGACAGACCTGACCAACGGCTCCGACGGTGTACCGCCTGCACCACCGACTCGATCACGGCATACGGCCTGCGCTGGAGCCTCGCCGGCGCGAACGATCCGCGCCGATCTCGTCCCGGTCGAGACCTCGACCAGCATCGTAGCGCAGTCGCCACGCTGCTGCCTACCCCGATCCGGTCACCCTCCAGGAGTCCGCCGTCAGGGAGGCTGCGTTTTGCCGACGATCGCGGCGTCGGGCTGGTCTACGTCCTCCCGACAGGAGCGTCGTGGCCTCGGTCCTTGGCGCGCCTGCGATCTACGCCTTCGACCCCGACCGTCACGGGCGGCACCACGGGCCAGATGCCGCTCCTTGGTCCCCCAACGACTCCTGCCGGCCACGGTGACCGACTCCGGAGACGGCTCCCGGATTGCCATCCTCGGCCTCGCCGGCGAGGAGCGCAGCGCCCTGTCCGTGTTCGGCCTCGTCAGCCACGTTCGCTGGTCCGCGAACAGCGACCAGATCGTATCCACCATCGACCGCGCCACATCGAGCAGCGGACCTCGCAGGACCTGTACGCGTGGGACCTCCCCACCGGATCGGCCGCCCAGCAACTGGCACGGGACGGCGACCTGGGGGCCGGGTATCGTGGCGCGCCGAAGGTCTGGAAGCCGTGATCAGAGGTGATCAACCCGTCGGCGTGGAGCTGTCCGACACGGCCCGCCTGATGCGGATCCGGTCGGACGAGGCCACCTCGGCGTCCCGCGCTGGACCGAGCTCCGACGCGCCTGCCCCTGCGCCCTGTGCGCGGGGGAGGGGTCGCTGCCAGGGGTCTCAGACCTCAAGACCGTGTTCCCGCCGAAGGCGCTGGACCCTCGAGCGGCTGAAATCGATCCGCCGATACGGCTGGCCCCGATCTGGGCCAACGGCCACGACACCAGCCTCTTCACCTACGACGAGCTGCGCGCCACCTGCGCCTGCGGCGACCATGAGACCGATGCACCTGGTTGATTTCTCCCTGGCGCTCGGCGGCGGCGGGCGCGAGGGTCGCCCGTATCGGGGTGGCACAGGCTCTTGCCGAGCGCGACCTGGTCCCCGGCCGGATCGTTGGAACCTCGATGGGCTCGGTGATCGGTGCCGGGATGGCAGCCGGCTCAGCGCGGAGCGGATGACGGCCATCGCCGCGCGCATTGACCCGTGGCGCGTAGCGCGGCGGCCGGCGCGGCTGGCGATGTTCGACCAGCGGCCGCTCATCGAGCGGGTCGTGGCCGAGGTCGGACATCCGCTGATCGAGGATCTGCCGATTCCGTACGCCGCCGCCACCTACGACCTCGTGACCGGGCGCCATGAGCTCGTCACCCGCGGGCCGGTGGTCGATGCCCTGATGCGCAGCTGCGCGATCTCGGTCGTGTTCCCGCCGATCGTGGATGGCGACGCCATCCTGGTCGACGCCGGCGTCTGGGAGCCGGTGCCCATCTCACTCGCGCGCCGCTGGGCTCCCGACCGGCCGGTGGTCGGAGTGCAGGTCATCTCCCCCAAACCAGCCTGGTTCGCTTCGCCACCCCTGACCTGGTCGCTCCACGCCGGCGCGCGCCTGCTCGGAATCGCGCCCAACGGAAATCGGCTCAACGCGCGCCGCTACTCGGCATTGCTCGCGACGCGGATCACCGAGCCGTGGTCGATGCCCGGGCTGACGTCCTCATCCTCCCGGAGCTGGGCCACCTCAGCTGGATCCGTTTCGGCACGGTGGAGGAGCCGCGTCACCGCGGGTACGCGGCCGCCCTGCGCGCGCTGGACGCGGTTGCGGTCCCGAGCCAGCGGGCACCGGCATGGTGGCGGCACGACACGGCCCGACCACGGGCGGCCTGCTGCTGATCCATGCCCACCCCGACGACGAGGTGATGGCCACCGGCGGAACCATTGCCCGCTCCGTACCGAGGGCCGCCGCGTCGACCTCGTGGTCTGCACCGCGGCGAGGAAGGGGAGATCCACGATCCGGACCTCGACCCGGTCGAGGCCCAGCCGCGCCTGAAGGAGATCCGCCTCGCGGAGCTGCACTGCTCGCTGGATGCGTTGCGGGCGCGCGGTTCCGGCTCGGCGGCACGCTCGACGAGCACCTGCTCGGCTACCGCGACAGCGGAATGATGGGCACCGCACCGAACGACCACCCCGACAGCTTCTGGCGGGCCGACCTCGACACCGTGGTCGCCGGAACCGTCGCGTTCATCGGGACCGTCCGTCCGACGTGGTGGTCCATTACAACGAGCGCGGAGGCTACGGCCATCCGGACCATATCCAGGCTCACCGGCTGGCGATGGCGGCATGCGAGGCCGCGGCCGACCCCGCTCGGTTTCCCGAGGCAGGTCCAGCGCACCGGGTGCGGAAGCGGTACGAAGACCGCGTTCAGCCGCGAGCGATGGCTGGGCCTGATGGCGACGATGAACGCCCGGGGCCTGAAGCTGCCGTGGAACTTCGAAGAGGAGATCGTGCAGCTCGCCGCCGGACGTCCGCTGGATGAGCTCTACCCGGCCGATGTGAGGCCCTCCGCCAGGTCGGCCAGACGCTGGCCTCGGGCGCGGAGGTGGGCGAGGGTTTCGGGACCTCCGAGTCGGAGCTCACGACAAGGTCGACGTTTCCGAGTGGCTGGAGGCCAAGCGGGGGGCCATGGCCTGTCATCGGACCCAGCGCCAGGACATGGGCTGGGCGCTTGACCTGCCGCCGGACCTCCAGGCCGCCGCGCTCGGCGTGGAGGTGTACGTGCTGAAGGAGCTGGACGGCAGCGCGCCGCCCTCCGAGCTGGCCGAGGCGAGCCTGTTCGACGGGCTGAGGCCCGCTACAGTTGGCGCCCTGATGGGGATCCTGCGGTGAACTGCCCTGCCTGCGGATCCGCGAACGAGGCCGGCCGCAAGTTCTGCGGCGAGCGCCGCACGTCGCTGGCCGCCGCCTGCCCGAACTGCGGAACGGCGAACGCGCCGGGTATGAAGTTCTGCGGCGAGTGCGGCATGAACCTGGGCGGCAGGGCGGCAGCCTCTTCGACGGCGGCGGAGGTCTGGCCGACCGCCGCCTCCACGGTTCCGGCCGGATCAGAGCGGAGGTTGGTATCGGTCCTGTTCGCGGACCTCGTGGGGTCCACCACCCTGGCCGAGGATCGCGACCCGGAGGAGTCTCGGGAGCTCCTGACCCGGACTTCGAGGTCGCCTCGGATCTCATCGGCCGCTATGGCGGGACGATCGAGAAGTTCATCGGTGACGCGGTCATGGCGGTTTGGGGAGCGCCGGTGACCCACGAAGACGACGCCGAACGGGCCGTTCGCGCCGCGCTCGACCTGGTCACCACTGTTGGAGCGATGACCGACGCGTCCTCTGGGCAGCCGCTCCAGCTGCGGGCTGCGGTGCTGACTGGGAAGCGGCCGCCACCGTCGGGGCGCAGGGACAGGGAATTGTCGCCGGCGACCTGGTCAACACCGCGTCCCGTCTGCAGGGTGTCGCCCCCAGGGGCGGTCCTCGTGGGCGAGTCGACGCGCCGCGCGACTGCCGACGCCATCGCCTACGAGGAGGCCGGCGAGCAGCTGCTGAAGGGCAAGACGGCTCCGGTCGCGGCCTGGCGGGCGGTCAGCGTAACCGGGATGCGGGGCGGCGCCGGGCGGCGGGACGCCCTGGAGGCCCCGTTCGTCGGTCGCGACGAGGAGCTGCGCCTGCTGAAGGAGCTGTTCCACGCGACTGTCCGCGAGCGCAAGCCACGCCTGGTCACCGTCATCGGCCAGGCGGGGATCGGCAAGAGCCGCCTCGGCTGGGAGTTCGAGAAGTACATCGACGGGGTGACCCAGACCGCGTACTGGCACGCCGGCCGCTCCCCCTCCTACGGGGAGGGGATCAGCTTCTGGGCGCTGGCCGAGATGGTCCGCGAGCGGGCCGGCATCGCCGAGGGTGAACCGCCGGCCGAGTCCCGGCGCAAGCTTGCTGCGAGCCTCGACGAATGGGTGACCGATCCGGAGGAACGCCGCTGGGTCGAGCCCCGCGTGGCAGGGCTGCTCGGCCTCGAGGAGATGCCTGGCGGACAGCGAGAGGAGCTGTTTGCGGCGTGGCGGACGTTCTTCGAGCGGATTGCCGACGTCGATCCGGTGATCCTCGTGTTCAAGGACCTCCACTGGGCGGACGCCGGTCTGCTCGAGTTCATCGAGCACCTCCTGACGTGGTCGCGGACCCACCCGATCTACGTGCTGGCCATGACCCGCCCGGACCTCCTGGAGCGGCAGCCAGGGTGGGGGGAGCGGCGTGCGCAACGCGACGACCATCGCGCTCGAACCGCTGGCCGACGAAGCCATAGGCGAGTTGCTCCGGGGTCTCGTTCCCGGGCTACCTGACGAAGCGGTCGCCGCCATCGTCGCGCGTGCCGAGGGGGTGCCGCTGTACGCGGTGGAAACGGTGCGGATGCTGATCGACCGCGGGCAGCTCGTTCCGGCTGACAGCGGATTCATGCTGGAAGGACCGATCGATCGTCTGGCGGTGCCGGAGACGCTCCACGCCCTGGTGGCTGCCCGGATCGACGCGAACTCGTCCGAGGACCGATCCCTCCTCGCGGATGGGGCGGTACTCGGGCAAAGCTTCGCGCTCACCGCGATCACCGGCATGTCCGGTCGTGCCGAGGACGCGGTGCTCGCCGGCCTCGATCGCCTGGTCCGCCGCGAGCTGCTGATCCACGACGATGACCCCCGCTCTCCGGAGCGCGGCCAGTACCGATTCGTCCAGGCCGTTGTCCGCGAGGTCGCATACGACACGCTGGCCAAGGCTGACCGGCGGGGCAAGCACCTGGCGGCCGCCCGCTACTACGAAGCGCTCGGCGATGAGGAGCTGTCCGGCGTGCTGGCCAACCACTACCTCGAGGCCCTCCGCGCCACGCCAGCCGGCCCGGAGGCTGACGCGCTCGCCGCTCAGGCACGCATCGCTCTGCGCGCCGCCGCCGAGCGGGCGACCGCGCTGCACGCGTGGACGGTCGCTCAGCGCCACCTGGCCGATGCCCTGGAGATCACCAGTGATCCGGCCGAGCTGGCGGCCGTGCACCTGGCGATTGCCCAGAACGGCAGCTACCCGTCGCGATCGGATAGCGTCGACCACGCCTTGCAGGCGGCCGAGCTCGCGGTTCAGCTGGGCGACCGCGCGATGGAGAACCGGGCACGTGCCCTCGCCGGTCAGATCTATGTGAACCGCAGCATGGGCGCGGAAGCATTGGCGATCCTCGAGCCCGCGGTGGCCAACCTGGGCGAAACCGAGCCGAACGCGGCGCCGCTGTTCGCAGAGCTGGCGCGCCTGTACATGGTCACCGATCGGAACGAGGAGGCTGTCGAACGCGCCGAGCAGGCGCTGCGGGCTGCCGCGCCGAGGCGGGATACCGAGGTCATCGTGCAGGCCCTCGTCAGCCGAGGGTCGGCGATCTCCAACCTGGGCCGGTACGACGAGGCCGAGGCGATCCTGCGCGGAGCGATAACCATCGCGGATCGCGAGGGGCATGTTGTCGCCGCCCTGCGGGCACGGAACAACCTGGGCTCACTCCTGGTCGGCGAAGCCCCCATGCGCACGCTCGAACCGCTCATGAATGAGAGCGTGGAGTTGGCCCTCCGCTACGGGATGGCCGGATGGGGAGCCCAGCACCTGACTTCCCGGGCCTGGGCCGCGCTGCTCATGGGCGACTGGGACCAGACCCGCGCGGACCTCATCCTCCTCGCCGACTGGGACTTGTCAGAGACGCACCAAGCCATCCGTGCGACCAGTCATGCCTTCCTGGCGGCCGCGAGCGGGGAAACGGCCGGGGTCGATGTACGCCTGGCCGAGGCTCGAGCTCAGCTGGAGCACATCGATACCCTTCCGCAGGTGACATCGGTTGCGCTCGCGATCAGCACGGTGCTTGTCCTGCTCGGCGAGTGGTCCGGCGCGCTCGACGCGTTGGCAGGGATGGAGGGCGGCGGGAACGACCACCTCATCTGCCATTACCTTGCATTCGCGGCGGCAGGCGCCGGTGACCGGGAAATGGTCACCCAGGTAAGGGAACGGACGAAGACGCTCGGCGAGCTCCGCGTCGCGAACGCCGTCCGCGGACACGTGAGAGCCAGCGACGCGGCGACGAATGGCCAATGGGATGAGGCGAGAGCCGCCTATGCCGCTGCCGGGGCCGAGCACCGGGCGCTCGATCTCAACCTCGAGGCAGCGCTCATCGGGCTCGAGTTTGCGGCCTACCTCGGTGACCGATTTGAGGACGCGCGGGCAGCGGGCGAGGCCGCCGAGGCCTGGTTCGCAGAGCGCGGCGCTTCGAGCGTCGTGGAGCGGTACCGTGCCGCGTTTCGGGGAACGCCAGCGCCCCCGACGACCGGCGCCTCGCAGAAGCGCGCGGCGCTCCCCGTAGACGCGGAGCAGCCCGCCTAGCTCTCGGTCACGGTCCCGAGGGCTGCCTCCAGCCGATCGATGAGGGGGATCTGCGACTCCTTGATCCGCCGGCGCGCCTCATCCGGCGTCAGCCACGCCACCTCGTCGAACTCGGGGTAGTCGGCGAACCTCCCCGAGCGGGGCGGCCACTCCACGGTGAATAAGTTGCTCTGGGCGGCGGCCGGGTCGAGCTCGCCCTCCGCGGCCCAGGCGACCACCCGCTTGCCGCCCTTCTGGGTGATCTCGCCCAGCGGCAGCAGATCATCCAGCGCTCCCGCGACAGGGCTCCCGGTCTCCTCCTCGAACTCGCGGCGCGCGACAAGACGCAGGTCCTCCGCCTCGGCCTCGCCCCCGTCCGCCTCGCCTTTCGGGATCGACCAGTGCCCGTCACCCTTGTTCGTGAAATACGGGCCGCCCGGGTGGCCGAGGAGCACTTCGAGTGCCTCGCCGCGCCATCGGTACATCAGGATTCCCGCGCTCACCCGACCGGCCATCCCGGCAGTCTAGGATGCCGAGACGTGACGCACGATTCGCTCCCTGCGGACCAGCTGCGGGCCGCCGCCGACCGATGGGGCACGCCGCTCTATCTCACCGACCTCGACGCCGCGGCCGCCAACCTGGCCGAGTACCGGGCGGCCTTTCCCGGTGCGCTGATCGCCTACGCCGTCAAGGCCAACCCCGACCCGCGGCTCCTCCGTCGGTTCGCCGCCGAGGGGGCCGGCGCGGAGGTCGTCAACGCGGTCGAGCTGGCGCTGGCCCTCCGAGCGGGATTCCCCGGCGAGCGTATCGTCATGAACGGAATCGGCAAGACCGATGCCGACCACGTCGCGGCCCGCGAAGCCGGCGCCCTGGTCAACGTCGAGTCGCTCGCGGAGCTCGACGCGCTGCTCGCCGGCCACGCCGACCGCCCCTTGCGCCTCGGGCTCCGGCTCAATCCCGGTCTCGCGGCCGACACCCACGCCCACCTGGCGACCGGCGCATCGGACAGCAAGTTCGGCATCGCCTGGACCGATCTGGACGCGGCCATCGACCGATGTCGAGCGGCCGGCCGCCCGATCGAAAGCGTCGGCGCCCACATCGGCTCGGCGATCGATGACGTCGGTGCCTACGCCCGCCTGGCGGAGCTTCTCGCCGAGGCAGCCGGCCGCGCGGATGCGGACCGCATCAACCTGGGCGGGGGAGCGGGGACGGCCGTTTCCGTCTCCGCCCTCGCTGACGCGGTCAGGCCCCACCTCCCCGACACCGCGCGCCTCATCCTCGAGCCCGGCCGGAGCCTGGTGGCGGAGGCCGGTTGGCTCCTCACCCGCGTCGTTCGGGTCCAACCGCGCCCCGAGGCGAACCTCACCTACCTCGTCGCGGATGCGGGCATGGCGGAGCTCATCCGCCCCGCCCTGTACGGCGCAGATCACCCGGTCACGCTGCTGGAGCCCGGCGCGGCCCTTCCCGATGACCCGGGCACGGTCCACCTTGCCGGTCCGGTCTGCGAGGCCGGCGACATCGTCGCCCACGATATCGGTCGCTGGTTACCAGCCGCTGAACTCGCGCTTACCGGCGCCGGCGCGCTCATCGGTATCGGTCAGGCGGGCGCTTACGGCGCCGCCATGGCATCGGTCTACAACGGCCGACCGAGACCCGCGGAAGCGGTGATCGACGCGGGGAGCTGGCTCTCTCCCGACATCGGGAGACGGTGGACGACCTCATCGCCCGCGACGTCGATCCCGCCGACCGCCATTCCATCCGCAGCCCGGCCCATCGGCTGGACCTGCTCAACGAAGGACTGACCATGGCGCTCTACGTGAGCCTTTCGCTGCTTGCCGTGATGCTCGCCTTCCCGACACCGAACCAGGCGGACCCGGTCGGGGCGGCGGTGGAGATCGGCCTGACCGCGGCCGGCCTCATCCTCGCCCACCTGGTCGCCTTCCGCCTGTCCGCTCGGATCGTGCACGCCGGCCAGCGGACGCCGGAGACCGCTGAGCTCGTGGTGGCGCAGGTGACGGGCGGGTTCGCCGTCACCGCGGTGGCCATTCTCCCGTTCGTGCCCTTCGCTCTGGCCAACGCGCGGGTTGTCGCCGAGCTGCTCCTTCTGGCGTTCATCGTGGTGGCGGGCTACGCCGCAGCCCGGATCGGGGCCATGAGCCGGCTCCGGGCGTTCGCCTATGTCGGATTCGTGGTGCTGATCGTGCTTCTCGTGCTGGGAATCAAGTCGCTCGTCTCGCACTGATCGATCGGCGGCCGCTCGCGGCACGTAATGTTTTGGCCCCCGGCGCGTCTCTAAGGTATGACCGGGGGCCTTGACCTCAGCCAGGTGAGGAGCGAATCGGTGGCCTTTCGCCTCGAGATCGCGGATTTCGGCGCCTTTTACGAGGAGACGTACGAGCGCGCCTATCGGACGGCGCTGGGCATCGTCCGTGACCCGGCACTCGCCGCCGATGTCACCCAGGAGGCTTACGTCTCCGCCTATCGTCAGCGCGAACGATTCCGCGGAGATGCCCCCTCGCAGGCCTGGCTGCACCGGATCGTGGTCAACGAGGCGTTGTCGGCCGTGCGCCGCCGGCCGCAGCCGAAGCGCGACGCCGACCTGACACGGTTCATCGCACCCGACGACGCGGCCGGGACGACGAGCCGGCTCGCCCTCCTCGATGCGCTCGACGGCCTGTCGCCGCGCCACCGGTCGGCCGTGATCCTCCGTTACTACCACGACTACGACTACCGGACGATCGCCCAGATCCTGGGAACCACCTCGACCAACGTGGGCGCCATGCTCTCGCGCGCCCTGGACCAGCTCAAGGTCGCCCTGGACGCGGTTCCGGGCGCCAAGCACGAAACGGGGCGCTGACCGATGCAGACCGATAACGACCTCGAACGGCGCCTCCGCACCGTCCTGCGCCAAGCGCTCGATCACGAACATGGCCCCGATCCGACGTGGGACGAGTCGCCAGCGGCGCGTCGCGTCACCGTGCCGGAACGCCGTAGGCCGAGTCGGTGGACGCTGCGCGTCCTGGCCGTTGCTGCCCTGATCACCATCGGCGTGGGCTCAGCCCTCCTGTTCGGCGCGCCCGACGATCTAGGCGCACTCGGACCCAACGGCTGGATCGCATTCGGCATGCATCCGGAGGACGGAGGCGATCAGGACATCTGGTTCGTGAGCCTGGACCGCGAGCCCCGACGCGTCATCGGCACGGATACGGACGGCGTCGACCAGTTGTGCCCGGCCTTCTCACCCGATGGCCGAAGCCTCTCGTATGGGCAAGTCGATCAGTCGGGCGCCACGCCGACTACCGCGGTCGTCGTCGCATCTGTCAACGGCGAGGGCGACGTGTCCGAAGTGTTCCGTGTCGATGTCGGCGAGGCGCCACCCTGCCCGGTGTGGTCTCCAGACGGAGATCGGATCGCGTTCGGCGTACCGCAGACATCAGTCATCAACCCCACGCAGTCGGCGGCGGGCAGCGAGGTCTGGATCCTGACCCTGGCCGACCGCAGCATCACGGTCCTGCCCGATCTGCTGGCGACCGATCTGGAGTTCTCGCCCGACGGCAGCCTCCTCGCCGTCGCGAGTGGGAGCGACGTGGAGCATTCGGGCGGGAGGTTGGCGGATGGCCGGATCTACCTGCATGAGCTTGCGTCAGGTGCCATGCGCACCCTTGAGGGCACCCTGGGCGCGATCAACCTCACCTGGTCGCCCGACGGCAATCGCATCGCCTACGAGACCGGCGAAGCCGACCCGGAGCTATGGGTCATTGAGCTGGCCACCGAGGAACAGCGCGTCCTGAGCGCGCCCTACGGCACGCTCCACGGTATCGGCCCGGTCTGGTCGCCGGATGGCGAGTCGATCGTCTACCAGCGCTGCCAAGGACCGTATGCCGCGTGCTCTGGTGAGAGGCACGACGTCGTCGTGGTGTGGCCGGACGACCTCTCGGCGGACGGCACCCCACGCGAAGAGGTCGTCCCGCTGTTCGAGCGGTCGGCCGATGGCTCCGAAACCTGGCTGACCCCGTACTGGGTGAGCTGGTCTCCCGATGGCGAGTACCTGATGTTCGTGGGCTGGTCCGCCGATACCGATCCTCTCCTCGGCGTGGTTCCCGTCGCATCCGCGAGTCCGTCCGACATCCTGGTCTCTGGCCAAGACGTGGCCGTCTATCCGGTTTATGAGTTTGGGCCGTTTGTACCGATCCAAAGCTGGGGTCGCCTGCCCGCTGGCGCCGCGATGCCCACGCCGGCCCCGGAGGAGTCCGCTGCCGAGACGACCCCGTCGCCATCTCCTTGGGTGGGCCTTCCCGCGGGCCCCCACCTCCTCTCGGACGCCACCGACGGCGGCGTGCCGATCACGGTCATCGTCGCCGCGCCCCTCTGGAACGGGGAGCCGAATGGAGGCTTCCTGTGCTGGGGCGACCCCGCGGACCCCTGCGCCGATCCGTCCGGCGGTGTGGGGCTCCTCGCCTTCGAAGGACGCGAGTACTCCGTGTACGGGGAGGCCTGCACGTGGGCATCCACCAGGCCCGACACCCCGGCCACTACGGTCGACGAGCTCATCGACGCCCTGGCGAACCAAGGGTCGCGGGCTGAATTGAGGCCGCCTGAGGACATCACGGTGGATGGATACGCCGGGAAGCGGATCTTCCTCCCCATGCACCCCGTCGAGATCGACGCCTGCGATGAGGGCCAGGTCGCCATGTTCGGGCTGCCCGGCACTGACCCGGCCCGGTACACGCAGGACCAGGACCTGATCGAGGAGGTGTGGGCCGTTGACGTGGACGGCCTGATCGTGGTCCTCGATGCCACGTACTACGCGGATACGCCGCAGAACGCCGTCGACGAGGTGCGAGCCATCCTGCAGTCGGCCACATTCGATTGACCACCAACCACACCGGGCCGACATCGGCTCAAGGAGGACACGCGCGATGAACAGGAACCTTGCCTCTGGCCTCGGCGCGGTTGCCGTGGTCGCCCTGCTCCTCATCGGCTGCCAGTCCAATGGTTCGGCCTCCCCGAGCGGCGAGCTGTTAGCGAGTGCCGTTCCGTCGACAACGGAGCCGAGCTCCTCGAATGAGGCCAGTCCGTCGGTGGATCCGAATGACACCTCCACATGGCTCCCCTTCGACTCGGAGCTCTACGGGCTCAGCCTCGCCTACCCGCCCGCCTGGACGGCTAACCATGGGGATGGCCAGTGGGCTTTCCCACAGGACACCGCCTGGCCGGACGGGGTAGGGCGCACCGACTGGTTCGAATTCGACGCGCCCGAGGGAACGGTGGCGGCCTCGGCCTGGTCGGTGGCGCTGGAGCCGGGCACCACGGCCGACCAGTGGTGGCTGGACTACTGCACCGTCGAGGTAACGCCCTGTGACGGAACCGAATCGACGGCTGCCGCGAACTTGGACGGCCACGCGGGCTGGCTCGTCGACGCTTCCGATCCGGCTGCTTACTTCGGCGTCGGCGATCGGATCTACCTGCTGACGGTCTGGCAGCCTGACGACTTCGTGACGATGGAGCGTTACGGCGGCGGCCTCGCGTTCACCGAGACCTGGCTGTCGACCATGCGACTCCTGTCCGACTAGGCAGGACGATGAAGAGGTTTGCTGCCAGCAGTCTCGGCACGGCCGCCGTGGTCGCCGGTCTCCTCGGCGGCTGCCAGCCCACCGGGTCGGCCACCTCGACCGGCCAGCCGTCCGCGAGTGCGGCTCCATCGGCAACCGAGCCTTCGGCAGCGGCGATCCCGACTCCGGCGGGACCTTTCCCAGCCGCGCCGTTCGCCGACATCAGCCAGGACCCGGTCTCGGAGGAGCGGGCGGTCGAGTTCCAGCACATCCTCGACAACATGAGGGCTGCTGGTGGGATGACTGCCACGGTCATGACCACCGAGGGCACCTGGACCGGGGCCACCGGCATGGCGGACGACGTCAACGACATGCAGCCCGACAGCCAGTTCGGCATCGCAAGCATCACCAAGTCGCTGATCGCTGCCCAGGTGACGCAGCTGGTCGAGGCCGGCGAGTTGTCGCTCGACGACCCGGCCACCGACCACCTCCCCGCGGACTTCGCCTTCGATGGCAACGGCGCGACCATCCGCCAACTACTGGATCACCTCTCCGGCATCCCGGATTGGTACTCCGATGCCATGGAGCAGGAGGTGGCGACCGATCGGGCCCGCGTCTGGACCACGGCCGAGGTCCTGGCGCTGGTCGGCCCGGAACGGGCTCCGGCCGGTAACGAGTTCCATGTACGCCGACACCAACTACACCCTCCTCGGACTGGTGATCGAGCACGTGACCGGGCAGCCACTGGTCGAGGTGCTGCGCGGCGGCGTCCTCGACGTCCCGGGCACCGAGCGGCTCGTCTTCCAGCCCGACGAGGCTCCGACCGACCCGATGGCCATGCCCCTTGGCGAGCCCCGGACCGCGCTCGAGCAGGGCGGGGGCTATCTCCCATCGATCGCTCGATGCGCAGACTCCGGCGGTGCCGCCGGCTGGTATTGCGTCGGACTCGATCTCTCTCGCCCGCTGGTGGCGAGCCTTCTGCGCCGGCGAGATCGTCTCGGACGCCTCGCTGACCGAGATGTCGATGTTCGTTGGCGGCGTGGACGGGTACGGCCTTGGGCTGTTCGATGTCGCGGGTTCGGACGCGGTCTCGATTGGGCACGCCGGCTCGAACTTCGGCTACGTGTCGTGGGCCGGCTGCCTCCCCGAGGAGGGCGCGGTCATCGTCGTGCTGAGCACCTATCGGTTCGACGACATCGGCGGAATGGCCGGACCGCTGATCGAGGCCGTGCGGGCAGACTGACCTGAGGTGAGCCGTGCAGGCTGACATTATATTGACAAGCATCGATATAATGACAGGGGTGAAGGGCCACCGATCCTGACGTCGAGCTCCTGCAGGCCATCGCCGACCCCGTCCGGCTGTCGATCCTTCGCCAGCTGGCGAGCACGCCCGAATCGGTCTGCGCCTGTGACTTCACCGAGTGCTGCACCGTCAGCCAGCCGACCGTCAGCCACCACCTGAAGGTGCTGCGCGAGGCCGGGGTGGTGACCACCGAGCGTCGGGGGACTTACATCTACTACCAGCTCGCACCCGACTTCTCGCGACGCTGGTCGGGGATCGGCGCCAGCCTCGCCGGCCTCGTCCCGCTCGCCTGAGCCGCGCGCCTGACCGCCAGACCCCACAGGAGATACCGATGACCAGCCAGATCCACGAAGAGGTGCGCGCCCACTACGCGAAGGCCGCCCTGACTGTCCTCGACCAGAACGTGGCCGCGTCGTGCTGCGGCGACGGCTGCTGCGGGGGCGCGTCCTGCACCGATCCCGCGCACGCGTCGGAGGTCGTGACCTTCTACTCCGACCTCGACCGCGCCGAGCTCCCGAACGAAGCGGTGCTCGCCTCACTCGGCTGCGGCAACCCGATCGCCGTCGCGGACCTCCACCCCGGGGAACGGGTCCTCGACCTCGGCTCCGGCGGCGGAATCGACGTCCTGCTCTCGGCCAAGCGCGTCGGGCCTACCGGCCGCGCCATCGGCCTGGACATGACCGACGAGATGCTGTCCCTCGCCCAGCGCAACGCGGCCGAGGCGGGTGCGACCAACGTCGAGTTCCTCAAGGGCCACATCGAGGCGATCCCGCTCCCCGCGGACTCGATCGACGTCGTGATCTCGAACTGCGTCGTCAACCTCGCCGCGGACAAGTCGGCGGTCTTCGCGGAGATCGCCCGCGTCCTCCGCCCCGGCGGGCGGATCGGGATCACCGACATCGTGGCCGACGACAGCCTCAGTCCGGACGAGCGGGCGGAGCGCGGCTCCTACGCCGGCTGCATCGCCGGCGCGCTCTCTGTCTCGGAGATGGCGGAGGCCTGAAAGCCGCCGGACTGACCGATGTCAGCGTCACGCCCACCCACGACGCGGCCCCGGGCATGTACTCGGCCATCATCCGCGCCACCAAACCGGCCTAGATCGGGGGCGCAGCGGCTCCAGGTACGACCTTCAGCCTCTGCTCGATCTCGTCGGCCTCGGCCAGTTCCGCGTCCGCGGCCGTCCCGTCGGGGAGTGCCCGAATGGCCCGCGCCACCCACCAGGGCGCCTCTTCGCGGCGTGCCCAGTCGGCTGCTCGTCGCGCTGCTTCGACAGCATCTGCCGGACGGTCGACCCGCAGGAGCCAGGCGTGCATCAGGGCGAGTGAGGATTCAGTGAGCCTGGTCGGCGGGAAGCCGCCCGGCTTTCGCCAGGTCGCCTCGATGCGCTTCAGCCCGTCAGCCACCGGCCCAGTTTCTCTCGCGGCCAGCAAGTCTCGAATGTTGACTTCTACCGCTGCGATGTAGTCGACGTTGCTGTAGTTCTCGACCGCCATCGTCTCGAGGCTGATCGGCCGCTGCCAGACCGGTTCGAGGCCGACGACGATCAGCGAACGATCCATTGCGGCGTTGTGGACCTCGCCATAGGCTGAAGGTGGTTCGGGAAGCCTCTTCGCGGATGGAGTCGAACCAGGTCGCGTAGTGGGCCAGCCGATCCCGATCCCGGCGGGCCTCGAGGATCGGACCCAGCGCGACCCATGTCCGATACCCCCATCTGATGTAGGCGTAGCGTTCCACGATCGGGATGTTTTCGAGCCCAATCGCGATGGCCTCGTCCCATTCCCCCAGGCTGAGCATCGATGCTATGACGTGGCAACGAGCCATACATGCGAGCTCGGTCAAGCCATGCGTGGTCGCCAGCTCCAGCCCGGATCGGACGACACCGAGCACCTCGCGAGCGGATGCGTCCGGATCGTTGCGGGCTCGCTGGTTCACGGCCCGCACCGCCACGTCCCACATGCCTGCGGCCCGAGCCGTGCGCTCGACCTCGGCCCATTCTTCGCTGAGCGCGAGTCCGTTCTCCGTCCGAATCTCGACGCGGCGGCCTCGGACTTCGACCTCGAGTCGCGGGTCACCGCCGCGCACGAGATCCAGCGCACGCTCGACCTCCTCAACGGTTCCCTCGCGGTCCCCTTGGTTCAGCTTTGCCTTAGCGTGGAGAGACATGAGGCGGCCGACGAGGGCGTCCTCGGGCGGACCGACGTCAACAAGGGCGTCGGCAACCAGGTCTCGCGCCTCGATGAACCGGATCTGCTCAAGCATCGCCTCGGCCAGCGCGGCTGTGGCATTCCCGTAGGCATTCCTGGCGGCAGCGTCGGAGCGATCTGTGAGGAACGCCCGCTGGAAGACCTCGCGGGCGACCCGGATCTCCTCAATCCCCGCCTCCATATCGCCGCTCGCCGCCTGCAGCTTGCCGCGGCGCAGACGCAGGCGGGCCATTTCCCGCTCGTTGTCGGCAAGCGGCACGGCGCGGGCCAGGAGCCCGATCGCGGCTTCATGGGCCGCCACACCGAGCGCAGCGTCGGCCGCTCGCTCCAGCCAGGAGCGGGCGGCACCGGTCAGGCGGTTGCGTTCATCGGGATCGACGCCTACCGCGGGCAGTGCTGCCAGGGCGGATTCGTAATGGGAAGCGATGGGTTCAGCGACTCGGGCGACGTCCGTCCCGGCGGTCTGCTCCAGCCATGTTGCCAAGGCAAGGTGGAGGCGACCTCGCTCGGCGCGCGAAAGGCTCGCGTATCCGGCGTCTCGAAGAAGGGCGTGGCGGTATGCGTAGATGTCGTCGCCGCTGAAGTCCGATTCCGGGCCGCGCAGGAATGCGCGTTGGCGGAGGCTGTCGACCCCTTCCTCGGGTTCGGGAACCCCGAGCGATTCGAGGGCTCGCACCGCGAAGCGGCGCCCCGCGACTGACGCGCGGCGAGCAACAAGCCGCGCCGGGGCGGGCAGGTCGTCAAGCTGGGCCGCGTAGATGGCCTGCACCGTTGCCGGAAGCGGCACCGCGTCGGGCGCCACGGCCAGCCGCCAGCCCGAGCCCTCCACCACCAACGTGCCGCTGCTGATCCAGCTCCGGAGCAACTCCTCGATGAACAGGGGATTGCCATCGGACCTTGCGGCCACGGCCGCCGCGACCTCGTCCGGCAGGGCGTTGCCGACCAGGGCGCGGATCAGCTCACCTGCTTCGAGGGCCGGGAGAGGCGGCAGATCCAGCACAGACGTCCCTTCGGCCAGATGCTCCAGGACCGATGGGCGCGCGGTGGCAACCACGAACCGGCCACCACGGCTCGGCCATGTCGCCGCCTGGGCAAGGAAGGCGAGGAGGTCTCCGCCGGCCCAGTGGATGTCCTCGATCAGCCATGCGGTCGTCGCTCGCCGGAGAGCGCGTCGAGGGCTTCAAGCCACGCAGTGAAGCGCGCATCTCGATCCGGAACGGCCGCCGCTGCCACGGCCGCCGGCCAGATCGTGTCCAGCACCTCGGTGGCTACGACCTCGATGCGAGCGGGACCACGCCGGCGGCGCCCAGCGCATGGCCGAGCGCATCGGGCGCCGTCTCGCGGCTCGCCCCTTCGCTCCACGCAGGGCAGCCGAGAAGAGCTCACTCACCGGCTCTGCCGGGCCGAGCACGTCTGCACGGACTCGTGCCCGCAGGACAATCGCCCCCGAGCCTTCCGCGCGGCTCGCGAATTCGGCCAGGAGCCGGCTCTTGCCGACCCCCGGCGGCGCGACGATGACGAGGCTGCCCCCATCCCGGAGCCCGGCCTCGAGCTCAGCGAGCTCGCCCTCTCGCCCCAGCAGCGGTGCGCGGAGCGCGCCAAGCGCTTCCTCGCGCGAGCGCTCCGGCCGGAGGCCGAGCACTCTCCATGCCGGAACGGGATCTGGCCTTCCCCTTCAGATCGAGCCCGCCCATCGGTTCGAACACGACGGCGTCCGCCGCACTGAGACTCGTCAGTCTCGCCGACGAGCACGGTCCCGGGATCCGCCGCCCCCTGGAAACGCGCCGCGAGATTGACCGTGTCGCCGGTCACCCGTCCGGTGTCGGGTCCGCTCTCGGCGGACACCACCTCCCCGGAGTTGACTCCCACCCGCAGCCGCAGACCGGCATCCCCGTCGTCGCCTGCAAGCCCCAGCCGCGCACCGAGGAGCTCGACCGCCCCGATCAGCGCCAGCCCCGCCCGGATTGCCCGCTCCGCGTCATCGTCGCGCGCCCGAGGGACGCCGAACACCGCCATGGCGGCGTCGCCGATGAACTTTTCCAGCTGCCCTCCGTGGCGAGCCACCGTCTCGCGGACCGTGGCGAAGTACGCGTCCTGGACCGTGGCCACGTCCTCTGGATCCAGCTGCTCCGACAGGCTGGTGAACCCGACAAGATCGGCGAACAGGACGGTGACGATCCGCCGCTCGAAAGCGGATTCCTCGGAGAGGTCGGGCACGCGCGGACGATACCTACCGCGACCCGTTAACACACGCCTGATCGACCCCGCGTATCGTCCGGGCCATGACGAAGAAGCGGGTGCTGTTCGTCTGCACCCACAACAGCGCCCGATCGCAGATGGCCGAGGCCATGGTCAACGCCTGGGCTCCCGCCACGTTCGAGGCGTTCAGCGCCGGGACGGAGCCGGGCACCCTCCGGCCCGAGACGATCCAGGTCATGACCGAGATCGGGATCGACCTCGAGGGTCACCACGCGAAGTCCATCGACGGGTTCCGTGACGAGCCGTTCCACTGGTTCGTGACCGTCTGTTCCGACGCCGAGGAGCGCTGTCCCGTGCTGCCCGGGCGTGGAGCAGGTCGCCCATTGGGATATCGAGGACCCATCGCTGGTGACCAGCACTCCGGAGGAGCGCCTGGACGCCTTCCGGAACGCCCGCGACCGGATTCGCGATCGGCTGCATATCTTCCTGCTCGCCGGCGGCCGCGACGACCTGCCCACCCCCGAGGCCGCCACCCTGGGCTGAGCGCGTCACGGTCGGCGGGTACGATGCGCCCGCCCGCATGAAGAACCCCGACTACACGACCACCGGAGTGCGCCGCATCGTCCGCGCCACCGGGTCTACGCTGGCCGGCCTGGCCGATGCCGTCCGTCACGAGGCTGCCTTCCGCCAGGAGCTCCTCGTTGCGGTGATCCTGGTCCCGCTTGGCCTGTTCCTCGGGGAATCCGGGGTCGAGCGGGCGGTGCTCATTGGATCCGTGATCGGTCTGTTGGTGGTTGAGCTGCTGAACACCGCGGTCGAGGCAACCGTCGATCGGGTTTCGACAGAGCTCCACCCGGTCTCCAAGCGCGCCAAGGACCTGGCCAGCGCCGCCGTCGGGCTTGCGGTGGTCAACGTGATCGCGATCTGGGCCCTGGTCCTGCTGACCTGAAGGATTTGACTCTGGCCTGCCTCGACCTACCGGCTGTAGGTCCCGGTCAGGACGGCCTGGTCCAGGGTCTTGCTCTCGATTTCGGCCAGCAGCTCGGTCGCGTTCACGCCCTGCGGCACGTCGGCCGGCTCAAAGAGCGCGTAAAGGGTGAAGACGTAGGTGTGGGTCCCGCTGGGCGGGCACATCCCCAGCCAGCCGATCGTGCCCGCACCGTTCTCGCCCTGTGCCGCCTCCTCGGGGAGCTCCGTGCTGTAGCCCTCCGGGAAGTTGGCCAGGATGGGGCTGATGTTGCCGACGACCCAGTGGACGAAGCCGCCAGCATCGGGGTCGTGGACGATCAGGGCGTAGGCCGAGGTTCCATCCGGCGCGCCGCTCCACTCGAGAGGCGGCGAAAGCTCCTCCCCGTCGCAGCTGTAGACCGACGGAATGGCCTCGCCCTCCGCGAAGGCCGCGCTGGTCAGGCTGAAGGCCGATCCGGACAGGTCCTCGCTGGGCGCCGGCGCCACTGACCCGCCGGGCGCCGAGCCGGGCGCGGAGCCCGCCACCGATTCCCCCGGCGAGGCCGACGGCTGGCAGCCGGCCAGCAGCGCCGCAGCGATGACGAGGACCGCGGTCAGCGGCCCTCTATCCACGCGCGTATCGGCCGGTCAGCGTTCCCTCGGCCAGCACCTTGCCGAACATGTCGGCCCGGACCCCGGCCGCGGTGAGCTGGACACCCTGGACCAGCGGCTGGGACAGGGCGTAGAGGGTGAAGGAATACCGATGCTCCCCGGATGGCGGGCACGGGCCGCCGTAGACCGCCGGGCCGTTGTCAGTCTCGCCCTCCACCGCGCCTTCGGGAAGGCTCCCGGACGCGCCCTCGTCGAGGGAGGTCACCCCCGCCGGCAGGTCGACGACGAGCCAGTGGACCCACAACCGCGCATCGGGGTCCTCGGCGATCAGGACCCAGGCGGCCGTGCCCTCCGGGCCTGGCTCCCAGGTCAGCGGCGGCGAGATGTTCTCCCCGTCGCAGGTGTACTTCGCAGGGATCATCCCGCCATCGGTAAAGGCGGGGCTGGTCAGTCGCAGCTTCGTGGTGACGCTCATGGCTGGCGTGCCTCCGTCTATCAGGGCCGGGCGTAACGGGGGGACGGCGTGTGAGCAACGCGACCTTGGACCACCGTGGGGTGGCTCGCCCGGTCGCCCCTAGCCTACGCCTCTGGTCCGCGTCGCGCGAATGGCGGGACGCTGTATGCGGCGGCCGGCCTCCGGGCCCTTCCCTGGGGCCGCCTGTTCGGAGGCCGACCCTTGGTTGGCACCACTTCGTGCTAAGCGAGCGTGATGATCGGGCTTACCGCGTTAGCACGAAGCCTGTCCATGCGGCGGGAGGACGCCCGGGCAGGGAGGCTCCGCCGCTTACGACGCCTCGTGATAAAGGCGCCAGTTCGCTATCACGAACGCTCGTACCGATCTGGACGGCCTCCCCAGGCCACGACCGGCGCGCGCAGCGAATGTCATACATTCGACCACGACAGGCACGATCAGCCAGCCCTCCGCCACGCGCCCGCCAGGACTGGTCCACACGCACTCCACAGACCGTCCACAGCCTGTCCCAAGCCGTCGGCGGGGGTGCGCATCATGTAGGGTGAGTCGCCACCGAACACCACAACATGTTGTGATTTTCCCTTGACCGGGCACAGGACCAGGAGTAGACTGAACCTCCACTGAGACTGCGCCCGGATGCCCTCCGGTGCAGGCTCGTAATCGAGCCGTGGCGGACCTCTCCGTACTCCTCCAGAGGGGTCCGCCCGTCACACAAACCGACCAAGGAGCACAGGACCGATGGCACGCAGCGAAGCCCCCCAGGCCCCGACCACGACCAACGGCAACGGGCACAAGGGAGGCAAGACCAAGGCCTCCGGTCCGGGCAACGGGGCGGCGGCCGTGGCGGAAGAGTTGAGTGGGTATCGGCAGCTGCAGCCGGACGAGGAGCGGACCTGGACCGGGATCAGCGTCGAGCGAAGGTTCACGCGGCCGGGCGTGGACCCGTACGACACGGTCGAGTGGGAGGCCCGCGAGGCGACCATCACCAACGAGCACGGGGAGACGGTCTTCGAGCAGAAGGGCCTCGAGTTCCCCAAGGCGTGGTCGCAGCTCGCGACCCAGGTGACCGCCAGCAAGTACTTCCGCGGCACCTTGGGCACGCCGGAGCGCGAGACATCGGTCAAGCAGATGATCGGCCGGGTGGCCGACACCATCACCGGCTGGGGCCGGACCGACGGCTACTTCGCGACCGATGCCGACGCCGACACCTTCCACGCCGAGCTGACCGACATCCTGCTCAAGCAGCGCGCGGCGTTCAACAGCCCCGTCTGGTTCAACGTGGGGATCGACGCCCATCCGCAGTGCAGCGCCTGCTTCATCAACAGCGTCGACGACACGATGGACTCGATCCTGACCCTGGCCCACACCGAGGGCATGCTCTTCAAGTTCGGATCAGGGCACCGGCTCCAACCTGAGCACCCTGCGCTCCAAGCGCGAGGGGCTGCGCGGTGGGGGATCGGCCAGCGGCCCGGTCAGCTTCATGAAGGGATTCGACGCGTTCGCCGGCGTGATCAAGTCCGGTGGCAAGACCCGACGGGCCGCGAAGATGGTGATCCTCAACGTCGACCACCCCGACGTCGAGGAGTTCATCGACTGCAAGATGCTCGAGGAGCGCAAGGCCTGGGCCCTGATCGACGCGGGCTACAACGGCAACTTCAACGGGGGCGAGGCGTACGACTCGGTCTTCTTCCAGAACTCGAACAACAGCGTCCGGGTGACCGATGCGTTCATGGAGGCGGTCGAGGCCGACGCGGACTGGACCACCCACGCGGTGGTCGACGGGCGGGACATGGACACGGTCCAGGCCCGCCACTTCCTGAACAAGATGGCCCAGGCGGCATGGGTCTGCGGCGACCCGGGGATCCAGTACCACGACACGGTGAACCGCTGGCACACCAGCTCCAACACCGCGCCGATCAACGCCAGCAACCCGTGCTCCGAGTACATGTACCTCGACGACTCGGCCTGCAACCTGGCCAGCCTGAACCTCATGAAGTTCGTGACCGATGAGGGCGACCTGGCGATCGAGGACTTCCGGCACGCGGTCCGGATCGTGCTGACCGCGCAGGAGATCATCGTCGACAACGCGAGCTACCCGACCGAGCGGATCGGGAAGAACAGCCACGACTACCGGCCGCTGGGGCTGGGCTACGCCAACCTCGGCGCCCTGCTCATGAACCGCGGCCTGGCCTACGACTCCGACGAGGGGCGCGCGTACGCGGCCGCCATCACCGCCCTGATGCAGGGCGAGGCGGAGCTCCAGTCAGCCCGGATCAGCCGCGACCAGGGCGGCCCGTTCGCCGGCTACGCCAAGAACGCGGAGCCGTACCTGGGCGTCATGAACCAGCACCGCGACGCGGCGTACCGCCTCGACCGGCAGCGGATCCCGACCGACCTGCTGGACGCCACCCTGACGACCTGGGACGAGGTCATCGCCCTGGGCACCGAGCACGGCTTCCGCAACGGCCAGGTCTCCGTGCTGGCCCCCACCGGCACGATCGCGTTCCTGATGGACTGCGACACGACCGGGGTCGAGCCCGACATCGCGCTCATCAAGTACAAGCGCCTCGTCGGCGGTGGCTACCTGAAGATCGTGAACAACACCGTCCCCCACGCCCTGAAGCGCCTCGGCTACTCCGCCAAGGAGACGGAGGAGATCGTCACCTTCATCGACGAGCACGAGACGATCGAGGGCGCGCCGCACCTCAAGGACGAGCACCTGGACGTGTTCGACTGCGCCTTCAAGCCGGCCAACGGCCATCGGTCCATTCATTACAACGGCCACCTGAAGATGATGGCCGCCGTCCAGCCGTTCATCAGTGGCGCCATCTCCAAGACGGTGAACATGCCCGAGGCATCGACCCCGGAGGAGATCGCCCAGGTCTACATCGATGGCTGGAAGCTGGGCCTGAAGGCCATCGCCATCTATCGCGACAACTCCAAGCGTTCGCAGCCGCTGAACGTGAAGAAAGAAGGCTCCCAGGGAGCGGCGGTCACACAGGCAGCTGAGGGCACAGCTGTCGCCGCCGCTCCCCCCAAACCATATCGACGGCGCCTGCCCGATGAGCGGGCGTCGATCACCCACAAGTTCAACGTGGCGGGCCACGAGGGATACCTCACCGTGGGCCTCTACGAGGACGGCCAGCCGGGTGAGATCTTCCTTCGCATGGCGAAGGAGGGGTCGACCATCAGCGGGCTCATGGACGCGTTCGCGACCGCGGTCTCGCTCGCGCTCCAGTACGGCGTGCCGCTGACGGACCTGATCAACAAGTTCAGCCATCTGCGGTTCGAGCCGGCGGGGTTCACGACCAATCCGGACGTGCCCATGGCCAAGAGCCTGGTGGACTACATCTTCCGGTACCTGGCGACGAAGTTCCTCTCCCGTGCTGACCAGGACGTGGTGGGAGTCGTCAACCGACAGATGACGTTGGCGGAGGCGGATGTGAGTGGGGATCACGCCGCCCCGGACGCCCCCTCGGCAAGCGAGGGGTCGCCCCCGGCGGCGGAAGAACCACAGTCCGCGTCGGCTCCGTCACAGGACGTGGTTGAGGGTTCCCCGCAGGCTCGCGTCAGAGACCGATACCGATGTCCAGGCAGAGGCCGTTTCCGAGCCGTTGCCGGGGTTGATGGATGGGTTGAAGATCGTGGCCCAGAACGGGCACGCGGGTCGAGAAGAGCGTCTCTCGGCAGGTCAGCCGACCGTGATCTTTGATACCGCCGATAGCCCGGCCTGCACGGACTGTGGCTCGATCATGGTCCGCAACGGCAGCTGCTACAAGTGCCTCAACTGCGGCTCCACGAGCGGCTGTAGCGGGCATAACAAGCCATCAAGCGAACTCGAAACCGATTCTCTGGCGCATTCGAGAAGGTCCGGAAAGGGCTGGACGGCTGGGGCAGGCGCCTCGCGCAGATCCTTGCGCCGCCCACTTATTGGCTTCGGGACTTCGAGCAGGCCTTTCGGCAATCCGCGCAGGAGATCGAATTCCGGCCGCCCCCCGGGTGGGGCGGACGCAGAGCCGGCAGATCCAGCCGCGCGCGACGCTTGGGCGGAGAGCGCTCGGCCGCTATCAGCCCTTATCGAACGCCGAATCGAGGGGGCCTGAACGAACTCACGTCGCTCCCTTTTCTTCAAGTTGCGAGCGCGCTAACAGTCCTTCTAATGCGAGACCCTGAGACATACAAAGAATCTGAGACCACCTATCCGGCGCTCACCGTTGAATACCCTATTTGGCTCTATCTCACCGCGGACCCTCCGCCGCGGCTCGTAGACGAGCAAGCTGACGCGCAAGCGATGCAGCGGGTGATTGACCTCACCCAGGAAATCATCACCGTTTCGCGCTACTACTACCTGGCCAACGGATTCGCCGCTGCGGCGAGCGACCACGATCTCGCTATCGAAGAACTCCGGTTCGAGCCTCACGTGGAGTTTGACCGTCCGGTCGCCCGCACCGCTGTTCTACCGCCCACAGCTTGAGGCCCTGTTCGCGCTTTTCAGCGGTGATTTGACGGCGGCCGCGGGCTACGATCTGAGCACCTTTCTCTCTGTCACCGACGCGGTCGCCAAATTGGCTCATGACCGCTTCCACGAGCAGCGCCAAGAGGCGGGAGAGGTGCGAGACAGATGGTTAGCCGCGCTGGCACGCCCTGATGGGGCTCCCGGATTGGATGAACGCGAGGCGGCGATCGTCGCGAAACTAAAGGAGGAGCCGGAGCCCTCGAAGGCGGTGGATGCCGTCTTGATGTCTTGGGCTGAGTCGACGTGGCACGCGGCCTTCCTTATGACTGCCCGTGACATCTCCGCCGAGGCCGGAGTACCGGAAGAGGCGGCGGCAGCCGTCCTCAGGGAGATCGCATGCGGAACCGGATTACAGGACCGTGCGGCCGGATGGCCCAGCATCAACGATCAATTGGAGCGGCGACCATTGGTGGACGTCGGGCAGGGCGTCTATTTCGTTGGTCTGATGTTCAAACTGTTGTGGTGCGTGCAGCCTGCTCTCGGGCGAAGCTTAGAGATGCTGGACACTGGGATCGATATCAGCAACATCGCGCCCGATACCTCGAAGATCGGTGCTGTCGAACTTATCGCGCGACTTAGCCCGCATGCGAGATCCTGGACACGGCTCTCATATGCCAGAAAACGGCGAACTGGATGGCCTGCTTCTTATCGACACTGTCGCGGTCTTAGTCGAATCCAAGGGCGGGGCTATGAGTCTTGCCGGAAGACGGGGAAACTAGAGCGGGATCGACGAGGATTTGCGAGATTTGGTCGGAGATGCCCATAGGCAAGTCTTGCGAGCCGCCAAATACATCATGTCTGCAGACGAGGTCGAGTTTCAAAGCGCTTCTGGTCAAGTGACCCTCTCGAGGACGGATCTAACCCAATTCATCCTAGTCACCACAACATTGGAAGACTTGGCGGCCTTCGTATCGAGGCAGACGGCGCTTCGGGACGCCGGTGTTCTACACGATGGTCCGCCACCTTGGTGCATCTGTCTTCAGGACCTTGAAATTGTCACAGACCTTCTCCCCGGATTTCGGAAGCCTTGCCCATTACATTGACCGAAGGATGGCAGCCGAAACGCGTGACGTAAGTGCCCCGGAGAACTCGACTACCTCGGGCACTACCTGGTGCGGGGCCTTTACTTTGAGGAGAGGGATCCCGCCGTGGCGTCCACAATCCTCACAAGCCATACAGAGCCATTCGACGACTACTATCTCTACCGGGGCGGCGAGCGGAAGACTCCAGCGCCGAAACCCGCACGTCTCGTGCCGGACGAGGTCCAAGACCTGCTCGGTCGCCTAGCGTTGTCGGGCCCGGATGGACACGTCGAGGCCTCCATCGTAATCTACAACTTGGGAGCGAGGCCCTTGGTCAACTCGCCGAAATGATCAGCGGAAGGCGAGAAGGGCAAGCTTCGGCAACTTCTCGGCCGCCCGGATGGTCTTCGGCGACGCGCTCCTTGCGTTTGTCGCCGTCCCCGAAGGGCCGGCCCAACCGCCCGATGGGTACCTGGAAGCCGTCGAGTACCTCGGAACGGTCGACCATGGATCGCCATCCTGGAGGTCATGTACCTCGGGTCGCTTCGCTGTGTCCCTCGACCTATCGCCATGGGAAGAGGACCCCGAGTCCTCGCAGCCGTGCTGAGGAAGTGCTCGGCCGCATGAAATCAAGGACTATTTCGCTGCCAATTGATATCACCGAACGGACCGTCCGCGCAGTTCTCCTACAGCGGCGTCTTCTAGCGGTCTAAGGTCGACCGTTCCATCTGGGTTTCGGAGGAATCGGTCCGGGTATCGTCCAATAGTCGCCAAGATCTCCCGGGGGAGCACGGGAGCCCCGCCCTTCGACCGATACAACTTCCGGGATTCGATCTCTTGCTGGATTTCCCGTAAGGGTCAACGGTCGCTTCGCGCCTCGCAGGACCAGCGATACGGCCTCGTGCAGCGTCGTGACCCGAGACTGCTCGAGTGCGTCTGCGACTGCCTGCCTCAGCACAGAATCATCCTCTGGGCCACTCCACTCGACCACGATGATTGCGCTTACGACGGGCGGCTTTTTTCGGGGCGGTCGATGGTCGACTACCAAGACAAGCGGGGTTTGCGAGGAAGCGACCTGCGCCGCGAGTTCATACACTCGGGTCCACGCACGGCCACTGCTTTCGCCGAGTTTCTTGATCTCGACAAATGCGCGCCTTCGCCCACTGGATACGACGGCGCGTCAACCAACCAGCCATCGGACGTCCGTTGGTCGAGTTTGATGTTAGCGTTTGCAGGGGACACTCTCGCGAGAGCATCGATCACGGATCTGGCGAAGGCCAGGTATTCAGATGCGCGGTTCCGCGCCTCCTCTCGCATCTCCGGAGGGAGCGAGATCGTCGCGCGCTCAACGTCTCGGTCCGCGTCAGGGCCGGTACCAACTGCTTCTCCGATAGCCTCGCCTGTGCCGGGCATCTCGATTTCCAAGTTGCCAACACCCAGTCGAATTGGGATTACACCAAGCACAGCCAACGCAATAAACAGAGCGCCGATGATCAGCAGCACGGCGAGCTGCGAGTTCCTTCGAGGAGACGAACACCGCGAGGATGCCAATTGCTGCGGTCGTCAGCCCAAACAGACCGGCAAGGACCCTCTGTCCATTCCCTAGGCGATAGCGATCGCGCCGCCCCGGGTTTCCTCGTTCAATTGCCGAAGACTCGTATTTCGAGCTGGATCATCGGCTCCCTCGAGGGCGGTGAATGACAGTTTGGACAGGGTAATGCTCGGGCTGTTGTCTGAGAAGTCGCGGCTACATCCGCAATCGGGCTCGAAGGCCCGTGGCAAGGATCGCTGTGGCTCCGTTGAGGTCGTCGGGGAGTCCATGCTGAAGGCGAGGCGGAGGGACGGGGGCGCGGTGTCGGGGTCGACGAAGAAGGCCGTCGGCGGGGACGAAGCCCACGCCGTTAGCGCGGGCGGCAGAGGCCAGGGCGTGCATGTTCGTGCCGGGTGGGAGGTTGACCCAGGTGAAGTAGCCGCCTGATGGGCGGGTCCAGGTCGTGTCCCTGGGCATGTGGGTGTTGAGGCCGGCGAGGAGGGCGTCGCCGCGACGGGAGCGGTAGGCGTGCTTGTAGCGGTCGACCTGGGCGGCGTAGTCGCCGGAGGCGGCGTACCCGGCGAGGACGAGGCGCCGATGGGGTCGTGCCGCTACCGGAGTCGAGGACGCCTCAGAGCCAGACCTTCACCGAAATGGGCGTGAATGCTCGGACTGGTAGAGCGCGGTGACCTTGCCGCCCTCGAAGGCGAGGACCGCCGCGCGGACGGAGGGTCGGTGAGGTCGAGGACGCGGAGGGTGCCGTCGTCGACCTTGGCGACCGACTCGATGCGGACGAACCGGTCGCCGAAGTGCTCGGCGAAGTCGGCCAGCGCGCGGAGCTTGGCGCGGGCGTCGGCCAGGTAGTCGCCGTGCGGGTCGACGATCGAGGCGCCGAGGGTGCCGTCCGAGCGGCGCGAGACGACGATGAAGTCGGGCTGGAGCGACGCCCACTCGTCCTCGTCGTTCTGGTAGGCGATCCGCAGCGACGCCGGCGTGGCGCTGCCCGGGTTCCGGTACCAGGCGACGAAGCCCGGCCGCGCGAGTCTCCGCCTCGACGACCTGGCGCTCCCAGTCGTTGAGGTCGACCGGGAACATGCCCGTCGGCGTCGGCGAACAGGTGGCCCGGGTAGCGCGGCAGGTCCTCGCCGTCGCGGTCCTTCGTCGCGGCCCGCTCGTTGTCGCGCAGCTCGACCGTCACCGTCTCGAGCGACGTCGTCTGCTCCGCACGCGCGTGTAGGCGTCGCGCGTGGCGCCGGTCGTGTTCGGCGATCTCGACGCGGAACCGGTCGAGCTGCTCCTTGACCCATTCGGTCGCGGTCTCCTCGATCGACGCGACGACTCCGTCGACCCGCAGCAGCGCGGCGCATCGGACGCGGACGCGCATCGCGGTCGGCTGCCGGGCTCCGGCCGCCAGCTCGATGCGCGAACCACGCCTTGCCGACGCCCTCGCGCACCGCGTTGATGATCCGCTGGCTGTCCCGGGCGACATCCCGCGCGTGGGTCGCGATCGCGCCGGACCTCGGGCTCCGCGCCCGATGTCCTCGCCGACCGTCGTGATGCGTGACGCGCGGACGGTCGCGGCGAGCAGGTCCTCGACGTTCGCCTCGACGGCCGCCTTGTGCTCGGCGGCCAGGCCGTCGAGCCGGGCGTTCAGGCGCTCGGTGAGCGCGGCGCCGGCGTTCGGCAGCAGGGCGGCGCCGTCGGCGTCGTCGGCCAGCAGGCGCGCGAGCGTCCGCGCGCGGCGCAGCGGGCTCGCGGTCCGGTCGGGCGTCGGGATGCTGGGCAGACTCGTCGACGAAGTCGAACACCTCGGCATCGAGCAGCGGGTTGCGCTCGAAGATCATGCGGCGCCCGCACGACCGTCGCGCCCACCCGGTTCTGGCCGTTGTCCGCGCCCCTGCCCTCGAGCTCGTCCTTGATCGACGGTCAGCGCCTTGCGGTCGAACAGCGGCAGGTAGCACATGACCGAGTTGAGCGCGTCGTCGGTCGCGATCCGATGCGCCAGCGGCTGGCGGACCATCCGGCCGATGATCTGGGCGATGTGCGTCGCGTCCTTCGCCGGCCGCTCGGAGTACAGGACCTCGGCGCGCGGGCAGTCCCAGCCGGTCGAGATGGCCTCCTTGGCCAGGACGACGCGGACGTCGCGTCTCGGTCTGGATGGACTCGGGGTAGACCCACTCGACCGTCCGCGAGCCCGAGCGTCAGCGTCTGGTGCTCGCCGAGCACGTGGGCGATGGCGCGCGGACCCAGGCCCGGCCACTCCTCCTCGATGGTGCCGACGATCTCGGTCGAGCTTGGCGTCGCTCGCCTTGTCCGGCACCTGGACGACGAGCACGGGCAGCACCTT